>SVLT01000018.1 GCA_015067845.1 Oscillospiraceae bacterium
TTCTGCAACCATCTGCTTAAACTCTCCAGTATATCGTTTGTTTGGTACTCCTTTAGGCATAGAAAAACACCCCATTTCTTAGTACAAGTATTATATCATACTTGTCTAACAAATGGGGTGCAGTTCACTTCCCCGGGAGCTTTTGTATATCTTATCGCCTTTTACATGTCATTGCGAGGAGGGCGCAGCCCGACGTGGCAATCTCCTGGCAGTGCATGCCGATTTGTTACATTGTGCCGGGAGATCGCCACGGCCTTCGGCCTCGCGATGACACGGAATAGGAATAAGGTGCTGTGAGAATACTAAAATGTCCATATTTCAAAAAGTTCAAAAATATTTCAAAAACCACCCCTTGACAATTTTAGCACTCTGGTGTATAGTGTGCTTAGCACTCAAAGGAAAAGAGTGCTAAACGAAAGGAGGAACCCATGGAACTGACCGAAAGAAAGAAAAAAGTGCTCCGGGCCATTGTGGATATGTACATTCATACCGCAGAGCCTGTTGGCTCAAAGGCCATTGCAGAATTGCAGGACATGAATTATTCCTCCGCAACCATCCGCAGCGAAATGGCAGATCTGACTGCCATGGGCTATCTGGAACAGCCCCACACCTCCGCCGGACGAGTTCCCTCCGCCGCAGGCTACCGGCTGTATGTGGATGAACTGATGGCCGATTATCGGCTGAGCATGGACGAGACATCTTCCATCAACACTGCCATCGAGGAAAAGATGCAGCGTGTGGATAAACTGATGGAAAAGGTGGCAAAATTGGTCTCCCAGGCTACGGATCTTCCGGCGATCTCCGTGGCATCCCGCACCGGCGGTGCAACGGTAAAGCGGTTTGATCTGATCCTGGCAGGCTCCGGCAGCTTCATCCTGGTGGTGATGCTCTCTAACGACCAGGTGGTAAACAAGCTGATCAAGCTGCCCCTGCAGGTGGGCGAGAGCGAGCTGAATTTGCTGTCTGCGGTGCTGAACGCCGCCATGACGGAGCTTCCTGTGGAAGAATTTACCCCCGCCCTCATGGAGCGGCTGATGCATTCCGCCGGCCCGGCGGCAAGCCTGGTTCCGGTGATCGTGGATTTCACCACCGAGACACTGCGTAATCAGGGCGGCACCAACATGGCTGTGGCCGGTCGGGCAAGACTGTTGCAGCAGCCGGAATATCACGACATCAACAAAGCCCATCGGATGCTGTCTTCGTTGGATGATGATATGCTCAGCACCCTGCCGGCAGTCATGACCGGTGCCAACGGCACACGGGTGCTGGTGGGCCCGGAAAATGTGGCCGAGGAGCTGAAAGATACATCCGTAGTCATGACGAAATTCGACATCGGCGACGGCCTGCAAGGCATGATCGGCGTGGTTGGCCCCACCCGTATGGACTACGCCAAGGTCACCGCCCGTCTCAGCTACTTCGCTGAGAGCCTGAGCAAGATGTTCGGCAAACCCGAACAGCCCCAGCTTCCGGAAGGCGAGGAAAATTGAAATAACAGCATGTAGGGGACGGCCCCTTGGACGTCCCGAAAAATTGAATTCTTACAAAGCGGGGCGTCGTGGGCGCCGCCCCCTACAATAAAAGCCCCTAGGAGGATACAGCGTGGCAAAGAAGGAAAAGAAACAGGAAACGCCTGTGGAAGAGGTTGTGGAAGAAGTCGCAGAGGCTGTGGAAGTCAACCCCTTCGAGGAAAAATATAACGCGGAGCATGATGCCCGTTTGCGGCTGGCGGCGGAATATGAAAACTACCGCAAGCGCACCGCCGTGGAAAAGGAAAGCTCCTACGCAAACGGCAAGGCGGACACCATTGAAAAATTTTTGCCGGTGTACGACAACCTCTCCCGGGCCATGGCGCAGGAAACTGCCGATGCCGCCTACAAAAAGGGTGTGGAAATGACCCTGAACGAGCTGGTGAAGATCCTGACCGCTATGGGCGTGGAAATCATCGGCCAGGTGGGGGATCAGTTCGACCCCAACCTGCACAACGCCATCATGCACACCGAGGACGAAAGTGTGGAAGAAAACACCATCACCCAGGTGTTCCAGCAGGGTTTCAAAATGGGTGAGAAGATCATCCGCTTCGCCATGGTGCAAGTGGCGAACTAATAAAGAATTAGAAATGAGGAATTAGGAATTAAATTCCTAACTCCTAATCCCTAATTTCTAATTTAACATGTAAACTATTTTCATTCTTAGGAGGAAATTTATTATGGGTAAAATTATTGGTATCGATTTGGGTACGACCAACTCTTGTGTTGCTGTACTGGAAGGCGGCGAGCCCGTCGTCATCGCCAACGCCGAGGGCGGCAGAACCACTCCCTCTGTGGTTGGTTTCTCCAAGACCGGCGAGCGTCTGGTAGGTCAGGTGGCAAAGCGTCAGGCTGTCACCAACGCAAACCGCACCGTCGCTTCCATCAAGCGTCACATGGGCGAAAACTACAAGGTGGACATCGACGGCAAGGGCTACACCCCTCAGGAGATCTCCGCAATGGTGCTGCAGAAGCTGAAGGCCGATGCTGAGGCTTATCTGGGTCAGACCGTTACCGAGGCTGTCATCACCGTCCCCGCTTACTTCTCCGACGCACAGCGTCAGGCTACCAAGGATGCCGGCAAGATCGCAGGTCTGGATGTAAAGCGTATCGTCAACGAGCCCACCGCAGCCGCTTTGGCTTACGGTCTGGATAAGGAAAGCGAGCAGACCATCATGGTCTACGACCTGGGCGGCGGTACTTTCGACGTTTCCATTCTGGAAATCGGCGACGGTCTGGTGGAAGTTAAGGCTACCGCAGGCGACACCCGCCTGGGCGGCGACGATTTCGACCAGAGAATCATGGATTACCTGGTTGCCGAGTTCAAGAAGGACGAGGGCATCGACCTGACCAATGACAAGGCCGCTATGCAGCGCTTGAAGGAAGCCGCAGAAAAGGCCAAGATCGAGCTGTCCGGCGTGACCACTACTGTGGTGAACCTGCCCTATATCACCGCTAACGCAGAGGGCCCCAAGCACTTGGATGTGACCATTTCCCGCGCTAAGTTCAACGAGCTGACCGCTGATCTGGTGGAGCGCACCCTGAAGCCCGTCAAGCAGGCTCTGGCTGACGCCGATCTGAAGCCCAGCGACCTGGATAAGGTGCTGTTGGTGGGCGGTTCCACCCGTATTCCTGCCGTTCAGGAAGCCGTTAAGGGTATCACCGGCAAGGAAGGCTTCAAGGGCATCAACCCCGACGAATGTGTTGCCGTTGGCGCTGCCATCCAGGGCGGCGTGCTCACCGGCGATGTGCAGGATATCCTGCTGCTGGACGTTACTCCCCTGTCCCTGGGCATTGAGACCATGGGCGGCGTGTTCACCCGTCTGATCGAGCGCAACACCACCATCCCCACCCGTAAGAGCCAGATCTTCTCCACCGCCGCTGACGGCCAGACTTCCGTGGAAGTCCACGTGTTGCAGGGCGAGCGTGAGATGGCTGCTTACAATAAGACTCTGGGCCGCTTCCAGCTGGGCGGCATTGCTCCTGCGCCCCGTGGCGTGCCTCAGATCGAGGTTACCTTCGACATCGACGCCAACGGTATCGTGCAGGTATCCGCCAAGGACCTGGGTACCGGCAAGGAAGCCAACATCTCCATCACCGCTTCCACCAATCTGAGCCAGGAAGACATCGACAAGGCTGTGAAGGAAGCGGAGCAGTTCGCCGCTGAGGATAAGGCCAAGAAGGAAGAAGTGGACACCCACAACATGGCTGACCAGACTGTCTACCAGACCGAAAAGACCCTGGCTGACCTGGGCGACAAGATCTCCGCTGAGGAAAAGGACACCATCCAGAAGGCTATCGACAACCTGAAGGAAGTCAATAAGGGCAATGACATTGCCGCCATCAAGGCCGCAACTGAGGAAGTGCAGAAGGCATTCTACGCTGTGTCCGAGAAGCTGTACCAGCAGGCGAACCCCCAGGGTCAGCCCGGTGCCCAGCAGCCCGGTGACGACGGCGTTGTGGACGCTGATTACGAGACTGTCGACTAATGAAATCCCATAAGGGGCGGCACCCGCCGCCCCTTGTTGGTGTATTTAACCTTCCCCCGGGGGGAAGGTGCCCCAGTGTGCACACTGGGGCGGAAGAGGAACGGCGATACGTAACGGTTCGCAGGCACCTTGTCAGGGAGAAAACGTATGGAACAGAATCAAAATCTGAAAAACAATGCGCAAACACTCCGTAAAAACATGACAAAGGAAGAAGCACACCTGTGGTATCAGTTTTTGTGTCGTTACCCATTCCGATTTCGCAGACAGTATGTCATTGGAAATTACATTGCAGATTTCTATTGCCACCAAGCAAAATTGGTAGTAGAACTGGATGGCTCACAGCATTATTCCCCGGAAGAAAAAGAATACGATCAAAGAAGAACAAATTACTTGCAATCACAAGGCTTATTTGTTCTGCGTTTCAGCAATTCGGATGTTATGGGAAGGTTTCGTGATGTTTGCGAAGCCATCGACATGACAGCAAAGGAACGGACAGCACAAAACCCATAAGATTTCGCCGTTCCTCTTCCGACCCGGCTTTGCCGGGCCACCTTCCCCCCGGGGGAAGGTTTATTACTGCACCGTATATTTCATGAGGTGAATTTATGGCAGATAAACGAGATTATTATGAGGTGCTGGGCGTCCAAAAGGGCGCAAGCGCCGAGGAAATAAAGAAAGCCTACCGCAAGCAGGCTCTGAAATACCATCCCGACCGCAATCCGGACAACAAAGAGGCCGAGGAAAAATTCAAGGAAGCGTCGGAAGCCTACGAGGTTCTCTCCGACGACGACAAGCGGGCCCGTTATGATCAGTTCGGCCATGCCGGCGTTGACCCCAACTTCGGCGCAGGCCAGGGCGGCTACGGCGGCGGATTTGGCGGATTCGGCGATTTCGGTGACCTGGGCGACATTTTCGGCTCCTTCTTCGGTGGCGGCGCGTCCCGAAGCGCCCGCCAGAATGGCCCCCGCCGGGGTGAAAATGTGGGCGTGCGCCTGGATCTGACCTTCGAGGAAGCGGCTTTTGGTTGTGAAAAGGAAGTTTCTGTCCAGCGGATCGAAAATTGCGCATCCTGCGGTGGCTCCGGCTCCGCCGATGGCGCAACGGAAACCTGCTCCTACTGTAAGGGCGCAGGTCAGGTACGTACTACCCAGAATTTCATGGGTATGAGCATGCAGTCCACCACCACCTGTCCCCAGTGTAACGGACGGGGCAAGATCGTGAAAAATCCCTGTACCACCTGCCGCGGCAAGGGCAAGGTGCGCCGGACACAGAAGATCAAAGTAAAGATTCCTGCCGGTATCGACCACGGACAGACCGTCCGTGTCCGGGGAGAGGGCTGTGTTGGCAGCAACGGCGGCCCCAACGGCGACCTGCTGGCGGAGGTCTATCTGCGCCGCCATCCCATTTTCAGCCGGGAGGACTACACCGTCTACTGCGAGGTGCCCATTTCCTTTACCCAGGCGGCTCTGGGCGCGGAAATCCAGGTGCCTACTCTGGACGGCAAGGTGTCCTTCGATATTCCCGAGGGCACCCAGACCGGAACCACCTTCACCCTCCGGGAAAAGGGTATTCCCGTGGTGAACAATCCCCGTCGCCGGGGCGATCAGCGGTTCACCGTGGTGGTGGAGACACCCACAAGGCTGACCAAGGAGCAGAAGGAGCTTCTGCGGCAGCTGGACGGTACCCTGGAGGAGTCCCCCAAGCGGAAAAAGTTTTTTGATACCATCCGGGATATTTTTGATTAACGAAACGCGGACACCGAAGTGTCCGCGTTTTCTGTACTTTTCGCGTTTATGTCATTGCGAGGCCCAAGCGGCCGTGGCAATCTCCTGGTACAATCCATCGATACGTTGCGCAGTTACAAACATCATACCGGGAGATTCCCACGTCGCGTAAGCGATTGAATAATTGCCGCTGGCAATTATAGCGATTTACAATCGCTTCGCTATGCTCCTCGGAATGACAATTTGTATTCTATATTGGCTTCAAGGGAGCCATGTTTCTGTTCTACCCCAGGGACAAGGCGCATAGGATGAACCACCTGGAAAACGGAGGGATGGTTCATGAAACGATTTGTAATTTTCTTGGCGGTGTGTGCGGTGATTTTCAGCGTGAGCATACCGGCATCGGCGGCGGAGCTGAACATTCCGGCAAAAAGCGCGCTGCTTATGGATATCGCCACCGGCACGGTGCTGTATGAGCAGAACGCCCACGAAAAGCTGGCCCCGGCCAGCGTCACCAAGGTGATGACCATGCTGCTGATCATGGAAGCCATCGACTCCGGGAAAATCGGCTGGAACGACACCGTGACCGTCTCGGAAGACGCGGCGGCCAAGGGCGGAAGCCAGATCTATTTGAAGGTTGGGGAGACCATGACTGTGATGGATATGCTGAAATCCGTGGCAGTGTCCTCCGCCAACGATGCCGCCTGCGCCCTGGCAGAGCACATCGCCGGGTCGGAAACCGCCTTTGTGGCGAAAATGAACGCCCGGGCCAAGGAGCTGGGGATGCAGGACACGAATTTTGTCAACTGCACCGGCCTGGACGATGACCCGGAAGCCCAAAATCACCTGACCAGCGCCTACGACATTGCCCTCATGAGCCGGGAGCTGATGTTAAATCATCCTGACATTCAAAAATTCACCACCATTTGGATGGACACGGTGCGTGGTGGCACATTTGGCTTAGCCAACACCAACAAATTGGTGCGGTTTTACCCCGGCGCAACAGGGCTGAAAACCGGCTTCACTTCCGCCGCAGGCTATTGCCTGTCGGCCACCGCCCAGCGAGGCGGACTTGGTCTGATCGCCGTGGTGATGGGGGCGAAAACCTCCCAGGAGCGCTTTGCCGGGTGCAAATCCATGCTGGATTACGGCTTTGCCAACTTCGCCCTGGTTCAGCCGGAGATCCCCGGAGAAAACTCTGTAAATGTAAAATTGGGCACGCAAAATCAGGTATCTGCCGTCCCGTCAGAGGATGTAAAATTCCTGCTGGACAAAGGGCAGGTGGATCAGGTGACCACCCAGATCCTGCTGGATGAGGTCGTCACCGCCCCGGTGAGCAAGGGTCAAAAAATCGGCACGCTGACAGTCCGGGTGGGGGAGCAGGTGCTGGCGCAAGTGTCCATGGTTGCCGGGGAGGCCGTCCCCCGGCTGACCTGGTGGGATCTGTTCTTGCAGATGCTGCAGCGCATAGCTATGGCAAAACCGGGATAATCCAATTGGTGTGGCAATCCCCATCGCCGAGCGTACACACCCAAAACCCTTCCCCCGAGGGGAAGGTGGATTGTAACTTGCCTTTTAGGAAAGTTACAAGACGGAAGAGGAATACGGGCGGATAATTAAGATTATCATAAACATATAGGCGTAATCCTGTGTCGGTTCTGCCGCCATTCCTCTCCCGTCTTTGAATTTGCCGATAGCAAATTCAAAGACACCCTCCCCCCGGGGGAGGGTTAAATGCACCACCCTTGCATCGAATCATCAAGATATAGAGCATACTGCTCAGGCGATTCAGGGCTTGCAGCAGATCCGGACGGGTCGGGTTGCCGTCAGCATCGGAAAAGGCGTGTACCGCCCGCAATTCCGCTTCCCGGGCGGCGCACCGGCACCGGTTCAGACGGGCGATCACCACGCCATCCGCCGCCTGGGGCATGAAGTGGGGCTGACCGTAAAAATCCTGGGGGCGGTGGCTATGACTGCGCAGCTCGTCCGCACTAAGGCCGCACAATTTACCCCCGGGGACGGGTTCTCCCAGCACCTCACACCGCAGGAGCATCCGGGCGAAGGAGAGGACTTCGCCCAGGCTCTTTGCAGTTTTTTCGTCACTTTCAAGTTGACATAATATTATCTCGGCTTCCAGCGTGTCCATTGCACCCCGGAAGGTGATCCGGGGATGGGTCTTGGGCACCAAAACATCCCCATTCAGGTGGGTCATATGCTCCGGTTTGTCCGTAACAAACCCACCACTGAGGAGCTTCCAGCACTCTTTTTTGGCCTGTTCGGCGTTCAGAATGGGGATCCGTTCCCGGGACAGAAAATCCCGGGCCCCGGAGGTCAGTTGATCGTTTTTCCCCAGGTAAAAGACCCGTTTTCCCTCCCGGTTCCGGAGATTGTCCCGGACGTTTTGCTCCGTGTAAAGCATTACTGCTTGGCGTTAGGCGCGGATCTTTTGCTGGGCAAAATGGCATCCACCTCGGTGTGGGGACGGGCGATGACATGAACGGAGACCAGCTCGCCCACCTTTTCCGCGGCGGCGGCACCGGCATCGGTGGCGGCCTTGACCGCGCCCACATCACCGCGGACCATCACGGTCACCAGACCGCCCCCGGCCATTTCCTTACCCACCAGCTGTACATTTGCGGATTTTACCATGGCATCCGCCGCTTCGATGGCCCCTACCAGGCCCTTTGTTTCGATCATACCCAAAGAATTTGTGTCCATTATTGTTACTTCCTTTCAAGTTTTTAATTATTTGTAGGGGCGAGCATTGCTCGTCCGTAAAGCCTTCCCCTTGAGGGGAAGGTGTCAAAAATCTTTGATTTTTGACGGATGAGGTGGTGTCGCGAAGCGACAATTTACAATTTTACGGCTGCTACGCAGCCTACACCACATCAGTCACCTGCGGTGACAGCTTCTCCTCAAGGAGAAGCCTTATTTCTTCTGCAATCTTTCCAGCAATTTCTCCGTTAAAATTGCCACCAGATCCTCATCCGCACATGGCGTGCAAGGCTTTTCTTCCATGTCCCATGCCACACGGCGGATGTTGATCAGATCCAGGGGGGAGATGTTGTTGGAGGATGCGCTCCCTCCCACCGCGCCGCAGCCCAGGGTCAGAGCCGGGAACAAGGATGTGCTTGCGCCGATGCCGCCCAGCGCCGCCGGGGTGTTCACCAGGAAACGGGAGACGGGGATCTGCAGGGCGAATTTTTCTACCACCGCCCGGTCCTGGGCGTGGATGGCGAAGGTGTGGCCTGCGCCCTCGTGGGTCAGCACCTCGATGGCTTTTTCCAGAATGGCGTCCTCGCTGTCCATGACGAAAAACGCCAGAACGGGACAGAGCTTTTCCATGGAATAGGGCCGGGTCGGGCCGGCCTCCTGCTCCCGGGCCACCAGCACTTTTGTGCCGGAGGGGACGGAAAATCCCGCTTTTTCCGCCAGAAATGCGGCGTTTTTGCCCACGATCTCCGGGTTCAATGCCCCGGTGGGACGGAACAGCAGTTTTGCCAGCCGTCCGGCTTCTTCGGTTGACATAAAATAGAAGCCCTGTTTTGCGCCTTCTTGCCGCACCGTCTCTTCCAGACATTTTTCCACGATGATGGACTGCTCCGAAGCGCAGACCGTGCCGTAGTCAAAGGTTTTCGACCGGGCGATGCAGGCAAGGGCCTGCTTCACATCCGCCGAGTGGTGGATATAGGCTGGGCCGTTGCCCGCGCCCACGCCGATGGCCGGCTTGCCGGAGGAATAGGCGGCTTTGACCATGGCCGGGCCGCCGGTGGCCAGGATCAGCCGCACATGATCCGATGCCATCAGCTCCTGACACCCGGCCATGGATGCCAGACTCAGACAGCCCACCGTGCCGGGAGGCGCGCCGGCCTCTTCTGCGGCGGCTGCTACGATCCGGGCGGCCCGGAGGGTGCAGGAAATGGCCTTGGGATGGGGCGAAAACACCAGCGTGTTGCCGCTTTTGATGGCGATCATGGCCTTGTAGCAGACGGTGGAAGTGGGGTTGGTGCTGGGTACGATGGCGGCGATGACCCCCATGGGCACGCCGATCTCCCACAGCTTTTTCTCCGGGATTTCCCGCAAAAGGCCCACGGTTTTCATGCCGCGGATGGCCTTAGCGACTTTTTCCGACGCAAAGCGGTTTTTGATGACCTTGTCCGCGGCGTTGCCGAAGCCGGTCTCCTCCACCGCCATCCAGGCAAGCTCCTCCGCCGCGGCGGAGAATTTTTTGGTGATGTTTTCCACAATGGCGTCCAGCTTTTCCTGGGGAAAAGAACCCAGGATTTTTTGTGCCGCCTCGGCCTGACGGCACAGAAGTCTCGCTTCCTGCCGGGCGGCTAAATCCTTGTCAATTTCCAAAATATCAACTCCTTTAAGCCTTCCCCTTGAGGGGAAGGTGTCAAAAATCTTTGATTTTTGACGGATGAGGTGGTGTCGCATTGCGACAATATATATTTGCACGGCTGTTTCACAACCTACACCTCATCAGTCATTTGCTCGTTCCTCACAAATGCCAGCTTCCCCTCAAGGGGAAGCCTTAGGTGCGTGGCCTTTGTGCCACATCTTTCACAGCACTTGCGAAAGCATCGCAGGCCGCCTGGCAGGCGCTTTGTGTGCCCGAGAGCAGTCCGCCGCCGAAATTGGTTTCGCTGGGGGGCGCATACAGTTTACATAACTTTACGTCCGCCGCTTTCAGGGCATAATCCATAGCGTACATGGCTTCCAGGGGCGGCGCGATGAGATAGGCAATGGCGCTTCCTGTGGGAACGCCTGCTTCTTTCGCCAAATACGACCCCACGCTGCTGACGGTGTGCGCCAGATACGGCACGTCGTTTACGTCCTCAAAACCCACCCGACCCAGGGCGGCAAGGGCCGCATCCATGCCGCTGCGCACCGCCCCGGGGCTGGCCCCGGACAAAATGCCGATGACCTCCCCTGCGTTGGGTGTGGATGCATTCGCCGCCCCGGCGTAGAAACTCCGGGCGTAGGAAACCTCCACCTCCGCCGCCTTGGTGGCGGCATCCAGGGCGATATAGGTGGCGTCATCGCTGTCCGTGGTGAGCATACCCAGACTGGTGTGCCCCTTGGGCGCGCCCAGACTCCGGGCAAGGCCCGGGTCTGCCCCGGGCAGATACCGAATCGCCAAAACCTTTACGGGAATCATTGCGCCGCCTCCAGATGCAGTCCCACGCCGGAGACTTTTTTCTTCAAAATGGTGTCGATCAGCTCTGCGATATACGCCCCTGCTTCCGCCGCCGGTGTGCCCTGGGCGTGGATGTTACTGACCACGGTGCGGCTGGACTCCGACACGCCGGTATGGGGCTTGTAGGTGATATAGGCGGACATACTCTTGTCCGTCACCAGGCCGGGGCGTTCGCCCACCAGTACACACACCAGCTCACAGCCGGTGATGTCGCCCACCGCATCCCCTGCGCCAACCCGGCAATATTTTACGAAAATGTCCTTTCCGGTCTGGATGCCCCGGGCCTTCAGGCCGTCCTTGATGGCGGCTAAACAGTCCATGGCGTTGGCGGCAATGGCGGCAGAGGACAGGCCGTCACCCACCACGATCTGCACCCGGGGCGGCGTGGCGATGACCCCGGCGATGGCCTTGGCGTTGTGCTCGTCGAAGCAGCGGCCCAAGTCGGGACGAGTGAGGTATTCTTCCTTGTCGTTGCACTTTGTCTTGGTGGGAAGCAGGTCGTGCTCCTTGGCAAAATCCGCTTCCAGCTCCGACCAGACCGCATCCTGAGCCGCCGCGTGGTCAGCCCGAAATCGGAGCATGGTCAGGGTCTTGTATCGGGGGCCTGCCCGGCCTGCGCCCAGACGGGCGGGGGTCTTCATCTTCATTTTGCGGAATTTTTCTCCGTCCACCGGGTTGGCCACCAAATACAGCTCCCGCAAATTCAGCTTTGTCACATCCGGGACGAAATCCCCGTCATGGAAGTGTTCGTCTTTTGGCTGTGGGCCGGGGGTGGTGGGTTTGTAGTCGCTGCCCTTAACCGTGGGCTCCTTGCCCATCCCAGCCAAAATCTCCGCAATCATGGCGGATAGTTCTTGTTTGTTCATAAGGTTCACCTTCCTTGGTGTTCTGCTGTAGGGGACGGCCCCTTGGACGTCCCGAAACCCCGGTGTTTGCAAAATGGGGCGTCGAGGGCGCCGCCCCCTACAATTTTGAAATTAAAACAGCAATGCCGAGCCGTCGCCGGCCTTAGCTGTGAGCTTTCCGTTTTCCATAAAGCCCATTTTCTCCAGCCACCGCTGGAATTCCGGGATGGCGGTCTTGCCGGTGATCTCCCGGAGGGCGGCAGTCTCCCGGAAGCCAGTGGTCTGATAGTTCAGCATAATGTCGTCGCCATGGGGGATGCCCATGAAATAGTTGCAACCGGCCATGGTCAGCAGGGCGGCCAGATTTTCAATGTCGTTCTGGTCGGCTTTCATGTGGTTGGTGTAACAGCAGTCGCATCCCATGGAAATGCCGGTGAGCTTGCCCATGAAATGGTCCTCCAGACCTGCACGGGTCACCTGCCGGGCGTCGTACAGATACTCCGGGCCGATGAAGCCAACCACGGTGTTGACCAAAAACGGCTGGAATCGCTTGGCGAAGCCGTAGCACCGGGCCTCCATGGTCACCTGGTCGGTGCCGTGGTGGGCATTGCTGCTCAGCTCCGAGCCCTGACCGGTCTCAAAATACATCACATTAGGCCCCTCCGCTGTGCCGTCACGGAGCAGAAGATCCCTTGCTTCCGCAATGGTGGCGGCGTTGAAGCCGAAGGCGGCGTTGCCCGCTTCCGAGCCGGCAATGGACTGGAAGATCAAATCGCAGGGCGCGCCGTCCCGCACCGCTTTCATCTGGGCGGTGACATGGGCCAAAACGCAGATTTGTGTGGGAATGGCCCAATGCTCCTTGATCTCCTGAAAACGGCGGAGAATTTTCCCCACCTGCTCCGGGGAGTCGGTGACGGGGTTCAGACCGATCACCGCATCGCCTGCGCCGAAGGTCAGACCCTCCAGCACCGAGGCGGTGATGCCCTCCGGGTCGTCGGTGGTGTGGTTGGGCTGCAACCGGCAGGACAGAGTGCCGGGCAGACCGATGGTGGTGTTGCAGTGGGCGGTGACGGTGATCTTGTTTGCTGCGTAGATGAGATCCAGATTGCTCATCAGTTTGGCTACCGCTGCCACCATTTCCGAGGTCAGACCCCGGCTGATTTTACGGATATCGTCACCGCCAGTGGTCTCGGACAAGATCCATTCCCGGAATTCTGCCACCGTCCAGTTTCGGATGCGGTTATAGACATATTCATTTACGTCGTCCTGGATGATCCGGGTGACCTCGTCCTCCTCGTAGGGAACTGCCGGATTTTCCCGTAAGTCCCCCAAAGTCAGTGCGGACAGCACCACCTTGGCGGCGATGCGTTCCTGGGCAGATTCTGCTGCCAGACCGGCCAGCTTGTCACCGGTCTTTTCCTCGTTGGCCTTGGCCAGGACCTCTTTGATATCCCGGAAAGCATAGGTCTTTCCGGATAAAGTTGTTTTGAGAATCATACTTTCTCCTTTCTTGTCAGCAAAAGCGCAACAGCAACAGCGCTAACGCCACCAACCAATTTACCCACGATCACAGCCGGAAGCAATTCCGGGGCGAAGCCGGCGGTGAAGCCCATATGGTCGCCGAAAACGAAGGCCGCGCTCACCGCAAAGGCCACATTCACCACCTTGCCCCGGGCATCCATGCTTTTTACCATATCAAAGGTGGCGATGGAATTTGCCAGACTGGCGATCAGTCCAGCGGCGGCGGTGTCGTTGATGCCCAACACCTTACCCAGCTTCAAAAGAGGCTTCTTCAGCAGCTTGGTAACGGTGTACACCAGAGGAAATGCGCCTGCCAGCACGATGGCAATGGCCCCCACGGTCTCAAAGCCGTCGGATATGGGGGCGAGGCCGGGGATGATGACGAAGCCGGTCAAGGTTTCCACGATGGCGCACACCAAACCTGCCGTGATCAGGGCAATGATACCCTTACCAAACCAGCCAAAGCCCTTTATCATTCCTTTTTCAAATTTCCACAGACCCAGGGCGATGAGCAATGCGATGAGGGCGATGGGGATGAGGTTGCGCAGTACCATCACCGGGTCAAAACCGGCAACAAGGCCGCCTGCCAGAACGCCCACGGGGATGGTCACCACACCGCAGAGGATGCCCTTTGCCAAAAACGGACGGTCCTCCTCCTGCAAAATGCCCATGGCAACGGGGATGGTAAACACCACCGTCGCCCCCAGCATGGAGCCGGTGATCACACCGCCCAAGAGAGCCGCCTGGGAGTTGGTGGTCAGCTCCTGGGCCAGCGCGCCGCCGCCCATGTCGCAGGCGAGAATGGTGCCGGCGAACATGGCTCCGTCCGCCCCTAAAAAGTTGTAAACGGGCACGACAATGGGCTTGAGGATATTTGCCAGCACCGGGGCAAGGCAGATGATACCCACCATAGCCATGGCAAGGCTGCCCATGGCTAAAATGCCGTTTTCAAATTCCTGCCCCAGGCCGAATTTGTTGCCGAAGATCCGATCCAACGCGCCCAAAACCGCGAAAATTGCCATAATGGCGATCAAAATCTCATGGGCGCTCATACTTTCCCTCCGGATCCAAGATCGCCACCACAGCCGCATCCACCGGAGCATCCATGCAATACCGGGATGCCACAGTGCCCGTGATCAGCAGAACATGGTCGCCGGTTCCGGCTCCCACCTGATCTGCCGCTACCATTTGTTCGTCTCCTACCTTGACCACCAAAAATGTCTGCCCTTGCAGACAGGCGGCCTTTCTTGTGGCCCATACCGAGCCGGAGACCACACCGATTTTCATTCCGATCCCTCCAAAATTTCTTTTGCCAAAGGTGTCAATACCGCGCCGGGGCCGGGCTTGCGCCCGGTGCGGCGCATGGCTCTGGCCTCCTCTGCGGTGATGAGCCGCTTTTGCCCACCGTCGGTAAAGATCACGCCCCAGTTTTTCAGTTCCCGCTGCGCCGATGCCAAACTTGCCGCCAACGCGCGATTTTTCGGCGCCTGGGGCAGGCCGGGAGTGTACAAAAATACGGGTGTGCCCTCTGCCAGGGCGGAGAGGACGGCTTCTTCCCCAAAATGCAGCAATTGGGATAGTGTCAGCGAGCCGATGACCACCGCATCATAGGGGGCGGTGTCGGCGTATTCATAGCCAAGAGCAAGCGGCGGCGCTTTGCCCACCAGATATGCCCGACTCATGGCAAGATCCTCCCCAGATCCCCGTTTTGGAAGCCGCAGGCGTTGGCTTCGTCGTAGTCCAGATGCACCGAGGCAGCGAAATCCTTGTGAATTCGCACTACCACATCCTCAAAGATGCAGGGACGGCGGGTGAAGGTCTGTAATTTCACGACTTGTCCGTCGGTGACGTGGAATTTTTCACCGTCCGCCGGGGTCAGATGGATGTGCCGCCGGGCGGCGATCAGTCCCCGGGGCAGATCCACCCGGCCTTTTGGGCCAAGCAGAGAAATTGGCGGTGTGTTTTCTATGTCGCCGGACAGGCGGATGGGGGGTTCTATGCCCAAAACTCTGCCGTCGGTCAGGGAGATCTCCACCTGACCCTCTTTTCGCGCCGGGCCGAGAACGGCTACGTTCTGAAATTCCCCCTTGGGGCCGAGAATTGTAACCCGTTCGTTTGCCAGATACTGCCCCGGCTGTGACAGAGGGCGTTTTGGGGTCAGGCTGTGACCGAACAGGGCCTTTGCCTGGGCTTCGGTCACATGCACATGCCGCCCCGAGGCCTCCAGTTCTATGAATAGCTGAGAAAAAACCGCATCAGCCAAGGATTGTAATGTGTTGTTGTCCAATAGATTCACTCCTTTATATAAGCAGTGCGACCTTGGCCCCCTCTGAGGAGGGGGCTGTCACGCGAATAGCGTGACTGGGGGAGAGATACTACCCCTCAGTCAAAAATCAGAGATTTTTGACAGCTCACTGCGGTGAGCCCGGTCGCGGCTCTGACAGTCCACAGGACTGTCATTCACTACCGCGACTGCGCTTCGCTTACCCCTCGCAAGGGGAGCCAAGGCGGCTGTGCCGCTTTATTTCTCCAAAATCAAGGTTTTCACCACCACCGGCAGGGCAGGGCCGATGGGACTTCCCACATCCAGATAATCCCCGTTTTTCAGCCGCACCCGGTCAATGCACAGAATTCCGGCATCCGGGCCACGGCACAGGGCGATTGCCTGTCCCAGCGCCTTGGCCATATCCTGCTCCACGCAGACTAAAATGGGGTCGGGCACAGCTTCCGCAATGACCGCCGCCAACTCCTTGATGCGGCTGTACGAGGCTTCGGCAAATCCCGGCAGAGCCAAAACGCTGAGGGTGTCCTGCCCGGCCAGCTTCTGCCGGATGCCTTCCACGGAAAGTTCCTGTTCCGACACTGCCACCACCGGGCGGTTTTTCAGGGGAAGCGGCACATTTTGCAGATACACCGTACTGCCGGAAAGCTGGGCGCTGTGGCATCCGGCGCCGATGACGGTGGCCCGAATGGTCTCCCCGCCCAGGCGATATTCCTGCTGACAAAGGCGGCTTTGGCGGATGGCCCGGCCTAAAATCGGCCCCATATCCCCAAAGGCGAAGGGTGGATGCTGGGTCTCGATGCAGTCCGCAACGCCCCCGGAAAAGGAGATCACCGCGTTTTCTACGCGACAGCCTTGGCTTGTCCCCAATTCCGCGGTGCGCAGACGGGCCAGAAGCTCCGTTGCCGGGCGCAGACCGGCGGCCATTTCCAAGGCCTCGGTCAGCATCTGCGCCACCGGCATCAAGTCGTTTTCTGTTACCGCATCTCCCACGGAAAACTTGCACAGGCCGTCCAAAACCGGGGAAATGTAGGTGATGCGCCCGGTTTCGGTGCATTTGATCAGCCGTCCGCCCACATTCAGACAGTCGGTGCAAAGGATCTTTCCGTCCGCAATCAGCGCCAAATTGGATGTGCCGCCGCCGATGTCCATGTGGAACACCCGTTTTCCGGTCTGCTGACTGTACGCCGTCGCCCCGGCACCCCGGGCGGCAAGCACGCTTTCCAGGTCCGGCCCGGCGGTGGCGACTACGAAATCCCCGGCGTATTCCGACAGGGCATCCAGCACGGCTTTTGCGTTTTCTTTCCGGGATGTCTCCCCGGTGATGATCACCGCGCCGGTATCCACATCCTGCCGGGAAATTCCTGCGTTTTCATATTCCTGCTCCACTATAACGCGGATTTTATCACCATCTACCAAATTTCCCTCCAAAAGCGGCGTAAAGTGGATGGGACTGCGGTAGAGGATCTTTCGGTCAGCGATCTCCATTTCCGGCACGGTGAAGGCCGATGCACGGTTGGAAATGGTGAGTCGTGACACGATCAGCTGGGTGGAGGTGGTGCCCACGTCCAGCCCAACGCTCAAAAGGGTTTCATCCACGACCGGCGACCTCCCGGAGCACCCGGCGGGCCATTTCCTCCGTCACCGTTCCCGGGTTGGTAGCGCAGCAGGGATCGGCAAGAGCCGCCTTGATGATCGCATCCGTCCGGGCAGACAACTCCGCCGCCGGAATACCGACCTGGGTCAATGTGCCGGGCAGCTTCAGGGCGTTTCTCAGGCGCACCAGAGCGTTTTTTAGATTGCGGACGGACATGGTGTCGCTTCCGCTTCCCAGGCCCATTCGCCGTGCCAGCTCCGCGTATTTCCGTCCTGCAAAGTCGGCGTTGACGGACACCACCGCCGGGAGCAAAATGGCGTTCAGCCGCCCGTGGGGCAGATGGAACTGTCCACCCAGGGCGTGGGAAAGGGCATGGCAAAGGCCCAAACCGGCCTGAGTGAAGGCAAGCCCGGCCATGGTGGATGCGATGTGGACATCCAGCCGCACGGTTTTATCCCCGGAAAAAGAGGCTTCCAGCAGAGAAAATGCGATGTGGAAGGCATCGCAAGCCAGGGCATCGGTCATGGGGTTGGCGTTTGTGCCAGCCCAGCCTTCCAATGCGTGGGCCAGCACATCAAAACCGCTGTCTGCGATGAGGGCAGGGGGAAGTCCGGAGAGGAGTTCTTCCTCTAAAATGGCGATCTTGGGGCGGAGTTTTTTATCCACAAGGGGATGCTTGATCCCATTGTGGGTCAAAATGGCGAAATCCGTCACCTCCGAGCCGGAGCCGGAGGTGGTGGGGACGGCGATGAGGGGGATGTCCAGTCCGCTGAAATAGGCCATGGCCTTGGCGCAGTCCATGGCGCTGCCGCCCCCAAGGGCCACCACGGCATCGGGTGTAAATTGCTGCACCAGCGCCGTTCCCTCCGCCACCAGCTCCACCGAGGGGTCGGGCATGACCTTGTCAAATATTTCGTAAGAGGCCGCGGTTTTTCCAAGACGCTCTGCCCAGCCGTTTTTGGAGAAAAAGGGGTCGGATACCACCAAAAGACGGCGAAAATTCTGCTCCCTCAGCACCTGCGCCGCCCCTTGCCCCATTATGATCTTGGTTTCACAGGAAAATTCTTTCATAATATACCGCCTTTTGTGACGCAAATTTATTTAAGAACGTGTCATTGCGAGGCCGTAAGGCCGTGGCAATCTCCTGGAAATGTCTACCGAATTGCAACTTTGTACCGGGAGATCGCCACGTCGGGCACTCGCCCTCCTCGCGATGACATACAAATTACATTGGACAAATAATCTTTTCCTCCCTAGTCTTTCCCAAATCTTCCTGTATTATTTATGAAAAATTCAAACTATATACTAGAAGTTGGGAACAAGCTGTGGTATAATGCGAAGTAAGTATGCTATATTGGGAGAAAAATGCGTATGCTGGAACTTTTGGCACCTGCCGGCTCCATGGAAGCGCTGTACGCCGCCGTGCAAAACGGGGCGGATGCGGTCTATCTGGGAAGCGGCATCTTCAATGCCCGTCAGGGCGCGAAAAATTTCACACCCCAAATGCTCACTGAGGCGGTGAAATACTGCCATGTCCGCGGTGTTGCGGTGCATTTGACTCTGAACACCCTGGTTTCCGACCGGGAGATGAACGATGTGATCGCTCTGATCCGGGAAGCCGCCACCAGCGGCGTGGATGCGTTCATCGTGCAGGATCTGGCTGTGGTGGATCTGTGCCGTCAGATCGCGCCCCATGTCCCCATCCACGGCTCGACGCAAATGAGCATCCACTCCCTGTCCGGCGTTTTGCTGTGCGCCGCTATGGGCATGACCCGTGTGGTGCTGAGCCGGGAGCTGAGCCGGGATGACATCCACTATATTACCCAGAATTCTCCCATTGAAATTGAAGTATTCGCCCACGGCGCGCTGTGTATGTGCTATTCCGGGCAATGTTACCTGTCCTCCGCCATCGGCGGCCGCTCCGGTAACCGTGGCCGTTGTGCCCAGCCCTGCCGTCAGAGCTATGGCTACGGCCGGTGGGAAAACAAGCATCCCCTGAGCTTGAAGGACAACTGCCTGCTGCCCTATTTACAGGAATTGCAGAACATGGGCGTGGCCTCCATCAAGCTGGAGGGCCGGATGAAGCGGCCGGAGTATGTGGCCACGGTGACCAATGTATACCGCCGCGTACTGGACGGCGAGCCTATCACCGAGGAAATGCTTTCTGCCCTTTCCGCTGCCTTCAGCCGCCAGGGCTTTACCGACGGATATTACGCCGGCAAGACCGGACAGGGTATGTTCGGCACCCGGGAGGATAAATATGACGATGCAAAATGGCTGGCAGCCGTCCGGGCTACCTATGAAGCCAAGGAAAATCCCTTGGTGGGCATTTCCATGAAGGCGGTGGTGACGGAGGGGGAGACCTCTTTGACCGTCACCGACCCCGAGGGCCGCACCTGCCGTGTGACGGGTCCCAATGCGGAGCTGGCCCGTGCGGTGGCGCTGACGGAAGATGCTTTGCGTGACCGGTTGGCGAAAACCGGCGGCACGCCCTATTATTTGCAGGATTTTTCCGCGGTGATCGACAAGGGCGTGACTATTTCCGCCGCGTCCATCAACGCTCTGCGCCGGGATGCGCTGAATCGGCTGACAGCTCTGCGTGCCCGCCGGGATGTGCCTGCCCTCCATCGTCCCACCAGAACCAAAATTTTTGCAGGCTCGAAGGAGATCCCTGCCCCGGTGGTACAGGTGACCTCCAAGGAGCAAATTACGGAAAAGCTCATCAAAATGAAGCCTGCGGCCCTGTATGTGCCGCTTCACATTCTCGCAGAGGATCCCATCTACTGCCATGAGCTGGGCCGCCGTGTCCGGGTGGCGGCAGTTCTGCCCCGGATCGTCCGGGATCACGAGCTGGAACGGGTGAAACGGGATCTGCGCACCGTCAAGGATATGGGCATCCGGGACGCTCTGGTGGGCAATCTGGGCCTGCTGATGCCGGTACGGGAAATGGGCTTCCGTATCCGGGGCGACTACGGTCTGAACATTTACAACTCCCAGGCCGTCAATCTCATGCGGGAGCTGGAGCTGCAAAGCGTGACACTGAGCTTTGAAATGACCATGCCCCAGATCCGGGATGTGTCCAAGGCAGTGCCCTGTGAAATTCTTGTGTATGGCCGTCTGCCCCTGATGGTGACGGAAAACTGCCTGACCAAGGGCCGGAACGGAAATTGCACCTGCAATTTGTCCATGGGCAAGCTGGTGGACAAGACCGGCGCGGAATTCCCCATCATCAAGGACGGAGATCAATGCCGGAGCATCCTGCTCAACGGCAAAAAGCTCAGCTGGCTGGATCGGCAGAAGGATCTGAACCGGCTGGGTCTGTGGGGCATCCGCATGTATTTCACCACGGAAAGCCCCCGGGAAGTGGATCATGTACTGGGGAATTACCTGGATCCCATGCCCTTTGACCCCGGTGCATGCACCAGAGGCTTGTATTTAAGAGGATTAGAATAATGGAATTGATACTTGCGTCCCAATCGCCCCGTCGCCGGGAGCTACTGGGATTGTTCCGTCTGCCCTTTGTGATTCGGGTGGCGGATATTGACGAAACCATGGATGAAACCGCTTCCGCTTATGACGAGGTTGCCCGGGTCAGCCGGAAAAAGGCATTGGCGGTCAGCCGTGGGGAAGATGATGTGGTCATCGCCGCGGACACCATCGTAGTGTGCGCGGGAAAGGTGCTGGGCAAGCCCCACAGCCCGGAAGAGGCGGTGCAGATGCTGAGCCTGCTGTCCGGACGGGATCACCAGGTCATGACCGGCATAACGGTTTTGCGTGGCGAAAAGGCCATTTCCTGCACGGAGGTGACGGATATCCACTTCCGAGAGCTGTCTGAAAAGGAAATCCGCGCCTACGTTGCCACGGGAGAGCCCATGGACAAGGCAGGCGCGTACGGCATCCAGGGCGGCGCGGCCCTGTTTGCGGAGAAAATGGTTGGGGATTATTACAATGTGATGGGTCTGCCGGTGTGCAAGCTGCGGCAGATGCTATTTGAGATTGCTCCGGAATTCTTCTGAAGAGAAACACCCAAAAGCCTTCCCCTTGAGGGGAAGGTGGCAAAAATCTTTGATTTTTGACGGATGAGGTGGTGTCGCAAAGCGATAATTATTCACGGCTGTTTCACAGTCTACACCTCATCAGTCACCTTCGGTGACAGCTTCTCCTCAAGGAGAAGCCTATGGAGAGTGGCAGATTTAAGGAGTTCTTATGAGATATTTATTCACCAAAAAAGTGAAAATTGTGCTGATTATTGCCGTATTGCTCACCGCCGGGCTGGCGGTGGCGGCCAATCTGTTGGGCACAACGGTGGGAGATGTGGTGGTGCAGACCGTGCTGACCCCTCTGCGTGCCGGCGCCAGCGCATTGACGGAGCAGGCGGAGAAGATCTACGATTATATCTTCAAATATGAGCAGTTGAAGGCAGAAAATGCCACTCTGCGGGAGGAGCTGTCCCAGATCCAGGAGGACAACCGGGATGCGGCCTCCACCAAGCGGGAAAATGACCGCCTGCGGGAGCTGTTGGAGCTGAAAGCGGAGCATCCGGACTACGATTTTGTGGACGGATACATTATCTCCTGGGATTCCAACGACTGGTCCTATTCCTTTACCATCAACCGGGGCACCAAAGCCGGCATTGCAGAAGGTATGTGCGCCGTTACGGAAAGCGGCGCGGTGGTGGGCGTGGTGATCCAGGTGGGAAGCAACTACGCCGTGGTTCGCTCCGTCCTGGATTCGTCTCTGGACATCAGCGCGACCATTGCTTCCTCCGGCTATTCCGGTATCATCCGGGGCGCCTACGCCACCGGCAATCCCGGCATGCTGCGCATGGACTATCTGCCCTCCGCCGCCGTGGTGCGCAACAACGACCAGGTGGTCACGGCAGGCTCTACGGTCTATCCCCGGAATTTGATTTTGGGCAACATCGTGGACTGGGCCATGACGGATAACGGCATGGCAAAATACGCCATTTTGAAGCCTGCGGCGGATTTCGATTCCCTGGAACAGGTGTTCATCATCACCAACTTCGACACGGAGTAAGGTGTCATTGCAAGTTGCGGCGAAGCCGCCTTGCCTCCCTCTGAGGAGGGTAGCGAAGCGATTTAGGATATATGCTTGCCTGGGGCAAGCATACCTAAGTTTAAGTGTCAAAAATCTTTGATTTTTGACGGAGGGAGAGAAAAAATATCTCTCCCCCAGTCACGCTTGGTAAGCGTGACAGCCCCCTCGTCAGAGGGGGCCAAGAGAGTGGCAGAATTGTTTAATGGGGCATGAGTATGTTTTTTAAACGCAAATATGAATTCAAGCCGGACCGCACCGACGGAGGCATTCTGAAAAAACTGTATCTGACACCGCTTCAACGGAAAAATCTGTGGAAGTGGGCGCTGATCAGCGCAGTTTTGGTGGCGCTGTCCCTGCTGCAGGATGTGGTGCTGGCACAAATCAGCATCGGCGGCGCGACCTTTTGCCTGGTGCCCTGCGGCATTCTGATGTGCGCCATGTTCTTCGATCCGGAGACGGCGGCGGTGTTCTCTTTGACCGCGTCCACACTGTACTTTTTCTCCGGCACCGCCCCGGGAACCTACACCATCGTCCTGCTTACCGGACTGGCGACCCTGCTGTGCATTTTCCGCACAGGGTATCTGCAACGGTGTTTCAGCGCATTTTTCCTGTGCGCCGGCGTGGGCATGATGGCCTATCAGCTGCTCACTTTTGCCATTGGTTGCTTTTTGCAAAGTGCGCTTCCCTCCCGTTTCGGCGTGTTTATGCTGTGCGGCGGCCTGTCCGTGGCTGTGATGCCCCTTTTGTACCCCGTCTTTTTGGCCATTAGCAATATCGGAGGAGAAACATGGAAAGAATAACCCGGTTGCGTGTAACCGTGATACTGACGCTGTTCGGTCTGCTGATCGGATTTTTCGCCCTGAAACTGTATGATCTGCAAATGATCCAGACCGGCGGCAATACGGACAATGTCAAAAAATTCTATACCGTCACCCGGGTCAAAGCCGCCCGGGGCGACATTCTGGACCGGAACGGCAATGTTTTGGTGACCAATCGAGCCACCTATGACATGGTGTTCAATCACTATGTTCTGCTCAGCAATGAAAATCCTAATGGGCAGCTGCTGAAGCTGGTGCAGCTGTGCCGGGAGCTGGGCGTGACCTACAACGAGCATTTCCCCATCACCATGGAAGCCCCCTTCCGGTATACGCTGGATGAAATGAGCAGCAGCGCCCAAAATCACTTCCAGGCCTATCTGCCGGTGGTTGGCGGCGGTCTGGACTCGGATATTTCCGCCCCGGTGCTGATCCGCACTTTGCGGGAATACTACAAGATCCCCGCTGACTGGTCCGATGCAGATGCCCGGGCGGTGATCGGTCTGCGCTACGAGCTGCGTCTGCGGCAGGATATCACCAATCTGCCCAACTATGTGTTCATGGAAGATGTGGACAACGAGACCTTGGCGGCCATCCTGGAGCTGGGCACACCCGGCCTGAACACGGAAGAATCCATGGTGCGGGTGTACAACACCGAGTACGGCGCCCATATTTTGGGCTACATCGGTGCCATCACCGCCAAGCAATGGCAGGAGATCTACAAGGGAAAAGATGGCTATCAAATGGATGCCCTGGTGGGTCAGAGCGGCCTGGAAGAGGCCTTTGAGGAGTTCCTCCACGGCGTTGACGGCTACCGTGTGGATGTGGTCACCTCCGACGGGACCCTCATTGACCAGTATTATCGGAAAGACCCGGACACCGGAGAGGAATTCCGTCCGGTTGCCGGCAAAAATGTGGAGCTGACCATCGATCTGGATCTGCAAACCACCGCCGAAGAACAGCTGGATGCGCTGATCACCGAATTGCGCAATCAAATTGACGAAAACCCAGACGATGATGAGATCCCCGACGGCGCGGATGCCGAAGGCGGCAGCGTGGTGGTCATGGATGTAAAAACCGGTCAGATCCTGGCCTGCGCCAGCTATCCCACCTACAATCTGTCCACCTTCCGGGAGGATTACAGCGAGCTGGCTCAGGATCCCTATGCGCCGCTGTTCAACCGGGCCTTGCAGGCTACCTATGCCCCCGGCTCCACCTACAAGATGAACATGGTGATCGCGGGCATCAACTCCGGTGCGATCAGCTCCGGCACGATGATCACTGACCAGGGTGTTTATCAGAAATATGCCGGATTTAATCCCAAGTGTCTGACCTGGACCACTTCCGGAAGGACCCATGGCACCATCGATGCGGCACAGGCTCTGTGCGTGTCCTGCAACTATTTCTTCTATGCCCTGGCTGACAGCGGCAGACTGGATTGGAACATCGTGGACAGAACGGCTCAGGCGCTTGGCTTGGGAGAAGCCACCGGCGTGGAGCTGTTTGAGTATACCGGCTACCGGGCCAACGCGGAAACCAAAAAGCTGCTCCACACCGCCGAAGGCACAAGCGGTTGGTATCCTGCGGACCAGATCACCGCGTCCATCGGCCAGTCCGATAACAAATTTACCCCCTTGCAGCTGTGCGTCTACACATCCACTCTGGCAAACCGGGGCACGCGCTACAAGGCCACCTTCCTGAACCGGGTGGTGTCCTCCGATTACACCCAGCTGGAATATGTGAATGAGCCGGTTGTGGTGAGCACATTCGACATTTCCGATGATGCCTACTACGCCTACACCAAGGGCATGCGGGATGTGGCGCTGACCGGTACGGCAAGATCCATTCTGAAGAATTATCCCATCGCGGTGGCGGCAAAGACCGGTACTGCGGAAACCGACTCCGGCGGCTCCGACAACGGCGCATTCGTTTGCTATGCGCCCTATGACGATCCCGAGATCGCCATTGTGGTCTACGGCGAAAAGGCCGGTCACGGCCGGACCATGGGCCAGATCGCCAAGGCACTTCTGGATACCTACTTCCAGGACGAGCTGGTGGGCGACCTGATCCCCGGCGAAAACGAACTGGGTTAATACAAAAAAGAGCCTGTTGCAACCGCAACAGGCTCTTTAACTTTCTTCTGTGGCGGCTCGCTCTTTCAGAATTTCCTCGATCATATCCAGCAAGGGTTTGTAGAAATCATCTTCCCGTAAATGCGAATATAGCAAGAGGATGTTTCTTAATTCTTCATCGGAACGGCGACACAAATAAGCATATAAAGAATGATCCATAGTACCCTCCTAAATTTTGTGCACTAAAAATTAGTCCATAATCGCATTATAACACAAAACACACTTAAAATAAATACTAAATTAGTGCATAATAAGTGAGGGTTACTATGAAAAAGCAAAAGCATATCAGCATTCGCATTGACGCGGATGTTTTGGAGAAATTCCACTATGTTGCCAAGTACGATGATCGCAGTGCCAGTGGGCAGATCATGTATTTGATTAACCACTGCATCCGCGCTTTTGAAGAAAAGCACGGAACGATTCCGGTGACGGAAAATGAAAACTAAAAAAGAGCCTGTTGCAACCGCAACAGGCTCTTTTTTGCGATTGTAGGGGCGGCAATCTGCCGCCCGCGGGCGACTAATAGTCGCCCCTACAATTTATTTCTTCAAAAATGCGTCGATGGCGGCTGCGCCCTTTTTGCCGGCGCCCATAGCCAGAATAACAGTGGCAGCGCCGGTAACGGCATCGCCGCCGGCGAACACGCCCTCGCGGGTAGTCATCTCGTTCTCGTCCACGATCAGACAGCCCTTGCGGTTGGTGTCTAGACCGGGGGTGGTGGAACGGATCAGGGGGTTGGGGCTGGTGCCCAGACTCATAATGACAGTGTCCACGTCCAGAATGAACTCGCTGCCCTCGATCTCAATGGGACGGCGGCGACCGGAAGCATCCGGCTCGCCCAGCTCCATACGGATGCACTTCATGCCGCAGACGCGACCGTCTTCATCACCGATGATCTCGATGGGGTTGCACAGAGTCTTGAACTCGATGCCCTCTTCCTTGGCGTGGTGCTGTTCTTCCAGACGGGCGGGCATTTCCGCTTCGCCCCGGCGGTAGACAACATAGACGTTTTCCGCACCCAGACGCATAGCGCACCGGGCGGCATCCATTGCCACATTACCGCCGCCCACAACAGCCACATTCTTGGACTTGATGATGGGGGTGTCGTAATTCTCGTCGTAGGCCTTCATCAGGTTGGTACGGGTCAGGTACTCATTGGCGGACATAACGCCCTTCAGGCTCTCGCCGGGAATGTTCATGAACATGGGCAGACCCGCGCCGGAGCCTACAAATACAGCCTTGAAGCCCATATCGAACAGCTCGTCGATGGTCAGCACGCGACCGATGACCATGTTGGTCATCACCTTTACGCCCTGGGCTTCCAGCTTGGTGATCTCGTTGGCAACGATGGCCTTGGGCAGACGGAATTCGGGGATGCCGTACACCAGCACGCCGCCGGCGGTGTGCAGAGCCTCGAACATGGTCACTTCGTAGCCCAGCTTAGCCAGATCGGACGCGGCGGTCATACCGGCAGGGCCGGAGCCGACCACGGCTACCTGAATGCCGTTGGATGCCACCTTTTCAGGCATGGCGTTCACATTTTCCCGATACCAGTCGGCAACAAAACGCTCCAGGCGGCCGATTGCTACCGGCTCGCCCTTGATGCCGCGGACACAGCGGGCCTCGCACTGAGTCTCCTGGGGGCAGACACGGCCGGACAGGGCAGGCAGAGCGTTGGTGGATGTGATGATCTCATAGGCAGCCTTGAAGTCGCCTTCCTCAACCTTTGCGATGAATTCGGGGATGCGCACATTAACGGGGCAGCCCTCCACGCACTTGGGGTTCTTGCACTTCAGGCAGCGGCCTGCCTCGGCGATGGCCATTTCGGCGGTGTAGCCGAGAGTAACTTCCTTGAAATTCCGGGCACGGACCTTGGGATCCTGCTCGGGCATGGGGGTTTTGGTCAAAGTCATGTTTGCCATTGCACGATCCTCCTTACTTAATCAGCTGCTTGCCCATGTTTTCCATACGGCAAGCGTGCTTCTCGGTAACCTCAGCCTCACGGCCACGGTACAGGCTGTTGCGGCTCATCAGCTCAGCGAAGTCCACCTTGTGGCCGTCAAATTCCGGGCCGTCCACGCAGGCAAACTTGGTCTCACCGCCAACGGTGACACGGCAGCCGCCGCACATACCGGTGCCGTCCACCATGATGGGGTTCAGAGACACGGATGTGTGAACGCCGAAAGGCTCGGTGGTCTTGCACACAAATTTCATCATGGGCACAGGGCCGATGGCGAGAACTTCGTCGAATTTTTCGCCGTTTTCCAGCATCTCCTGCAGGGGCTGGGTCACCAGACCGTGGCGGCCGTAGGAGCCGTCGTCGGTCATGAGGATCAGGTTGTCAGCGACAGCCTTGAATTCCTCTTCCAGAATCACGATATCCTTGCTGCGGAAACCGATGATGACAGTGACTTCCGCACCGGCTTCCTTGAATGCTGCCGCAGAGGGCAGAGCAATTGCACAGCCGACGCCGCCGCCCACCACACAGACCTTTTTCTTGCCTTCCACGGGGGTGGGCTTGCCCAGAGGGCCGACAAAGTCACGGATATAGTCACCCTCGTTCAGACTGCCCAGAGCCTTGGTGGCGAAGCCGACCTTCTGGAAGATGATGGTGACAGTGCCCTTTTCCCGGTCATAACCGGCGATGGTCAGGGGCACACGCTCGCCCTGCTCGTCGATCCGGAAAATGATAAACTGACCGGCCTTGGCCTTTTTTGCAATAAAAGGTGCTTGAATGTCCATCAAAGTGACGGACGGATTCAGTTCCTTCTTGCGAACAATTTGAAACATAAAACTGATCCTTCTTTCTCAGTGTAATCAATAAATAGAATGGCCAAAAAGCCACGAATACATTATAAAACCAAACTACGGCTTTGTCAAATGAATATCGATACAAAAATATCAGTTTAAGCCCCAAAAAAGTAGACATTCCGCACAAACGAAACGCCCCACGATCTTTGGATGTAATTTATGGAGAATAAAATGCTTGCAATCCCGGTTATTTCTTGCGGAAATACTTGAATTTTACAAGAAAGCGTACTATAATTATTCTGTATATGTATGCCCATTGGGCAAAGACCTGCCAGAAGAGTACCGTTGTAGCAAGGGGTGAAAGCAATGACCGTAGAGCTGTTGATATCCACGATGCACCAAACAGACCATACGCTTTTAGAGAAGATGAAGGTGTCTTCCGACGCGGTGGTGGTCAATCAGTGCGACCGGGAGGGCCGGGAAACTTTTGATTACAACGGTTACCGAATTGTTTGGATTGATACCACTGACCGGGGTTTGAGCAAGAGCCGCAATATGGCCATCGCAAATGCAACAGCAGATATTTGCATGTTGGCTGACGATGATATGGAGTATCGCGGCGACTATGTATCTACGGTGCTGGATGCTTTCAGTCAGTTGGATGGGGATATTATCAGCTTTCAAGTTCAAGGCATTGAAAAACCGTTCAAAAATTATTCTCCGGAAGAACGAAAAGTGAATTTCTTACAGTCCATGAAGATTTCTTCTGTGGAAATCGCTTTCCGCAGAGATTCCTTCGCAAAAAAAGAAATCCGCTTTGATGAAATGATTGGTGCGGGTACAGAATTTTTGATGGGCGAAGAGAATGTAATGCTGTTTCAGTGCCTGAAAAAGGGACTGAAAATCTGCTATACTCCCAAGGAAATCGCAGATCTGCACATTGGCGACTCCACTTGGTTTAAGGGTTTTAATAAAGAGTACTTTATAGGCCGAGGCGCAGCATTTACAGCAATGCAAACGCCATTTACATGGCTGTTAATCTGGCAATGGGCTATCCGGAAACGGGGACTGTACCGACAGGATGTGGCCATGTTGGCAGCAATTAAGTGGATGAACCAGGGGAAGAAGAAGTACCGCAGAAAGGTGAGAGGTTAATCGATGATACCGAAGAAAATTCATTATTGTTGGTTCGGAGGCAACCCCTTGCCGGAACTGGCGCAAAAATGCATCGCAAGCTGGGAAAAGTATTGCCCGGATTACGAGATCATTCAGTGGAATGAGAGCAATTACGACATTACGAAAAATACCTATATGCATCAGGCATATGAACAAAAGAAATGGGGCTTTGTGCCGGATTATGCCCGTTTGGACATTATCTACACCCACGGCGGTGTTTATCTGGATACGGATGTGGAACTGATCAAGCCCATTGACGAGCTACTAGAGCTGGATGCCTTTGCCGGTGTGGAGCAAAACTCTGAATTTGTGGCATTGGGCTTGGGTTTTGGTGCCAGCAAGGAGCATCCTGCCATCAAAGCGATGCGGGATTATTATGACACGCTGTCCTTCGTGGAAAACGGGGAAATGAATCTGACCCCTGCGCCCAAGATCAACACCACTGTTCTGCAAGGGCTGGGATATTGCTATTCACCGGATGTGACGGATGCTTGCGGAATGCGCATCTTCCCCAGCGAATATCTTTGTCCTGTCAATTTTGCCACCAACGAACTGAGCCTTACGGACAAAACCTATTCGATCCATCACTATACAGCAAGTTGGTATGATGAGACCCAAAGATATGCGCTGAAGCTGAAACGCAAGTACGGAAAAATTCTGCCCCGAAGGCCTGCGGCAATTTTGGCAACGGCAGTTTCCAAGACAAAATACGAGGGCATCGGTTCCTGTCTGAGATGGATCTTCAAAAAACGAAAGTAAGAGGTGAAGCTATGATCACCGTTATGACCCCTACCTATAATCGGGCCTATATTCTGCATGAGGCTTACGAATCCCTGAAAAAACAGACCTGTATGGATTTTGAGTGGATCATCGTGGACGATGGCTCTGCCGATGATACAGAAAAGCTTGTACAAGGGTGGCTGAACGAAGAGAACCCTTTTTCGATCCGATATGAGCGACAGGAAAACGGGGGAAAGCACCGGGCGGTAAACCGGGGCGTACAGCTTGCAAAATATGACTATTTTCTGATTTTGGACAGCGATGACCAACTGACAGAAAATGCCGTAGAGCTGGTCCATACCTGGATCGACCAAATTGCCGGATTGGAAGGCTTTGCGGGGGTCGCCGGATTAAAAGGAAGCGGAACAGCAGTAGTGGGAGGAGTTCCCAAGAAGCCATATATTGATGCCACCAATTTGGAACGGCAGAAGTACGGCCTGATGGGTGACAAGGCAGAGGTTTTTAAAACCGCTATTTTGAAAAAATATCCCTTTCCGGAATTTGAGGGTGAGAATTTTCTTCGGGAAAGTGCTTCGTGGGACCGGATCGCAATGGCAGGTTACAAGCTTCGTTGGTTCAGCCAGGTGATTTATCAATGTGAATACATTGCTGACGGTCTGACCCAAAATGCAAATGCCGCCATCTATGCAAAGAACTTTCAAGGCTACGTCTACTGTACCAAAATATATCTGCAAACCCGCAGCAAAATGCAGGGACTGAACAAGCTGGGAGAGGTGTGCTGTGTGACAAAGTGCAAAGGATTGTCCTTGTCCGCGGCGGCAAAGCTTTTTGGGGTCAGTGTTGTATGGATGCCGTTAGGCAGGGCGTATTTCGGATTGCGCCAATTGGCAAAACGAATTTTATTAAGGAAGGCAAAGTAACTAAGGCTGTGGATTATGGAAATGACAAGACATAAAAATCATTATGCAATCACATTGTTGTGTATTGTGCTGATCATCCCGTTTTTGAGCATTGCGGATATCAAGAATTCAATGCCGGAGAATGTTTACCAAATCTGGCAGAGTCTGGCATTGGTGGTCTTTGCAATCTTGCTGCTTACAAAAAGTGAAACTGTGAAACTGAACCGAAGCGTTCGTTTGTTTGCTTTGTACGGCGTGATCATTCTGGCAAGCAGTACCATCAACAATGGGTTCAGCCCCGGAATTGCGGTTGTTACCGCCACATCCGTTATTTTGTTTGCGTTGCTGCAAACGGACTTCTATTACGAAATGCTGAGTGCGATCAGCATAGTGGTAGTAGGAGCGCTTTTTATCAATTTTCCAGTGATGCTGACGCGCATTAACGATGTGGAACCAACCTTTTTCATCGGTGGCAAAAACTATTTGGGTGTTTTCTTGATCCCCGGGGTTTTCATCATGATACTGAATTGCCTGGAACATCATGAAAAACTCACAAAACCCGTCGTTACAGCGGTCGTTTTTGCGTTGATCTCGATCTTGGTTGGCGGAAGCGGCACCGGCCTCATAGTGGCGCTTTGCGGCTTTTTCTTCTGGCGCCGGGCCCAAAATAAAAGGCCCAACAAGAAAGTATACATGGGAACGCTCCTGACGATGTATGCGCTGTTTTTGGTGTTCGGAGAGTTTTTCTTCCACACCAGCTTCTGGGAGAGCATCGCGAATTTTATGGGCAAGGACAGCACCTTGACCGCCAGAACGGAAATCTGGAGCACTGTCGTGGAACTTATCTCGCCCAGTCCGCTGATAGGAGTTGGACGCGGCACGCGCATTTACTATACCGACAGCTTAGGTTTTATGTATTACATGGAGGAAGCCCACAATTTTGTCTTGGAGATCCTTTTTGAGGGCGGTATCCTGGCACTTGCGGTTTTTGCGCCGTTACTATTTCGCATGATCCGTTTTTTGAATACGGATGACATGAAACACCGCATGATATTTGTGGTGCTGTTTGTTATGCTGATCAACGGCCTGACGGAATCCATTAACAACAACTATTTGGTGATCACCATCTTGGGTATTGCTTGCCGTTATGCTACCGAAGAGGAGAACAGGCAGCGCGAAGAGCTGTGGGAACGGCAGCAAAAACACATACAGCAGAAAAACGAAAGAATGCAAAGGATGCGCTTGCGGAGAAATGGACAATAGATTCAAAAAATTAAAGTGGAACTCCTTGCTGGCATTGTGCTACCAAGTTACTTTGGTCGTCACCGGCCTGGTGCTTCCCCGGTGTATTTTGCACTATTACGGATCTGAGGTCAACGGTCTGGTTTCCTCAATCACCCAGTTTCTGGCCTTTATCAATATCTGTGATCTGGGCATCAGCGCGGTTGTTTCGGCCGCCTATTATAAGCCCTTGGCTGATGGGGATACCTACCTGACCAGTAAGATTTTTGTCTATTCCAATCGCTTTTTCAAGATCGTTGGATTTATCCTGCTGGCCTATGTGATGGTGCTGCTGGGCGTGTATCCTACGGTAATCAATGACAGCTTTGATTTCTGGTTTACCTTCGCTCTGATCGCAGCAATGAGCGTTTCCCAGATGGGGCAGTATTTTATCGGCATTTCTTATCAGCTGCTCTTGACCTCGGATCAACGGTCCTATGTGCAGTTGATTATAAACGGTGCCACGCTGATCATAAATACCGTAGTCAGCGTGCTGCTCATGGTGTCGGGGGCCAGTATTCAGATGGTGAAGCTGGTCACCTCTGCTATCTACCTGGCGCGCCCGCTTATCATGTATTTGTATGTAAAAAAGCATTACAAACTGGACAAAACCGCACCTGTTGACAGCACAGTGGTACCGCAGAAGAAAAACGGTGTCGTTCAGCATGTTGCTTATATGATCTACGAAAACACCCCGGTGATGGTACTGACGGTGTTTACCGATTTGTACAGCGTGTCGGTTTATTCTGTCTACGCGCTGGCGACAAACAGCATTAAGCAGATCATCAATGCTGCTACGACAGGCGTGCAGTCTCTGCTGGGCAATATGATTGCCCGGGAAGAGAAGAAGGAACTCAAATCCTTCTATTCGTTGTATAACTGGGGCGTTCATACCCTGTGCACCGTTTTGTTTACGATTACCGGCCTGATGATCGTGCCGTTTGTGCTGCTGTATACCGCTGATATTACGGATACAAACTACAACTTACCGGTGTTTGCGGTTTTGATTACGGTCGCCTGTTTTATCAGCTGTCTGCGCAACTGCCAGTATGTACTGATTCGTGCGGCAGGGCATTTCAAGCAGACCCAAACAGCCTCTTTGGTGGAAGCATTTTTGAATTTGGGACTTTCTGTAGTTTTGGTGCTGTATTTTGGCCTGGTAGGCGTATGTATCGGTACTATCGCAGCAACGACCTTCTTTGTAATATACCAGACGATCTACTTCCACAAAAATATCGTCTTTATTTCCATCGGCCAGTTTGTGAAGCAATATTTAGTGGATGCGCTGGTGATCGGTGTGACGGTTTTGCTCACCTGGAATATCAGCTTGTACGGAGGTTCTGTTTTGTCCTGGGTGTTACAGGCGGCGGCGGTTTCTGCAATTTGTATTGCTGTCAGCCTGGTGATGCAATTGATTTTCAACCGGGACCATTTGTCACAAATTTTGCAAACCGTTTTAAAGAAGGTCCGAAGAGATAAAAAAGAGGAGGATACGACCATTCGTCCCACATACCAACAGGATGTGCTGAATCTTGTCCAGGCAGCGATCGAGCAAAAACCCATGGATTTGAGCGAGAGCTTTTCAATAGAGGAAACGCTGCCGTTACTGCGGCTGCACAACATTTCCACCATGTGCTTCTACGGCGCGGCGCTGTGCGGCGTGGACAGGAAATCACCTCCCATGCAGGAATTGCTCAGCGGCTGTTACAGAAGTGTCTTAAACAGCGCTCGTCAGGATCAGGTTTTTGCGCAAATCAGCAAAGTCTTTGCTGATAATCAAATTGACTATATGCCCTTGAAAGGCATTTTGCTGAAACATATGTACCCTCAGCCGGAAATGCGTGTGATGGGCGATTTGGATATTCTGATCCGTATGGAGCAGTATGAAACGGTCACCGGCCTGTTTACACAATTGGGTTATGTGTTCTTGAAAGAAACAGATCATGAGCTGATTTGGGATTGCAAGGGTGTGCATGTGGAATTGCATAAGCGAGTCATGCCGTCCTATAATAAGGATTACTACGCCTATTTTGGAGACGGTTGGCGCTTGGCGAAATGTCAGAATGGCACATGCTATACAATGACGGATGAGGATCAGTTCGTTTACCTGTTCACCCACTATGCCAAGCATTATCGCGACGGTGGTATCGGCATTAAGCAGACAGTGGATCTGCATCTGTATTTGAAGCAACATCCCCATATGGACAAGGCTTATGTCCGCCGGGAGCTGAGCAAATTGCAGCTGCAGGATTTCTACGATAATCTCTGCCGGACGCTGCAAACCTGGTTTGACGGCAAGGAAGAGGACAATATTACCCAATTGATCACGGATACCGTGTTCAAAAGCGGTGTGTTTGGTGAACGGGAAAACCAAATTCTCAGCGGTGGTGTCCGGGTTGTTTCAACAACAAAAGAAAGCGCGAGAAAGAATAAGTGGCGCAAGGCGATCTTCCTGCCCTATGATTCCATGTGCAACCGGTATCCGGTGTTGAAGCGGCTGCCCATCGCGCTGCCAATCATGTGGATCGTACGGTGGTTTGAGGCTGTCCTGTTTAAGCGGGCCAATATTCGCAGGACACTGGAAGAGATCAGCGTGCTGGAGGAAGAAAAAGTGAACGAGCAGCAGGCTAAGCTGGAAAGTATCGGCCTGAGCTTCAACTTTGAGGACTAAGCATAAAAATGACCGAGGATTTCCTCGGTCATTTTGAGTATGACACAAAAATGTAGGAGACGGTCCCTGGACGTCCAGCAAATCAACACAACGACCGGTCACGGGGCGTCGAAGGCGCCGCCCCCTACGCAATGGCAGATATTTTGTAGGGGTCGATGCCCACATCGACCCTACGATAAGAAGGAACGCCGCACCCGGGTGGGTGCGGCGTTTTTGCCATGTAGGGGCGGCAATCTGCCGCCCGCAGGTTTATTCCAGCTCGAAGGCGCCGGTATAAAGTTGATAGTAGGTGCCCTTTTGGGCGATGAGGTCGTCATGGGTGCCGCGCTCGATGATCTTACCGTGATCCAGAACCATAATGCAGTCGGAATTGCGCACGGTGGACAGCCGGTGGGCGATGACGAAGGTGGTTCTGCCCTGCATCAGGGCATCCATGCCCTTTTGCACCAGAGCTTCCGTGCGGGTGTCGATGGAAGAAGTTGCTTCGTCCAGGATCATTACCGGGGGATCGGCCACCGCCGCCCGGGCAATGGCGATCAGCTGCCGCTGTCCCTGGGAGAGGTTCGCGCCGTTGCCGGTGAGCTCCGTGTCGTAGCCGTTGGGCAGACGGGTGATGAAATCGTGGGCATTTGCCAGCTTCGCGGCATTGATACATTCTTCGTCGGATGCGCCCAGGTTGCCGTAGCGGATGTTCTCCATCACCGAGCCGGTGAACAGGTTGGTCTCCTGCAGCACCACGCCCAGACTGCGCCGCAGATCCGGCTTTTTGATCTTGTTGATGTTGATGCCGTCGTAGCGGATCTTTCCGTCAGCGATGTCGTAGAAGCGGTTGATCAGGTTGGTGATGGTGGTCTTGCCTGCGCCGGTGGCGCCGACAAAGGCGATCTTCTGACCGGGATGGGCGTACAGCGTCACATCGTGAAGCACCGTCTTTTCCGGCACATAGCCAAAGTCCACGCCGTCCATGACGATGTCGCCCTTCAGCTCGGTGTAGGTCAGAGAGCCGTCGCCGTGGGGGTGCTTCCATGCCCAGTGACCGGTGTGCTCGGCGCACTCGGAGATAGCACCGTTTTCGTCGATCTTCGCGTTGACCAGGGTCACATAGCCCTCGTCCGCCTCCGGCTCCTGATCCATCAGTTCAAAGATACGCTCCGCGCCTGCCAGAGCCATAACGATGGCGTTCATCTGCTGGGAGATGTTGTTGATGGGCATGTTGAAGTTCCGGGACAGGGTCATAAAGGCCATCAGACTGCCCAGGGTCAGCAACGGCGCGGCGGGGTCGGATACCACGCAGAGCATACCGCCCACAATGGCCAGAATGGCGTACTGGACATAGCCCAGATTGTTGTTGATGGGGCCCATCATGTTGGTGAACTTACCTGCGGAGAAGGCGTTTTGCTGAAGCTGAGAATTCAGCTTGTCGAATTCTTCCTTGCAGATCTCCTCATGGTTGAAGACCTTGACCACCTTCTGTCCGGTGATCATTTCTTCAATATAGCCGTTGACCGCGCCCAGGGATTTCTGCTGATTGATGAAAAACTTGGCGGATTTGCCGGCCAGATATTTGGTGGAGAGGACGACCATCATCACTGTGACCAGGGTCACCAGGGTGAGGATCCAGGACTGGGTGAGCATGGTGATGAAGATGACCACCAGGGTCACCACGGCGGAAACCGCCTGGGGAATGGACTGGGAGATCATCTGCCGCAGGGTGTCGATGTCACCGGTGTAGCGGGACATGATGTCACCTGCGGTGTTGGTGTCGAAATAGCGGATGGGAAGGGTCTGCATCTTCCGGAACATATCGTCCCGGATGGTCTTTTGAATGCCCTGGGTCACGCCCACCATCAGGTAGCTTTGCAGGAAGGTTGCGATCAGACCGATCACAAAAATACCTGCCAGATAGATGAGGAAGCTGCCGATGGCGTCAAAATCCCAGCTGCCGGAGGCCAGCATGGGGTTGATGAACTGATCCACCAGCTTACCCAGGGCCGTGGCGCTCTGGCTTTGCACCAGCGCAGTAGTCAGAATACAGAGCAAAACCGCACCGATCCGCACCTTATATTTTAAGATGTATTGGAACAGCCGCCCCATGGTCTTTTTGGGGTCTTTTGCCTTGCGGCCGTCGCCGCGCATTCTTGCAGGAGGCATTATTCATCTCCTCCTTTCTGCTGGGAATAGAAGACTTCCTGATAAATTTCACAGCTTGCCAGCAGCTCGTCGTGGTTGCCCTGGGCAACGATCTTGCCGTTGTCCAGAACGAGGATCATATCCGCATCCTGCACAGAGGCGATGCGCTGGGCGATGATCAGCTTGGTGGTGCCGGGAATGTGCTCAGCAAAGGCCTCCCGGATGAGGGTGTCGGTACGGGTATCCACGGCGGAGGTGGAGTCGTCCAGAATCAGAATTTTCGGCTTTTTCAGCAACGCCCGGGCGATGCAAAGCCGCTGCTTCTGACCGCCGGAGACATTTGTGCCGCCCTGCTCGATGTGAGTGTCGTACTTGTCGGGGAAGCTTTCGATGAAATCGTGGGCGCAGGCCAGACGGCAGGCGTGCTCCATTTCCGCATCGGTTGCATCGGGGTTGCCCCAACGCAAGTTTTCCTTGATAGAACCGGAGAAAAGCACATTTTTCTGCAGCACCATAGCCACGTTGTCCCGCAATACGGTCAGATCGTAGTTCCGTACGTCCACGCCGCCCACCTTCAAACTGCCCTCGGATACGTCGTACAGACGGGGGATCAGCTGCACCAAAGTGGATTTACTGGAGCCGGTACCGCCCAGAATACCCACAGTCGCGCCGGCAGGAATGTGGAGATCCACCTCTTTCAGCGCCCGGTGCTTCGCGGTGGCGGAGTAGCGGAAGGACACATTTTCAAAGTCAATGGAGCCGTCGGCCACCTCGGTGACGGCGTTTTCGGGAGATTCCAGATCCGGCTCTTCCATGAGGATCTCGTTGCACCGCTTCAGGGCAGTACGGGACATGGTCATCATGACGAACACCATGGACATCATCATCAGCGCACTCATGATCTGGGTGGTGTAGGTGAACATGGAGGACAGCTGGCCGGTGGTCAGGCCCAATTCAGGAAGGTTGCCGGATTCCTGCACCATGTGGGCGCCCAGCCAGGAAATGCCCAGCATACAGGCGTACACACAGCCCATCATAATGGGGGAGTTCAGGGAGAGGATCTTCTCCGCTTTGGAGAAATTCTTTGCCAGATCGCCGGAAATGTCGGTAAACTTTTCGTTTTCCTTTTCCTCCCGGACGAAGGATTTGACTACCCGGATGCCCCGGACATTTTCCTGAATGACGTTATTCAGCTTATCCAGCTTCTTGAAGCTTCGGTCGAAAATGCGGAACACGATGGGTGTCAGGCATACCAGAGCCACCACCAGTACGGGCATGACCTGCAAGTAGATGGTGCTCAGCTTTGCAGACAGCTGCAGAGCCATGGTCAGCGCCAGCACCAGCATCATGGTGCAGCGGATGGTCATACGGATCACCATCTGGAATGCCATTTGCAGCTGGGCCACGTCGGAAGTCAGCCGGGTGACGATGGACGAGGAGGAGAATTTGTCGATATTGGAAAAGCTGAACCGCTGCACCCGATAGAACATATCGTGGCGTAGATTTTTCGCAAAGCCGGTGGCGGCTTTGGATGCGAAAATGGCCGATGCCGCGCCGAAGAGCAGAGATGCGATGGCGCACAGCACCAACTGGATGGACCGGAGAATGACCACATTCATATCTTGCAGGCAAACGCCGTAGTCGTAAAGGTCTGCCATTACCAGGGGGATGGTGACCTCCATGGCCACCTCACCGATCATACAGATGGGGCTGAGCAGAGCAGGCCATTTATATTCCCGGATGCACCGGGCTAACCGTCTGATCATGGAAATGCCTCCTATACAATAAACATTATCTTTCATAATAGCACAATATAAATTCAGGCGCAAGCAGATATAAAAAAGTTTACAATTTTGAACGATGTAAATGTAATTGAAGGGGGCGGCGCCTTCGACGCCCCGTAAGCACATCTGTAATTACCAAGGACGGGCTGTCGTAGCCAGTCCCTACGAATTTTAATTCTATTTTTATCCATGTGCGCATATGCTGTACAAACTGTGTCAGGAGGGGTATGTATGGGTATTCGTGTTACGGATCTGCATTGCAAGGAGGTCATCTGCGTATCCGACGGACGGCGGCTGGGTTTTGTGTCCGATGTGGAGATCGAGCTGCCGGGAGGCTGCGTTCTGGCCATCGTGGTGCCGGGGCCTTGTCGTTTTTTGGGGGTTTTGGGCAGACAGGATGACTTTGTCATCCCCTGGCGGTTCATCAAGCGCATCGGCCCGGACATTATTTTGGTGGATGTGCGCCCGGAGGACTGCTGCCGTCCCCGTCCAAGGCCGCTTTGGTTTCCAATTTGAGAAAAAATAGGAATATTTCCAAATTTTTTTGGAAAAAATACTTGCAAAACAGAACGCTATCGGATATAATAGCTCAGCATGGGCAAAAAGGCCCATGACATTACAACACCACACACCCGGGGACCTGTCGCTCCCGTGTCCATCATGGACGGGCGGCCGGGATGATCGGGGTGGAGGAAAAAACAAAAGGAGAAAACAAAAATGTCTGTCGTATCTATGAAATCCCTGTTGGAGGCCGGCGTACACTTCGGCCACCAGACCCGCCGCTGGAACCCCAAGATGGCTCCCTACATCTACACCGAGCGTAACGGTATCTACATCATCGACCTGCAGAAGACCGCTAAGAAGCTGGAAGAAGCTTATAACTTCATCCGCGAGACTTCCGCTAACGGTGGCAACATCCTGTTCGTCGGCACCAAGAAGCAGGCTCAGGACGCTATCAAGGAAGAAGCCATCCGCTGCGGCGGCTACTATGTCAACGCCCGTTGGCTGGGCGGCATGATGACCAACTTCCGCACCATGCGTACCCGTATCGACCGCCTGGCTCAGCTGCGCAAGATGGAAGCTGACGGCACCTTCGCTATGCTGCCCAAGAAGGAAGTTATCCAGCTGCAAGGCGAGATCGAGAAGCTGGAGAAGTACCTGGGCGGTGTTAAGGAAATGAAGAAGCTGCCCGCAGCTCTGTTCATTGTTGACCCCCGCAAGGAGCGCAACGCCATCGCTGAGGCTCACAAGCTGAACATTCCCATCGTGGCTATCGTTGATACCAACTGCGATCCCGACGAGATCGACTACGTGATCCCCGGCAACGATGACGCTATCCGCGCCATCCGCCTGATCGCCGCTGCTATGGCTAACGGCGTGATCGAAGGCCGTCAGGGTGAGGACGCTGTCGCTGAGGCTGCTGAAGCTGTTGAGGCTGAGGCTGTCGAAGCTGCTGAATAATTCAGATACAAATTAGGAGGATACCAAAATGGCTTTTACCGCTTTGGATGTTAAGAAACTGCGCGAAATGACCAACGTTGGCATGATGGACTGCAAGGCAGCTCTGACTGCTACCGATGGCGATATGGACAAGGCTGTTGACTGGCTCCGTGAAAAGGGCCTGGCCAAGGCTGCCAAGAAGGCTGACCGCATTGCCGCTGAAGGCGTTGCTTACGCTACTGTTGTAAGCGGCGTGGGTGTCGTGATCGAAGTCAACTCCGAGACCGACTTTGCTGCCAAGACCGATGCTTTCCTGGATCTGGTCAAGAATCTGGCTGTTGTCGTTGCTGAGCAGAATCCCGCTGATGTGGATGCTCTGAAGGCTTGCACTTACCCCAACTCCAACCTGACCGTCACTGAGATCATGCAGGAGAAGGTCATGTCCATCGGCGAGAATATGCAGATCCGCCGCTTTGCCCGTTTTGCTGAGAACACTTCCGTTGCCTACGTTCACGCAGGCGGCACCCACGGTGTTCTGGTAAACCTGGCTGTGGAAGGCGACATCGACGCTACCGAGATCGGTAAGAACGTTGCTATGCAGATCGCTGCTATGGGTGCCAAGTACTGGGATAAGTCCCTGGTGCCCCAGGCTGAGATCGACAAGGAGATGGCTGTTCAGGTCGCTCTGATGGACAACGATCCCAAGATGGCCGGCAAGCCCGCTCAGGTCAAGGAAAAGATCGCTCAGGGCAAGATCGCTGCTTTCTTCAAGGACATCTGCCTGCTGCAGCAGGAGTTCGTCCGCGCTGACCTCTTTAAGGGCGACGTGGCCGGCTACATTGCTGACGCTGCCAAGAAGCTGGGCGGCAAGGTTACTTTCGTGGATGCTCTGCACTATATCAAGGGCGAAGGCATCGAGAAGAAGGAAGAGAACTTTGCTGACGAAGTGGCTGCACAGATCGCTGGCGCCAAGAAGTAATTTCCAAATACCAACTCCCCAACCACCCGGTTGGGGAGTTTTTGTGCAATTTCAGCATTTCTTGCAATTTCACAATGGTTATGGTATAATTTCATCATGCAATCCCGAAATGTGGATTGTACATCTTTGATGGAGAGGATAAAAAGAAATGAAAAAATTATTGGCTCTGCTTCTTGCAATATCTATGCTTTTGTGCCTGGCCGCATGCAGCAGCGATGCACCGTCTTCCGTAGACGACAAAAAAGATAATCAGGAAAACTGCGCTGAAACCGGCAAGCACACGCTGGGCGATTGGACGCTCTATGCCGAGGCCACAAACTTCACCCCCAAGGAAACAAGAAGAAGCTGCTCCGGCTGCAAATATTATGAATATGAGCGGGATTACACCCAAATGGCAGACCATTACTTCAATGTGGTGGAGACGCTGGATGTATGGTTTGGGCAGCAAAACGACGACTATACATCACACCTGGTTTACTGGGCATTGCTCCAGGGCGTAGAGTACACGCTCGAGGAGGAAGGTGAAATTTGCATAATCTCCGTAGCTAACCTGGATGAACTGACCATGCAGTATTTTGGCAAAACCTTCGATTACACCGGCCTGTATAACGATCTGATTTACGGAAGAACCCGGTGTGTGTATGATGAAACCCGAAATGCGCTGAGCCTTTTCAGTTTTGATGATTTCACTGGGCCGGAGGTTCTCAAGTCCGAGGTGCTCACTTGCGATGGCGACGATGATCGGCGCATTGTCGTTACCGGAAGAAGAACCCAGGAGGACGATATGGGCAACCCCGTTTATTGGTCGGACTATGAAATGATCATTGAATTGATCGGTGACCAATATGTGATCACCTCGTATGCCATGGTTCAATAAGCGGATTTTATTTTCAAATCAGCAACTCCCCAACCACCCGGTTGGGGAGTTTTTTCTTGCAATTGTCGAAATATGGTGGTATACTTTCTGTGTACCCTGTACTAAATTTTAGGAGGTCTTGTTATGTTTTGCCCAAAATGTGGCGCCCAACTGGCAGATGGTGTTGCTTTCTGCTCCAGCTGCGGCAATCCTGTGACATCCCAGGCAGCACCTGCACCCCAGCAACCCCTGGCACAACCCGGCGAACCTGCACTGTCCATGAAGTGGTTTAAGTTCCTGATCTACTTTGGTCTGTGGGCCGGCGCGGTTTTGAACATCCTGCTCAACGGCGTTATGATGCTCAGCGGCAGCCAATACGGCGACGCGCAGACCGTAGAACTGGTCTATGCCATGTTTGGTGACTTGAAGAGTTTGGACACCCTGTGTGGTATTCTGGCAATCGTTGTTGGCGTATTGGGAATCTATACCCGTTTTCAGCTGGCCGGCTTTAAGAAAAACGGCCCGATGCTGCTGACGTGCGTATATGCCGGATCCATCGCATTTACGCTGATCTATATCATTGGCATCAACTCCATCCTGCCCGAGTATGTTCTCAGCGAAATGGACTTCAGCTCCATTTACGGCAACATCGCCGGCAGTGTTGTGATGATCTTTGCAAACATTACCTACTTCAAGAAGCGCGCACATCTCTTTGTCAACTAACCGATACAAAAATGACCGAGGATTCCTCGGTCATTTTCTTTTATACAAGCACATTTCGTAGGGGATGCCGTTTTCCTCTCCGCTTTGGAGCACGTCGGCAAGCACCCAGTTTTCATCCTCGTCCAGATTGGGAAAAAAGGTGTCGGATTCCGGCTGGGCGTGGACTTTTGTCACATAGGCGGTGTCACACAGGGGGAGCATCTGGCGGTAGATGCTTCCGCCACCGATGACCATGGCCCTTTCCGCAGTTTTTGCGATTTCGGCGGCATCCTCCGGGGATGCGGCCATGGTAAAACCGGGATAGGCGCATTTTGTCCTGGTTAACATAACATTTTCCCGGCCGGGGAGGGGCTTTTGTCCGGGGAAGTCCTCCACAGTGCGACGGCCAACAATGACCATGGCGCCCCGGGTGGTTTCACGGAAAAATTTTCGGTCAGCGGACAGGGCAATGGGCTGCGTCCCGTCCCGTCCGATTCCCCAGTCGTCATAGACTGCTACGATCAGTTCCATAGGTTACCTCAAATTGCCATGGGGATCTCAAAATCAAAGGGATGGAATTGGTAATCCTCCACCTTGAAGCTGTTCTTGGTGAAGGTGTAGAAATCGGTGATGCTCTCGTCTATGAAGAACTTGGGAGCGGGGAAACCCTCGTTTTCCAGCATGGCCTTGACCATGGGGATGTGCCGGTCGTAAATATGGCAGTCGGCGATCACATGGATCAGCTCGCCCACCTTCAAACCGGAAACCTGAGCCATCATGTGCATCAGCACCGCGTACTGCACCACATTCCAGTTGTTGGCGGTGAGCATATCCTGGGAGCGCTGATTCAGAATGCCGTTGAGCACATCGCCGGTGACATTGAAGGTCATGGAGTAGGCGCAGGGGTAGAGGTTCATGTCGTGCAGATCGTCGAAATTGTAAATATTCGTCAGGATCCGACGGGAGTTGGGGTTGTGCTTCAAATCGTACAGTACCCGGTCCACCTGGTCGAACTCGCCCTCGGCGTACTGGTGCTTCACGCCTAGCTGATAGCCGTAGGCCTTGCCGATGGTGCCGTCCTGCCCTGCCCATTCGTCCCACACATGGCTGCCCAGATCCTCAATGCGGTTGGATTTTTTCTGCCAGATCCACAGCAGCTCGTCCACGGCGCTCTTCCAGTAGGTGCGGCGCAGGGTCATGATGGGGAATTCCTCAGCCAGGTTGTAGCGATTGACCACACCGAATTTTTTAATGGTGTGGGCGGGCGTGCCGTCGGGCCAATGGGGACGCACTTCCAGATTTTCGTCGGAAAAGCCGTTTTCCAGAATGTCCAGGCAAGTCGCGCGGTAGAGATCGTCTGCTCTGCTCATAATCGGCACCTCGTAAAGTAGTATATTATATATAGTATCACAGGAAAACCAATTTGTCAGCAAATTTTTTGTAGGGGGCGGCGCCTACGACGCCCCGTTATACCAATTCCGTTACGGGACGTCCAGGGGGCCGTCCCCTACAATATAAATAATATATGAATTTTTCGGCGTGCCCCTTGTCGATTTCCCAAAATCAGGGTATAGTATAAATACACCGGAGAACCGGTGAAACGAAAGGAGCGCCGCAATATGAAATTCCAATTTAGTGAGAAAAAAGTCAAACTGCCCGGAAATGTCCATGCTTATGCCGAAAAAAAGGTCATGAAGCTGGCTCGGTACTTCGAGGAGGACGCGACCGCGCTCATCGTATTCTCTGTGGAGAAGAACCGGAACAATGTGGAGCTCACCGTTCACGGTGCAGGCACCTGGTTCCGGGCGCATGAGAGCACTTCTGATATGTTTGCTTCCATCGATGCCGCTGTGGGCACCATTGAGGGTCAGATCCGCAAGAACAAGACCCGCCTGGCCCGCCGCCTGCGTCAGGATGCATTCGTAAGAACCGCAGAGGAGACCTCTTTTGTCGCTGAGGAAAAAGAAGACGATTTGAGCATTGTCCGCGTCAAGAAGTTCAACTTCCGCCCCATGAGCCGGGAAGAAGCTGTTTTGCAGATGAATCTGCTGGAACACAACTTCTTCGCTTTCCGCGATGAGGATAATCACGGCGCGTTTGCTGTGGTCTATCGCAGAAACGATGGCGGATTTGGTCTGATCGAAGACGCTGAATAAGAGGAATCAATACCAAGGGGCGGCGAAGGCCGCCCCTTTTTCAGAAAGAAGAGAGAAAAATGAAAAAGCTTTACGCTGTCTTGCTGATCGCGCTGCTCCTGACCGGGTGCGAGACGGAAACGGCCACCCCTACATCCACCGCGTCTGTATCAACTTCGTCCCGGCCAACCCAATCTGCCACGCCCCCGGTGGAGGTGTCACCGCTTGCGGTGCAGGATTTTCTGGACTTTGAAAATGCATCCTATCCTCTGGAAAACGATGCGGAGTTCGTGATGATCCATTTTACCAGCGCGGTGATGCTGGATCGGGAGAATCCCTACGATTATGACCTGGTTCGCGGAATTTTTGAAGACAACCGGCTGGGTATACATTACATAATAGACCGGGACGGCACGATCTACTGCTTCCTGCCGGAAAGTCATGCGGCCTGGCATGCCGGCAAAGGCAGCTTCGGAGATGAAAAATATACCGATAACATGAACCGGCATTCCATCGGCATCGAGCTGATGGGCATCGGCTCTCAGGAGGATATGTCCATCTATCTTCATCCGGAGGAGTACGACCGTCTAAACGCGGAATTCATCGGCTTCACGGACGCCCAATATACGGCCCTGGGGGCGCTGGTGCAGGACATTTGCCAGCGGCGTGAAATTGCCATGGATCGGCAGCATATCATCGGCCATCAGGAGTATAATCCGGCGAAAAACGACCCGGGAGAGCTGTTTGATTGGGCCCGTTTTATGGGCATTTTGAGCCAAAAATAATTTTTTTAAAAATGCGAAAAAAGTTCTTGACATGAGTGGAAGGATGTGCTAGAATAAGCAAGCTAACCACGCGGTGGTGGCGTCTGTACCTTGTAAATTGAATAATGTGAGACGAACGAAAATAACACCTTGGACAATTAATGGATTGTTTAAGCGATGTAGAATCGAAAA
>SVLT01000044.1 GCA_015067845.1 Oscillospiraceae bacterium
GGGTCCACCTGTTCCCATCCCGAACACAGAAGTTAAGCACATGTACGCCGACGATAGTTGCCGGGCGACTGGCCGTGAAAATAGGTAATGCGAACACCTAACCTCCACTCTTTTGTGGAGGTTTTTTCTTTGCCTAAAATGGGTTTACCACCGATTTTTGTGAGATTATTTTTAGATTTGATTCAGTAGAAAAGACGATTTACCCCGCAGGCGAGATTGCCTGCGGGGCTGCGTATTGTTAAGTGTTTTCCATACGGGCTGTGTATTGTTAAGTGTTTTCCATTCGGATGGCATCGATGGGGTTATCTTTTTGAATGCGGATCAAAGCATAGAGCATACTGCTGCCCACAACCAGGAACACACTGGCCGTTGCGGCCAGCACGGCCCACCACGGAATTTCATTACCGCCGTTGATCAGATTTCCTAATAGGATTTTTATGCCCAGCATCAGCAGCACGCCTATGGGCAGGCTCCAACACAGTGCACGGATACCACAGGATAGATATTCCCTTGCCGTCATAGCGGCAATTCCTCGTCTGGTCATACCCAGGCTTTGCAGCATGTCCAGGTCTCTGCGGCGCAGCAGAATATTGGTGGATACAACATTGAAAATGTTGGCAACGGAGATCAGTGTCATGATTACGACAAAGACCACAGCAAACAGATTGACTAAATTACTGACCTGCCGCATCTGATATTGCTCTGCCAAATAGTCATTATACACCATCACACTGTCATCCTGTGCCAGAGAATCCAAAAAAGCCTTTGTGGCAGGGTAATTATTGCTGCGAAGGCTCAGCGCAGACCGACCGTAGGAATCTTCACGCATGGATAGGGGCATGAGCAAGCTCAGGTGCATGGCGCTGCTGGCATCATTTGAAATTCCGAAGGGTATGCCATTAAGCTGCGCGCCGATCCTGACACTGTTTGCGGATCCCGCAGTCTCTGCGATCACGGTATTTCCCACCGAGCCGGTTTCTTCATCATAGGTATAATAGCGAATAACGACATGGTTTTCCTCAATTGCTTCTTCCACAGCAAGGAAGGTAAAGATTTGCTCCGGCCCCTCCGCAATGATCTCATACACCCCGCTTTCGTGGGGTTTGAGTGTGCAGCCCTGGGCTCCTACCCGATAAACGATTCGGCCATCCGGCAGAACATCGAATCCTTCCGGCATAACGATTGCCTCCTGATGTCCCTGCGCTTTGATCTGGGCTGTCACATAATCATCCACATTGGGCGCATCTGGCAAAACAGGAAGTTCCGTAACAGCGTCATCCAGGGGAGGAAAGGTGAAGGAAATCCAATTATAACCAATCTCGGTCATACCCACATATTGCCACTGCTGATAGAATACCGTCGCCAAAGGGTTATCCTTATCAAAGTATGGATCCGGGTCTACGCCCTGCTCCTGCAAATAGGCGCGGAAGGCATCATCCTCCAAATAATACACGCTGGCTGCGTTGGTTTTCCATGTAATGGCCACATCTTTATCAACGGGATCCTCTGTATCAAAGGCATCTTTTCGCTGTTCCGATTCATATTCGTCAGTAATGAGCGTGTAAATGCGCTCATTGTCATACAGGACCGACTGAGCCACACTTTCGTGGTTTCGGATTTCGTTTAGCAGGGCTTCGTCTCCGTTATGAATAAAAACGATGAAGTCGAAGTTATCCAGTTCAATTGAATCAGAAATAAATTGCAGAGAAGAAGAAACCGCCATGGCTGACAGAAACAGAACCACACTAATGCTCAAAGCAGTTACAATGGGGCGGTATTTTTTGCGGTTGGTGCGGTAATATTTTGCTGCCATGTTGGCGCTTACTTTCCCGGGCTTCCACCACTTGCGGGCCGTCTTAGTCAGCTTTTTATCTGCCTGATACTCCGATTCCTGACGGATCGCCGAAATAGGTGTGATCCTGGCAGCTTTTACGGAAGGAATCCAGGAAGAAAGGAATACCGTTGCCGCTGCGATGCCAGCTGCGCCCAGCAACGCCACAGGATTTGCAACGGCCTTGATCTGTACGCCGGATTGCATAGTGGCGACCATGCTTTCCACCGTATCGCCGGCGGTGTGTAGTAACACGACCACAGCACCGAAGCCAAGCAAAATTCCAAGCGGAATTCCCATCAGGCACAGCATTCCGGCTTCAAAGTGGACACTCCTGCGAAGCTGCTTTTTCGTAGCACCAACGGAGGATAGCAAGCCGAATTCTTGCGTCCGCTGGGCAACGGAAACGGAAAAGGCATTGGAAATCAGGCCAATCGTGCCTACCATGACAATAGCGATGATCGCTGCCATAATTCCTGGAATGACAAACGCGACATTGCCGGCTTCCACAATGCCGTAATATTGCAACAGAGAATAGTTGGCGCTTCCTTTTACCGCGGCTGCCAAATCCTTTGCTTTCAAGGGGCTTTCTGCCTTTAGAAACAAGTCACAGTACAAAGAGTTCGGGGTGTTTTCATCCAGCCCGGTAAAAATATAGGAATATCCGCCTCCCTCTCCCGGGGCGACTACGGAGGAGTTCATGTCGTGGATGCCCACGATAGTGCCGGTAATGGTAAAAGTAGGGGCTTCCGGATCGCCCTGCTTCATGGATGCCACATAGGGTGTTACCGTCAAAGTGACTTCGCTTCCAATTGCCGTAGGATAGCCCTTGGCTTCCATGTTGTGGAGCAAATACTCACCGATCACAAATTCCCCACTGTTTTGGGGCAGGCGTCCCTCTTTCAGCACCGTCGGCATGTTTTCAAAATAAGCTTCATTGCAGGCCTTTACCAAACCGCTGTTGAAGCCCATTTCCTCAACGTAGAAATTTACCATGCCCAGCGTTTGGGTTTCCGCGAAGGATGCTACATCCTCCCGGTTACGGATGGTGTCTGCTTCTTCTTGCGTTAAGGTGACTGCAGAAACATGATAGTCGCCGCCCACGGCGATCTGCAGATCGATCAGGTAAGACAGGATGCTTGCACCCATAGTTGTCACCGCGCAGAAAAGGGCCGCAGACAGGGCAATACCAATGGTTGTCACGATCGTCCGTGTGCGGTTTTTGACCATGGATTTCCAGGTCAGCCGATTCATGATGTTCATCGGATCACCTCGTCTTTCGTGATCCTCCCGTCTTCAATGGTGATGATGCGATCAGCCTGCAAGGCAATGGATTCGTCATGGGTAATGATGATTAGAGTCTGCCCGTACTGCTTATTGGAGAGCTTCAGCAGCTCCACAATCTCCTGGGAGTTCTTGGAGTCCAGGTTGCCGGTGGGCTCGTCCGCCAGCACAACCGCCGGGGAGTTCATCAGTGCCCGGCCGATGGATACACGCTGCTGCTGTCCGCCGGAAAGCTGATTGGGAAGATGCTTTTCCCGACCATGCAGATTTAGTGTAGTCAACAGATCATTCAGCCGCTCCTGGTTGACCTTGCGGCCATCCATCAGGACAGGCAGAGTGATGTTCTCCATCACATTCAGCACCGGGATCAGATTGTAGAACTGATAGATCAGGCCCGCCTGTCGGCGGCGGAAGATGGCCAGCTGATCCTCATTCTGGGCAAAGACATCCTGTCCTTCCAGGAACACTTTGCCGCTGGTGGGGCGATCCACGCCGCCCAGAATGTGTAGCAGTGTGGACTTACCGGAGCCGGACGGGCCGATGATGGCAACAAACTGTCCTTTCTCGACAGAGAAGGAAACATCGTCCAGGGCCCGGACTTCATTTTCACCCTTACCGTAGATTTTCGAAAGGTGTTCTACTCGTAAAATTTCCATAAGCATTACCTCCTGTTGGTGATGCTACCAGTATACAAGGCCAAAGTGACAGCCAAGTGACTTTTAAGTGACAGATCTGTCACCTTGGTGTCATTGCGAACCAGCGCGCACGCTGGTGTGGCAATCCCCCAAGGTGTCCGCAATATCCAGGGGATTGCCACGGTCGCTTTGCTCCCTCGCAATGACAAAATTATATTACCTGCTTGTAAAATTTGATCACAAACTTGGCGCCGGTGTTGCCATTCATGGCCTGTACCGTGCCGTTTTGTGCGGTGATGACCGTTCGTGCCAGAGCAAGGCCGATGCCGTAGCTATTTTGAGATGCGTTACTGCCTTTGTAGAACCGCTCAAACAGGTGCGGAATATCCTTAGGATCGAAGCCGGAGCCGGTGTCCTCCACTTCGATCTGGGTGTAAAGGGCAGTCTCCTGAGCGGTAACGGTGATGGTGCCGCCCTCAGGTGTGTGCTCTATGCAGTTTTTCAGAATGTTCCCCAGAGCCTCGGCGCTCCAAATCAGATCACCGGAGAAGCTTTCTTTGTCGCACTTTACCACCAAGGTTTGATTCCGCAGTTCCATAGGGATAGCGATGGGCGCAGCAGACCGGGAAATCAGTTCTTTGACAGAAACCGTGTCCTTTGCCAATTTCACCGTGCCCGCATCCAGCTTGGAAATCTTCAGCAGGGTTTCCACCAACCAATCGGTGCGGGCCAGCAGACTGCGTAGCTCGCCGGTCAGCTCCATGCGCTTTTCGTCCGTCAATTCGGTGGTGCGGAGCATGGTGGTGGTCAGAGTCATAGCAGTCAGGGGTGTGCGCAGCTGGTGGGAAATGTCGGCCAGGGAGTCGGCCAGGTACTTCTTGTCCGCTTCCACGGCCTCTGCCGCTTCCGTCAGCCGCAGGGTCAGCTTTTGCACCTGGTTTGCCAGAATGGACAGTTCCCCCTCATTGTAATCCGCGATGGGCAGAGGTACTCCGCTGATCAGCAGGCGATCCAGATCTGTACTTAGCTTTTGCAATCTGCGATAGCGATAAACTTCCGTGCCAACATGTATGGCCCCAACTGCGACGCAGGCAAACAGTACCAAAATACCGCACGCGGCAGAAACTGAAAAGCCAATTGCTGTTAATATAACCGTTGCCCCTGCTAAAATGGCGATGCCACGGCACAATTCTTTGTTATTTTGCAGCATATTCAGCCCTCCAATCGGTAGCCCAAGCCGCGGATGGTTTTAATATGGGCAGGATTTTGCGGATCAACCTCGATTTTCTCCCGCAGGCGCTTGATATAGACGGTGAGGGTGTTGTCCTCCACAAAATCTCCGGCGCTGTCCCAAATTTCTTCCAGCAACTTATCCCGGCTGAGGATCTGTCCCCGGTTGTTGAGAAACACCAGAAGCAGTTTGTACTCCAACGCAGATAGATATAGATCCTGGCCGTTCCGCAGGACTACGCCCTTGTCGGTGTCGATCAGCAGATCGCCCAATGTGACGGTGCTTTGCCGGGAACCGGCCCGGCGCAGGACGCTGCGGATCCGGGAAACCAATTCCCGGGGACGGAAGGGCTTAGAGATATAGTCATCGGCGCCCATATCCAACCCGGTGACCACACTGAATTCATCACTGGAGGCAGTCAAGAAGATCACGGGAACGCCCAGTTCCTTTGCTCTGGCGCACACAGCGAAGCCGTTACCCTCCTCCAGAGAAATATCCACTAATGCAAGGTCGGGCTTGCTTATTTCCATCGCTTCCACGGCGGCGCTCTGCCCGGTAACAGACTCCACCTGGAAATTTTCAGTTGCAAGGAAGCTGGTGAGCATCCGAGTCAAAGTGGGATCATCTTCTACAAGCAGCAATCTTTCCATGGCACTACCTCCCCATTTTTGATGATTATAGCATTTACAAGTGCAGATTACCATTACAGTTTCGTCACATTGGAAAAGGATAGTGCAATCTGTATTGAAGTTGGTGTCAAGCCTTAAAACATAACTTTTTACAGCATAAACTATTCCCACATAAGCAAGCAATGGGTGTCGAGCATTCGACACCCATTTTCTCTAGTGCGCCCGGTGAGCGCACGTTCTAAAGGGTGAAAGTCCCAAATCCGCCCGGCAGTGGGAAGGATACAGCCTAAGTCAAGGGTGTCCGCCGTGAGGCGGGATCTGAAGAAAGATGGCGGCAAAA
>SVLT01000045.1 GCA_015067845.1 Oscillospiraceae bacterium
AAAACCTCCTATAAAATATTCTGTCTTTCGACGAGAATATTCTACAAGAAAAGCGAGACCCAGCCAATTGGCGAGGTCTCGCTCGTTTCATAAGTTGTTATAAGTTATTACCGCAACACGATTTACCGTTGGTATACCAACGGTCTTTAAGGTTTGACAACAAAAAATAACTTATCATAACTCTTCATATTGCTTCATATTTCTTCATATTCAACCGTTTCAGTCCAACGGGCGCATAGTGGGGAACAGGATGACCTCACGGATGGAGTCAGAATTGGTGAGCATCATGACGCTGCGGTCAATGCCGATGCCCATGCCGCCCGTGGGAGGCATGCCGTATTCCATGGCGTTGAGGAAGTCCTCGTCCAGCATCTCGGTCTCGTCGTCGCCGCGCTCCCGCTGCTCAACCTGCTTCATGAAGCGGCCACGCTGATCAATCGGATCGTTCAGCTCAGAATAGGCGTTAGCCAGCTCGCTGTGGCAGATAAACAGTTCGAACCGCTCGGTAAGCCGGGGGTCGGCAGGGCTGCGCTTGGTCAGAGGGCTGACCTCGACGGGATACATGGTGATAAAGGTGGGCTGGATCAGGTACTCTTCCACCTTCTGGTCAAAGCAAGCATAAAGGGCGTTGCCCCAGGTCTTTTCTGCGGCATCAGCCAGCTCCACACCCTTGGCAGCGGCGGCAGCCACAGCCTCGGCATCGTCGGTGATGGCATCAAAGTCAATACCCACATACTCCTTAACGGCTTCCACCATGGTCAGGCGGCGCCAGCCGGGAGTCAGGTCGATCTTCTCGCCCATCCACTCCACTTCGTAAGTGCCAAGGATCTCCTTGGCAGCGCCGGAGAGGATGCCTTCGGCAATGTCCATCATGTCATGGAAATCAGCATAGGCCTGATAAAGCTCCACAGAAGTAAACTCGGGGTTATGCTTGGGGTCCATACCTTCATTCCGGAAGATACGGCCGATCTCATACACCCGGTCCATACCGCCGATGATGAGCCGCTTCAGGGGCAGCTCGGTGGCGATGCGCATGTACATATCGATGTCCAGCGTATTGTGGTGTGTGATGAAAGGACGGGCAGAAGCGCCGCCTGCGATGGTATTCAGCACGGGGGTCTCTACCTCGATGTAGTTCATGTTGTCAAGGTACTGACGCATGAACTTGATGAACTTGGAGCGGATTACAAAGTTCTGCTTAACCTCGGGGTTGACCATCAGGTCCACATAGCGCTGACGGAAGCGGATCTCCTTATCGGTCAGGCCGTGGAACTTATCCGGCAGGGGCAGCAGAGACTTACTCAGCAGCAGGATGGACTTGGTGCGGATAGATATCTCACCGGTCTTGGTGGTGAAAACCTCGCCCTCAGCGCCCACGATATCGCCGATATCGTTACGCTTAAAGCGGTTAAACTCCTCTTCCCCCATCTCGTCGATCTTGACGAACAGCTGGATCCGTCCGGTATTGTCCTGCAGGTCGCAAAACAGTACCTTGCCCATGCCGCGCTTGCTCATCAGACGGCCGGCCACACGGACGGTCTTGCCTTCGAAAGCGACATAATCTGCCTTGATAGCGGCAGAATCGGTATCAAATTCAAACTTGGTGATTTGGAAGGGGTCACGGCCCTCTGCCTGCAGAGCTGCCAGCTTGTCCCGACGGACCTGGACCTGGTCCAGCAGGGACATCTCTTCCTGCGGTACAAACTTTGCCATAGCTTAGCCCTCGCGAGATACGGAGATGACCTTCATCTCATAAGAACCGGCGGGAGCAACAACATTGAACACATCGCCGGCGGACTTGCCAACGACAGCGCGGCCAAAGGGAGAATCGTCACTGAGCTTATACTCAATAGGGTTGGCTTCCTGAGAACCGGTAATGCGGTAAGTTGTCTGCTTGCCGGTCTTCAGGTCTTCAACAACAACAGTGCAGCCCAGGCCAACACGGCCGGTGGCCTCGTTCTCATCCTCGATGATCACGGCATGGGACAGAATATCCTCGATCTCAGCGATACGGCCATAGAGCTTTGCCTGCTCGTTCTTGGCAGCATCGTATTCAGAGTTTTCGGAAAGGTCACCGTAGGAGCGAGCCTCAGCGATCATGGCAGCGATCTCACGCTCACGGGTGGTCTTCAGATAGTTCAGTTCCTTTTCCAGATCTGCCAGACGCAGACTTGTAATCTTATATTCCTTTGCCATAGTGGAAATCCTTCCTTTACCTTATTTTTCAATAGCACCCAATATTATAGAGGAAATTTATGCATCAGTCAAGGTTTTTTAGGAGTTTTTGCGTCGATTAGCCTTATTGTCCCTGCAACACGCCAATAGCTGCTAAAATTTGGGGATCCTCCATGGGATCCAGGGTGCCGTTATAGATACCCTGCGCGATCTCGCTGTTTTTGATCTCCACCAAAACATCAGGGGTAATACCCACGCCCTCCAGGCTAATGCCCAGTTTGGGCGTATAGTACTTGCCGATAGACAGACCAACAGCGCTTCCGTCGCTGAGCTTGAAAACGTTCTGGAAGTAGCCCTTTCCGGTGGTCTGTTCACCAATCACCACTGCTGCTTCATACTCCCACAAAGCGGCCGCAAAAAATTCCGCTGCGGAATAAGAGCCGCCGTTGACCAGTACAGCCATGGGCATATCCAAATACGCAGCATCGGAGTGGTCGGTGGAAACACTGCCGTCATAATATTCGCTGCGGAACAGCACACCCTTGGGCAGCAGGTAGTCCAAAACTTCCACAAGTTCATTCTTATAGCCGCCGGGATTGTAGCGAACGTCAAAGATCAGCTTCTCCGCTCCCTGTTCCCGCAGAGCTTCAATGGCGGCAATGGTCTCCGATGCGCAGCGAGCCTCAAAGTTTTCGATGGTCACAAGGCCGATGTTGCCTTCCAGCAGTTTGCCGGTGGCAACCGGTGTTTCAATATATCTGCGGGTAACGGTAAAATCATATCTCTCCCCTACCCGAAGGACTGTCAAGGTAACCGTTGTGCCCTGCTCACCCCGGATGCGATCCCGTACCTGGCTTGTGTTCATACCGATAACGCTTTGTCCGTCGATTGCAATCAGAATATCTCCCGGACAGACACCTGCTTCTTCCGCAGGTCCGCCTTCCGTGACAGACACCACATCCAGACCCTGGTTGTCCTTGCGAACGGCAACAGAAACGCCGATACCGACAAAAGCATTGTTGCTCTGCTCCATATGCGTCACATACTCCTCAGCAGACAGATAATAGCTCCATCTGTCTCCAAGGGCCTCAACGATCGCCGATGCAGCCGCGTCTTCCACAGACTCCCAATCCACATCGCCAATGTATTTTTTATCGATCAGCGTCTGCAGTTCGGCCAGCTTGCCCTGACTGCCTAAGACGCTTGTAAACACAATGATAAGTGTGATTACAACGGCGATCAAAGCCGCCAAGGCATGGGAAAGGATGGGAGAAAAATACTTTTTCATTTTCTTCACCTCATAGCAGTATTCCCACAGCTCAAAAATGAGCTGTGGGAGTAATATTCTTAGCCGATACCGATATGTTTTGCGGGATTGACGTAAGTACCGTTGTAGGAGATGCCAAAATGCAGGTGGTTACCGGTGGAACTGCCGGTGGTGCCGATACAGCCGATCACATCGCCTGCGTAAACGGTCTGACCTTCTGTGACGAAGGGACGGCAGCACATATGCATGTAGATGCTGCGGAAGCCGTCGCCATGGTCAATAGTAACATACCAACCCTCGGAATCGCCCCAGCCGGCACGGATAACCACGCCGCCACGGGTAGCATAGATGGGGGAACCAGTTGTTCCGTCATCCCGCATGTAGCAAGGAGAAGCCAAATCCAGGCCCTTGTGATACGCACCGGGTTTGCCGGTGAAGGGGTCGGGTCGGGGACCAAATCGGCTGGAGATCCGGGTGTAGTGGCAGGGAATGACCCACTTGCGGCCTTCGGCATCGGTGTTGACACCGCCGCCGTTGCTGGAAAGATACTGGTTCAGCCGCTTCTCTTCCTCTTCCCGGTCGATCGCAACTTCATAATCATGCTCCAACTCTGCCAGCTTCTGCTCTGCATCTGCCAGATCTTTTTCAAACTGCTCCTTCTTCGCATCCAACTCGTCACCCTTGGCGATGAGCTGATTGAGAAGCTCCGCAACTTCCTCTTTCTTTGCATTCTGCTCCTGCTGCTTCAAAGCAAGGCCTTCCTTGCTGGCCTCCAAAGCAGCACGCTCAGCAACCAGGGCATCCTTGGCTTCCGCTACCTTTTTGGCGGCAGCATCCATCTGCTCCAGCCGGTGCTGATCAGACATTGCGATCTCCTGCACCATATTCAGCCGGTCCAGAAGATCAGAAAGGCTCCTGGCCTGGATAAGGATGGACCAGTAAGAATACTGACGACCCTCTTCCATAGCGCGGATGCGCTCTTTGTTCTGCTCATTCAGCTTTTTAAGATATGCTTCTGCAGTATCCAATTCGGCCTGCTTGTCCGCGATCAGCAGTGCATATGCAGCGATCTGCTCATTGGCGTTGCGGATCTGGCTGTTCAGCAGAGAGATCTGCTGCTCCACCAGGTTCTTCCGCTCCATGATGCCGTCGATCTCGTTCAAATTGGTGTTGATATCGTTTTTCAGGTCATTCAGGGCCTGCTCCATTTTTTCATTTTCTTTTTCAAGCGCTTCAATCTCCTGCTTGATCTCGCTGGAGGACTGCTTATCATTGGCCGCACTTACAGATCCGGCAAACAAGCCCAAAAGAAGGCCCAGCAGCATAAGTGCTGCCATGATGCCTGCCATGATCGATACGATTCTCTTCCTGTTCATTATTATCTCCTAACTGTTGCTCGCTATACTTATCTTACACATCCATGAACTTCTGAATGGAAGTCCAGCTGCCCACGATACCCACAAACAAACCGGCGCTGAGGAAGGTGATCACCATGGGCACCAGTAATTCATTAAAGGGAACCAGCGTAATGAGGTTCAGGGCTGTCATCATCTCCAGACGGACGCAGACCCAATCATACAGCAGCCACTCAAGGCCAAAGGCTGCCGTTGCGCCCAACATACCCAGGGTAAAGCCCTCCACCACGAAAGGCAGACGAATAAAACCATTGGTCGCGCCAACCATCTTCATGATAGAAATCTCATCCCGCCGCTCATGCATGCCCAACTTAACAGTGTTGGAAATGATCAGCAGACTCACCACCAGCAGCACAGCAATAACCGCAAGGGATGCGATCTGAAGCACTCGCTGCAAAGTAGAGAAGAATTCCGCCAGTTCGAAGGCTGCGCTGACTTGTGCAACGCCGGGAATCTTCTGGATCTCGGCCACTGTCTGTTCCATCAGAGCGTTATCTTCCAAAAACACCTGCACCCGGTGGCGCAGATAGCTTGCATCCACACCGCCGAACATGCCGCCTTCGTAATTTGCAGCGAAATCTTCCAGTGCTTCCTCGTTGGACTTAAAATCTGCAGATAGAATGTTGTCCAATGCACGGATCTTGGTCTCGATGCTCTTGGCCTCTTCCAAAGGAAGCGACTCATCTATGT
>SVLT01000046.1 GCA_015067845.1 Oscillospiraceae bacterium
GCTGAAGAGCTGGCCACCGAGATCGTCATTCTGGAAGTTGAGCCCGTGGACGAGGAGAATGAGAATTATCTCTCCGTCAACGACGAAAAGACTCTGAATGCCGTCTATGACATCTTCAAAGAGCGTTATAAGGACGTTCTGACCTTCGAGGACTAAGACAAACAGAAAAGCGCCTGTGCGGAAAGCACAGGCGCTTACTTTTATTGTTCAGCACTTCTTTTCGCAGGCCTCACAGCAGTTGCCCCGGGGGCGGTACTGCAGCTCCTGGGTCTTGTTGGTCACCGTGGTGCAAGGGGCTACGGATTCGGTGATGAAAGCATTGGAGCCAATGACGCTCCCCTGCCCGATCACCGTGTCACCGCCCAAAATGGAAGCGTTGGCATAGATGGTCACATTGTTTTCGATGGTGGGGTGGCGTTTCTTTCCCCTGAGGCTCTGGCCGCCCCGGGTGGAAAGGCCGCCCAAAGTAACGCCCTGGTAGATCTTCACGCCCTCGCCGATCACCGTGGTCTCGCCGATGACGATACCGGTGCCGTGGTCAATGAAGAAATGGGCGCCGATGGCAGCACCGGGGTGGATATCGATACCAGTGATGCTGTGGGCATACTCCGTCATCATCCGGGGGATCATGGGCACACCCAGTTTGTGCAGCTCATGGGCAAGGCGGTAGACCGTAATCGCAAAAAGGCCCGGATAAGAGAAAATGATCTCGTCCTTGCTGGTAGCTGCCGGGTCACCGTCGAAAGCGGCTTGCACATCGGTCTGCACCACAGCACGGATGGCAGGGATGGTCTGCAGAAAGGCAAGGCTCAGCCGTGTCCCCTCCTCCGTGTCCCCTATCACCAGCGCGATCTGACGGCTCAGGTGATACATCACATCCTCAATGAGCATGGAAAGATTGTGCCGGGCATTGTAGACCCGGTAGTTTTTATCTCTGGAATAGCCGGGGAACACGATCCGGCACAGCTTGGCAATAATATCCGTCACCGTGTCCTTGTCGGGATGCTGCAGCGCATCCAGCTTATCGATATCCCGCTGCTGGCGGTAATCCTCCAAAATGGAGTCAACCACGCCTTCGATCCTCTGTTCGATGGTATCCATAGCAATACCTCCTAATCCGGTTTTCTTGGTTATACCATAGCAAGGCAGTAAAGTCAATCGAAAAGCGGCCTGCCATGTTTCGAATTGAAAATGGAAAATGGAAAATTGAAAATGATTGTGTCGGCTTCGCCGACGAATTGAAATCGTTTTCGCAGAAAACACCTAATTTTCAACTTTCAACTTTCAATTTTCAATTTGCACCTCGGTGTAAAAAAGAGTGTGCCGTTTTGGCACACTCTTTTTGATTAGTCTTCAACCCTGCGGATGGTTGCGCCCAAAGCAGCGAGCTTTTCGATGATGCGCTCGTAGCCCCGCTCCACATAGTGGATATTCTTTACCCAAGTGGTGCCCTCAGCAGCCAATCCTGCAATCACCAGTGCCGCGCCTGCCCGGAGGTCGTGAGCACTTACCGTAGCACCGTAAAGGGTATCCGTACCGGTAATGATGGCGGTCTTTCCCGTAATCTGAATGTCTGCACCCATGCTCTCCAGTTCGGAGCAGTAGCCGAAGAAGCGGGTCTCATAAACGCTCTCTGTCAGCCGGCTGACACCGGAGGCAAGAGCCATGCATACGCAGATCTGGGCCTGCATATCCGTGGGAAAACCGGGATAGGGATGGGTCTTGACCGTGGTATGCCGCAGGGGGCCAGGGCGTTTGATGCGGATGGCATCGTCATAATTGATGACCTCTGCGCCCATTTCTGCCAATTTGGAGGTGATGCACTCCATGTGCTTTGGAATAACATTCTTAATAAGAACATTGCCGCCGGTGGCCACAGCGGCCGCCATGTATGTACCGGCCTCGATCTGGTCGGGGATGATGGCATAAGTGCCGCCCCGGAGGGCATCCACGCCACGGATCTTCACCGTATCCGTACCGGCGCCGGAAATGTGAGCGCCCATGGTATTGAGGAAGTTGGCAAGGTCAACAATATGGGGCTCTTTTGCCGCATTTTCGATGACCGTCTGACCGGGCAGCAGGGTCGCTGCGATCATAATGTTCACCGTAGCACCAACGCTAACCACGTCAAGACTGATACGGTTGCCCCGCAACCCGTTAGGACCGGGTGTCATAGACACATAGTCCTCGGTCTCCACCACATCCGCACCCAAAGCCGCAAAGCCCTTAATATGCTGGTCAATGGGCCGGGAAGCGAAATTGCAACCACCGGGAAGTGCCACGAAAGCCTTACCAAACCGCCCCAGCAGAGCGCCCATCAGATAGTAGCTGGCCCGGAGCTTACGAACCAGTTCCTCATTTGGGCTTTTACCGGTAAACCCAGAGTTATCGAGAATTACCGTGCTTTCATCAGGACGTTGGATTTTTACACCCATGTCCTCCAAAATTGCAAGCAAGATCCGGACATCAGAAATATCCGGCACATTTTCAATTCTGCAGCAGCCATTTACCAGCAGTGCTGCCGGCAAGATCGCCACCGCTGCGTTTTTCGCACCACTGATGGTAACTGTTCCGTTTAAGGGCTTTCCGCCCTTGATTTCATATCGACCCAAGGAAGATCCTCTCCTTGTTAGTTTTATCAAAAAAGCTGTTTATTACAGCACACTGATTATACCACAATACTGTGATTATGTAAAGTACAATTTCACCGCCGCAGGCCCTTTGGATAGTGATTTTTCAAAATGCGGCCATCGCCCTTGCCCCAGCCGATGGAATAAGTGCCCACTTTCACCAGACACCAGCCGCTTTTCTCCGAGGAAATCACATCACCGTGAAGATACATCCCGATCTCCCGGCCATTTGGGTCAAGTGATTCCTCTGTGTTGCATTTTTCCAGCCACAGAGCCAAGGCATGGGCTGGCTCAAAGCGGCCTTTCAGCACCTGACCCAACTCCAAACCCGGCCGCAGGACCTTCAGCCCTCGGATGTCCGGCATGCCAATAGGGGTCCAAAATAGGGTCTGGCCGAACTGCAAAGCTTTGCCCTCCGGCAAACAAATCCCCATATCTTTTGCAAAGGAAACCCATTCCTTAGGAAGCTTTGCTCCCTGATTCTCACAGGTTTCTTCTTCCGATTCTCCTGCTTTTCGCAATACCGCCGCAAAATGTCCCTCGCCCAGCAGCTTATGGGGCCACATGCGGTACATACCCTGCTGGCCACCGGTAAACCAAGGGGCGTCTACTGCCTCCAATGTAAATTCCGGGTGGCTTTCCAGGAAAGCTTTCACCGCCAGTTCATCCTCCTCGGGGGCGAAGGTGCAGGTTGAATACACCAACCGACCACCGGGGCGCACAAGCGATGCGCCGGAGTGCAAAATCTCTGCCTGCCGGCGAGCGCACATCTCTACTGTCTCCTGGCTCCAATCCGTCACCGCCGCTTCTTCCTTGCGAAACATCCCCTCTCCGGAACAGGGGGCATCGATCAGTACCCGGTCAAAAAAGGCGGGTAGCTTCTCCGCAAGGCGCTGGGGGTGTTCATTGGTCACCAATGCGTTGCTTACACCCATGCGTTCCATATTGCGGCTGAGGATTTTGGCGCGCTTGGGGTTTATTTCGTTGCAGAGCAGGAAGCCCTCCCCTGCCATTCGGCCGGCAATCTGGGTCGTCTTTCCGCCGGGAGCAGCGCAAAGATCGCAAATCTTTTCACCAGGCTGGGGATCCAGCAAAGTAACGGGAGCCATGGCGCTGGCTTCCTGTAAGTAGTATACGCCTGCCTCGTGATATGGGTGCAGACCCGGTCGGGACTCAGAATCGTAATAGTACCCCTCAGGCTCCCAAGGAACCGGCTGCATAATAAAAGGCAGTTCTCTATCCCCGGTTTTCAGGGGATTAAAACGCAGAGCCACCGCTCTGGGCCGCTCCAGACTCTCCAAAAAAGCCGGGTATTCGCTGCCCAGCTGAGATTTCATTCTTTTCAAAAACGCTTCCGGAAGCATACCTTGATCTCCCTTCTTTTTTTCGCTAAACGATCGTTTAGCGGAGCATGCGGCGCAGCCGCCTTGCCCCCCTCGTTGTGAGGGGGGATGTCATGCGACAGCATGACAGGGGGGGAGTAAAACCGACGGAAACGAACTCCCTCAGTCAAAAATCAAAGATTTTTGCCAGTTGCCTGCGGGCAACCCGGTCGGCGGCTCTGACAGTCCACCGGACTGTCATTCACTACCGCCGACTTCCGCTTCGCTCACCCTCAAAACGAGGGAGCCGAGGCCGCCTGCGGCGGCGATGCTAATATAAACGATTATTTACACATGCATCATACCACACTCCTGTCAAAATGCCAAGGGATGCAGAAAAAATCCTCTTATTTTTCCTCTTCCTACTTGAAAAGGCCACAGCTTTGCGTTAAAATATAGGTGTAAAATTACGGCAATCATGCCGGGAAGAAAAACAAGGAGTGTCAAAACTATGTCTATGGAAGTTTTAGTCGAAACCTCTGCCCGTCACGCCCACATCACTCAGGAGCACCTGGAGATCCTCTTCGGTAAGGGCTACGAGCTGACCAAGAAGAAGGACCTGTCCCAGCCCGGCCAGTACGCCTGCGCTGAGCGTGTTGACGTTGTCGGCCCCAAGAAGACTCTGGCCGGTGTTTCCATTCTCGGACCCGTCCGCCCCTCCACTCAGGTCGAACTGTCTCTGACCGACGCCCGCAGCATCGGTGTCAATGCTCCCGTCCGTGAGTCCGGTGACATCGCCGGTTCCGGCGCCTGCAAGCTGGTTGGCCCCTGCGGTGAAGTCGAGATCTCCGAGGGTGTTATCGCTGCCAAGCGTCACATCCACATGACCACCGCTGATGCAGCCGAGATGGGTCTGGAGGACAAGCAGGTCGTTTCCGTCAAGATCCCCTCCGCCAACGGCCGTGAGCTCATCTTCGGCGATGTCGTTGTTCGTGTCAGCGACAAGTTCGCTCTGGCTATGCACATCGACACCGATGAGTCTAACGCCGCTGCTCCCACCGGCAAGGGCATCATCATTAAGTAATTTACTTAGAAGCAGAAAAGGCCGCCCAAATGGGCGGCTTTTTTCCTAATAAGGAAAGCGCCACGGAGGACTTCCGTGGCGCTTATGCTTTTATTAATCTTCGTCGCGCTTGGCGTCGTCGATGATCTTCTGCTGGTTGGCCTTGGGCACTTCCTCGTAGCGCTCGAAACTCAGAGTGAAGGAGCCACGTGCCTGGGTCATAGCCCGCAGGTCGATGGCATAACTGGCCATTTCAGCCA
>SVLT01000019.1 GCA_015067845.1 Oscillospiraceae bacterium
TGGTTGCGGAGGCAGGACTCGAACCTACGACCTCCGGGTTATGAGCCCGACGAGCTTCCAACTGCTCTACTCCGCGATATTGGGCGCACTTTTGAGTGCTTGGGTATTATAGCACGGGTATATCTGTTTGTCAAGCCTTTTTCGCTCTCCATGTTCCGACAAAAAACGATCGAAACATCTTCCGTCGTTCACATTCTTTTCAAGAAGTATTGATTGCAGCCAGTTTTTATGATAAAATTACAAAAAATCAGGAGGTTATCATTATGAACTGTTATTTGGATATTAAACCTGAGGTGGCCCAGGCGTTGGCAGAAGGACGGCCCGTGGTGGCGTTGGAGTCCACCATTATTTCTCACGGCATGCCCTATCCTCAAAATGTGGAAACGGCCCTGAATGTGGAGCGCATCGTCCGTGAGCACGGAGCTGTGCCTGCCACCATCGCCGTCATCGGCGGACGGTTGAAGGCAGGTCTTACCGAGGAAGAGATCGAATATTTTGGCAAGAAGGGTCAGGCGATCGCCAAGGCCTCCCGTCGTGACCTGGCTGTGCTGTGTGCCCGGGGCGAGGACGGCGCTACCACCGTTACCACCACCATGATCATTGCCCACATGGCCGGCATCCGTGTATTCGCTACCGGCGGCATCGGCGGTGTGCACAGGGGCGCGGAAACCACTATGGACATCTCCGCAGATCTGGAAGAGTTGGGTCAGACCCCTGTGATGGTGGTCTGTGCCGGCGCGAAGTCTATTTTGGATCTGGGCTTGACCTTGGAATATTTGGAGACCAAGGGCGTGCCGGTAATTGGCTACGGCACGGAGGAGCTGCCCGCTTTCTACACCCGTCAATCCGGCTTCAAGGTGGATTATCGGATCGACACGCCTGCGGAATTGGCTAAGGCCTTCAAGGCGCAGAACGATCTGGGCTTCCCCGGCGGTATGCTGGTGACCAATCCCATTCCCGAGGAATACGCCATGCCTTTGGACACCATCAATGCCGCAATCGATCAGGCCATTGCCGAGTGCGAGGCCAAGGGCATCCACGGCAAAGAGACCACGCCTTTCCTGTTGGCCCGGGTGGCAGAGCTCACCGGCGGCAATTCCCTGGCATCCAACATCCAGTTGGTCTACAACAACGCCGCAGTTGCTGCGGAAACCGCAAAAGAATACTGCAAGCTTTAATGAACAAAGAGCAGGCTCATGAGAGCCTGCTCTTACTTTTTAGAAATAGCACTTTTCGGCGATATAGGCTTTCAGTTCGCTGATGGGAACGCGGACCTGCTCCATGGTATCACGGTCACGGACGGTGACGCAGTCATCGGCGGGAGTATTCTCGTCGCCAACGGTCTGGAAGTCCACGGTGATGCACAGGGGTGTGCCGATCTCGTCCGCACGGCGGTAACGCTTGCCGATGGAGCCGGCATCGTCAAAGTCGATCATGAAGTCCTTACGCAGCTCGGCGTAGATCTCCTCGGCCTTGGGGGACAGCTTCTTGCTCAGGGGCAGGATGGCCGCCTTGAAGGGTGCCAGAGCCGGGTGCAGGTGCAGAACAGTACGCACATCGTCCTTGCCGTTCTTGTCCTGGCCCACCACTTCCTCGTCGTATGCCTCGCACAGGAATGCCAGAGCCACACGGTCACAGCCCAGGGAGGGCTCGATGACATAGGGGATATAGTGTTCGTTGCGCTCCTGGTCGAAATAGGTCAGCTTCTTACCGGAAGCCTCCTGGTGACGGCCCAGGTCGTAATCGGTACGGTCAGCAATGCCCCACAGCTCGCCCCAGCCGCCGCCGAAGGGGAACTGGTACTCGATATCGGTGGTTGCGCGGGAATAGAAGGCCAGCTCAGCGGGATCGTGGTCACGCAGGCGCAAGGAGTCTTCCTTGATGCCCAGGCTGATCAGCCAGTTCTTGCAGAAATCCTTCCAGTAGGCGAACCATTCCAGGTCGGTGCCGGGCTGGCAGAAGAATTCACACTCCATCTGCTCGAACTCACGGGTACGGAAGGTGAAGTTGCCGGGGGTGATCTCGTTACGGAAGGCCTTACCCACCTGGCAAACGCCGAAGGGCAGCTTCTTACGGGTGGTACGCTGAATATTGTCGAAGTTGACGAAAATACCCTGTGCGGTCTCGGGACGCAGGTAGACGGTGGAGGAGGAGTCCTCGGTAACGCCCATCTGGGTCTTGAACATCAGGTTGAACTTACGGATAGAGGTGAAGTGGTGCTTACCGCAGTTGGGGCAGACCACATCCTCGTGGGAAGCGATGTAAGCATCCATTTCCTCCTGGCTCATGGCATCCACATTCACATCCTTGCCGGACTCGGAAGCGGAGATGAGCTGGTCTGCACGCTGACGGGAGCCGCAGCCCTTGCAGTCCACCAGAGGATCGGAGAAGGAGCCCACGTGGCCGGTGGTGACCCAAGTGGTGGGATTCATCAAAATAGCGGCATCCAGGCCTACATTGTAGGGAGATTCCTGAACGAACTTTTTCAGCCATGCCTTTTTCACGTTGTTCTTGAACTCCACACCCAGAGGGCCGTAGTCCCAGGAGTTGGCCAGACCGCCGTAGATCTCGGAGCCGGCATAGACAAAACCCCGGTTCTTACAGAGGTTTACGATCATATCTAAGGTCTTTTCGCTGTTTTTCATGGATATATCCTCCAAATTTTCGGATTCATTTTTGTTGATAATTCATTATACATGGGTTTCTTGCGGAAATCAAGAAATTTCTTCCTGAGATACCCGGTCTGGGCCGAGATCATCGGCCATCATGTGATAGACCATATCACCCAGCTCCACGGTGGTCATGCCGGCGTATTCCTCCGGCTGGATGGTTTTGATCAGGTGCAGGTCAATGTCCGTGGGTTTCAGATGCAGGAAATTTTTGACGATGTGATTGGTATTGGTGATGGTACACACCACGATGGGCACACCCGTTTTTGTGGCGATCTTAAAAACGCCGCTGCGGAAATGGTGGAGCTTTCGATCCGGTTTGATGTAACCCTCCGGGAAAACACCAATGGACACCTCATCCTCCTTGATCAGGCGGATGCAGTTGAGGATGGTTTTCAGGGCTTCCCGGTCATTTTCCCGGTTGACCAGCTGGCACATGATCTTATGCATCAGCGGTCCCACAAGGAACATACTCTTGGTTTCCTGTTTTCCGATAAAGGTCAGCTGACTTTTCCGGAAATATTTGAGAAGTATCACCGGATCTGCTTCGTGCAGGTGATTGCACACCAGTAAAAAACGGCCGCTTTTCGGTGTCTGTTCCAGGCCTTTGGTATGCACTCTTGCCTGGCCTACGGTGAGGATCAGGGGTATATACAGGTCTGCCAAAGCTCGATAATAGGGGCTGTCGTGTTCCTGGGGCTTCTCCTGATCCACAAGCAGGCAGGATATCCACAAAACCAAAAACGCCACCACTGCCAGACCCAAAAAGCTGCCCAAAAAACTCAGTGGGGCCACCCACAGCCAATGCAAACCGATGCCGCTGCTGATGCAGGCACTGACTGCTGTCAAGACAGATAGCACTGTCATTCCGCCCAAAAGCATATTGTTTCCTCCAAAAATCCCATATTTCTCTTATTATACTCTATAAAAAGCAAGGAAACAAGTACAAAATACCTGTATTGGGGGTAGAAATTATCCGGATTAACTGGTATAATACTGTATTATGCCATTAGAAAGGCAGGCGATGGATATGAAAAAGAGAATTTGGGAACTGGACGCTCTGCGGGGGCTTTGTATTCTCGGCATGGTAGTCGTCCATTTTATTTATGATCTGGTGGATCTGTACGCTCTGGTGGATTGGGAATATCCACCGCTGTTTACCTTTGTTCAGCAATGGGGTGGCGTGCTGTTTTTGCTGATCTCCGGCATCTGCGTTACCCTGGGTTCCCGGTGCATCCGCAGAGGTCTGCTGGTATTTGCCTGCGGACTGGTGGTCTCCGCCGTCACCTATGGGATGTATTATTTTAATTTTGCCGGGAAGGGCATGATCATTTATTTTGGCGTTTTGCATTGTTTGGGCGCATGTATGCTTTTGTGGCCGATTTTTCGCAGACTGCCTCATTGGGCGCTGGCGCTGGTTGGGTTGGTCCTGGTGATTGCCGGTCTGCAATTGAAGACGCTTTCCGGTATCGAGCATCCCTGGTTCATGATCTTCGGACTGCCCTGGGCAGGCTTTGCATCTTCCGATTATTTCCCCCTGCTCCCCTACTTCGGGTTTTTCCTCATCGGCAGCGCCCTGGGCAAGAGCCTTTATCGCAAAAAGGAAAGCCTGCTGCCCCGGGTAAATCCCAAAAATCTCATCGTTCGCTTTTTGTCGCTGTGCGGTAAGCATTCTTTGTGGATCTATATGCTCCATCAGCCCTTGCTCAGCGGTATTTTCTATCTGATCATCACACTTTCCTGACAGAGGTGCTTTTATGAAACGATTTTTGAAACCTTCCGATCTTCCTTACATTGCATTGTGCGGTGGTCTTCTGACCTGTATTGCCCGGATGCTGCTGTTTATATCCGCCCTGGGCAGCGAAGACGGCCTTCTGCCCGTGGGCACATGGCCAGACCTTTTGAGTTGGGGTCTCGTTGCTGTTACCATGGGACTTTTGCTGGTTGGCATTTGGCCGATACAGGACACTGTGAGATTCAGTCAAAAATATAGTAAGACTCTGTTTGCTGCCATTTCCATGGCCGTTGCCGCAGTGGGCTTTGGCCTCACCTCTCTTTTGGAATTGACCTCCGAAATGGACATGATCAGCTTTGTCAGCACCCTGTTCGGTTTCCTCGCTGCGGCAGCGCTGGGTCTCCTCGCCTGGGGTCGAATGAAAGGCAAGCAGCTCAACATGGTGTTTCACGGCATTGTTTGCGTATATCTGATGCTCCATTTGGTGTCCCACTATCGGCTTTGGAGCTCCTATCCCCAGCTGCAAAGCTATGCCTTTGAGCTGATGGCCATTGTATTTGTGATGCTGGCCAGCTACCATCGGGCAGCTGCCGATGCCGGTCACGGCGCTTACCGCGCCTATACCTTCTTCTCCCTTGCGGCGGTGTATTTCTGCATTGCCACATTGCCGGGCTGCGATAATCCTGTATTTTTCCTGGGCTGTGCCCTGTGGATGTTCTTCACCCCCAGCCGCTTGCCGTCTTCTTCCCGGAGGGAGGCGTAAGTATGCATTTGCCGGAATATGTCCGACAATGCGTGGACGCATTGGAGCGTTTGGGCTTCGCCTGCTATGCCGTGGGCGGCTGTGTCCGGGATTCCCTGCTGGGGCTTGTTCCACAGGACTATGATCTGTGTACGGACGCATTGCCCGCACAAATCAAGACGGCTTTTGCCGATTTTCAGTTGGTGTTGGCCGGGGAAAAGCACGGCACGGTGGGCGTAATCACCGACGGCGGCGTGGTGGAGATCACCACTTTCCGCACCGAAGGGGATTATGCGGACAACCGTCATCCGGGATGGGTGAAATTTGAAAAAAGCATCGAAGCCGATCTGTCCCGGCGGGATTTTACCGTCAATGCCATGGCCTATTCTCCCAGCCGGGGCTTTGCTGACCCCTTTGGCGGTCAGAAAGATTTGGAAAATCATATTTTACGGGCTGTGGGAGATGCTGATGAGCGTTTCACCGAGGATGCGCTGCGGATTCTCCGGGGCGTGCGTTTTGCTGTGCGCTACCATCTGAAACCGGAAGAAAACACCATGCAGGCTATGCTCAGCAAGGCAGGCCTGCTTGATCATATTGCCCGGGAACGGGTATTTGACGAGTTATGTAAACTTCTCCCCTTGGTTGCTGCCAAAGATCTGCTGAATTTCGGGCCCATACTGGCCCAGGTCATTACGGAATTGAAGCCGACCATGGGATTTGAACAGCACAACCGCAATCACAGCTACGATGTGTATACCCACATTTGCCATGTGGTGGAGGCGGTTCCCCGGGAGCTTTCTCTGCGCTGGGCGGCGCTGCTCCATGATATCGGCAAGCCCGGTACTTTTTTCATGGGCGAAGACGGTCAGGGACATTTTTACGGACATGATCGCCTCAGCGCGGATATGGCAGATGAAATTCTGCGGCGGCTGAAAGCACCCAACGCCCTGCGGGAGGAAGTGGTGTTTCTCATTGCCCATCATATGATGCGCCCGGAGCCGGACAAAAAGCTCCTGCGCCGGCATTTGAGCAAATGGGGCGCGCAGCGGCTGGACAAGCTGCTGCTTTTGCAGCGTGCGGATCTGGGAAGCAAGGGTGTGCCCGGAAAGACCCTGCCTTTTGAAGAAATCCGGGCCGTTATGGATGAAATTGCCGCGGAAAACAGCTGTCTGACTGTGAAGGATCTGGCTGTCAACGGGCATGATCTGATGGATCTTGGTCTTTCCGGACAGGCTGTGGGAAACTGTCTGAATACGCTTTTGTCCAGAGTGCTGGATGAGGAATTACCCAACGAAAAATCGGCGCTGATCGCCGAGATCAGGAGGATGTATCTATGAAAATTGCCATTGTGACCGGCGCAAGCTCCGGCATGGGTCGGGAATTCGTACTGCAACTGGGAAACTATGTTCAGGTGGATGAGATCTGGGTCATTGCCCGTCGGCAGCAGGCTCTGGACTCTCTGAAAGCGGAGGTCAGCACCCCCATCCGGGCCATCAGTCTGGATTTGCTGAACGAACAGAGTTTTGAAGCGTTTGCCGCCTTGCTGGAAACAGAAAAGCCGGACATTCGCCTGTTGGTCAACGCCGCCGGATTCGGAAAATTCGGCAGCTTTGAAAACATTTCTTTGGAAGATGACTGCCGCATGATCGAGCTGAACTGCACCGCCCTGGTGCGGATGACACGACTGTGCATCCCCTACATGCAATCCGGCAGCCATATTTTGCAGTTGGACAGTCTTTCTGCCTTCCAGCCCGTGCCCTACATCACCACTTACGGCGCTACCAAGGCCTTCGTTCTCAGCTATTCCCGTGCCATGAACCGGGAATTGAAGGACCGGGGCATCCGGATGATGGCCATGAATCCCGGCTGGGTGAAAACAGAATTTTTCAACCATGCCTGTCAAACCAACGACAAGGTACAGTATTATGACCGCCTTTACGAGGCAGATTTCTGTGTGGCTTATGCTATGAAGGATCTGTACCGATCCAAAAAGGATTATTCTGTGCCCGGATTCTTCACCCGGATGCAGGTGCGTCTTGTAAAACTGCTGCCCCACGGCATGGTGATGGACACCTGGCTGAGTCAGCAGAAAAAGGCGAAAAACAACGACAACCTCACCGTTGAGGGACGGAAATAACGGACAAAACCATGGACCAACAAACAGAAAAATATCATATCAGTATCGGTTTGCTGGCCCATGTGGATGCCGGCAAGACCACCCTATCGGAAGCGCTGCTGTACCAAAGCGGCACACGGCGCAGTCTGGGACGGGTGGACAATAAGGATGCGTATCTGGATCACCACGCCCTGGAACGGGCGCGGGGAATCACCATTTTTTCCAAGCAGGCATTGCTGTCTACGGAGCAGCTTGCCATCACGCTGGTGGACACGCCGGGACATGTGGATTTTTCCGCCGAGGCGGAGCGAACCCTGCCTGTTTTGGACTGTGCCATTTTGGTCGTCAGCGGAACGGACGGAATCCAGGCCCACACCCTGACCTTGTGGCAGCTTTTGGAGCGTCACAGGATTCCCGTGGTGCTGTTTATCAACAAAATGGATCTGGCAGGGGCCGATCGGGAGAGGCTTTTGGCGCAGCTGCAAAGGGAGCTCTCCCCCGGCTGTGTAGATTTTGGCGCAGAGTCGGAGAAGCTCTTTGAAAACGCCGCCATGTGCGATGAGGAAACTCTGGAACGGTATTTGCAAACCGGGGAGCTGTCCCGGGATGAAATCCGGAGACTGATTGCGAAACGCAAGCTCTTTCCCTGTATTTTCGGTTCAGCTCTGCGTATGGAGGGCATCGACGCGCTTTTGGAAGTTCTGGATGGGTATCTGCCCCGTCCGGCACGGCCGTCTGAATTTGGGGCGCGGGTATATAAGATCTCCCGGGACCCCCAGGGAAACCGGCTGACCTGGCTGAAAATCACCGGCGGGGCATTGGCCGTCCGGTCCCCTATATGTTATGTAAACCAAAATGGTGACTCCATGGAGGAAAAGGCCGTGCAGCTACGGCTGTACTCCGGAGAAAAATTCACGGCAACGGAACAGCTTTCTGCCGGGCAACTGGCTGCTGTGACCGGTCTGACCGCGACTTATGCCGGGCAGGGATTGGGCGCGGAAATTGGGGATATCTCCCCTGCTCTGGAGCCTATTATGTCCTACCATGTTCAGCTACCAAAGGGGGCGGATGCCGCCACTACCCTCCCCTTGCTTCGGCAATTGGAGGAGGAAGATCCCACCCTGCATCTGGTATGGGAGAACGGCAGTATTTTCATCCGCATTATGGGCAAGGTGCAGCTGGAAATCTTCCGCAGCTTGGTGAAAGAACGGTTTGATCTGGATATCACGCTGGATACCGGGCGCATCTTTTACAAGGAAACCATCCAAAACACCGTTGAGGGTGTAGGCCATTTTGAGCCGCTGCGCCATTATGCAGAGGTGCATCTTCTTTTGGAGCCCCTGTCTCCGGGCGCAGGGCTGGAATTCGCTTCTTCCTGCTCTTCCGATTTTTTGGATCTGACCTATCAGAAGCTGATCATGTCCCATATGCAGGAAAAGACACATCGGGGCGTACTTACCGGCGCGCCCATTACGGATATGAAGATCACCCTGGCCAGCGGCAAGGCCCACCTGAAACACACTGAGGGCGGTGACTTCCGTCAGGCCACCTATCGGGCCATCCGGCAGGGATTGATGCAGGCAAAATCCGTACTTCTGGAGCCCTATTACAGCTTTGTGCTGACGGTACCCACGCCCCAGATCGGCCGGGCCATCACGGACATCCGGGCCATGTACGGCGAATTCGACGCGCCCCAAAGTGTGGGGCAATCCTCCATTCTCCGGGGGACTGTGCCTGCTTCTGAATTTGGGGATTATCCGGATCAGCTGGCATCCTATACTCAGGGTCTTGGGCGGCTGCAAATTACATTGGACGGCTACAAGCCCTGCCACAACACCCAGGCGGTGGTGGAAGAATTGGGCTATGATCCCGAAGCCGATGTGGAGAATACGCCGGATTCCGTTTTCTGCGCCCATGGCGCGGGCTTTACAGTAAAATGGCATGAAGTCCCGGAATATATGCATCTGGAAAGCTGTTTGCAGGCGAAAAAAGAGCCCCAGGTCATTCAGGAAAATCTGTCCTTGGATGACCGGGAGCTGGAAGCCATCATGCGCCGGGAATTCGGCGAGCAAAAGACGGTTCTGTATCGCCCGTCACAGCGGAGCGACGCTGATTCTCTGCGGAGCATCAAGCCGCTGAAACAGCAGTATCTCATTGTGGACGGATACAACATTATCTTCGCTTGGGATGATTTGGCGCAAATTGCAAAGAGTGATTTGGAAAATGCCCGGAAGCAGCTGTGCGACCGCCTCAGCGATTATGCCGGCTTCCGCAAGAGTCGGATCGTGGTGGTTTTTGACGGGTACAAGGTCAAGGGAAATCCCGGGGAAAAGGTGCAGCACCACAACATTCAGGTGGTGTACACCAAGGAAAACGAGACCGGCGACTGCTACATTGAGGGTCTGGTGGCGCAAATCGGCACCAATTATAACCTGCGGGTAGCTACTTCCGACTCTTTGGTGCAGTTGGGCGCGCTGCGCTCCGGTGTGCTGCGGATGAGCGCACGGGAATTGCGGGAAGAACTGGCCCGTGCCAAGGAAGAAATGAAGGAGCATTACAAAAAGTCATAAGCAAAGGGGCGTGCAGCAGCACGCCCCTTATTTTTATCCGTTTGCGTAGATATCGTCGCAGACCTTTTGGATATGCAGTGCCTGCTCTGCGTTGGCGTAGTCGGTCTTGCCGGTTGCAACCAAAGCATCGAAGGCCTTGAACTGCTTGGAATAAATATTGCCGCGCTTGCCGTAATAGTTCTTCGCCTTGGTAACCACACGGTTCTGCTGGGCCTCGTATGCACCCTGGGGAGAGTAGATGTAACGCAGCTTGCCGGTTTCCTCCTGGGAAAGGGTGGCTTCTGCATAGATACTGCCCTCGGTGCCGTAAATCTCCAGCTTGCTGGCGGCGCAGTTATCGGGAATGTTGAAATTCACATCGATATGGCCCAGGATGCCGCCCTTGGATTTGAACAGGATCACAGCGGTGTCCTCCACCTCGTAGGAGAAGGTGTTGGTGGCATAGAAGCTCTTGCACTCTGCGATCTCATCACCGGTGATCTGATGGAACAGTTCCATGCAGTGCACAGCCAGGTCCATGATGCAACCGCCGCCGCCCAGAGCCTTCTTCTGACGCCATGCGCCGGGGATGTCGGGGTACCAGCAGGTGAACTGCATCCGCATGGAGTGTACCTGACCCAGCTTGCCGGACTGCACCAGATTACGGGCGGTTCTGTGGAGATTGTGGTAGCCCATCATGTAGCCGATGGTGAGCTGCTTGCCGGATTTTTTGGCGGTCTCCAGGATCTTTGCGCCCTCTTCATAATTCAGAGAAATGGGCTTTTCCATGAACACGTTAACGCCGTGCTCCAACGCCATTGTTGCCTGCTCAAAATGGGCGCCCACGGGTGTGGCGATGTACACCGCGTCACAGGGGACGGTTTCCAGCATCTCCTTGGCATCGCCAAAGTACCGGGCAACGCCGTACTTCTCGGCGATCGCCTTGGCGACCTCTTCATTCCGGTCCATGACTGCTACGATCTGGTTCTGAGGATCCTGCAGCAGCGCAGGAATGGCTCTGCGGTCGGCGATGCCGCCTGAGCCGATGACTGCCCAACGAATGGTTTTCATACGCAATACTCCTTTTACACTGTATTTTTCAGACTTTTGGCGCGCAGGCGGCCTGCTTCACGGCGCAGGTCGGCAATGCCGGTACCGTTCAGGATCATCTGATACGCGGAAAGTATCATTTGCGCCAATGCTTCCTCTTGCGTCAGGCCGGAGACCTCCTGCAATACCTGCACGGCATTTTCCATGGTCTGCTCCCGGCTGTTTTCTTCCAGATACCGGCGCACGCCTGCGGCGGCGCCTACGGCAATATAACAGGGTGTGATGCCCTGCTGCAGTGCCAGCTTGCCCGCGCCGATCAGGCGGTCCTCCGGGCTCAGCTTTCTGGCGGGGTCGCCGCCCACACGCTGACAGGTATCTCCCAGGGCGGCATTGGTAAACCGACCCAGAAGATCATCGATATGATCCATCAGCGGTTTGATGGGGGCATCATACTGTGCTGCCAAAGCCTGGGCGCTTTCCAGCATGGCATTCTTTGTGAGAATGTACACATCTGCCACATCCACGGACTGGTAGATGTAGTCGAGGCCCAAGATATCGCCCAAATATGCGCAGGTGGCATGGCCCATGTTGTGAATGTACAGCTTGCGCTTTAAGTAGAAATCGAAGGGAGAATAGGGCACAAGGTTGGAAATTTCGGGGATATCTCCCTTGAAGGCAGCCTTGTCCACCGGCAAATAGCCGTATTTCTCCACGCAAACCCGCAGGGGGTCGCCGTCTTTCATTTCTTCTGTCTGCACCGGTACCATCCGGCCGATGGATGCTTCCACCAGGCCCACAGTCCGGTCAAACAGGGCGCATTCTTCTTTTGTCAGGTTTTCTTTGATCATGCCTTCCAGCACATGGTTGGCATTCATCAGGTTTTCGCAGATGATGATGTTCAGCGGCGCTTTTTGCTCCGCCCAGCGCAGGCGCAGACCTGCAACGATGTTGGGCACGATCCAGGGCAGGACCCGAACGCCAACGGCAGTGGCCATAATGTCACAGTCTGCAATGCAGCGCGCCACTTCTGTACCGTCGTTGCCGTTGACAGCGGTGACATTCTGAACCCAGACATCCTCATGGCCCTCATTGGAGACATAGCGCACCGGGTAGGTGTTCTTTTCCTGCAAAGCCTTGACCACCGGCTCTGCCACATCCACAAAGGTGACGGCGTAGCCTGCCTGGCTGAATGTGGCACCGATGAAACCGCGGCCAATATTTCCGCCGCCGTACATAACTGCTTTTTTCATAGTTTTCTCCTTTATTCTGCCACAGTCTGTCGGGAAAACTGACTGCAAAACTCCCGGATCGTTTCCGCTTGCGTCAGTCCGCTGGTGGCATCGGCAGAGCCTAATGCCATCACTGCGGTGGCAGAAGCAAACTCCAAAATTTGCGCATCGGCCCAACCCTCGTAAATGCCGTACAGCGCGCCGGCGCAGAAGGCATCCCCTGCCCCGGTGGTTCCTTTGATGTAACCGGCCGGCAAGGCGTAGGACGGGAGGGTCGTCAGTCCTGCGTCACTCAGGCACAGGGCACGATCCGGCTTGTGGATGATCACCTTTTCCCGGACACCCAAATCCCGCAGTTTCCGGGTGATGGTCGGCAGATTTTCGTTGGTGGGCTCCAGTCCTGCCAGCATGCCGGCTTCCAGCTCGTTGATGATCAGGTAGTCGGTATAGGGCAGGCAGGGCTTGACCAGTTCGTAACGGTCAGAGTTTTCGCTGACCAGGTCGATGGAGGTGCGGATACCCTGCGCTTTGGCGGCTTTCAAAATCTTCAGGCCGTCACCGTCGTCCACTTTCTTTAACAGCAGAAAATAGCCCAGGTGGAGAATTGCCGGCAGGTCCTCGCCAAAATCCATATCCTCTGCTCCGAAGGCCGCGCTGGCGCCGGAGTATGTGAAGAAGGTACGCTGGCCGCCGGTGATGCTCATCACCTCGGTAAAGCTGGTGGGGGCGGCGGTATCGGTGAGAAGTCCGGTTGCATCCAGGCCGCCCTCGGTGAGGGTTTCGCGGACATACTGCCCGTCTTCGTCCGCACCGATCCGTCCGAACACGCGCACCGGCAGAGCCGGGCAGATCTTTTTCAGATCCAGCGCAACATTGGGCACACAGCCGCCGATGGCTTTTTGGATGCCCAAAATCTGGGTCAGCTCGCCGCTTTTGGGGTAGGCAGAGATCTCGTTGATCCGATCAACGATCACCGTACCGGCCACGGCAATGCTTTTCTTGTTCTCCATGTTCTTAGTTGCACTCAGCTTCCAGCGGGCCTGCCAGATCCTTCAGGAAGAACAGGCGGCCGGGAAGTGTGGGAATGTAAGAGGATGTGATCCAGGGGGTCTTGCCGTAGCGCAGCGTCATCCACAGAGACATACCCTGCCATTGCATGCCACGGCCCAGAGTGCCGTCAGCACCGCCGATGGCATAGTCTGCCTGTAGGAACAAGCCGGGGCCGATGGTGTTAGCCCGGCAAGGAACCAAAGTGGTACGGGACTTGAAGGAAGTCAGGGCGTTCTGCTCCACGGTCAGGGGATGGATCTTGGCGGCGACGCGGTAGGGCGCAGCTTCCCATTCCTCAGCGGTAGCATAGTCAGCGGCAAAAGTGGGCTCCCAGAAAGCGATGTGGCACATTCTGCCGATGCCGTAGACCAGCACCAGCTTTGCGCCCTCGGCCTTCAATGCGGCGATCTTGCCGGGATAGGTGGGCAGATTGTCCTTGGTGGCGAAATTTCTCTGATTTGCGGGAACAGTCAGTTCGCCCAGGGGGTTGAACAAAGCCTGCTCCATGGCGTACTGGAATGCGCCGGAGTTGTCGGGGGCCAGGGTGTTGCCCTCGCTGTCTGCCCATTCGTCCATGTTGAAGGTGTGGACATGGTCACAAGCCACATTCCATTCTTTCAGGAAGTAGACCACCCACTTGTACATACCCATGGGGCCTACGGGCAGGATGAAGGCGATCTTTTCGCCTTTTTCCTTGGCGACGCGGATCTGCATGGCGATCTCGTGGCCCATGTAGGTCTCAAATTCGCCCAGGCTGTCGCACTGGACGGGGTTGAAGCCGGCGTTCCAATGGGCCTGACGGACGGTGATGTTCTCGGGGGCGTCGATGCAGGCATCGATCTTGTCGAAATCCCAACCGGCGGGATAGAAGCCTTCCAGGGCAGAGCCCTTAACGGTAGAATTAAAGTTCATAATTGTTTCCTCCTTTTATTGTTTAAGGCAACAGACGCTTGGTCGTGCCCTTTAAGTAGACCTGGCATTGGCGGAAGCCTTCGGCATATTCCGCGCCGCACTGATAGCCACGGTAACGGGAGCAGGTTTTTACCATATCCGGGAAGTCGATGCCGTCGTGGTCACGCATCCAGACCACCTGGGATTCGTGGCATTCCAGCATTTCCAGTTTCTTGTCGATGTGGTCTGTGACATCCACATACTCCGTGGGGTTGAAATTCACACCGGCCAGGGTATCCATGTAGTAGATGGGCACCAGACGCACCGCACCGGGCACCTGGGTGTGATAATTGGGCAGGGTTGCGGTGAAACTGGCGTCAAACACCAACCGGGATACTGCCGTGTGGTCGGGCATGTAGTCGTCGGGGTTGTGGGTGATGATAAAATCCGGGTTCACGGACTTGATCACATCCACCACCTTGTCCCGGGCGGCCTTGTTATTGTCGTAGATCTCCAAGTCGTCAAACCGGCTGTGGATGATCTCGAAGCCGGCCATTTCAGCGGAACGCTCCGCCTCCTTGGCGCGCATGACGGTCAGTTCATCCGGGGGGATGATCACATGGCCCAGGTTGCCGCTACTGAGGTGGCAGACCACCACCCGGTCGCCACGCTCCTTACATTTGAGCAGTGTGCCGGCGCAGGCGATCTCCATATCGTCGGGGTGACAGGAAATAACTAAAACGGTATACATATTATCCTCCTTTTGTGCTTTTGGGGCTTCTGTTTTTATTATAATTGCACAGGGGTTGCAATGGAGTGTGAAATCGGCTATAATACTTATAAAATCAGTCAGAGAGGTGCGGATATGAAAGATAATTTTACAGGTTTTGGATTTGAACGGCTTTTCCACATTGAGAAGATCATCACCCTTTTTTATATGGAGCTGCCCAAGAATTTCCTCTACGACGGGGAACAGCACGATTTTTGGGAGATGGTGTACATCGACAAGGGGGAAATGCTCTGCACCGCAGGCACTAACCGCTTCATTCTCAAAAGCGGCGAGATGATGTTCCACAAACCCAATGAATTTCACAATCTTTCCGGCAACAACGATGTTGCTCCCAATGTCAGCATCATCACCTTTCAGTGCAACAGCCGGGCGATGCAATATTTTGAGGGCAAGATCTTTCGGCTGAACTCGGAAGAAAAAGGGCTTCTTTCCATGCTGTTTGAGGAGGGCTTATCCTGCTATCGGCTGGAAGATCCCAAAAACCCCCTGCTCCAACGGATGATCCGACTGGATCCCATCCCCTTTGGGGGCAGTCAGATGGTGAAAAATCTGTTGGAGATCTTTCTCATCAAGCTTTGCCGCCATACGGATGTGGTCAGCAAATCCATGCGGCAGAGCTATGTGATCGACGGTGTGGATGTGCCCTACAATGTCAAGGAAATTGTGGATTTTCTCCACAAAAACATTTACGGCAAGGTCACGGTTAGGGATGTGGCCCGGCATGTGGGCAAAAGCGAGAGTGCGGTCAAGCAGCTGTTTGCCCTGTATCGGAAAAGCGGCCTTATTAAGTATTACAACGGTCTGAAAATCAAGGAAGCACGGCGGCTGATCCGGGAGGGCAAATACAATATGACCCAGATCTCCGATCTGCTTCATTTCGACAATCCCCAGTATTTCTCCAAATGCTTTAAGGCTTATACCCACATGACACCAAGGGAATATAAGGCTTCTATCGTAAAATAACAAAACCGCCTGCCAGTATCCGGCAGGCGGGATTTTTATTGTTGCTGCTCCAGATAAATCAGCAGAACGGCAATGTCCGAAGGGCTGACACCGGAGATACGGCCGGCCTGTCCAATGGACAGGGGACGGATCTCCGCCAGCTTTTGCCGGGCTTCCAGGCGCAGGCCTGCAATATCCTCATAGCGGATATCCGGAGGCAGAAGCCGGGATTCCTCCTTGCGGAATTCCTCCACCTGACGCTGCTGGCGTTCCAGGTAGCCGGCGTATTTGACCTGGATCTCCACCTCGTTGGTGACGGCTTCCGGCAATTCCGGGCGGTCAACATCAAAGGGAGCAAGGTCGGCGTAAGTGACCTGAGGGCGGCGGAGCAAGTCTGCCAGACGGGCGGAATTGGCGACGGGAGCAGTCTCCCGGGCGGTGAGCATGGCATTTAGGGCATCGCTTGCCGGGATGCCGTTGCTTTCCAGACGGCGGACTTCCCGGCGGACAGCTTCATATTTTGCTTCCACTTGCGCCAGTCTTTCCGGGGGAACAAGGCCGATGGCAGCGCCCAGGTGGGTCAGGCGTTGGTCGGCGTTATCCTGACGGTGGAGCAGGCGGTATTCGCTGCGGCTGGTCATGATCCGGTAGGGCTCATTCGTACCCTTGGTGACCAGATCGTCGATCAGCGTGCCGATGTAACTGCTCTCCCGGGTCAGGACAAAGGGTGCTTTGCCTTGGATCTTCAAAGCCGCATTGATGCCGGCAACCAGACCCTGAACGGCGGCTTCCTCATAACCGGAAGAGCCGTTGAACTGGCCTGCTCCGTAGAGGCCGGAGACGGCTTTGACTTCCATGGTGGGAAGCAACGCGGTGGGGTCGATACATTCGTATTCGATGGCATAGGCCGGGCGCATCATTTCCGCCTTTTCCAGTCCGGGGATGGTGTGCATCATAGAAAGTTGCACATCTTCGGGCAAACTGGAAGAAAAGCCTTGAATATACAGCTCTTCCGTATCCAGTCCGCAGGGCTCGATGAAGAGCTGGTGCCGGGGTTTATCGGCAAAGCGGTCGACTTTTGTCTCGATGCTGGGGCAGTATCGGGGGCCCACACCGGAGATGGTGCCGTCAAACATGGGACTGCGGTGGAAATTGGCGCGGATGATTTCGTGGGTCTTTTCGTTGGTATAGGTCAAGTGGCACACAGCGGTGTTATTCACCGGGGTTTCTGTGCGGAAAGAAAAGGGTTCGGGGATGTCGTCGCCGGGCTGGAGCTCCATTTTGGAAAAGTCCACGCTGCGGCGGTTGATACGGGGCGGCGTGCCGGTTTTGAAGCGGCGCAGGGGCAGACCCAGAGCGCGCAAATTGTCGGCAAGGCCGATGGAGGGGTGCATACCATCCGGTCCGGAGGCAATGATGGACTCGCCGGTGATGATGGTACTGTCCAGATAGGTGCCAGTGGCGATGACCACGGCTTTGGCGGTGTAGATCGCACCAAGCTGGGTTTGTACGCCGATGACCGCGCCATTTTCAGTAAGGACGGCAGTGATCTGCGCCTGTTTCAATTGGAGATTTTCCTGCAATTCCAGGGTGTGCTTCATCACCTGCTGGTATTTTCGGCGGTCGGCCTGGGCACGGAGCGAATGGACAGCCGGGCCTTTGCCCCGGTTGAGCATACGGTATTGGATACAGGCTTTGTCAGCCGCTACGGCCATCTCACCGCCCAGAGCATCCAGCTCCCGAACCAGGTGACCTTTGCCTGTGCCGCCGATGGCGGGGTTACAGGGCAGATTGGCGACGGCATCCATATTGATGGTGAAAAGGATGGTTTGACAGCCCAGCCGGGCAGCAGCCAGCGCCGCTTCGATGCCGGCGTGGCCTGCGCCGATGACGGCTACATCGCAATCGCCTGCGTGATAGGTGGTCATACTTCTTCCTCCGCTTGTTTCTTTTCCACAGGGGGAAGGATGAAGGGCTTGCAAACGATTTCGCAGCGGTTAATGGGCGTGCCCAGGGCGTGGAATTTTTCCTCGTAGCCGGTCATGATGCCCACGATGCCGTTTTCATGGAGATTGCGGGTCAGATTTTTCACTTCCAGGCCGCAGGCGGCGAACTCCTCAACGGAGAACTCAAAGAGGGGCGCGTTGTCGGTCTTGAAATGGATCTCGCCGTTTTCCTTTACCACACGGCAGTATTTGTCCAAGAAGGTGCGGTAGGTCAGGCGGCGTTTGGCATTTTTCTTCCGGGGCCAGGGATCGGGGAAGTTGATGAACAGCCGGTCGATCTCGCCGGTGGCGAAAATTTCCTCAATATTTGCCACGTCCATGTCGATATAGAACACATTGGTGAGGCCCATGGCCTTGGCTTTTTCCATGGCCACCACCACGGCTTCCCGGCAACGTTCCACAGCAATGAGCAGGACATCCGGATTGGCGGCTGCGGTTTCTGCGGTGAATTTACCCTTGCCGCAACCCACTTCTACCCAAAGAGCGGTACAGTCCGGTTTCAGTTGCCGCCAAAGACCCTTGTGAATGGCGGCATCGTCGATGCGGTAGGCATCGCAGGCAGCCATACGGGGCTCTAAATTGCGCATTTTTCTCATTCTCATAACAGGATCCTCCGATGGGGGTAATTATTTCAGTAACTATGTCATTCCGAGGCCGAAGGCCGTGGGAATCTCCCGGTACAATGCTTGTTGCTGCACTGCGTATCGGTGGATTGAAGCAGGAGATTGCCACGTCGCCCCTACGGGGCTCCTCGCAATGACAGCTAAGTAAGGTAGTGCAGACAATAATCATATTTTCTAACTCGGTATTATAGCAGAAAACTGCCCTTTCGTCAAAAGTTTTTGTAAATATCCCCCGGGTGGGCTTGCACAAGGCGTTTTTTTGGGGTATAATGCCAAAAAGAGACGAAGGGGGGCACATTTATGAGTGACCATCATCACGAACACGACCATGCCTATATGCACGCCCACGGCATCGCCCATGAGCACGGCCATGTTCACGAAAATCAAAAGGCGGTTGTAAACCGTCTGGCCCGGGCCATCGGCCATCTGGAAAAGGTGAAGCGGATGGTGGAAGAGGGTTATGACTGCTCCGATGTGCTGATCCAGCTGGCGGCGGTGCGTTCCGCTTTGGAGAACACCGGAAAGGTAATTTTGCAGGATCATATGCGCCACTGCATGGTAGATGCCGTTGCCGCCGGGGATACGGATGCCATTGAGGATCTGTGCCAGGCGATTGAGAAGTTTATGAAGTGAGATCTTGGCCCCCTCTGAGGAGGGGGCTGTCATTTTTGCATAACAATACAAAAATGACTGGGGGAGAGATGACTACCCCTCAGTCAAAAATCAGAGATTTTTGACTGCTCACTGCGGTGAGCCCGGTCGCGGCTCTGACAGTCCACAGGACTGTCATTCACTACCGCGACTGCGCTTCGCTTACCCCTGACAAGGGGAGCCAAGGCGCCTGCGGCGCAGAATTAAAAATCAGATTGCGTATTTGGAAAGTTGCATCTTCGGATGCAACTTTCTTTTTTTCTGTGGGCTTGATTGAAAGGGAGGGACGCTATGGAGGCGAAAAAAGGCGACAAGGAGCTACAAAAACGCATCCGTTCCGGCACGCTGACCCGGGAGGATGTGGCAAGGCGTTTGGCAGAGCTGGCATTCGGAAAGGCCAATGACTGTGTAAAATTGGTACTGGACGACGATGCCAAGCTGGACGGCCTGGATCTGAGCCTGCTGACGGAGCTGAAGCGCAACGACAAAGGCACATTGGAAGTGCGGCTGGTGGACAGGCTTCGGGCGTTGGAGCAGCTGGCGGTATTGGCCCAAAGCAGCGGAACGGATCTGGAATCGTTTTTACAGGCCATGCAGGGAAATGGGGAGCCGGAATGAAATACCGGGCGTTTTCGGAAAAACAGAAAACGGTGCTTTCCTGGTGGGTTCCGGGTAATCCCCATCACAGCCGGGAGGCCATTGTCTGTGACGGTGCGGTGCGTTCGGGAAAGACTCTGGCCATGGGGCTGTCTTTCTTTCTGTGGGCCATGGTGTGCTTTGACAGGCAGCGGTTCGGTGTGTGCGGCAAGACCATTGCATCATTAAGGCGCAATGTTTTGTCGGAAATTCTGCCCAGACTCTCCGGTATGGGAGCGACCTGGAAGGAAAAGCGGACGGAAAATCTGGTGACGGTGACCTTTCAGGGTCACGAAAATCAGTTTTACATCTTCGGCGGGCGGGACGAAAGCTCAGCAAGCCTGATTCAGGGCATTACTTTTGCAGGGGTGCTGCTGGACGAGGTGGCGCTGATGCCCAAATCCTTTGTGGAGCAGGCCTGTGCAAGATGCTCTGTGGAGGGAAGCCGACTGTGGTTTAACTGCAATCCGGCAGGGCCCAGCCACTGGTTTTACAAGGAGTGGATCGTGGATGCGGAGAAGCGGAACTGTCTGCGGCTGCATTTTACCATGGCGGACAATCCGTCGCTGACGGAGGCCATTCGGGCGCGGTATGAACGGCTGTATTCCGGGGTGTTCTACCGCCGGTTTGTACTGGGGCAATGGGCACAGGCGGAGGGGCGTGTATACGATTTCTTCGAGCCGGACATGGTCAAGCCCGTTCCGTCCGGGAATTTTGAAAAATGGTACATTTCCTGCGATTACGGCACCGTCAATCCCACTTCCATGGGGCTGTGGGGACTGCAAAAGGGTGTGTGGTACCGGGTGAAGGAGTTTTATTTCGACTCCCGGGCCAAGCATCGGCAGATGACGGATGAGGAATATGCCGGGGCACTCCAAAAATTGGCCGGAGACAGACACATCACGGCGGTGATTGCCGATCCGTCGGCGGCTAGTTTTATTGAGACGCTCCGTCGCCATGGCTGGGCCGTGCGCAAGGCGGAAAACGAGGTTTTGTCCGGTATCCGCCTGACGGCGGATTATTTAAAGGCGGGGAAAATGGTCATCTGTGAAGGGTGCAAGGATCTGCTGAGGGAAATGGACGAGTATGTATGGGATCTGTCCAGCGAGGCCAAGGATCGGGTGAAAAAGGAACACGATCATGCCATGGACGAAATGCGGTATTTTGCCGCAACGGTACTGGGGAAAACATCCGGCGGCTTTGCGGCCTGCGCTGTGGAGCGTCGGAAATAAGAAAGGAGCAAAGTACATTGAAACGAAAACAACAGGACGGGGCATTGACGGCGAAGGCCTGCCAATTACGGGGCGGTCAGACCCATCCCTTTGGGGCGCTGCGTGGGTTTGTACCGCTGGGTATCGGGGAAGAGCGGATCTATCGTCAGTTACGGGAGGCGATCCCGGTACTGGATGCGGCTATCGGAAAGCTGACCCGGCTCAGCGGCGGCTTTGGTGTCCGCTGCCGCAATCCGGAAAGTCAGAGGGAGCTGGAGAATTTCCTGCGCTTTGTACCCTGTGGCCGGGGGCAGGTGGGCATCGACAGCTTTCTGTCCGGCTTTGTGGACAGCTTGCTGGTCTATGGCCGCAGCGTGGGGGAAATGGTCATTGACCGCGGCAGGCTGAAAGCGATTTGTTGGGGAGATGTGACCCAATTGCAGATCGTGGAGGGAAAAAATCCTCTGGAGGTGGAACTGTGGGGTCCGGACAGCAAGGGCTGCATGGGTGCACTTCCCTATCAGCATCTTTTGCTGTTTACCACATTGAATCCCGAGGCGGCACACCCTTACGGCGTGAGCATTTTCCGTGGGATGCCCTTTTTGGCGGATATTCTCATGAAGATATACGCCACCATCGGCACAAACTGGGAACGGGCCGGCAACGTGCGGTACAGCGTGATCTGCAAGAATACGGAAAATATGGATCCGGCCACGGCTCAGGAACGGGGTAAGCAGGTGGCCACGGAATGGAGCCGGGCCATGGAGGATGCCAAGACCGGTACGGTACGGGATTTCGTGGCTGTGGGGGATGTGGAGATCAAGGTCATTGGCGGCGAGGCGCCGATTTTGGACTCTCAGGTGCCGGTACGGCAGATTTTGGAGCAGCTGGTTGCCAAAACCGGTCTGCCGCCCTTTTTGCTGGGTCTGAACTGGAGCACCACAGAACGGATGAGCACCCAGCAGGCGGATATTCTCACATCGGAGCTGTGGGCGCTGCGTCGGACTGTTGAGCCTATCCTGCACAAGATCTGCAAGACTTATCTTGCTTTGGAAGGACTGGATGACCGGGTGGAAATTCTTTGGAATGACATCAGCCTGCAGGATATTACGGAGGAAGCCAAGGCAGATCTTTACAAGGCCCAGGCGGCAAAATACCGCAGGGAAGCAAATGAAGGAGGAAACCAATGAAAGTTCAGAAGGAAACCCAGGTTGCCACCACCGGTGTCGCCACGCCGGCCCAGTTGGCAGCCATCAACGCCCAGGCAAAGGCGGAGCTGACCGCAGAGCAGGTATATGTCTTCTCGGTACGGCTGTGCGACGATCAGGTGGATCGGGATCTGGAACGGTTTGACACAGCAGCATTGCCGGCACTGGCAAAAATGTTTGTGGGCAAAACCGGTATCGTGGATCACAAATGGAGTGCCAGCGGTCAGGTGGCCCGGATCTTTGAGACCCAGGTGGTTCAGGAAGATGGGGTCAGCTACATCAAGGCGTGGGCCTACATCCGCCGGGGCGGCAACGCCGAAGAGGTCATTGCGGACATTGAAGCAGGCATCAAGAAGGAAATTTCCGTTGGCTGCGCCATGGGACGGGCTGTCTGTTCCATCTGCGGCAGCGAATACGGCGCTTGCGGCCACCAAAAGGGCGAACACTACGACGGGATGCTCTGCTGCGTCATTTTGAAGGAGCCTATGGATGCCTACGAATTTTCCTTTGTTGCCGTGCCCGCTCAGCGGGAGGCCGGGGTCATCAAAGGTCTTGGCGTTGGCAGTCGCTGCCTGAAAGAGCTGGCGGATGAATTTGGCGCCCAGGGTGAATATCGGACGCTGTTTATTCAGGCGCAGCTGGGTCAAAAGTACGAAAAGCAGCTGCGTGATGAGGTGGTGCGCCTGTTCCTGGGGCTGGATATGGGTATGGAAGAGCCGGTGCTGCGCAGCATTACCCAAAAAGTCAGCGCAGAGGAGCTTTTGCATTTGAAGGAAGCGTTGGATGCAAGAATGGCAGAGTATTTTCCGGTACAGACTCAGCTGCACTGCAGCAATGCAAAGGAAAAATTGGAAAGCGGCTTTTTGATTTAGGGATTACCGGAAAACCGGTGACCATATATTACATTTTTAGGAGGAAACAAAAATGGGTTATGACAATCTGAGACTGGAAAAAGGCATGTACCGCCAGGCGGGCATGAGCTTTACCCAGGTGCTGGAGTCCCTGGACCCCAGCGAAAACTATCGTGGCACAGCTTTGGAAGGCACGGATGCGTTTCAGCGTCAGTTGAAGCGGTTCGGCATTCGCGCCAAGGGTGCCGGTTCTTCTCCTGTGGAGAAGTTTTTCAGCACCTCGGACTCTGCGGTGTTGTTCCCGGAGTACATCGCAAGAACCGTCCGCCAGGGCATCGAGGAAAATGATATCCTGCCCGATATCGTAGCGACCACCACGGTGATCGATTCTCTGGACTACCGTTCCATCTACTCCAATGCTCCCGAAGATAATATGTCCCTGGAGGATGTGGGCGAAGGCGAGGAGATCGGCATCACCGAAATCTGCACAAAATCCAACCTGATCACTCTGACTAAGCGGGGCAGAATGCTGGTAGCTTCCTACGAGGCTCTGCGTTTTCAGAAGCTGGATATGTTCGGCGTAATGCTGCGCCAAATCGGCGCCTACATCCAAAAGCAGCAGCTGGCTAACGCCGTGGATGTCATTGTCAATGGTGACGGCAATGACAACGCCGTAAGGCAGTACACCATCGGCACCGAACCCGTGTCCGGGACCAAGGGCACGCTGAGTTATGATGCGCTGGTGGATTTCTGGGGCCGTTTTGATCCCTACAACATGAATGTCCTTTTGTGTTCCGGTCCCACCGTAAACAAGATGCTGAAAGTGCCTGAATTCCAGAATCCCATGACCGGCATGAATTTCCAGGGCACCGGCAAAATGGTTACCCCTCTGGGTGCAAAGCTCTACCGCTGCAACGCCCTTGCCAATGACCAGATCATTGGCCTGGACAGTCGTTATGCCCTGGAACTGGTGCGCGCCGGAGATGTTATGGTGGAATACGACAAGCTCATTGACCGCCAGCTGGAGCGCGCCGCCATTACCTCTATTTACGGCTTCGGCAAGATCTGTGACGACGCTTCTGCGCTCCTGAATGTATGAGCTTAGCGGAGCAGATCTATGCCCAGGCATTGGTGCTGACGCAGGATTCCACGGATAAAAATCTGCCCTTATTGGAAGTATTCTGTCGCAGTGCGGAAAACGCACTGCGACAAAAACTCCGGGACGGGATCACCCCGGAGGACTGCAAGGCAGATTTTATTGCGGCAGCCAGTCTGCTGGCTTTGGCGGCATTGTCAGAGACGGATGATATGGCACATATCGAACACATCAGCGCCGGGGACATTACCCTGCGCCGGGGCAGCGCCGATTCGGCAGCTTGCTGTCTGCGGTATCAGGCAGAGGTGGTAATGATGCCCTATTTGAAGGATAAATTTGCATTCATGGGGGTATAGGCATTGCAAAAACTGGTGGATAAGGTTTTCCGGAAGTATGGCGTGCCGATCACCGTACAGGACACCGGCGGCACCCACGAGGTATCCGGATTTGTGAAAAACGGGGCATCTTCCGCCAGAAAGTATCTGCTGACGGAATACACCCCTTTGGGCGAGATCCCTATAGGATTCTATGTGATGCTTCTGCCCCGGTATGAAGCGCGGATCGGAAAACTCTTGCAGTACGGTGGAAAATGGTACATAATCCGCCGGTTTGAATGGGTGACCTTCCGTGATCAGGTGCTGTACGACTGGTGTCTTTGTGAGGAACGAGGGAGGTTGGATACATGGGGCAATTGATCGTGGATCATGTCATCACATTGCTCAGTGACGGAGGAATTCGGGCAAATTATTCCTATCCGGCTGCCAACATTCAGCGTGTTACGGAGCCGGTGGCGGCAGTCAGCTTGGCCAAGGCCGATCTGAAAGCCAATACTGTGCAGGTTTTGGTGGAGATCCTGTCGCCCAAAGAGGGCGGTGGCTATGCGTGCCAGAAGGAAGCATGGAAGGCCTGTGTCATTCTGGAAGCAGCCGGAGCAATTTGCTGTCAGGAGGGCTGCGCCTACCTACCCAAGGCAAATTTATTCCGGGTCCCGGTAAAGGCGGTTTTCAAGGGAACGGTCACATCCGCCGGCATGGAGGCATTACCGGAATATGCCGTGGTTGCCGGAGGTATCACTCTGCGCTATGTGTGCGGATTTTCTGCCAAGCAGGCGGTGAGTGGCAGCAGCGCATCCTTGCAGAATGCGCCCTGGGAGATCACCGTGGAGGAATTCATCCCCTGGGGTGTGGAGGATTCTCTGGAAGCGGACGAACCCTTCCAGATGGATCTTCGCTGCATGGAAAATATCGAACGCTTTGAAGGCTGCACTTGGAGCAAGCGGGAGCGGATCGCCGAAGAATCGGGGATCCGGCAGATCCGCACAGCAAAAGCAACCGGAAGAATATTGACATCATAAGGGAGAAGCCCGCCATTCGGCGGGCTTTTTTCTTTGTGTACCAAAAGAAAAAAATTTTGGAAGTTCCTTACAAACCCTTGCGTTTGACAAAGATTTAGGGTAACATAGAGTTAGAAAATCCATGACGAAAGGAATTTCACATTATGATCAAAGTAGACATTTCCAATGTATGGGGCCAGCTGTCCCTGCCGGACCTTCTGGCTGTGGAGCAGGAAATTGCCTCTGCCCATCAGACTTTGGCTGACGGCACCGGCGAGGGCAATGACTTCCTGGGCTGGCTGGATCTGCCGGTGGCGGAAGAAACAGAAGAAATGAAGCGTATTCAGAAGGCGGCGGACTGGATCCGTGCCAACAGCGATGTGTTTGTCGTTGTGGGTATCGGCGGCAGCTATCTGGGCCCCCGTGCGGCTATTGAGCTGATGCAGGGCTGCAACCACAATATCGGTAAGGGCAAGGGCGATCCTCAGATCTATTTTGCCGGCAACACCCTGTCCACCCGGGCATGGAACGAGCTGCAACGGCTTCTGGAAGGCAAGGATTTCTCCCTGGCGGTGATCTCCAAGTCCGGCACCACCACCGAGCCTGCCATTGCATTCCGTGCGCTGAAATGGATGCTGGAGCGCAAGTACGGCACCGACGGCGCAAGCAAGCGTATTTTTGCCATCACCGACCCTGCCAAGGGCGCATTGCGGCAGATGGCCACGGAGGAAGGCTGGGAGAGCTTCATCATCCCCCCTGCCGCCGGCGGTCGTTACTCCGTGCTGACGGCTGTAGGTCTGCTTCCCATGGCAGTAGCGGGCATTGACATCCGCAAGGTGATGAAGGGCGCATACGATGCCAAAACCGAGTACAACTATGTCCGTTCCTTTGAAAATCCCGTGTGGCTGTATGCCGGCGTGCGGAATCTGCTGTACCGCCACGGCAAGACCACGGAGATCATGGCATCCTGGGAGCCGGGCTACAAGATGATGGGCGGCTGGTGGCAGCAGCTCTTCGGCGAGTCCGAGGGCAAGGACGGCAAGGGTATTTTCCCTGTTTCCGTTGAGTTCACTGCCGATCTGCACTCTCTTGGTCAGATGATCCAGCAGGGCGAACGGAATATTTTTGAGACCATGATCCGCTTTGATGCCCCCGAAAAGGTGGCTGTGGTAGGTTCTGACGCGAAAAATCTGGACGGTCTGAACTATCTGGCCGGAAAGCAGCTGGACTTCGTGGACGAGCAGGCCTATCAGGGCACGCTGGCCGCCCATGTGGATGGCGGTGTGCCGGTGATCACTGTGGACATGGGCGCGCTGAATGACGAAAAGCTGGGCGAGCTATTCTACTTCTTCGAGCTGTGCTGCGGCGTTTCTGCCTACCTGCTGGGGGTCAATCCCTTCAATCAGCCTGGCGTGGAATTCTATAAACGGAACATGTTCCAGCTGTTGGGCAAGCCCGGATACGAAAATTAATAAAAAATTGGCGCAGAATTCATAAATACCTCTTGCAAAATGCGCCAGCAACTGGTAAAATGTCTATACAGCTAAAGAAAAAGCTGAGCAAAGGAGGATGTTTCCTATGATTAAGGTGATTATGGGCCTGAAAGGCTCCGGCAAGACAAAGAAATTGATCGATTCCATCAATGAGACTGTAAAGCAGGCCAGCGGCGATGTGGTGTGCATCGAGTACGGCAAAAAGCTGACTTATGATGTCAACTATCGCGTCCGTCTGGTTGACTCCGAGGAGTACGCCATTTCCAACAGCGATATGCTGAAGGGCTTCCTCAGCGGTCTGCATGCAGGTAATTTTGATATAACCAACATTTACATTGACAACCTGTACAAGACCATCGGTTCTGACCGGGCAAATGGCGAGGAGTTCGTGGCATGGTGCGCAAAGTTTGCCGCTACCAACAACATGAACATCACCATCACCATTTCCGATGATGTGGCTCTGGCTTCCGAGGAAGTTAAGCAGTATCTGTAATCACATAATGGAAAGTCCGCTGCGAAAGCAGCGGACTTTTTTATTTGCGGGCGGCCGCCCCTACATGACGAAGATCGGCATATGGATGTAGGGGGCGGCGCCTTCGACGCCCCGTTATACCAATTCCGTTACGGGACGTCCAGGGGGCCGTCCCCTACGGTTTCGATGGTACGGCACGCTCGGTGATGGGGATTGCCACGGGCGATTCGTGAATCGCCCCTACGACAAAAACAAAAAACCTACCTTTTGAAACGCATAAAGGTAGGTTTATCTTTTTTCAAATTCTTCACCGGTGATCAGGTAGTTGATGGATACGTTAAAATATCGGGACATTTCAACAAGCAGCGCAAGAGACGGCTCGCGCTTGCCGTTTTCGTAGTAGGACAGGGCCTCTCTGGAAATATTCAAGTCCATGGCGACCTTTTGCTGATTCAAATTTCGCTTTTTTCTGATATTTTTCAGCCCAACCATACAATCACCCCTTGCAATTATTGTAACATTGTGTTACATTATTTATGTAACATTATGTTACACAAACAATGAAAGAGAAGGTAATTGTGTATGGCAAAATTTTATATTTGGAATTTTAAAGTGGGTTCTAAGACCCATGATGGCTGGGCTTATGGTCCAAACTCAGCAGGCGGTATTTCGCTTCAATGGGATTTTAAGAACGAAACGGGCAAAACCATTAAATACGCAACCTTCTGGTTTGTACCATATAATCGCGTAGGCGACATCCAATGTTGTAGTATTAGCAAAGAATCCGAAGATGGCGTAACCTATACAGGACCTTTAGATCATGGTGGTATCCATCGCGGTGCTTTGTGGGAAAATGCGTGGTATAACCATTCCATCAGCGATGTGAAATTAACGAAAATCTATGTAGTGTATATGGATGGCACAGACGAGTTATTGTCTGCCAGTGATGTTTCCTTTTCTGTCCCCGAAGGCGTAAGTGCCAATGGCTGTTATGTAGCAACAGCAGTATACGGCAGCTATGACTGTCCGCAAGTCTGGACTTTACGGCGTTTCCGTGATAACACCTTGGCAGGAACCTGGTACGGCAGAGCGTTTATTAAAACTTACTACACCATCAGCCCCACTTTGGTAAAGTGGTTTGGCCAAACCAACTGGTTCAAAAAACTGTGGAAAAAGAGGTTAGACCGCATGGTCAGCAATCTGCAATCTGCAGGTGTAGAATCTAGCCCCTACCAAGACAAAACCTGGTAAATATAATCTTCACATACGACAGCGGAGTGATTTTCACTCCGCTGTTGTTTTTTGCGGGCTGTCGGTTGTCGTCCGCAAATATTTCTTTGGGTGATGGTGCGGTACGCTCGACGATGGGGATTGCCACACCAGTCTGCGGACTGGTTCGCAATGACATGCGAAATCGTAGGGGCGAGCATTGCTCGTCCGTTTGTGCGATATCGAACTGCGGTAACGGACGGCCAATGGCCGCCCCTACATTTTTAATTATTGGTTTGTAGGGGGCGGCGCCTTCGACGCCCCGTAAGTGCATCTTTCATCAACGCAGGACGGGCTGTCGTGGGCGCCAGCCCCTACATTTTCCCCTTTTCTGCATTTCGTGAATAATATTTCCCTTCTTGGCAAACAATACCACCGAACACAAATCCAAGGAGGTTTTTTCATGTTCTCAAAACCCTTTATTCGCACCTGCGCACTGCTTCTGTGTCTGCTGTGTCTTCCTATGGGCGTCACCGCGTTGGAAGTGGACTGCGACAGCACCTACTGCTTCAGCGTGGAGGATTTCAACGGTGAAGAGCCTTTGGTGGGCATCTGCATCACGGATCTTCCGGATGCAAGCACCGGCACGGTCATGCTGGGCACCCGGGTGCTCCGCCCCGGTGATATTCTCACCGCCGAGCAGATGTCAAAAATGACCTTCTCCCCTCTGCGTACCGAACAGGACCAGGAGGCTGTGGTCACATACCTGCCCATTTATGAAAACCGGGTAGACGGTGAAACCACCACCGTCATTTCCATCCGTGGTAAGGTGGATCAGGCTCCCGTTGCGGAGGATCTGGCCATCGAGACCTACAAAAATCTGCCCAATCAGGGCACATTGAAGGTCACCGACCCGGAGGGGCAGGCGCTGACCTACTCCATTACCCGTCAGCCCAAACGGGGTACTGTTGAGGTCCGGGCGGACGGCACATTCCTCTATACGCCCAAGAAGAACAAGGTGGGCGTGGACTCCTTCACCTTCACCGCCGCTGACCCTGCCGGCAATGTCTCCCGGGAAGCTACCGTCACGGTGAGCATCCTCAAGCCCGGCAACTCCACCCAATATACGGACACGGTGGGTTCTTACTGCCGGTTTGAGGCGGAATGGATGAAAAACACCGGCCTGTTCGTGGGCGAACAGATCGGCGGCAGTCAATGCTTCCAGGAAAACCGGACGGTGAGCAAGGGAGAATTTCTGGCCATGATGGTCAAGACTCTGGACATTCCCGTGGATGAGAACGCAAGCTACACCGGCTACACGGATCAAGTCCCCAGTTGGCTGCAGCCCTATCTTGCCGCCGCCATGCGTTCCGGTCTGACCGCCAATCTGCCGGTGAGCGAGACCGGCGCATTGGGGCTGGATGATCCCATCACCGGCTCGGAAGCTGCTGTGATGCTGCAAAATGCCATGGATCTGTCCATCTCTGTGAGCGCTAAGCCGGTGGATAAAGAGGTGCCCGATTGGGCAATGGCGGCTGTGATCGCCATGAATGACAACGGCATTTCCATCAACGGCCTGACCGAGCTGACCCGTGGGGAAGTGGCTGTGATTCTCTATAAGGCCAGCCAGCTTGCTCCCAACGCCCCCGGCCTGACCATGTATCAATAAAGAAAACCGCCCGGTAAACACCGGGCGGTTATTTTAGATTCCTAACAGCATGTTGGCAAACAGGAAATAGACGAGCAGGGACAGCGCGTCCACGATGGTGGAGATAAAGGGGCTTGCCATGACCGCCGGGTCGAGGCCCATGACTTTCGCCACCATGGGCAGGATGCAGCCTACAAATTTCGCGCACACCACCGTCACAGCCAGCGTCAGGCACACCACCGCGTTGATGAGCAATGTGATGTCCTCGTTGCCCATGAGCATCCGATCCACCAGCCAGATCTTGGCAAAGCAGACCACCGCCAGCACCACGCCGCAGAGGATCGCCGTACGCAGCTCTTTCCAGATAACCCGGCCAATGTCGGCAAAGGTCAGTTCTCCCAAGCTCAGGGCGCGGATCACCGTAACGCTGGACTGGGAGCCGGAGTTACCGCCGGTACCCATGAGCATGGGAATGAACGCCGTCAGCGCCACCTGCGCCGCCAGCGCACCCTCGAAAGCAGTGATGATCAGGCCGGTGAAGGTGGCCGAGACCATCAAAAGCATGAGCCAGGGGATGCGGTTTTTGAACAGTTCAAACACGGAGCTTTTCATGTAGGTCTTCTCCGAGGGGATCATACCACCCATGAGCTCCATATCCTCGGTGGCCTCGTCCACCATGACGTCCATAGCGTCGTCCACGGTGACGATACCCACAAGGCGGTTTTCCCCGTCCACCACGGGCAAAGCCAGGAAGTTGTATTTGTCGAACATCCGCACCACTTCTTCCTGGTCAGTGTGGGTGGTGACGGAGATCAAATTGGTTAACATAATATCCTGCACCTGGGTCTCGTCATCGTCCGCAAGGAGCAGATCTTTGACGGTGATCAGGCCGATCAGCTTCCGGCCCTGGGTCACATAGCAGGTGTAGATGGTCTCCTTGTCCACGCCCTGGCGGCGGATGCGGAGGATCGCTTCTTCCACCGTCATTTGGGGTCGCAACGCCACATATTCCGTTGTCATCAGCGAGCCTGCGGAATTCTCCGGGTAGCGCAGGATCTGGTTGATGGATCGGCGCATTTCCGGGTCTGCCTGTCTGAGGATCCGCTTGACCACATTGGCCGGCATTTCCTCCACCAGATCCGCCGCGTCGTCCACATACAGCTCGTCGATAATTTCTTTCAGTTCGTTGTCGGAAAAGCTCCGGATCAGCAGCTCCTGGGCGTCCGGTTCCATTTCCACAAAGGTCTCTGCCGCCAATTCCTTGGGCAGCAGGCGGAAAGCAAGGGGAATTTTCGTCTCCTCCAGATCCGCAAACAGCCCTGCCACGTCGCTGGGGTTCATGGTGCAAAGCATCTCCCGCAGGGGCAGATACTTCTTTTCCTCCAGCATGGACAGCAGGGCTTTTTCCATAATTTCAAAGCGTTCTGCCATATTTTCTCCTCCAATGTATGTACTTGTGAGGACAATATGCGCAGACGAGGGCTACGGGCGGCACCAAGGTGCCAACCGTCTACTTCGTCCGGGTATATTGCCACTACTGCCGGCATCCATGGTGTTCCCTCCTTTTAGATCAGATACTCCCATTTTATTCCTTTATAGGAGAATTGTCAACCTTGACGATTGCAGGTAGGTGTAATAAAATAGATTTGTCAAGTCCCCTCTTGGCCCCCTCTGAGGAGGGGGGGGCTGTCACGCTCACCAAGTGTGACTGGGGGAGAGAATAACTACCCCTCAGTCAAAAATCACAGATTTTTGACAGCTCCCCTCACAAGAGGAGCCAAGGTGCCTGCGGCACATGTTTCCTGTAGGGGAAGGTTTAGGAGGTCACTATGATCCGTATTGCAACCGAAAAAGATATTCCTGCCATGTTGGCGATCTATGCCCCCTATGTGGAAAACACCACCTATTCTTTTGAGTACACCGTTCCCACAATGGAAGAATTTACCCAGCGTTTCCGCAAATACACCGCCCAGTGTCCCTGGCTGGTATGGGAGGAAGAAGGCAGGGTTTTGGGCTATACCTATGGAAGTCTTCCCTTTGAGCGGGCGGCTTATGCCTGGTGTGCCGAAGTCTCCGTCTATTTGTCGCCGGAGATCCACGGCAAGGGCATCGGCAGAACCCTCTACGCCGCTGTGGAGGAAATTCTGTGGAAGCAGGGATACCGCATCATTTACGCCCTGATCACCACGGAAAATCAAGGGTCGCTTGCTTTTCACGAAAAAGTGGGCTATACCTATTGTGCCCAATTCCCCGGATGCGGTATCAAGTTTGGCAGAAGTTTGGGAGTCATTTGGATGGAAAAGCGGTCGAATTCCGTCGAAATACCCAGTTCTCCCCCTGTTTCATGGAGGGAAGTTGTTGAAATCGACAGAAATTGGTTGGATAATTTAGCCAGTTTTACCCTTTCGCAATCCAAAATTATGTGCTATGATAATAGTTAGGAAACCATGCACTTTTTCAATTCATACAAGGAGATGATTGACTATGTTCTTTCAGAAAAAACGCTGTATTGCCATGCTTCTGGCCGGTGGTCAGGGCAGCCGCCTGAAGGTCCTTACAGAGAACACCGCCAAGCCTGCTGTCCCCTTTGGTGGGAAATACCGCATCATCGATTTTCCCCTGAGTAACTGCGTCAATTCCGGCATCGATACCGTGGGTATTCTGACCCAGTATCAGCCTTTGGAGCTGAACGAATACATCGGCAATGGTCAGCCCTGGGGCCTGAACAAGGCCCACAGCCGCGCCCAGGTCCTGCCCCCCTACGAGCGGCACGACAAGAAAAGCGGCTGGTACAAAGGCACCGCCAACGCCATTTATCAGAATATCGACTTTATCGACCGGTACAACCCGGATTATGTGCTTGTCCTGTCCGGCGACCACATTTATAAGATGGACTACGCCGCTATGATCGCCTATCACGAGAAGAACGAGGCCTCCTGCACCATCGCTGTGCGTACCGTTCCTCTGAAAGAGGCTTCCCGGTTTGGCATCCTGAACACCCGGAAGGACAATACCATCTACGAATTCGAGGAGAAGCCCAAGGTTCCCAAGTCCACCAATGCCTCCATGGGTATTTATGTGTTCAACTGGGATGTGCTCCGGGCCGCCCTTATTGCTGATGAGGACGATGAGACTTCCTCCAACGATTTCGGCAAGAATATCATTCCCAATCTGCTGAATCAGGGTCACAAGATGATGGCCTACAACTTCGACAGTTATTGGAAGGATGTGGGTACCATCGACTCCCTGTGGGAAGCCAACATGGAACTTCTGGGCAAAAACCCGGAATTCGACATCCGCGGCAACGAGCGCACCAAAATTTACGCCCGGAACAGCGCCCTGCCCTCTTCCTATATTGACGCAGGGGCAAAAACCGTCAACTGCTTCATCGCTGAGGGCTCTGAGATCTACGGCTCTGTGACCCACAGCATCATCTCCATCGGCTGTACAGTGGGTACCGGCGCGGTTGTGGAGGACTCCGTGGTCATGCCCGGCGTCACCATTGAACCCGGTGCCATCGTCCGTCACGCCATTCTGGGCGAAAACAGCCGCGTTGGCCGCAATGCGGTGGTAGGCGGCGCGTTCGGCCCCAAGGACAAAAAGAAGATCAGCGTCACCAGCAAGGGCGCTGTGGTGGAATCCGGCACCGTGCTTGCGCCCGGTGACATGCTGTAAGGAGGGATCATCATGAATGTAATGGGCATTATTTTCGCCAACGACGCCACTTTGGGCGCACTGACTGACAAGCGCACCATGGCATCCCTTCCCTATGGCGGCCGCTACCGTCTGGTAGACTTCCATCTGAGCAACATGGCCGCCGCCGGCGTGCGCCATGTGGGCATCATCACCCGGCATAATTACCAGTCCCTCATGAACCACATCGGCTCCGGCGAAGAGTGGGGTCTGGAGCTGCAAGAGGGCGGTCTGGAATTTCTGACCCCCTTTGCAATGAGCAAGAACGACACCTATCACGGCAAACTCTCCGCCTTGTACGAAGCCATCAGTGTGCTGGAATTCGGCCCTGAGGATGAGTATGTCATCACCGCCGACTCCGCCATCGTCAGCAACATCGACCTGCAAAAGGTGTTGGCATCCCACATTGAAAGCGGCAAGGATGTGACCGTGGTCGCAAAACCCGGCATCGCAAACGGCGAAAAGCAGCTGGACCTTGCGCTGAAACTGGACAAAAACGGTGAGATTGCTGATATCGCGGTGGACTACATTGCCCCGGCGGACTATCTGGCTTCCATGGATATTTTCGTCATGTCCAAGAAGTATCTCCGGGATACCATCCGGGAATTCATCTCCCGAAATCTGTTCCACATGGACCGGGATCTGATCCTGGGCCAGTGGCAGAAGAAGGCCATCACCATCAATGTTTACGAATTTGAGGGCGCGGCCCTATACAACGAATCCACCAACGAGTATTTCCAAAACAGCCTTGCTCTCATCGACCCGGAATTGCGCCACGACCTGTTTGAGGGCAACCACCCGGTGTTCACCCGCGTCCGTGACCGGGTACCCAGCTATTACGGCGAGGGCTGTCAGGTGAAAAGCTCCATTCTGGCGGACGGCTGCATACTGGAGGGCAATGTGGAAAATTCCGTGCTGTTCCGTCAGGTCACCATCGGCAAGGATGCCCAGGTGAAAAACTGTGTCATCATGAATGATACCGTTGTGGGCGAGGGCGCGCAGCTGGAATGCGTGATTCTGGACAAGGATGTGGTAGTGCGCCCCGGCGCAAAGCTGTTCGGCACATTGAGCCATCCCCTGGTGGTAAAAAGAGGAGAGATCGTATGAAAATTGCCGTAATGGCCTCCGAGGGCGCGCCCTATATCAAATCCGGCGGCCTTGGAGATGTGATGGAAGCGTTGCCCTCTGCCCTTTCCCGGATCGAAGGCAACGAGGTGGTTCTCTTTCTCCCCTACTATAAAAAAATCAAGGACAACCCCAATTACGCCGTGGAGCAGGTGATGCACTTTGATGTGCAGCTGGGCTGGCGGCAGCAGTACGCAGGTCTGATGCGTCTGCACCGGGAGGACGGCGTTACCGTCTACTTCATCGACAACGATTATTATTTTGGTGGCCGTCCCGGCCCCATCTACGGCGACGGCGACGACGGCGAACGTTTCGCATTCTTCTCCAAAGCCTGCCTGGAAGCCTTGACACATCTGGCTTTTGTCCCCGATGTGATCCAGTGCAACGACTGGCAGACCGCCCTTGTACCCGTTTTTCTGAAAGCGTGGTATCAAGACTGGCTTTCTCAGACGAAAACCATGTTTACCATCCACAATGTGGAATACCAGGGCTGGGAAAGCGGCTGCTTCTTCGACGATGTGCTGGCGCTGCCCTGGGAATACCGGCCTTGCCTGGATATGCACGGTCAGATGAATCTGATGAAGGGCGCCATCGAAGCCGCCGATCTGGTATCCACCGTTTCGGAGACCTACGCCCGGGAGCTGATGTACCCCTACTACGCCCATGGTCTGGATCATGTTCTGTCCCACGCCGCCTGGAAGCTGCGTGGCATCACCAACGGCATTGACATCGGCACCTTCAATCCGGAAACCGATCCCCACATCCCTGCCCACTACAACGCGGACACCTTTGCAGCCGGCAAGGCCGCCTGCAAGGCCGCTTTGCAAAAGGAAGTGGGCCTTCCCCAAGACCCGGACGCACCTTTGCTGGTGATGGTCACCCGCTTGGCCGGTCACAAGGGCCTGGATCTGCTGTGCTATGTGGCACGGCGGCTTCTGTGGGAAGAAAACTGTCAAATTCTGATTCTGGGCACCGGCGAGCCCCAGTTCGAGGCCTTCTTCAGGGAGCTGGCAGCAGAATATCCCAATCGGGTCAGCGCGCAGATCACCTTTAATCTGGGTCTGGCCGCCCGGGTATACGCCGGCGGTGACATCTATCTGATGCCATCCAAATCCGAGCCCTGCGGTCTGAGCCAGATGAATGCCATGCGCTACGGCACTGTTCCCGTTGTCCACGCCACCGGCGGTCTCCGGGACACCGTACCCCCGGCGGACGAAAAGGGCGAAAACGGTCTGGGCTTTACCTTCCAGAGCTACAACGGGGACGATTTCCTGGGGGCTTTGAAGCGTTGCCTGAGCTTGTACCACAGCAACCGGGATGGTTTCCGGAGCTTGCAGCACCGGGATATGTGCCAGGATTTCAGCTGGGACAAGCCCGCACAGCGATATATGGAACTGTTCCGCCAAATCTGCGGATAAAGAAAGAGCGTGTTGCAAATGCAATACGCTCTTTTTACTGCGCAATATCCAGACCCTCATATTGGGGCAGGGTATGGTCGTACACATAATAATTGGGCCGATAGGATGCGATCTTTGGATCCTTGGTGTAGGCATCAATGACGCTTTCCGTCATCTTAAAGTGCTCCATGTTGGTGTAGCGATGGGGCGTTGCGTCCACATGGTAGTACTTCCCATCCTCAAATTCCACCAGATTCCACCAATGCCGGCTCTCGCCGCCGATCCGGGCCACCTCCACATTGGGGATCTCCAATATGTCCAGCATGACCTTGACCATGGCATAGTAAGTATAGCAGTCGCCCGCCCAGGTGGAGAAGCCCTCGTAAGCGGCATTTTCCAGACTGGATTTGTCGGAAGAACCGGAATACCACACATACTGCCACACCTTGCGGAACACCGCATAGATCTGCTGATCCCGGGTCATGCCCGGCTTGATGATCTCATTCAGAACGACCTGGGCCTTTTCCCGGACCTTCTGTCCGGTTTTGCTCTCCACTACCACCGTTCTGGCAACGGTCAGCCGGTTGCCGTCGGAGTCCACCGTATGGTACAGCACCTTATAGGTACCTTCCTTGGCATTGTCGAAATCGCCGGGTTCCACGGTGAAGCTCAGGGTGCCGTCCTGCTTGTCGGTGGCGGTAACGCCGGACTTGTAGGATATGGCGCTGCCCACCTGCATATAGACCGTCTCCACTCCCTCAAAACGAGGGCCGTCAGACGCAGGAACCACATTTGCCGTAGCCGTCACCTCGGATGTATTGCCGAACGCATCCGTCAGCACCAGGGTCAGCCGATGCTGACCGGCCACGATGAACAACGGCTCTTCCTTGTAAGTAACGGTCACCGGGGTGTCGTCCACAATGTTTTCAACGAATACGGACGCATCCGGTACGGTGTCCGCCTCCACCGTCACTTCCTTGCCCGTGCCCTTGGGGGCAACTGTCTCTGTGACGATGTACTGCACGGTGTATTCCTTGCCGGCGCACAGCACTTGCAGATCAAAAATACCGCAAGCACCCTCCTCCGGCGTTGTGACAAATTCCGCTTTGATGGTTTCATCGGGAACATAATCCCGGATGTCCAACTCAATTTCCTCGCCATGGGCGAAGGTCAGGGACGGCTCTAAATGGAACAGATACAGCTCCACGATCCGGGTGCAGATCTCCCTGCCCCGGGAAAAAGTCAGCACCGCTTCCTGACTGCCCAAAATCTGGGCATCGTAGGCGATTTCCACCTGAATCCCCGTATTTTCCAGACCCTGTACCACATCCTCAGCCTGTATCGGTATCTGGGCTGCCCCGATCACGGGCTCAATGGTCACCGACTCCGGCAAGGTCAGAAGCCGGGACTGCTGGAACGGTGCATACGCCGTAACGCCCACCAACACCAACACAACAAGGATGCCCAGGCACAGCATTATCAACTTCACGGGACTGCCCTTGCCGCGACTGCGTTCCTGCGTCTTTTTTTGCAATCGCGCCCAGGCAATATCCTCATTATATTGCATTTTTCTTGCCATAAAATGGTCTCCAAAATTTCAAAAAACGGCGTAAAACCGCAAATTTCGATTATTTTATCACATTTTCCGGTAAATTGCAAGCCGTTCCTTTCTGCGCCGCAGAATCCACAGGAGCAGCAGCACGCCCGCAATGACACCGCTGCTGTCGATCATCACATCCCGGACGGACGGCCCACGGCCGGCCACGAAGCCCTGATGAAACTCATCGGATGCCGCGTACAGCGTGCCGATCCCCCAGGCCCACAGCCAGGGCAGGCGGACTGCGATTTTCTTTTGCACTTGCACAATATGGAGCATCAGGCAGAAGCCCAACAGGGCGTATTCCAAAAAATGCGCCGTTTTTCGGATCAAAAAGCCCACCGTATAGCGCAGACTCTCCTGATTTTCCGCTGTCATATTCTCGAAATCCGGCACCAAAAGGTTGACGACCCAGGTAGTGAGCCGTCCGCTCATAGCCCCGGACTGCTCCCCGGTCTGGGCAGAAAAGCAGTAGATCATCACCATTACAGCAATGACCAGTAACAGCGTAAGCAGTACGCTGTGTTTTTCGATCCATGCTTTCATTATGTTTCCTCTTTTCGCATTTGTAGGGGGCGTGGTGCTGCGCGCAGCGCATCCAAAATATAAATGATTGCCGGTGGCAATCATACCATAGTTCATGCCTTCGACGCCCCGTAAGGACATCTTTCTTGCTCGCGCAACGGGCTGTCGTGGGCGCCAGCCCCTACATTTTTGTGTCATTGCGAGGAGCCGCAGGCGACGTGGCAATCCCCATCGTCGAGCGCACCGCACCATCGCCTCTGCGATACGTCATTCTACCACAGATTTCGCCAAAAGTATAGAAAAAGTTCCGACAGCCCACGCTGTCGGAACTTTTATCAGTTTTCCATCTGGCTGCCAAGGAAATTGGCGGCGATTTGGGCCAGTTTCTGATCGGATTCCTGTAAAGGCTCGTCGTGCTCACCCAGCAGCAGCATCACGCAGCCCATCAGGTCGCCCTGACACAGAATGGGGGACGCCACGCCCAGATGATACTTCTCCACCCCATCCGTGACCCGCACCGGGGCATCGCCTGTGGTGAAGCGGTAATGCTGACGCTGTTCCATCAGCCGTTCTAGCTCCTCGGAGTTGGGCTTGTCCATCAGCTCCCGTTTGGGCAGACCGGACAGGGCGATGATAGCATCCCGATCCGCCACCGCAGCCATATGCCCGGTGCCGGAGCCGATGGCATCGCACATCTGGGCCGCAAACTCCTGCAGATCGCCCATGGGGGAATACTTGCGGAAAATCACGCCCCCGTCCTTCTCGGTGTAAATTTCAAGTGGATCGCCCTCACGGATGCGGAGGGTTCTTCTGATTTCTTTGGGGATAACGATTCTTCCCAAATCGTCTCCACGTGTCAAGTATTCACCAAGAGTTTTAAAAATCCTTTATTTTACAGGGTTTTTGGGGCTTTTTGACTTTTTCGAAAAAGGTATAGAATGAGGTATAAAAACAC
>SVLT01000047.1 GCA_015067845.1 Oscillospiraceae bacterium
GCTTATTAGGGCGAGGGTCCACCCGTTCCCATTCCGAACACGGTAGTTAAGCTCGTTTCTGCTGACAATACTTGGCTGGCGACGGCCCGGGAAGATAGGTAGCGCCAACACAAAGCGACAGTCTTTTCGACTGTCGCTTTTGCTTTTTCAATTATATAAAAATCGACGATGGAGAAAGCGCCAATCCAACCAGCCTTGCCACCAATGGTGACGCTGGGACGCAAACTCCATCGCCTGAAGCAAGTGTGCCATAGAACACAAAGTACGTCAACTTGAAACATTCTCCGCTTTTTATGTATTGTTATTCTTTTGTAATGCAAACAGTACTGCAAATTGATAAAATAAGAAAAAGAGGTGCACAGCGAGGTGATGGAATGCAGAGTAAAAAACCGGATTTACGGGCACCTATTCAGAGAAGTTGGCTTCGTCTCCGTCTGGGAAAGGCGTATTATGCGGCAAAACGGTATATCTTTTGGCACGCTCCGTCCTTCCGCTGGGCAAAAGAGCGTCACAAAGCGCAGCTTCCACATGTTCAGGTATCCCATGCTACGCCTTTGATTCGCCAGCTGCGGGGAGAGGAAATGGAGTGGCAAACGAATAAGGTGACAAATCTTCGTCTGGCAGCGGCGCGTTTGGATGGGCTGATTCTCCATCCCGGAGAAACGTTCAGCTATTGGAAACTGATCGGGAAACCCTCGAAGCGAAAAGGATACAAAGAGGGAATGGTGCTTTTTCTGGGGCAGATCGGCAGTGATATTGGAGGCGGACTTTGCCAGCTTTCCAACCTGATTTTTTGGATGACACTTCACACGCCGCTGACAGTGGTCGAGCGCTATCGTCACTCTCATGATGTGTTTCCGGACTCAAACAGGCAGCAGCCTTTTGGAAGCGGGGCGACCTGCGCGTATCCGCATCGTGATCTGATGATCCGAAACGATACTGACCAGCCATTCCAGCTTTGTGTGCGTGTTGGTGAGACGCATCTGGAGGGGGAGTGGCGGGCGGCTCGCATGCCGGAATATGACTATCGGATCATTGAAAAGGATGCCAGAATCGATCAGGCATCCTGGGGGGGATATATTCGCCATAATGCGCTTTATCGGGAAGTATATGATTTGCAGGGGATGCTGTTGGAAGAGCAGTTTCTCTTTACCAATGATGCTATTATGATGTACAGTCCGCTGTTATCGGAAAGCAAAAATAAGGACGGTATCGGTTGATACCGTCCTTATTTATTTTAGTTAACCTTTGAACTCCACATACAGTTCGCGGACTGCGTTGGGATCTGCGGGAGCTGTTTCCTTGGGAGCAGCAGGGGCGGGAACTGCAGGGTCTTCCTTGGGGCCGTCACGCCATGCAAGGAATTTGGGAGCGACCTGGGGAAACAGTGCCAGAGAGAGAACGTCCTCATCGCATTTGGCAATGTCCTTGAACTCCTCGCGATACTTGGGCAGTTCGGGCTCCAGCAGGTCAGCGGGACGGCAGGTGATGACATCCTCGGGAGCGATGCCGGCCTTGGCACGGACGTCTTCGTTGACGGTGCCGGGGAGTTTGCCGTACTCACCCTTCAGCATAGCCTTGGATTCCTTGGTGAAGGTCTTGTAGCGCTCGCCCATGATGACGTTCATCACAGCCTGCGTGCCGACGATCTGGCTGGAAGGCGTTACCAGCGGGGGATAACCGAAGTCCTCACGGACACGGGGAACCTCTGCCAGAACATCGTAGAACTGGTCTTCCTTACCGGCCTGCTTCAGCTGGGAGAGCAGGTTGGAGAGCATACCACCGGGGACCTGATAGAGCAGGGTGTTAGTGTCAACGTTCAGCACCTTGGGATCCAGCGTGCCGGCGTCCTTCAGCTTCTGTGCCACCTTACGGAAATGGACAGCGGCTTCGCTCATCTTGGTCAGATCCAGACCGGTATCACGAACGGTGCCCTGCAGCGTTGCAACCAGAGATTCGGTAGCAGGCTGTGCGGTGCCGTTGGCGAGGGGGCTGAGTGCGGTGTCCACGATGTCGATGCCGGCCATAGCGGCAGCCAGATACAGCATATCGCCGGTGCCGGAGGTGTTGTGGGTGTGCAGATGGATGGGAATGGAAACCGTTTCCTTCAGACGCTTAATCAGGGAATAAGCAGCGGGAGGCAGCAGCAGGTTTGCCATATCTTTGAGGCAGATAACATCCGCGCCCATCTGCTCCAGCTCCTTGGCCATCTTCACGAAGTAATCTTCGCTGTGGATGGGGGAGATGGTGTAGGACAGGGTGCCTTCCACGATGCCGCCGTACTTCTTGGTAGACTTGATGGCCTGTTCCAGATTGCGGACGTCGTTGAGTGCGTCGAAGATGCGGATGATGTCCATGCCGTTTTCGATGGCTTTGCGGCAGAAAGCGTCCACCACATCGTCCGCATAGTGCTTGTAGCCCAGAATATTCTGGCCGCGGAACAGCATCTGGAGCTTGGTGTTAGGCAGGGCGGCCTTCAGCTTGCGCAGGCGCTCCCAGGGGTCTTCGTTGAGGAAGCGGAGGCAGGAGTCGAAGGTGGCGCCGCCCCAGCATTCCAGAGAATAGTAGCCGATGGAGTCCAGGATCTCGCAGGCGGGGAGCATATCCTCCACGCGCATACGGGTAGCGGCCTGGGACTGGTGAGCATCACGAAGGATGGTATCCGTGATCAGCAGAGGCTTGTTAGATAAAAATTCCATATGTTACCTCCTATCAGCCGAACAGGGAGATCAGCACGCCGGCTGCGATGGCAGAACCGATGACGCCGGCCACGTTGGGACCCATAGCGTGCATCAGCAGGAAGTTGCCGGGATTGTATTTCTGACCGACCATCTGGGAAACACGGGCAGCCATAGGAACGGCGGAAACGCCGGCAGAGCCGATGAGGGGATTGATCTTTTCCTTCAGGAACAGGTTCATGAACTTGGCAAGCAGTACGCCGCTGGCGGTGCCGAAGCCGAAGGCCACCACGCCCATGACCATGATCTTGATGGTCTGCAGGGAGAGGAAGGTGGTGCCAGTGGCAGTAGCGCCCACAGACACACCCAGGAAGATGGTCACGATGTTGATAAGCTCATTCTGAACGGTCTTACTGAGACGGTCGGTAACGCCGCATTCACGGAACAGGTTGCCCAGCATCAGGCAGGCGATCAGCGGACCGGCAGAGGGCACCAGCAGTGCAACAAAGATCGTGACAACGATGGGGAAGATGATCTTTTCCTTCTTGGAAACCTCGCGCAGAGGCTTCATCACGATCTGGCGCTCCTTTTCGGTGGTCAGCAGTTTCATAATGGGAGGCTGGATGACGGGGACCAGAGCCATGTAGGAATAGGCTGCGACGGCGATGGGGCCCAGCAGGGCGGGTGCCAGCATAGCCGTGACGAAGATGGCGGTGGGACCGTCAGCGCCGCCGATGATACCGATGGAACTGGCTTCCGGGCCGGTGAAGCCCAGGAAACGGGCGCCGACAAAGGTGATGAAGATGCCAGCCTGTGCGGCAGCGCCCAGCAGCAGGCTCTTGGGGTTGGCGATCAGGGGACCGAAGTCGGTCATGGCGCCGACGCCCATGAAGATCAGGCAGGGATAGATGCCCAGCTTGACGCCCAAATACAGAATGTCGATCAAACCGACGGAGACGGTGACATTGGAGAACTCCACACCATACTCGGCCAACAGATACTGTTCGGCTTGCAGTAGAGCCTCCAACTGCACTTCCAGCGCACTCAAGGTGCTGCCGAAAGAGGTGGTGAGGTCTGCCGTCAGAGTTTTGATGGTGTCCGGCCCAAAGGTGGATTCCGCCAGGGCCATCAGTTGGTCGATGTACGGGGCCAGCACAGCGTCAGACACGCCTGCGGAATGCATCTCGGCAAGGAAATCCGCGGTGACGGGTGCGCCGCCGATGAGATCCCAGTGGATGTGACCGCCGGCAAAAAAGATCTCGTGGAACATATTGGCGCCGGGCAGGTTGGTCATCAGTATACCGAAGGCGATGGGAACCATCAGCAGAGGTTCAAATTTTTTGCCGATACCCAGATACAGCAGGAAGCAGGCAATGATCAGCATCAATGCACTTTTCCATCCGCCATCCTGCAGGAACAGGATAAAACCTGTATCGTTAATAAAATTCAGGATTGCTTGCATAGTAAGTCCTCCGGTCCGTTACTGGATGACACACAGCAGAGCGCCGGTTTCCACGGCAGCACCCTTGGAGGTATTCACAGAAGCCACGGTGCCGTCGCAGGGGCACATGATCTCGTTTTCCATCTTCATGGCTTCCAGAACCATCAGGACGTCGCCCTTTTTCACGGAAGCGCCGGCAGTGACGTTGACAGCCAGAATGGTGCCGGGCATGGGGGAGGTGATCTTTTCGCCGTTGGCAGGTGCGGCGGCAGCGGGGGCAGCAGGGGCTGCGGCAGGCGCTGCAGCGGCAGGTGCGGCAGCGGGGACTGCGCCGGTCAGTTCTTCCAGTTCGATCTCATAAGCCGTGCCATTGACGGTTACTCTGTATTTTTTCATTGTGTTTTCTCCTTCTTATATCCAGTTTTGGAATTACAATTCTTTTATGGACAGAATGCGGATGCCTGAAATATCAGTTCCCAGGTCTTCGGCGATCGCGGCCGAAACAGCGGCGATCAGTTCCTGACGGTTTAGCTCCGCGGAAACCGGAGAAGCCACGGGAACGGCGGGGGCTGCGTTCTGTCGTTTTCCGAAGACCAGACCCATCAGCGAGGTCAGGACGATCAGACAGATCAGACCGAAGAACACCGTGCCAATGCCCATCAGGCAAACGAATATGTTAGAATCCATGGGGTCCCTCCTGAATTTGGTGTTACCATAATTATAGCAATATTAAATAAAAAGACAATAACAATATTGAATAAAAACACAAGCGCGATTCGGGTAATAAAACAGGTTAAATAGGTCAGAACGCCGGAAAGTGCAGAGAAAAACGGGTTTTGCAACAGCCTGTTGGGAAAAACCGTGATATAATGGAAAAAAAGCAGGAAGGACGAAGGGAAATCTATGCAATATCTTAACGTTATCCGCGGC
>SVLT01000002.1 GCA_015067845.1 Oscillospiraceae bacterium
CCTCAGATTTAGTGCGCTGTTTTTTCGAATTTTGAGATGCTTTTTCCACAGCTTCGTTGCTGCAAAGAAAAAGAAAGCGGTGCTGCCTCTTATGATCCTGTAAAATCATTTTGAGACAGCACCTTTTCAGTATTTGATGATGTAGTAGATCACATAGATCCAGTTCAGCGCGCCGTGGAGGATCGCCCAACCGATGGAACCCCACTTGGCGTAGGACAGCAGCATGGCCAGGACCATGCCCATATTGATGCACTCCTGAGGCATGAACTTCACGGCAAAATGCCACCGGGGTTTTTCCTTCCCGTAAATGATCCGCTCCACGGAAACATCAAAGATCTCCGCCAAACGGGTCAGCGTGTCTACATCCGGCTGGGTCTTTCCGTTCTCCCAGTTGGATACCGCCTGCCGTGTCACATGCAGTTGTTCCGCCAGTTGGTCCTGGGAAAGCTTTTTCTCCTGCCGCAGTTGTTTGATGCTGTTTGCAACTTCATTCATGTTGATCACCTCGCTGTCACCATAGCAGGAACAGACGAAAAAATCAAGCAATGATTTGTTGCGGCCCAAAATTTGCCCCTTTTACAAGCGCATGACCTGCTGCCGGTAGCATTCAATACCCCGTCCCAGCAATTCCATGGCCCGCGCCAGATCCTTGCAATCCAGAACGTAGGCGATCCGCACCTCATTGATGCCCTTGCCGGGGGTCTCGTAGAAGGGCGCGCCGGGGGCAAACATCACGGTGTCGCCCTCATGGTCAAATTCCTCCAGCAGCCACCGCTGGAACTTATCCGCGTCGTCCACCGGCAAACCGGCCATCACATAGAAGGCCCCCATGGGTTCCTCCACCTGAACGCCGGGGATCTGCCGCAGCATGGACACCACCAGATCCCGGCGCTTGCGGTACTCAGCCTTGCTCTTGCGGAAAAATTCATGATCCACGCTGTAAAGGGCCTCGGCACCGATCTGGTCGATGGTGGCCACCGACAGACGGGACTGGCACATTTTCAGCAATGCCGCCTGGAGTTCCTTGTTCCGGGTCACCACGCAGCCCACACGGGCGCCGCAGGCCGAAAACCGCTTGGAAACGGAATCCACGATCACCAGGTTTTCATCGATATCCCGGAATTTACCCATGCTGGGCACCCCGAACTTATCGTCATAGCAGAATTCCCGGTATACTTCATCGCAGATCAGGAACAGATCATGCTCCTTGGCAATATCCGCGATCATCCGCATCTCTTCCTGGCTCAACACCACGCCGGTGGGATTGCCGGGGTTGGTGATCATGATGGCCCGGGTGTTCTTGGTGATGAGGCTTTCGATCCGCTTGCGGTCGGCATAGCGGTAGCCTTCCTCCGGCCGGGTGGGCAGCGCACGGATGCGGCCGCCGGCGGCATGGACGAAGGTGGTATAGTTGGGATAGTAGGGTTCCGGCACGATGACCTCGGTGTAGGGGTCCATGATGCATAGGAAAGTCAGCAGCAGGGCCTCGGAACCGCCGGTGGTGATCAGGATGTCCTCCTTCTCCAGCTCCACGCCGATTTTTCCGTAGTAATCCCGGATGGCGCCGATCAACCCGGGCATACCGGGGGATGCCGCGTAGGCCAGGGTGGTCTCGCTGAAGGTGCGGATGGCGTCGTAGTACGCCTGGGGCGTGGCCAGGTCAGGCTGACCGATGTTCAGATGGTAAATTTTCTTGCCCGCTGCCTTGGCTTTTTCCGCCAGGGGGTGGAATTTCCGCATGGGCGACGGCTCGCAGCGATTGGCATTGATCGAGATCTTCATTGGTACCTCCATGTTTACAGGCGCCCGTCAGGCGGACCAGCTCCGATGCGAGGGCCGCCAGGGCGATGAGATTTGGAATGGCCATCAGGCCGTTGACGGTCTCGGACAGCAGCCAGACCGTGCCGGTGTTCAGCACAGCCCCCAGCACCACGGCCAGGGCCTGAAAAAACACGAAAAATCGGGGCGACGAGGCGCCGAAAAGGAATTGGGCGCACCGGATGCCGTAAAGGCCCCAGCCCAGCACCGTGGCAAAGGCAAAGCAGCATAAAGCGCCGGTGATAAAAACGGTGGTCCAGGGGCCGCAGACGGCGCTGAATGCTTCCGCCGTCAAAGCCGCGCCGGGGTCCGTGCCGTAAGGAATGGGCGCGCCGCTGACCAGGATCACCAGGGCCGTCATGGTGCAGATCACCACGGTATCCAGAAATACCTCCATGATCCCCATAAGTCCCTGATCCACCGGATGGGCAACATCCGCCCCGGCGTGTGCGATCCCGGCGGTGCCCATGCCGGCTTCATTGGTAAATACGCCCCGGCTCACCCCCACCCGCAAGGTGGTCAAGGCAGAGCCAATGAGACCGCCGGACACCGCGCCGGGTGTCCATGCGCCCCGAATAATGGCGGAAAATGCCGCCGGAATGGCCTGAAACCGGGCCACCAGCACCAAAAGGCACAGCAGCAGATAGGCCACCGCCGCAAAGGGCACCAGCCGCTCCGCCGCCCGGCCGATGCGCACAGCGCCGCCGGAGAGCAGCAATGCCACCAGCACCGCCAACACCAGACCCGCCCCCAGGTCCATCCAGCCTTCGGGTGTTCCTCCGAAGGCCGTCACTGCCTGCCGCAGACCCGTGATCACCGCGTTGATCTGGGTGGCGTTGCCTACGCCGAAGGCCGCCACGATGCCGAAAAAGGCATAGCATCCTGCCAGCCATTTCCAGCGGCTGCCCAGCCCCCGGGTGATCATGTACATGGGGCCGCCCCGGAATTCTCCGTTTTCCCGCACCCGGTAGCGGACCGACAGGGTGGCTTCTGCAAATTTCGTGGCCATGCCGATGAGGGCGCAGACCCACATCCAAAAGATGGCGCCGGGACCGCCGATGGCAACGGCGCCGGCAACACCGGCAATATTTCCGGTGCCCACCGTGGCCGCCAGGGCGGTGCAAAGGGCCTGCAGCGGGGAGACCCCCGGCCCCGTTTTCCGTCGGAAAAGGCTCAGAAAACCTTTCAGCGCCCGGGGAAAAAGCCGGATCTGGACGAACCGTGTCCGAATGCTCAAATATAGGCCCACCCCCAGGATCAACACCAGGGATGGAATGCCCCACACCAGGCCGTGGACCTTGTGCAACACAGATTCCATGACGCACCTCCTGATAATAACACTTTTGTCTGCATTTTGCAAACTATTTTTCAAAAATTTTAAGAGCAGTTTCCTGTTCAGAAACTGCTCTTTTGTACCTTATTCCCAAGTGGCCCAGATCTCCGGGCAATAGCCCACCGTAGCCTGCTTTCCGTTGCGGACCACGGGGGTCTTCATCAATTCCGGATTGTCGAAGACCTTGTCCTCTTTGGCGGTCTTGTCATCCATGTATTTCATCAGGGTGATGTCGGGATGACGGCTCTCCCAGTCGATGAGATTGTCGATCCCGCCCACAGCCCGCAGAACGCTGTCGAATTCTTTCCCGGACATGCCGTATTTTTTCAGGTCAATGGCCTGGAATTTCACCCGGCGCTCCTTGAAATACCGCTCCGCTTTTTTGGTATCGAAGCACTTGGATTTTCCGAAAATTTGGATATTCAATACTCTACCTCCATTAAGCACAGCCCCTGGGCCGGCGCCAGGAATCCCGCTTCCTCCCGTTTCGCGCCGAAGAGGGACGGGATGCTTTCTGCCGGCCGCTGTCCCCTGCCCACTTCGATGAGGGTCCCCACCATGATGCGGACCATATTGTATAAAAATCCGTCGCCGGTGAATAAAAATTCAATCTCATTCCCTTTCCGACAGATACTGACATTTTGAATATGGCGCAAAGTGGACTTTTTGAACCGTTTATTGGCGTTAAACGCGCAAAAATCCTGTTTTCCAAGGAAATATTCAGCGGCTATACACATCTGCTCCAGGTCCAGTTCCTCCGGCAGGATATAGACAAACCGCCGCTCAAAAACGCAGGGTTCTTCGCTGTTCCACACCCGGTAGCGGTAGGTTTTTTGCCGGGCGTTGAGCCGCGCGTGGAACCGGGGCGAGGCCTCACTGCAGGAATATATGCCGATGTCCTCCGGTAAATACCGCCGGAGCTGAGCCAGGATCTCCCGGCAGGGCAGGTCGCTTTCGCAATGGAAATTGGCCACCTGCCCCAAGGCATGGGCGCCGGCATCGGTGCGGCCGCTGCCGGAGATCTCAATGGGTTCCCCCAGGATCCGGGAAAGGGTCTGCTCCAGCTTACCCTGGATGGTGTTGTCCACCCCGGTCAGCCGCTGCCAGCCTTTGTAGCGGGTGCCGTCGTAGCAGATATCCAAGCGGATGTTCCGCATATCAGTCCACCACTTCGTAACCGGCGTCGACGATAGCCTGCTTCAGGGCCGCCGGGTCGGCATCGCCGGTGACGGTCACATTTTTGGCCTGGAGATCCACCACCGCATCGGCGGTGCCGGGGACGGCCTTGCAGACCTTCTCCACCATAGCCTTGCAATGGGGGCACATCATGCCATTCACTTTGATCACAGTTGTCATTACGGTTTCCTCCTGAATGATTTCTTGTTCTTCGGTAATTACGGGCAGGGTCTCTGCCTTAAAGCGCCGCAGCCGCAGGGCATTGGCCACTACGAATACGGAACTCATACTCATGGCCGCCGCCCCGATCATGGGGCTGAGCAATCCCAGGGCCGCCACGGGGATCCCCAGGCAATTGTAGAAAAAGGCCCAGAAGAGATTTTGACGGATGTTGCGGATGGTGGCCTTGCTGAGGCGGATGGCATTGGAGATGCCGGTCAGGGACCCGGACATCAGCACCACGTCCGCCGATTCCATGGCGATGTCCGTGCCGGCGCCGATGGCCATGCCCACATGGGCGGTGACCAGGGCCGGGGCATCGTTGATGCCGTCGCCCACCATCAGCACCTTTCGGCCATCTTCCTGAAGCCGGCGGATGGCCGCTGCCTTGTCGCCGGGCAGCACATCGGCAATGACCCGCCGGATCCCGGCCTTAGCGGCAATGGCTTTGGCGGTACCTTCATTGTCGCCCGTCAGCATCACAATGTCAAGTCCCAGTTTTTCCAAAGCGGCCACCGCCCGGACCGAATCGGCCTTCAGCACGTCCGCCGCCGCAATGGCGCCCAGGTATTTCCCCGTTTCGTCGGCAAAATACAGCGGCGTTTTTCCTGCGGCCACCAGTTCCGGATATGCAGGAACGTTGATACCCCGTTCCTCCATCAGACGCCGGTTTCCTCCGAAATATCGCACATTTTCCACCACTCCGCAGACGCCACGCCCAGGAAGGGTTTCAAATCCCTCCACTTTCACCTTCACGTCCTCCCCGGCACGGGCCAGGATCGCCTGGGCAAAGGGATGCTCGGAAGGCTTCTCCAGGGCGGCGGCCAGGTTCAGCAATTCCCCGGCGCGCAGTGTTCCCGGCAGAATGTCGGTCACGGCGGGGCGGCCCACGGTGAGGGTACCGGTCTTGTCCAGCACCACAGTATCCACGCCATGCAGATGCTCCAGGGCCGCACCGTTCTTAAACAGTACGCCCATGGACGCGCCCCGGCCAGTGCCCACCATAATGGCCACAGGGGTAGCCAGACCCAAAGCGCAGGGGCAGGAGATCACCAGCACGGAAATGGCCGCCGTCAGGGCGTATTCCAGGGACCGGTCCGCCAGCATCCAGCCGATCAAGGCCAGGGCCGCAATGGTCATGACCACCGGCACGAAGATCCCGGCGATCTTATCCGCCATCCGGGCAATGGGGGCCTTGGAGCCGCCGGCTTCCTCCACCATCCGAATGACCTGCTGCAAGGTGGTGTCCTCCCCCACCTTCTCCGCCCGGAATTTGAAATATCCTGATGTATTGACCGTGGCGGCGGCCACGGCGCTGCCCGGTTCCACGTCCACCGGCACACTTTCGCCTGTGAGGGCGCTTTCATCCACACTGCCCCGGCCTTCCACCACGGTGCCGTCCACGGGGATCCGTACGCCGGCGCGGATCACTACGATGTCCCCCACCCGGACCCGGTCCGAGGGAACGGTGACTTCCACCCCATCCCGCAGGACCACGGCGGTCTCCGGCCGCAGGTCCATCAGCGCCCGGATGGCATCGCCGGTCTTGCCCTTGGCACGGGTCTCCAGGAATTTGCCCAGGGTGATGAGGGTCAGGATCATGGCGGCAGATTCAAAATAGAGATTTTCCCGGTAAAAATCCACCGTGGCCCAGTCGCCGTGGCCCATGGCCCAGGCCATCCGCAACAGCGCGCCGATGCCATAGATCAGGGAGGCACCGGATCCCACGGCAATGAGGGAATCCATATTGGGCGCGCGGTGCCACAGGGCCTTCAGCCCCCGGGTGTAATAGACCCGGTTCAGGACCACGGCAGGCAGCGTCAGCAAAAACTGCAGCAGCGCCGCCACCAGGGCATTTTCCCGGCCATGGTACCAATGGGGCACCGGCAGACCCACCATGTGGCCCATGGTAAAATACATGAGGATCACCAGGAAGATGGCGGAACCGATGATCCGCTTTTTCATTTCTTTCAAGCCGTTATCCGTGGGAGCAGGTGTCTCCTGCTTCCGGCCGGCGACGCTTGCGCCATAGCCCGCGGCAGTAACGGCGGCGATGATGGGGTCACAGACCTCCTCCGAGGCTGCTTCCACCGTCATGGTGCCGCCCATGAGATTCACTTCCGCGTTTTCCACGCCTTCCACGGCCCGGGTCACTTTCTCCACACGGGCGGAGCAGGCGGCGCAGGTCATGCCGGTGACCGTAAATTTCAGCTTCATAAGTTCCTCCTTTGGACGCAAAGTAAGGTGAGATTGACATTTTGCTTCTTCTATGCTATCATTCTAGCAAGGCAATACCAAAAAAACAAGTATGCACAAAATAGTGCATTGGTACCCTAAAAGATACCTAAGGAGGCGGCTGATGAATAAGACCAACGCCTGCCCGGTGGCAGCCACCCTGGAGCTGATCGGTGGAAAGTATAAGGCCCTGATCCTCTGGAATCTGTCCCAGGGCACTTTGCGCTACTCCGATCTGCGTAAGCGGATCACCGGCGCCACCGCAAAAATGCTGACCCAGCAGCTCCGGGAGCTGGAACAGGATCAACTGATCCACCGGGAAGCCTACCCCGTGATCCCGCCCCGGGTGGAATACTCCCTGACCCCTCTGGGTCAGAGCCTGCTGCCCCTGCTGGTGGCCATGCGGGATTGGGGCGCCAACTATCTCAAATCGAAAAATTTGGAATCCTGCTGTTTTATGATGGCCACGGATCCCACGACCTCAACCAATTAAGGAGAAAGATGTATGCGAATCAAGATCACTTCCGACTCGACCTGCGACCTGTCCCCCGCCATTGTGGACCAGTATAACATCAGCATCGTCCCCCTGACCGTGATCAAGGACGGCCGGGAGTTCAAGGACAATGTGACCATCACCCCGGCTGAGATCTTTGCCCATGTGGCCGGCGGCGGCGCTCTGTGCTCCACCACCGCCGTGAGTATCGGCGAATATCAGGAGTTCTTCGCCCCTCTGGCGGCGGAATATGACGGTGTTCTGCACATCAACATCAGCGCCGAATTCTCCTCCACCCATCAGAATGCCTGCCTGGCGGCTTCTGAATTTGACAATGTGGTGGCTGTGGACTCCCGGAATCTGTCCACCGGCCAGGGTCTGGTGGTGCTGAAAGCCTGCAGGCTGGCGGAAACCGCCGAATCCCTGGAACTGCTCAAGGCAGATCTGGAAGCATTCACCGACAAGGTGGAAGCCAGCTTCGTGGTGGATAAGCTGGAATATCTGGTCAAGGGCGGCCGTTGCTCCTCCGCCGCGGCCCTGGGCGCCAATCTGCTGAACCTGAAGCCCTGCATCGACGTCAAGGACGGCAAGATGGGCGTCAGCAAGAAGTACCGCGGCAAGTATGACAAGTGCCTGGTTTCCTATGTGAAGGAGCGGTTGGAAGGCCGGGAGGACCTGGATACTTCCATGCCCATTTTCATCACCCAGACCAAGGTGTCCGACGAGTGCTACGCAGGCGTTCGGGAAGCCGTTATGGCGCAGGGTCTGTTCGACACCGTGTACGAGACCGTGGCCGGCTGTACCGTGTCCTGCCATTGCGGCCCCGGCACATTGGGTATTCTGTTCGTGCGGAAGTAAAAGCAAAATGTGGACGCCCATAGGCTTCGGCCTATGGGCGTTTTCTTGTGCGGGATTTTCATGCTATTGTAGGGCGCCGGCTTTCTCCCGCCGCGCGGCCGCAGGCCGCCGCAGCCCCCCTCAAAGAGGGAGGCAAGGGGGGGCGGGGGTCACTTCTTCAGGGCTTTGCGGAGGGTGGGGGCCATCAGGACAGCCATGCCGCCGCCGATGAGGGCGGTGATGAGCTGGGGCCAGGAGAACTGGGCCGACAGCGCAGCCGATGCCTTCGCCGGAATGGTGCCGCCGCTGACCAGCATGGGCACGAGAAATTGGACCATGACCAGATACAGCGTGGCGAACTTGGCCGCCGCGGCCGCCAGCCATCCCAGCGCCCGGCGCCACAGAGGCACCGCGCCGCTCCGGATCACCAGGGCCAAGACCAGCACCAGCACCAGATTGCCTGCGGCAATGCCGGGCAGGAGCTGGATGAACTTGGGGCCGATGCCAAACAAAAACGCCAGAAAGGGGGAGGTCAGGGCCACCGCCGCGCCGCCCCAAAGGCCCACCACCAGGGCGGTGACCCCCAGGATCAAATTCACACAGGAGCCGGTGACGAACTGATTGCCCAGACCGGCAGTAACACCCTGGACCGCCACCAACAGCGCCAGCATCAGGGCCGTCTGGGTCAGCCAAAGGATCTTGGAATGGTTTTTCATAGGAACACCTCTTTTACATGATTTCGGATTATAGCACATCCGGCACCGCAATTCCATAGGATTTTTCTTGCGAACGGAGAAAAATGTGGTATAATGGCGGCATTGAAGGAAGGAGGCCGGTTATGAAACACTTTCGAAAGATCTATCTGGAGATCTCCAATATATGCAACCTCAACTGCAGTTTCTGCCCCGGTACCCGGCGGTCCAAGCGATGGATGACCACCGCAGAGATGGCGCAATTGCTGCCCAAGCTCCGCGATTGGACGGATCATCTGTATTTTCACCTGATGGGCGAACCGCTGCTCCATCCCCACCTGGAGGAATTTCTGCAGATGGCCGGCGATGCCGGTCTGAAAGTGATCCTGACCACCAACGGTACCCTGCTTCCCAAGCGGCAGGAATTGCTCCTGAAGTCCCCTGCCCTGCACAAGATCAACATTTCCCTCCACGCCTTTGAAGCCAACGATCCGGACGTGCCCTTCGAGACCTATCTGCGCGGATGCATGGCATTCGGTCAGGCCGCCCAGGGCGCCAAGCTGGTGACCTACCGACTGTGGAACGACGGGGGTCTGGATGAGAAAAACGGCGCCATTTTGGACACTCTGCATCAGCATTTCCCCGGCCAGTGGGTCCGGGAACGGCGGGGCATCCGCATGGGCCAGCGGGTATATCTGGAGCATGGGGAGAAATTTGATTGGCCCGACCTGAGCGCCGCCGACGGGGGCCGGCGGGTATTCTGCTACGGGTTGCGGGATCAGATCGGCGTACTGGCGGACGGCACCGTGGTCCCCTGCTGTCTGGATCACGAAGGGGACCTGGCTCTTGGCAATCTGTATCAGCAGGAACTGAAGGATATTTTGGACAGTCCCCGGGCCAAGGCCATCTACGACGGTTTTTCCCGGGGCGAGGCGGCGGAGGAACTGTGCCGCAAGTGCGGTTACGCCCGCAGATTTCAAAAGTAATCCTATACGGCAAGGGATGCGCGCTGCGCGTCCCTTTTTTCTTTTCCCGGAATAAACTGAAAATAAGGGTTGACATTTCGAAATTCGATGCTATTATATTGATAGTAATTTATCGGTATGCATTTATCGATACAGAAAGGAAGAATAATTATGGAGCATAACGATACGCTTGTAACCACCGCCGGGGAGCTGACCCAGGCTATGAACCGCTGCCGGGCCGCCCAGGCGAAATTTGCCAACTACACCCAGGAGCAGGTGGACCGGATCTTCCTGGCCGCCGCCACCGCCGCCAACAAAATGCGGATCCCCCTGGCCAAGGCCGCCGTGGCTGAGACCGGCATGGGCGTGGTGGAAGATAAGGTGATCAAAAATCACTACGCCTCCGAATATATCTACAACGCTTACAAGGACACAAAAACCTGCGGTGTCATCGAGGAGGACCGCTCCTACGGAATTTGCCGGATCGCGGAACCCATCGGCCTCATCGCCGCGGTGATCCCCACCACCAATCCCACGTCCACCGCCATTTTCAAGGCCCTCATCAGCCTCAAAACCCGCAACGCCATTCTGATCAGCCCCCATCCCCGGGCCAAGAACTGTACCATCGCCGCGGCCAAAGTGGTGCTGGAAGCGGCGGTGGCCGCCGGCGCGCCGGAGGACATCATCGGCTGGATCGATCAGCCCAGCCTGGAACTGACCAACCAGCTTATGCGCGATGCGGACCTGATCCTGGCCACCGGCGGCCCCGGTATGGTCAAAGCCGCCTACTCTTCCGGCAAGCCTGCCCTGGGCGTGGGCGCCGGCAACGTGCCGGCCATCATTGACGACAGCGCCGATATTCTGCTGGCTGTATCCTCCATCGTTCACTCCAAGACCTTTGACAACGGCATGATCTGCGCTTCGGAGCAGAGCGTCATCGTTCCTCAGGGGATCTACGATGAAGTGAAGGCGGAATTTGCCCGCCGGGGCTGCTATTTCCTCAGCGAGGAAGAAAAAGAGAACGTCCGCTCCATTTTGCTGGTGAATGGCTCTGTAAACGCCAAGATCGTGGGCCAGTCCGCCTATGACATCGCCAAGCTGGCCGGCATCGATGTGCCCGCCTACACCAAGATCCTCATTGGCGAAGTGACTTCCACCGCTTTGGATGAGCCCTTCGCCCACGAAAAGCTGTCCCCGGTGCTGGCCATGTATCGGGCCGTGGATTTTGCCGATGCCGTAGATATGGCGGATCAGTTGGTCCGGGACGGCGGCTACGGCCACACCGCTTCCATCTATCTGGACACCGTTACCGGCGGCGAAAAGCTGCACACCTTCTCCCAGCGGATGAAGGCCTGCCGCATCGTGGTCAACACCCCCTCCTCCCAGGGCGGCATCGGCGATCTGTACAATTTCAAGCTGGCCCCCTCCCTGACCCTGGGCTGCGGCAGTTGGGGCGGTAACTCCGTCAGCGAAAATGTGGGTGTGAAGCACCTGCTGAACATCAAGACCGTGGCAGAGAGGAGAGAGAACATGCTGTGGTTCCGGGCGCCGGAAAAGGTGTATTTCAAGAAGGGTTGTCTGCCCGTGGCCCTGGAAGAGCTGAAAGGCTACAAGAAGGCCTTTATCGTCACCGACACCTTCCTCTATCAAAACGGCTACACCAAACCGGTGAAGGAGACTTTGGACCGGCTGGGCATCATCCACAACACCTTCCATTCCGTGGAGCCGGACCCCACTCTGGCATGCGCCCGGGCCGGTGCGGCACAGATGGCCACCTTTGAGCCGGATGTGATCATCGCCGTGGGCGGCGGCAGCGCCATGGACGCCGCCAAGATCATGTGGGTCCTCTACGAGCATCCCGAGGCAGACTTTATGGACATGGCCATGCGGTTTGTGGACATCCGCAAGCGGATCTACACCTTCCCCAAGATGGGCAAGAAGGCTTACTTCGTGGCCATTCCCACCACCGCCGGTACCGGCAGCGAAGTGACCCCCTTTGCCGTCATCACCGACGAACGCAGCGGCATCAAATATCCCCTGGCGGATTATGAATTACTGCCGAAAATGGCCATTGTGGATGCGGACATGATGATGAATGCCCCCAAGGGTCTCACCGCCGCCAGCGGCATCGATGCGGTGACCCATGCCTTGGAGGCTTATGCCTCAGTGATGGCCACGGGTTACACCGACGGTCTGGCTCTGCGGGCCCTGAAGCTGATCTTTGACAATCTGCCGGCGGCCTATGACAACGGCCCCAACGATCCCCGGGCCCGGGAGAACATGGGCACCGCGGCCTGCATGGCCGGCATGGCCTTCGCCAACGCCTTCCTGGGCGTATGCCACTCCATGGCCCACAAGCTGGGTGCCTTCCATCACCTGCCCCACGGCGTGGCCAATGCCCTGCTGATCAGCCATGTGCTGCGCTTCAATGCGGCGGAAGTGCCTGCCAAGATGGGTACCTTCTCTCAGTATGACCATCCCCACACCCTGGCGCGGTACGCGGAAGTGGCAGACTACCTGCAGTTGGGCGGTCACTCGGACGAGGAAAAGCTGGAACTGCTAATCCGGGCCCTGGAAGAGCTGAAGGAAAAGGTGGGTATCCGCAGGACCATCCGGGATTACGGCGTGGACGAAGCGGATTTCCTGGCCCGGCTGGACGAGATGACGGAGCAGGCCTTCGACGACCAATGCACCGGCGCCAACCCCCGGTATCCCCTCTTGCGGGAGATCCGGCAAATGTACCTGGACGCTTATTACGGCGTATAAAAGGCGGGCACCCGGCCAAACGGCCGGGTGCCCATACTTTATTGAACAGTTTATCGGATCGTTCCGTCCTGGCAGTGGATCTTCAGCGTATGGCCGTCGGAAATGCCCAGATCCTCCACATGGATGTCCAGGTCGCGCCATTGCGCGACAGTGCCGCCATAGTGGATCTCACGCAGGTCGCCGCAGCCTGAAAAGGCACCGTATTCGATCACCGTCACCGTTTCCGGTATACTCAGCTCCTGCAGCCGTTCCAGGTTGCTGAAACTGCCCTGCAAGATCTCCTCAAGACCATCGGACAGCACTACATTTTCCACTCCAGTGCATCCTGTAAAGGCGTAGTATCCCACATGATGGGCCCCCAGGTGCAGTTCCTGCAGGCCGACGCATTCTGCAAAGGCCCAATTGCCGATCCTGCCGGCTTCCGTGCAGGGAAGCGCTGTCAGGGCGCTGCAGCCAAAGAAGGCATAGTCACCCACTGTATCGGTCTCGTGAGGTAACTCTACCGTTTCCAATGCGTTGCACCGATAGAACACACCTTCGGAAAGATCGCCCAAATACCCGCTGGAAAGATGTACGCTTTGGAGCTGTTTGGCATCTGCGAATGCATAGGCACCCACGGAAGAGAGGAAGGGATGGTCCCGGAATGCCGTAATTTCAGACCCGTAGAACGCGGCACTTCCGACGGAATCGATCTTTCTGTACTGGTACTTTTCAGGAAGTTCCACGGCTCCCGTGCCCGTGCAGCCACGCACTTCATAGTTTCCGCTTTCCAGCAGCTTGAGGAGCAATGTAAAATCCTCAAATTCCGCTTCCACCAAGTTCCAATCGGTCATGCGGGTGTCACCTTTAGGCAGCATCACTTTCTCAATATCCGAGAAACCGGGCACCGGCGATCCCATTCCGTACAGCAGCAGCGTTCCATCGGCCCGCAGGCCGATGATAAATTCCCAACCCACGGTGATGCCGACCACATCGTTCCAGGCTTCCACGGGATCCGCATCGTCTCCGTTGGTTTCCCAGGGAACGAGTTTTCCGTCCTGCAGCAGACACCAGCCGTTTGCCACATCTTCCACGTCCTTTACGGCAAGAACGCTTTTCAGCAGCGCGCCGTCGTCGCCCAGCAGTTCATCGATGCGCTCCTCGGGATAGATGCAGAACACATTTCCGTTCCGGTCCACGGCAAAGCCTTCCTCTGTACACAGATTCCGGATATTCTTCCAATGGGACACTTCATAAGGGTATTCCGGGTCGCATCCGGCCATCACCGCCGTGCCGTCAGATCTCAGGCCCACAACAGCGCCTGCATTGGGATAAGCCTTGACGGAAACGATGTCCGTCCAGGTCTCCACTGCATCGCGGCCATTGGACCAATCGCCGGTAAGGGCGACGGTGCCGTCGTTACGCAATCCGACCAAGAAATCATAGCCCGCGGAGATGGACACCATATCCTTCCAATTCCGGACATCATAATCCAAGTCTTCCGGTACCAGTACCGTTCCATCGGCCCGCAGGGCTGCAAACATGGACAGGGAAACCAGATCCGTCCAATCGGCCATCTCCCGATAGTAGCAAAGCTCCTTGGGGATGGTGCCATCCGGCAGGATGCACAGGAAAGCATTGTCAATAGCCGTGATCGTATCGTGATTGTAGCGGGCCAACTTTTCCCAGCAAAGATCTCTTTGGGCAGCCGCATCCTGATAGTCGCCGCAGTTTGCATAAGCGATAGCCGCCGCGCCGAAGTTACCTTCCCGGGCATAGCCGGCCGCCAGTTGATATTTTGCTTCCGTTTCCGGATCCGCAGCAGACTGCGTACCGGTCGGAACCGGCCCATCACTGGGTGGTGTTTCGTCTGTGGTATTTTCGACCCGGCCCAAACTGCCGATGCCCAGCACCAGCAAGACTACCAGCAGCACTGCGCCGCAGATAATGCCGATCCATTTTCCCGTACCGGCCGGACCTGCCCCTCGGCTCGTCCCCCGGGCACAAGCTGCCCGGCTCTTGGACCGCAGGAGGCGCACGATCTTTTCGATGCAGGCATCAAAGTAATCGGACGAAGCCGCCACGCCCTCGTAGAAACGGACCTTGTCGATCTCCTGGGGCAGCGTGGCCGGAAAAGCAAAATCCCGCATCATGACCGGGATAATATTCTTTCCTTTCTGCAGGGCATAGGCGATCTCCAGGCGCACCCAGTCATCCGGATCTTTGCAGCGATCCAACGCTTTCGGGGGCAGGATCAGCACGAAATCATCGCAGGAATCGATGGCCTTGAAGATCTGCGTGTTAAACGTGCCTGAGCGCATGGATTCCACATCGAAAAAGACCGCATACCCTTTATCTTTCAATTTATCCGCGATGCGTCCGGCCAGATGTTCACCGCCATCCCGGCGATAGCTGATAAAAACTTGATAACGTTCCATATTTCTCCCCCTTTTGACCCAATATATCACATTTCCCCCACAATTACAATGCCTGTACAAGAGAATACGCGGCCATGCATAAAAAACTGCCGCACGGACGGCGGCAGTTTTCGGTTTACAGCAGCGGGATGCCGGCCAGGTCACATTCCCGGAGGGTATGGTCGTCCCAGATGCTGGATTGGACTTCACCGATATGGGCGCAGCCCATCATCAGCATAGCCAGGCGGCTTTGGCCGATACCGCCGCCGATGGTCAGGGGCAGCCGGCCCTCCAACAGCATCTTATGGAAAGGCAATTCCCGGCGGTCCTCACAGCCGGAAAGGCGAAGCTGGCGGTCCAGCGCCGCAGGATCCACGCGGATGCCCATGGAGGAGATCTCCAGGGCCATGTCCAGCACATCGTCCCAGAAGAAAATATCGCAGTTCAGGTCCCAATCGTCATAGTCCGGGGCCCGATGGTCATGGGGCTTGCCGGACCGGAGGGCGCCGCCGATGCCAATGATGCAGGCGGTGCGGTGCCGGCGAACAAAGGCGTTTTCCCGCTCTTTGGGGGTCAGGCCGGGGTACAGGTCCTCCAGCTCCTTAGCCGTGATGAAGGTCACTTCCCTGCTCAGCTCCACACGAAGCTGGGGAAAGCGGACATGGAGCCGGTCGTTGGTATCGCAGATGGTCCGGACGATGGCCCGGACAATGAGTTTAAGATAATCCAGGTTCCGGTTTTCCGGGGTAATGACCTTCTCCCAGTCCCATTGATCCACATAGATGGAGTGGATATTGTCCAGTTCCTCATCCCGGCGGATGGCATTCATGTCGGTGTAAAGGCCCTTGCCTACGGTAAAACCGTAGCGCTTCAACGCCAGCCGTTTCCACTTGGCCAGGGAATGGACCACCTGGGCCTCCTCCCCCACCGCCGGCACGTCAAAGGCCACGGGCCGCTCCCGGCCGCTGAGGTTATCGTTGAGTCCGGAGGTGCCGGTGACGAACAGCGGCGCGGAGACCCGCTTCAGATTCAATGCGGAAGCAAACTCCTGCTGAAAGGTCTCCTTGATGCAGGCAATGGCCCGCTGGGTCTCATAAGCGTCCAGCACCGGGCGATAACCTGCCGGTATATATGTTTTACTCATTGGTTCACGACCTTATCTCAATTCTTTATCCAGCCATTCATAGCGCTCCCAAAGGAAATCCTTCAGGCGCTGGACCATTTTTTCGTAGGTATCATACTGCTTGTGGCCGGAAGGCTGGCCGGGATGGGATTTTCCCAGCACGTCCCACACTTCAAAATTCATGTCCACGGAGGGGCCCATCAGGGCGGCCATGGTGTCGATGGAGGTCAGGGCCTTGTCCATCACGTCGTCCTTGATCTCATTCCACCGGGCGGCGAAACGGGCCATAAAGGCTTCGTCCTTGATGAGGTAATTCATCCAGGTGACCCCCACATACTCGCCGGCAGCGCCGATGGTGGCCCAATCGCCTTTTTTGTAGCGGTTGAAACTGCCGAAGGCCAGGTCAAAATCCCAGACCGGCCCCATAACCAGCTTGCCGTCGGCTTGCTTAATGAGGAAACAGCTTCGCCGGAAGCAGCAATCCAGGTTGTAGGTCAGCTCGTGGAGGATGACCCAATCGATGAGGCTGTCCACATCGATGTAGTCTTCGTAGTTGCTCAGGGTGACTACCGCGTTGTCTGCCGCCCGGACGTAGTCCATCAGGTAGGTCAGTTGTTCCCGGGTCAGCTCCGTTTCCGGGAATTTGATGGCCGCAAATTTCAAGGTGCCGGCGTGGAAATAATCCTCGTTCAGCACATCGCCTGTATCGCTGCCGCCGATCTCCAGCAGATAGTCCGTATCCTCCGGACCGGATCCTTCCTGCAGGGCGATCCGCTCGTCTTTGCCCTCCAACTGCTCGCTGAGGGTATAGATGCCCCGGTAGGAGCCGTTGACGAACACATCCACGGGGTACATGGAGGGGGTATAAGGAAGCCCCGCCAGCACGGCGCTCATCTGCATGGCCACATAGTTCTGGAGCAAGCTGCGGTCCAGGTAATTGGCCAGCAGGACCCAGTTTTTGGAGGAGGCCATGCCCAGCACCGATGTTTTGGTCTCAAAGCGGAGCTTATAGGGGGTCTTGTCGAAATTCCAGCTATAATGGCCCCGGCCCCGGATCAGCACTTCCCGGGTGGTCATGGACGGGAAACCGCCCTGAGCATTTTCGCTGTCGATGCGGATGGTGGCGTTCAGATATTTGGTCCGGGAAGTGACTTCCTTGCCGTCCTGGATCTCGATATAGATCACGGGCAGGTTGTAGGTCAGCCGATCGGCCCGCAGGCGGTATGTACGGGTTTGGCCGGCATCATCGGTCAGGGTGTAATTCTGGGGTTGGGTCAGGTCCATGGTCTCCAGAGCGGTGGTACCGTCGCTGAAGGTCAGCAAAACCGCGGCGTTTTTCAGGAGCTTGTCCTCCACCAGGTAGGGCACCCACAGGTACAAGGTGTTGCCTTCCGGGGTAAACACCAGGGTCTCCTCCAGGCCCCGATTCCCCGCAGGGTCCAGCACCGCAGACACCAGCCGGTGGGTGCCGGTGCCGCCCAGGCCATACCTGGCCCGCAGGTCGGTGCCGTTGAAGGAGGCGGCATTGACGGCCTCCGCCTCCGTTTCCGGCAGAAGATAGGGCGATTCCGGCCAGGAAACATGGCAATTGGGGGTATCAAACCGCAGATCCAGCATGGAATCGTCCACGCCGGGCGCCAATTCCACAGAGATTTGGCCTTCTGCGGCGGTCTCAAAGCATATGGGGGCCAGGCAGGTCACCGCCGCCTCCACAAAAAGGTCCACGGGCAAGGTGAAGATCACCGGCTCCTCCAGGGTCATCTCCCCCGTCAAATGCACATCGGTCCCCGGCGCCAGAGCGGGATCCTCCGCCAGGGTCCGCAATTCCTCCGCCGTTGCGGCGGTGCGGCGGGGCTCAGTGGGTTGGGTGGGATCCGTGGGTTCCGCAGGGGACGTGGTGGGTGCCGGAGCGGGTTGGGTAAGCGCCGTGGGCGGTTGGGTGGGTTCCGGTGTCACGGAGCAGGCGCAAAGGATCAGCGCCAGCGCCAGGCAGAGCAAACGTCGGACATTGCGGCCCATATCCGGACCCCCCTTTCATCATTTTGTCCCATTTTATCACAACGGCGTGTCGAAAGCAATCAAAATTCCGCAAAGATCAAGAAAAGCCACCCATCAGGATGGCTTTTTCTGAAGTTCTCCGTCAAAGGTTCAGGCCGCAGGGCAGGGTGACCATTTCGTCGGTCCAATGCTCCCCGGTGGTCAGGAAATTCCGGGGGCCGCAGCCGGCGGTCCGGGCCGGCAATTGGTGCAGGGGGCCGAAAGTGTTTCGTCCCGTGAGGATCAGGTCGATCTCCACGGCGTCACAGGGATCCACTGCCACCTGATAGGGGGCCCAGGCCAGAAGCCGGCCATTGACCCGAAGGGCAGCAGCGTCCCCCAGGTCCGGCAGACGCAGCATGGCGCGGGCCTTTACCTTGTGGGGGAAGGTGTAAGTGACCGTACCGCCGTAATGGGGGAATCCCTGGCAGGTAATATCCCCCAGGTGGATCCGGGCGGGAAGTTGGTCGATAATGCCGCCGAAAACGCCGAAGGCCCCCAGGATATAGATGGCCTCCAGGTCCTGGCGGCCGGTGAAGGTATCCCGGACCGTAACCACATTGCGGCCCTTCCGGATGTGGATGGGGGCCGTTTTGAAGCAGGGATCGGTCCACCATTGGTCCGTCAGGGTAACAGGCTGGCCGTTGATCTCCAAATGGCCCGTGGTCTCGGTGGCGATCTGCCCATGGCAATCGATCCGGGATTCGAACTCATAGCGCAGTTCAAAATCAAAATAAGCCACCGGCTCTTTTTTCGCCATGTACCATGGCTGGGGCATTTCGCCGCCCCGGGCCGGCAGGCCGGCCGTTTCCCGGAGGCGGATGTCCGTTTTCAGCACATCACCGGTGATCTCCCGGCCGTCAAAGCGGCAGGTGACCCGGTCCACCACCAGCACATTGGGTTCGCTGAGGCTATAACGGAAGGTGTCCGGCAACCGCAGGGTCGGCAATTCTTCCCGGGGACGTACTGCCCGCTCCGGGCCGCCCAGGACCAAAAGGCGCATCTGGCCCGGCGCCAGGGTGATTTCTTCCGTCCGCTCCAAACCGAAGACCGCGCCGGTTTCCGGGTCCCACTCTTCCACAAATCCCCGGGGCAAACGCCAGGGGGCAGAGATGGACGCCTTGGCATCCGTATTCAGGATCATGGCAAAATACCGTCCGTCCTCCCCTTTTCGCAGGGACGTCAGGATCTTTTCATGCTCCACGGTCAGGACACGGTCTGCCAGAATTTCTGCCATGGTGCCGTTGCCCAGGTGGACCGCCGCCGGTTGGGCATCCACATAGCCGGGCAGGTCCTCATAGACCATGACCCGTCCGCCGTTGGCCTGGAACTGTTCCAAGATCTTCACGGTGGTACTGCGGATGGTCCGCATTTTGGGAATAACGACCTTCTTGTAGCAGGCGCGGCCCAGGATCAGGGTGTCCCCCTCCACACGGGCCAGCCGGGAGATCATTTCTTCGTCGCCGTAGTCATATTCCACGTTATTGCCCACCAGGAATTGGGCCAGATTCCGATAGGATCTCTCCAGCTCCAGGCAGGCGCGGTCCTGGGTCACCAGCCAGCGGGCCCAGCCGGGATAATAGCCGCACCACATACTTTCCACAGGGTTCAGCACCAGCACATCCCCCACCGGCGCGCCCTGGGACATAAACACCCCCAGCCGGGCAAAATAGTCCTCCAAATGCTTATACGCCCGGTACCAGCCCGACTGGAAGGAGATACTGGCGGGGTAATCCCGTTTGCATTCGCCGGCCATGGTGTACCAGCTCAGGTGGGGGCAGCGGAGATTGACGCCCAGCAGGGCCTGCCAATCGCCGATCCGCTTGTAATCCTCCAGGGTCATCTGCCAGCCGGACACGCCGTACATCTCGGAAAGGATCCATGCCTTGCCGCATTGACGGGCCACAGAGGCCACCTGCTTGACGATATTGAAATTGACGTTGGAATTGCCCAGCAGGTCCACACCGGGGTAATCCATATGCTCATAACAGCGCATCAGCGATCCGGTCATCAACGTTTGGGCCGCCAGGGTGTCCTCATGGAGCATATGGCCGGTATAGATCATGCCGTGACGGCGGCACCACCGGCTGATGGGGATCACATAGTTCTCCAAAAACAGCCGCTGGAGGGTCTCGCAATAATGCCACTTCACCTGGGACACCGGCGCCCCTTCCTCCAGGAAAAAGAGGGCCGGCAGGCGGTCCCGCAGATCATAACCCCAATCCCGGAGAAACCGGTCAAACAGTTCGTCCGTATAGGGGACGCAATTGGTCAGTTGCAGTCCTTCCCGGTGAACGTCCACCAGCAGCTCTCCCCGGTGGGGTTCGTCCGTAAAAACGCCCCGGATGGAGGTGCCGATCCGTGATCCGCATTGGCGGACGTACGCGCGGTGGGTGCTGTCCAAAAATGCTTCCGTCGCCTGGCGGTTCATGGTGTCCAGATAGGCGCCGCCGTTATAGTTGGAATGCTCCGGCCGGGTAATGATCTCAAACCACACCGTTTCCTCCGGGGATCCCTGGGCACCGGGCCGCACATCATAGATGTTCTTCCCTTCCACTCTGCCGGTGAAACAGCCGATGACCCGGGCATCCGGCCGCACCGGCCCCCGGTTCATGCGAATGTGCTTCATGCGGTAGGCCGGATCTTGGGTAACCAGGCCGCCGGCAGGGCCGGAGGGCCAGCGGTCCTCATCGTAGATCCAGTTCTCCATGCCCTTGGCGCTGCCGTAATCGGCGCAGGCATTGATCAGCCGGAACCATTCCTCTCCCAGGTATTCCGTTTTTAAACCCACCCGGGAATGCATAAAATAGCCGCCGAAGCCCATTTCCCCAAAGGCATCGATCTGCCGTTTCAGTTCTTCTTCCTGCAACTCGCCGTTCCATGCCCAAAACGGTTTTGCCCGGTAGGCATTGGTAGGGTTCAAAAATAAACGCTCCATACGGATTCCGCCCTTTCGCAGTTTTTGTCAGTTTATCACAGATCCAGCCATAATGCAACAACCGGGCCGCATAAAGATCCCCCTGGCCTTTCTGCGCCGGTGAAACGATTCAACCGCCGCACCGGGTTCGGTGCGGCGGTCGTTGTTGGATCGGTGATGGGTGCAAACGCCCATTTTGCGGTCATTACGGGCGAGTGCCTTCGGTGATCTTGGATTGGGTCACATTGTAAGGATCCGCCACCGCGTTTACCGCCGCTTCCCGGGCCGCTGCCAGCATATCCTCGCTGATCTGCGCCGGGGCCGGATTGTAAGTAATGTCATCCACCGGATTTCCGGTGATGGCGGCATACCAGGTCAGGGCGGCAATATACCGGCCGATATACAGGTCCAGGTGGAAGCCGTCCCGGGTCAGGGTATCCCCCAGGAAGGAGGTCCGGGCATTCTGGATGGCGGTACCGGCAGGGATCACGAAGGTGATCTCCGAATGCGACAGCACACAGCGCTGCACACAATCCACGATCATACTGTACATTTTCTGCTGATCCTTGTCGTAGCTGGGGAAGGCTCCTTCATTGTAATCCTGCTGGTAGGCCCAGGTCATGTGCCACACCAGCTTGGCATCCGGGTTCCGCTCCCTGACATAGGCGATAAGCTGGGGCAGAGAATCTTCATAGGTGTAGTCCATGCCGCTGGAACCGGAGGATTGCTGCATGGTGATGTAATCCCAATTCTCATCCGCCAGTGCCTGGGCAACAGTATAGCCATCGGTCACTTCCCATGTGCCGGTGGTGTTTTTATAGTAGCTGTACTCAGGACTGTCATTGGTCGCGAATTTCAGATGCCGGCCCAGGGATGCGCCGCCGTTGTAGAGATTTCCCAGGACGAGCTTTGTTTGGCCGCCCTCTTCCATGATCTGATACAGATACTCCATAGCATCTATGGAAAAACTGCCGCCGATGGCCAGGATCTTTAAGGTATCATCCTCCTGCGGGGTCGTTGCCGCCGGTTCCGGCAGCGTAGGCGTTTGTTCCGTCGGCGGCGCTGTGGGCTGGGGCGCAGCAGGGCCGCAGCCGGCCATCAGCATGGCGCCGCAAAGGAACAGTATACAAATTCGGCACGACAATCTCATCATCATTCCTCCGTGCAACGGCCCCAATCATTCCGTACGAGCGCCTTCGGTGATCCCGGATTGAGTCACATTGTAAGGATCGGCCACCGCGTTTTCCGCCGCTTCCTTGGCCACGGCGATCATATCGTCGCTGATCTGCAGCTTGGCCGGGTTGAAATCAATATCCGCCACGGGCGAATGGGTGATGGCGGCATACCAGGCCATGGCGGCGATGTAGCGGCCGATCTGCTTATCCAGATGGAAGCCATCCCGGGTCAGGGTATCCCCCAGGAAGGAGGTCCGGGCATTCTGGATGGCGGTGCCGGCGGGGATCACAAAGCTGATCCGCTCATCGGGCAGAATGCAGGTCTTGACGCAATCCACGATTTGGCCGTACATCTTCATCTGGTCCTGATCATAACGGGCAAAATCCTCGTGGGTGCTGTCTGCCTGGTAGGCCCAGGTCATGTGCCACACCAGCTTGGCGGTGGAATTGATGCCGCGGACGTAGTCGATCAGGGCACTCAGGTCCTCTTCATAGCTGTCTGCGATGCCGCTGAGGCCGGAGACCTGCTGCAGGGTGATGTAATCCCACTCTTCTTCCGCCAGGGCATCGGACATTTTGTATTCCTTGGTCGTGCTCCAGTAACCGTCGGCGTTTTTGTAGAAATCGTATGCGCCAGCGTCATTCCGGGCCGCTTCCAAATGCTGCGCCAGGGTGCCGCCGCCATAGAACAGGTTGCCCAGGACGATCTCTTCCACGCCGGCATCCTCGGCGATCTGGTACAGATACTGCATGGCATCCATGGAGAAACTGCCGCCGATGGCCAGGATCTTCAGGGATTTCGGGGGTGCTTCGGTCAGCACGGAGGTGGGTTCCGGCTCCGTAGGGAGTACCGTGGGGTCTGCGGGGTCCGTGGGGCCGTTGGTGGGCTGGGTGGCCGCCGGGGTACAGCCGGCCATCAAAAACGCGGCGCAGAAGCAGAGCGCGCAAATCTTTTTCAGTACCTTCATCACAATTCCTCCCCTGCTGATCATTCCGGCCGATTGCCTTCGGTGAGTCTGGACTGGGTCACGTTGTAGGGATCCGCCACCGCGTTTTCCGCCGCTTCCTTGGCCACGGCGATCATATCGTCGCTGATCTGCAGCGCGGCGGGATTGAAATCAATATCCGCCACGGAAGAACGGGTAATAGCGGCATACCAAGCCATGCCGGCAACATAGCGGCCGATCTGCTTGTCCAGGTGGAAGCCGTCCCTGGTCAGGGTGTCTCCCAGGAAGGAGGTTCGGGCATTCTGGATGGCGGTGCCGGCAGGAATCACGAAGCTGATCCGCTCGTCCGGCACAACGAAGGTCTTGACGCAATCCACGATCTGGCCGTACATCTTGCTCTGGTCACTGTCGTAGCGGGGGAATTCCTCATGGGTGCTGTCTGCCTGGTAGGCCCAGGTCATGTGCCAAACCAACTGCGCGGAAGTGTTGAATCCGCGGACATAGTCGACAAGGGCCCCCAGATCCTCTTCGTAAGTAGCGGCAATGCCGCTGAGTCCGGAGCTTTGCTGCATGGTAATGTAGTCCCATTCCTCGTCCACCAGGGCATCGGACAGCTTGTATTCCTTGGTCATGCCCCAGTAGCCGTCGGTATTTTTGTAATAATCATAAGCGCCGGTGTCGTTGTTGGCAAAATCCAGGTGTTGGCTGAGACTGCAGCCGCCCACATACAGATTGCCCAGGACGATCTCCTCCACGCCGGCATCCTCAGCGATCTGGTACAGATACTGCATGGCATCGATGGAAAAGCTGTTGCCGATGGCCAGGATCTTCAGGGATTTCGGAGGCGCTTCTGTCAGCACGGAAGTGGGCGCCGGTTCCGTGGGGGGTACCGTAGGGTCTGTGGGGTCCGTGGGGCCGTTGGTGGGCTGGGTGGCCGCCGGGATACAGCCGGCCATCAAAAATGCGGCGCAAAAACAAATACTGCACAGTTTTTTCAACAATTTCATCATCGCTCCTCCTTGATCATTGGTAACGGGGACAATGCCCCTCCTATTGTTTATTATGGAAGAAAATTCCGTCAATGTCAATGAGAATAGTTAGAATCTTTCCGTCAAAAGACAGCAGATTCTACAATTTCAGGCGTCGCACATTAGAATACGATCGTAGGAACGGGCATTGCCCGGCCGCAAGGCCGACATACGGGCGATTCATGGATCGCCCCTACGATGATGCCGTCCCCCTTGCCTCCCCTCATTGAGGGAGATGTATTTCACCCACGATTGATCCTCAAAGCGCACCAAGCCAAATCAACATTCCGGAGTTTATAACTCTGAATCCCCAATATCCCCTTCCTCTGTGCCACAATGCGCACGAGGTGATCAATACGGACCAGAAACAATGCAAAAACTGTCAATATTATCTACAACACTACACCTTCGATCGGCGGAAGATCTTTCTTGTTTATTGCGGGCACTGTACCCACTACTTCGTCGCCGGGGCGCACCGGGAAACGGCATTCGTCAACAACGAATATCTCAGCAAGGAACTTCTGCAGTATATGCTGCAGTTGGAATTGCTGTTGGAAATCAAGGAAAGCGGATAAGGGATTCGTATTATACAATGTGCGCGCACCGATGCCGCCCTTTTCGAATCCCGATCCTTATTTTCCGCAAAAACAAAAACCCCAATATGACAATCACAATGTGCGGATATTAAAGAAGGGCCCCGTTGCAGCAAGACACCAGCAAAGCAACGGGGCGCATTTTATTCGATTGTTTCCAGGAATTTGCCGAAGATCTCTTCTTCTGCCCGTTGGCGGGCTTTGACGGCATCCTCGAACCGCTCATAAGAGCCGAAACTCATGATTTTCCCCTGGAAGGTGAGCCGCGCCCGGTATCGGTTGGTTCTCCGGTCGTAGTAGACACCACGGCAACCGCTGGTGTTGGCGGCGTTCGGCTTCATGTCCTGGATCTTAGAGATCTGGGTGCCCGCCACATATCCGGCGCAATCCCGGGCAGCCTTCGCGTGGCGCTTGTCCGCACAGGTTTTGCACATGCTCAGATCCGGGTTCTTCAGGGTGTCCGTGGCCTTGTAGGTAATGGTACCGCATTCGCAGCGGCATTCCCATAGGGGCGTGGTGCGCTTGCCACGAGGGCTGCGCTTTTCGGAGCGGCCCAGTACCGTCAGCCGGCCAAAAACACGGCCGGCGAGGTCCGGGGACTTGAGACAGCCGCAGTTGGCCATCGGCCGCCTTTTCAGGTTGGCTGTGGTGGAGATATAGGAATTGCCGCAGTCGCAGCGGCAGAGCCAGCGCCGTTCACCCTTCGCAGTGGAGTCCAACTGCTGTTCTACCACCACCTTGCCAAACCGTTGACCGATCATGGATGGATAATCACTCATGGAATGATCCTCATAGCAGAAACCCGCCCGAACGCCAGGCGCCAGGGCGGGAAAGGATTGATCAGTTGCCGCCCACTCCCCACAGGGAGGAGTGGGTGGACTTTGTTATCCGTTTGCACGGATAGAATTACGAAATTACTGCGCAGTTACAGTCCAGGTGCCGTCACCGTTTTCGGTGGCAACATAGCCGTCTGCAACGTAAGCGGAAGGATTAGTATCAAAGGTACCGCCGGTGATTACAAGATTGGTAGGATTGTAGTAGATACCGCTACCATTGTTATCAGCTTCGGTCTTATTAAATGTACCGCCATTAATAACTACTGCGTTGCTGCTCGTCGGGCAGAGGTAACCGCCACCGTACACCTGATTGTATTCGTTTTTGGTGTTTTCAAATACACCGTCATTGACAGTCAGCTTGCCGTTTTCACTGGTATAAAGAGCCCAGCTTGTTTGATTCGTTTCGGTATTCTGTCCGACATCGACAGTTGCGTAGTTGATAACGGTAACGCCATCGCCGTTAGTAGCAATACCGCCGTGATAGGTCTTAATGGTTGCACTGTTAACGGTCATCATACCATAGTTGTTAATACCGTAGGAAGGCCATGCCGTGCCTGCAAACGGTGCACCCTCAATGGTCGTATCTTCAATGGTAAGCACAGCTCCAGCAGCGTTGTAGATAGCAGAACCGCCATTATCGCCAGTGGAAGCAACGGTACCATTCTTAATAGTCAAAGTGCCGTTGTTCACAAGGGTGTGGATGCGATTATTGTTCGCATCGCGACCAACGGTACCCTTGATTTCCTTACCATTTAGGTCAAGAGTAACTTCAACACCTGCGGGAATTTCCAAGGATGTATCAACAGTAATATTACCTGTTAACTTAACGTTACCGCCTTCGGCAAGTGCAGCGGCAAGGGTATCAGCGGTGCTGATATTTTCCTTATCTACACTAACAACATAAGTACCATCGGTTTCGGTAACCATATAGCCATCAGCAACATGTGCGGAAGGATCAGCATCGAAGGTACCGCCCTTGATAACGTACTCACGGCCCGCACCGCTACTGAAGGAGGTGCCGGTATAGTTACCGCCGTTGATAATGATAGGATTGGTACCAAGCTCGCAGAAGGTGTTGCCACCATTGACATAGACCTCCTGCTTGGTGAATGCAAACTTACCGCCGTTAACGGTAACCTGTGCATTACCATAGCTATAGATTAAGTAGCTGGTAATACCGGTAGATTGACCCAAACCAACATCGATATCAGCATCGTTGATAACGGTAACACCGTTATCGCCCGTAGCAATAGCACCGTGATAGGACTTAATGGTAGCACCATTTACTACTGCATTACCGTAGTTATTAACAGCGTACGAGGGGAAGGGCTTGCTAACGCCTGCCTCGTAAACGGGATCGGACTGAGGTGCGCCGTATAGCGTTACATCTTCAATCGTGAGAGTTGCACCTGCATTGTTATAGATTGCAGAGCCGCCATCATTGCCAGCAGACTTGACAGTACCATCCTTGATGGTGAGGATACCGTTATTAACAATCACGTGGATACGGTTGTTGTCTGCATCACGACCCTCAGTACCGGTAATGGTCTTGCCGTTGAGATCGAGCTCAACCGCAACACCTGCGGGAACGGTCAGTGTCTCTGTAACAGAGATGTCGTTTATGAGCTTTACATTTTTGCCTGCGCTGAGAGCGTTAGCAAGTTCAGCAGCCGTCTTTACCTCTGCAAGATACTCAGCATTAACGTCATACTGATCGTCATTGCTATCCTGCTCATGGGTATACTGAGTTGCATAGACAGTGATGCCGATGCCTTCGATCTTCAGACCCTGGTACTCATTGCCGGCCTCTTCAGCCATGTGACCGGACAGTTCAACAACGACAGAGTCATCGGGCAGAAGAGTGCCGTCCTCGGGGCTCAGAGTGAACTCAATGGCTTCCAGCAATTTGGCATCACCATCGATACCGTTAACGACGACATCATACTTCAGGGCCAGATTGCCCTTGTTGGTAATGCGCAGCTCGGGCAGTTTGTAAGTACAGCCGGGCTCCCAGTAATTATCGGTGAACTTCAGGGTCTGGCCCTCGGCATCCACCCAGTTGCCGTTAGCATCCTGATATTCCAGAACGATATTCAGATTACCGGCCTGGATCGTGTTTACCGCGCTGGAAGCGCTATCCGTAAACCAAGCAAATGTGGACCCGACCAGCATGGTGCAGCACAGAATCAGTGCCACGACGCTGCTGAAAAGCGCCTTATTCGTATTTTTCATGATAAATCTCCTTCGATTTTCGGCATTGAATAATCCGCCGCGCGCCATGCCGTGCGCCGCGCAGCCGTCCCATGGGGATCCCTCCCCTGCTGCGGATCTGCTTCTATCTCTGTCCCGGTTTCCTCCCTTCGCCATGGATTTATCTTAAAATCATGGCTCCGGGAATTCCTTTCGCAACCACGATTCCAAAATCAATCCCTTACCACATAATTCGTATTATGTGGTAAATGCCTTCGGGTATTTCCGAATGCCGCCCCAAGGATCCGTATTTTGGGCGCACAAAGGCACACCCTCGTCGTTTCTTTTTCAAAAAAGGAAACGAGGGTGGCCTTATGCTGCCCGGAATAAGTAGAATGCCCTTTGGATATGGATCAATAATGGATTTCTTCTATTTTCACACTTGATTTTCTGTTCCTGTCCATATATAATAGTAGCAGGAATACAGAATTATATAGGGGTCAAAGTATACCCATTTACCACATAATACGAATTATGTGGTATTTTTTGCGTCTATATGACCAGTCCCAGGCGCTCGATCTTCCGGCGGTGTTCCCTTCCGGTGGTCATGATATAAATGCGGGTGGTGCTGATGGAACTGTGACCCAGAATATCCGCCAGTTTGGCGATGTCCTTCTCAATTCCGTAAAACGTGCGGGCAAAGAGCTTGCGTAAATTGTGAGGAAAAACCTTCGACGGCTGCACCCCGGCCTTTTCACACAGTTTTTTCATGGCCGACCAGATGTTGCTGCGGTCCAGGGGTTTGCCCGTTCTGGTCACAAAGACCGCGCCGCTGCGGATGCCCCGCCGCCGGGCATAGTGCAGGAGCAGTTTTCGCAATTTTCCCGGGATCAATATGGTCCGGGTCTTGTTTTTGCAATCCACCGTGACCTCCCCCCGGCGCAGCGCCTCTACCGTGAAATAGCGCAGCTCCGATACCCGGATGCCGGTGCCGCAGATGGTCTGCATGACCAGATTCAGTTGTTCATTCTGTCGGGCCGCTTCCAGCAGGCGCAGGTACTCCGCCTTTGTCAATTCCGTATCCTCGCCGCAGTAGGTCTTTCGCTGGGCGCAGACGCTTTTGACTTTACATTCCGGCAATCCCACAAATACCAGCAGGCTGTTAACACCTGCCAACATGGAATTGATGGAACGGATCCCATAGCCCCGTGCCATCAGTTGTTTTTTCCAGGCCACCACCAATTCCTTGGTCACTTCCCTCCCCTCCGCGTAGGCGCAGAACGATCGCGCATCCCGCAGGTACTTTTCCTGGGTGGCTGCGCTCTTTTCCTCCCGGTACAGATACAGTGCAAAATCCCGGAGGTGCTGTGTCGTTACGATCATAATCGATCCTCCTTGCAAAAAATGGCACCCGTGGTCTGCCCATCGGGTGCCATATCCTATTCTCTCCATAAATATCACATTTCAGCACTTTTGGATAGTGAATCGGGATCTTTCGCTTGTCAACCATACCGTTTTTTGAATGACCGGGCCGGGCATGATGCATCCATAATCAAAAAAGTAAAAAACCCGGAATTCCGAAGAATTCCGGGTGTGTGGCAGATGGGTTCGAATCACTCCCATGGGCAAAATCATAACCACCGGCCGTGTGCATCTGTCAAGCAAAAGCAGACAATTAAAGCCCTCACGGAAACGGTCTTTGCTCAATGCGCCTAGATCTATACCAATGCTACTTCCGCAAATATTAATCCACCGTCTTTGTTACAACGATTCGGCTTCCGCAAGCATCCTGTAACACCACATCGCCGATTGCCACCGGTGCCTCAACAGCGCACTTCCGGAGCAACGCCATAACTTCCATCATTCGATCCTTGGCAACGGGTGTTTCGGTTTTCACAGACACCATGGTGTTATACCGGTTGGTAACTCTGACTGTTGCCGTCACCGTCCGAACGGGATGCAGACATTCATTGAGGGCATATTCCTCACCCTTTGGGCAACTATGGCCGGTTACAACGATCTGCCGGCCGTTGCCCTCTGCTTCCAGCGCACAGCCTCTGGGGCAAATGATACAAGTTAGACTTCTCTTCATCACAGCACCTCTAGATCAACCGTAATCGGACCTGTCACATTTTGCAATTTTTCTGCCTTTACCATGATCTTTTCCATCTCACCGGGCGCTGCCTTCAGCCGTTTCACCATAGCCAGGACATTCTCACCATCCGTAACCGTGAATTTCACCTTGCCCAAAGGCTGGGCCACCCGCAAAAACAGGGATACATTCTCATTTTTTGTGCAGATCATCTGGGGCAGCACATAGCGAACACCATTTCCTGCCTTTGTTGCAATGGCGATTTCATCCCTTTTCTGTCCCATCACAAATTTGACCGCTCCCAAGCCGGCCCGTTCCGCTTCCTCGGACACATAGTCCACCAGGTCATGTACCTGTAACACATTACCGCAGGCAAAAATACCGGGCACCTGGGTCTGGCAATTCTCATCCACCAGTGCGCCATTGGTAACGGGGTCGATGGGAATACCTGCCCCACGGGTCAGCTCATTTTCCGGGATCAAGCCAACAGAAAGTAACAACGTATCGCATGGAATATAGCGTCTTGTTTCCTCAATAGGATTCATTCGGCTATCCACTTGGGCAATGGTCACGCCCTCTACCCGCTTGTCACCATGGATCTGCACAACGGTGGTGCTTAAGTACAGTGGAATGCCAAAATCCTCAAGACATTGAACAATATTCCGGGTCAAGCCGCCGGAATAGGGCATGACTTCACAGACAGCCTCAACCTTTGCACCTTCATAGCTCATGCGCCGGGCCATGATAAGGCCAATATCACCAGAACCCAGGATCACCACACGCTTACCTACCTGGTAGCCCAGACAGTTCACCAACTTCTGCGCAGTACCGGCACTGTACACGCCTGCAGGACGGGCGCCACAGATATTCAATGCACCCCTGCTCCGCTCTCTGCATCCCATTGCAAGGATCACTGCCTTGGCTTGAATCTTCAGAATACCTTCCTGATTCTGTGCGATTACCACCTTGTCCGGTGTAATGGCAGTCACCATGGTATTCGTATAGACTTTGATATTGCGATCAAGCACCCTTTTAGCATAGACCGCAGCATATTCCGGGCCGGTTAGTTCACGATGCAGCTTGTGCAATCCGAATCCATTATGAATACATTGCATCAAAATTCCACCGAGCTGCGGTTCACGGTCCAGAATCACAACATCTTCACATCCGGCATCATAAGCCGCAACCGCCGCTGCCATGCCGGCAGGACCGCCACCTATAATCACGATATCATGGAAAATCACGATTCCTCACCGATCCTTCCAATCACCATCCGGGATGCGCCGCCATTTTTCGTGACATCTTCCATTAGGATACCCAGTTCCCTGCTGAGTAGTTCCATAACATAAGGACCACAAAAGCCTCCCTGGCAGCGACCCATTCCTGATCTGGTGCGACGCTTGATACCATCCATATCCAGCGCACCGGGATTGGTATGAATTGCCTCCAAAATCTCTCCTTCGCTGATCATCTCACAGCGGCATACAATTTTACCAAAGGCAGGTTTTTCTTTAATATAGGCGTGCTTTTTGTCATCGGTCATATTCTGAAATCCGTGAGTATCCTTACGCCTTCCATCCCAGTTCTCTTTCGCAACGAAAGACAGTCCTTCTTTTTCCAAAAGCTGCACCAAGTATTTCGCAATGGAGACACAGCAAGTCAAGCCAGGAGAATCAATTCCTGCTGCATGGATGAGGCCAGGAACAACCCGGGATGCTTCCAAAATAAAATCGCCGGTATCTCCGGTGGCACGGACACCCGTAAAAGATGTAATAACCTGCCGGAAAGCCACAGAAGGAACACTTTTTGACGCAAGACGCTTCACTTCCGCAAGGCCCTTTGCTGTGGTATCCCTGCTTTCGGGAGTCATTACCACATTTGCTGTGGGACCAATTAGCAGATTCCCGTGAACCGTAGGCGAAACCAGGATTCCCTTGCCTGCTTCCGTGGGGCACTGGAATAGGGTGCGGCCGACTCTGTTCCCCTCTGACTTATCCAAAAGCATATACTCACCTGCTCTGGGGGTAATTTTGAAAAACCTATCCCCCGCCATGTTCGCAATGCAATCTGCAAAACCGCCGGCGCAGTTAAACAAATATGTTCCGCTTACAAATTCACCGGCGGCGGAAGCAACAGAAAACACATCATTATTACGCTCAATGGACACAACCTCAAAGTTACGTTTCAATTCCACGCCATTGTCCATAGCATTTCCAATAGCGGCAATTGTCAGCTCATAAGGGCCGATGATTCCCGCGTTGCGTACATCGAGAACCATAGACACCGCCTCAGACAAATTGGGCTCCAGCGCCCTTGCCTCGTCTCCGGAGAGCAGAGCCAGTCCGGGAACTCCGTTTTTCAATCCTTGCAGGTACAGTTCCTCCAGCAAGCTATGCTCCTCGCCCGAGCCAAACGCACATACCATAGAGCCGTTCCGTCTATAGGGCACATGCAATTCCTCTGCCGCCGCAAACAACAGTTCAACACCCTCAGCGTTGAGTTTTGCTTTTAGAGTACCCGGCACCGGGTCATATCCACCGTGGACGATGCCGGAATTTGCCTTTGTGGCGCCCATGGCCACATCTTTTTCCTTTTCCAACAGGCAGACCGAAAGCTGATACCTGCTCAACTCCCGGGCCAACATGCCGCCCACAACACCTGCTCCAATAATAACTATGTCATAGACCATATCTCTCTCCTACCCGTTTCCTATAGGGTGAATGTATGTTGTTTGGAGAATAAGGATACATTTTCGCAAACTCTCAGGCAGTGATCGTTCTTACAAAGACCGCCTTTGTTGGAATCCCGTGTTTATCTGGGTATCGCAGATCATTATAGCAAACGATCACAGTATCCTCCGAGATCTTCTGAACAAAGGAGTTGCTGTAACTGCAGGAATCAAAATACTTACTGTCGGCATCACGTCTGCCGTCCGCGCGTTCCTGCGCAAGGGTCTTTCCGATAATACTGTACGATTCGCTCCATGTCTGTCCACGATCACGAGAGATCTTGCAGTGTACGCCGGGTCTTCCATAGATCAACAGTAGGATATCTTCCTTCAATGTAAGGATATGGGGTGTAACGCTGGAATCGGCAATTTCCTTCGGCTCGCTCCAAGTGTACCCACCGTCAAAAGACGCAGAAAAATAGGTACCCCATACTTTTTCTTGGTCATAATCAGGATGAATGCTCATGTCCATACGCATAACGGCATACAGCCCATCCCGGCTGTCTACAGCCAGGGACACCTCGCCACCATCCCCGCCATAGCCGTAGGGTTGATCATGATTGCCGCCTGCAACGAGAGCGCGTTTTGTAAATGTGTTCCCTCCGTCAGTGGACGCTACAAGGTACACTTCACTACTGAACCGGTCATGAACATTCGGATTTTGCCCTGTACAAAGGGCTACCAAAGTACCATCGCTTAATTGCTTCAGGCTTGACATATAGGGAAGTTTAAAAATATGCGGTTGTATATATTGTGGTACCGCAGCATACTCGCCCATTTCCGTCTTCGCCTTTGCATTTACGAGTATTTCCCGGTCAGGAAAATCGAAATCTATTTCAGTTAACTTGGTATTACCGTTCTTATCAATTTTACCAATGCTTATACCCTTGCACGCACTCGGTATATCTCCATAACGATAAGAATACATTATAGCCTCACCGCAAGGGTGTTCGATTTCCTTTTGTGAAGCTATATTTTTAATCTCTGCGCAGTTCTTTTTATACTGTAAAAACAGTTTTTCACCATTATCCAAACTTAAATACGGCGAATCAATACCTGTCAGCACACTAATATCATAAATCTTTTCTCCGTCAGGTTCCATCACCCAATTTTCACCGTTATCATATGAAACAAAATAAAGATTAGGTAAACAAAACATACTGTTTGTATCTGCGCTGTCTGCTTCGCCGTTAATACGGATTACAAGCTCGCCGTTTTTATCACGCCACATACGCGGAATGGCATACGCTCCCCAACGCGCAACTTTTTCATTCATTTCCGGCGCATAAACCAATATAGGTTCACTGATTTTCATAGCTCTGCACTTCCCTAAAGCAATGTGGATAACTCATCAAGCAGTTTCACTTCATCTTCCTCTGCAAGTTTTCCTAAAGGCGCTCTGCAATAGCCGCAATCAATCCCTTTAGACTTCAAGATTGCCTTGATGCTCTGGGATAGGCCATATTTATATATTACAGAAATGATTTTGGTTGCATTTTCCTGTTCCAGCATTGCTTCTTGGATTCTATTCTCCTTGAAAAGATTATAAATCTTGACAAATTTATCTGCCATAAAATTGAAGTTACTTCCAATTGCGCCGTCAGCACCCATAACAAGACCGCACAAAAAGGTTTCGTCAAAACCATTGTAAATAATCTTTTCGGGGAATTGCGTCTTCAACTGACGCAACTGAAAATAGTCATCGCTTGTGTGCTTTATGCCTATGATTTTATCATATTCTAAAATATCGCAAAGCTCATTTGTGGTAAAATGCACGTTGGTTAGAAGCGGGATATTATAAATAAATAACGGGATATTCACACATTCAGCAACATCTGTGAAGTACTTTTTGATCTCACAGAACTTCAGTTTGTGATAGAAAGGCACCACAGAGGATACGGCATCATAGCCTAATTCTTCAGCATATTTTGCCAGTTCTACCGTTTCAGCGGTTGAAATGCCACACACGTGCGCAATTAAAACAACTCTTTTTCTTGCGAATTTCGCCGTTAATTGCATGATCTTTCTTCTTTCTTCTGAAGTTAAGTAAAAAACCTCAGCAGAGCTTCCGCAGACGAAAAATCCCGCCACGCCACTATTGATGTTAAACTCAATCAACTTTTCCAATGCATCTTCGTTGATATTCCCTTCGCCATCAAAAGGTGTTGCTAAAGCGGTAATAATCCCCTTAAATTTGTCCATTAGGAAACATCCCTTTATTACTTTTTCAGTGTGATCCAGTGGTCACCGACATATAGGCTTGCATCCACTTTTGAAAGCGCTTCCCAAACCGGATTGTTTTTACCTTGAAGTGCGCCATCCAGTATGTATTCGATCAAAAAAGCCACAAAACCCGCCGACCAACCGTGGCACAGGGAATGACGGAAACCGGTATAGCAAAACGCGCCAAAATCGCCATGGATATCTTTCTGCCCTTTCGCAGGAAGCGCATCGATCCTGCCGCTCCCCTCCAGCCACTCCATGTTAAAATCTTCCCAAAATGTAGTGGCTCCACGAGACAGCATTGCTCCGAAATATTCCTTGATTAGGGAAACCATTTGGGTTCCGCCCGCTATGGCATCTGCTTTCAGGATGTAGTATGTCATAAACGTGGATAATCCCTTTGCGCCATCCCGCTCCAAGAAGGCAACTTCACCCGCAGCATCTCTTCCCGCCAGAATCTGGAAGGCTCTGGTCTGCTTAAATCGGCAATCCATAGCCAAATAGCTTTTCAGCTTTCCCACAATGCTGTGGCACAGCGGCTGTGCGCAGGAATACATTTTACCAAAGGCGTTGGCCGCCATACAGATCAGCGCTGCTGTTCCAATTGGGGCATCCTGGGTCTGATAGGTAGGCCAGTCCAAATAAAATGCCATCTCCACATCCCCAAAATCCATTGTTCCGTCCGCTTGGATACAGGAATCGAAATGCGCCAGGATCTGATGGGCATAGGCCACATTTTCTGCAAAATAGGAATCATTGTGGGTCATGGCGCAATAATCGCAAAGATTAATAATCCACCAAGCGGAATAGGATGGGATCTCGTTGATCCACCGTGTTGCAGGCGTCTCATTTTTCAAAACATTCAAGGAGTTGGTAATATTGGGATTGTCACCGAACAGATAGATGGAAGTAATGATCTCCTGGTTCAGGTCTCCGGACCACACCATGCGGTCACGCTTGATACCATCCCAAATATAGCCATTTTGGAAATTCAGTCTCAACGTGTAGATGGCGGTTTGGATGATGGCATTCAGTTCCGCATCCGCAGTACGGAGATAACCTTCCTTAGGAAATACCGGCAGATGATTGACCGCAAAAATATTGCGGATATGTACCGGTGCTTCGGTAAGAAGTTCGATCTTTGCGAAACGGAATCCACTTTGGCCGAAGGTAAGATCCGACATAAAAGGAACGGCAACCTCCAATTCGCGGGTGGCATGATCATTGCCTGCGTTCTTAAATCCCGACGGTGCACAAGCTTCGCTTAAAGATTCGCCAAGCGTAATGGCAAACTTCGCAAGACCTTTTGCCTCTCGGGTAATAAAGCGAACACCGCCACAAACTTCCTTACCAAAGTCCAAAATGACATAAGATCCCTTACCCTCAAAAATGGCGCAGTGGCTCGTCTGAAAGGAAACGCAAGCCTCTTTTTCCATTAACAGTTCCTGGGTGTGGGCAATCTTGCGCATCTCTTTTAAGGCAATTGGCATCAAATTTTCTATTTTCATAATCGCCTCTTACCTCACTTCATTATTTACCCAAAAGGGTAATCGGAATAAACAGCGGCAAGGGGTTCAACCCGGACCGGACGCTCATGACAATGTGATTTCTCGGTGCGATCTTCTCCCCTGCTTTGATCACCACTTCATAAGTCGCTGTGGTAATAAAGGTCTGGTTATGATAATACATATATACCGTCTTGTCATATTCCGCAGCAAATCCTTCGGGAAGATCCATATCTACATCCGCGCGGAAGGTCTGATGAAATTTGTGATCAAATGTAATCTTAATCTTGAATTCTTCGTTAGCCTTGATGAACGGTTCTTTTTCATATTCCACCAGAGCCTTCCAGTGATGGCCATTGTTCACCTCGAAGGAATATCGGCCACGATTCAAGAAGCCTGCAGAAACTCCCTTCAAAAGCGCAAATGCCGCCTCCTTGTCGTACTCACTGTCCAGATCGGTATACTCCATGTACACGCCGTTGGCATTAAGTACTGTGGGAATCATTTTCATAACACGCTCTGTCAGGACGGTACAGGATTTTGCGATTTCATCAATGTAAGAGCCATTGATGGACAAAGTGACAATCTTGTCACCGATATATTCTTTCAATTCCAGCGGGATCCGCTCCGCTCCGTACAGGATGCCCAGGATCGAGCCGCAGGTTGCCGCAGTACAGTCCGTATCGTCTCCGCAGTTGATTGCATGGATTAGAGACTTTTTCATATCGCCTTCACCATAGAGCAAACCAATCACCGTAAAGCCAATGTTGGCAGGTGCCTGGAACCATCCCAATTCCTTTGTGGATTCCACCAGCATATTGCGAACATCTTGGTACGGTGTGCCTTTGTCATACTCAGTCAGCACCAGTTTGACGCATTTCGCCAGGTAGGATTCCTCCGGAATATACGTCAGGGCCTGCTCAATAATCTTACGGATATCCGTCTCCACAAAAGCGATGCTTTCCAACGCCGCCGTAAATATCTCGCCATAGGTACCCTCTCCACTACCATGGTCAATACAGGCATCCATAATCGCATACTTGATGGCAATGTTGGGAAAACCTGGTGCCAGAGTCGCCCACACTTCCGAACGGATCCACGCTCCATTGGAGTGCTTCCAATCTTCGTTGCAGATCTCACCGGAAAGAGAGGGCAGAATACCGTTGCTCATGTTGGACTTTGCGATTCCGTATTCATTCCAGTGGGGCGCGACCTCAGACAGCCAATACTCTGCCAAAATGTTGGAGGACATGGAATATGGCCCCACCTCTTCCATGGCTCTAAGCCACACCAACTGAAGATCCAGATCATCGTTGGGCAACGGCTGACCCTTCGGGGTAGCATAGCCGGACACATTCAACATCTTACGCATGCCTTCATAGGGTGCACCCATGGTTCCGCCGATGTTCTTTCCAATCCAGCAACCCAGTATTTTATCTTTCAACTGATTGCGATTTAATTTCACATTCATCCGCACATTCTCCTTTTTACACAAAGCGTTTGCTCAATACATAAACAGGAAGGTCGCAACAAAGGAACCTCCGATGGCGATCCACTCCCGCAAAGCGATCTTCTCCCGAAAGATCACACGAGACACCAATGCAGACAACACAATGACGCCGCCGGATACCACGGGAAACTGAACCGATGCCGGCACTGTGGTCGCCGCTTTCAGATGGAGGAAATTGCCCAGATACGCCGCCACGCCAATGGCGATGATGGATAAAAAGGGCACCATTGCCAAGGTGGATCGAAATTCTGCCATTTTTGTTTTTCGGCTCTTCCCCAGCAACATCGGCACCAGCAGGAACAGCGCGAATACCGCCGTCAGCCCGCAAGAGATCACGGTGAAGCTGATTTCATCCACCTCTCTGCCATGACCATGTACCTGATGCGCCTTAGCAATCACTCCCGTCAAACCATTGACGATGAATCCCACCATACACAGCAGATAGTACAGCCATTTTTTCTTTACTTTTTCTTCCGTTTCCTGACCCGTACCCTGCAGGATCATACAGGCTGTCAGAAGGATACAGCCTGCCACCTTTCCGGCAGAAACATCCTCCCGCAGAAACAGGATCCCATAGAAGAACGGCAACAGCATGCCGCCCAGCATCATAAACAAGCTGTAGATGGCCAAACTGCCCAACGACAGGATCTGAATGCCCACCACAAAGTAAGGGATCATGATCAGTGCAAAAATAGCAGCCATGATTCCCGAAAACCAGGAAAAACGGATCTGAAAGCCGCCCACGATCAAAAACAGCAATGTTCCGATACAGCTGGTGAAAACCAGCAGGGAAAGCGCGGTGACAAAGGTCTGCCGCACCCGACCTTCATAGATCTTGGTAAAGGCAAATTGCGCCGCAAAGCATACAACGGCAATCACTAATAAGATATAGTCCAGAATCGATCACTCCTTCTGGTGAACTTTTCGGAACGTTACCCGCTTTGCGGTGTAGTTTCCTTCCAATGGGATGGTAATACTGTCCTCATTCATCGGCTTCCCATCCACCCGATAACATCCGTTTGGATCCAACACCGGATACAGCGTCAGGCTACTTTGGCAAATACGATTGGTAAACACCAGCACTTCTACACGCTCAAAAGCGACATCGCTATATTCCAATACAAGAAGATTGTCCGTATCTGCCAAGATCCGTACCACGGCCTGCATGAAGAAAGCTCTGTCTTCCTTAAACTGGACTACATGCTCCTTCATCTTAAGAAACAGTTCCTCTGACCAAGAATTCAGATCGCAGCTAAAGCCGATGGGACCTCCGGTTAGAAAACCTGCCAAATAGGAATCGCTTAAGCCCCTTACATCGCTCCAGGTTCCGTCATTAGTCGTAATCGTTCTGTTGCGCTGCGGACTTTGATACCAATGGGTCATATCCGATACGGACTGAATGGTTGCCCAGCGTTCTATGCTCTGGGGCGGCAAACGCAGCAGTGAATCCTTATAGATCCGCATTCCTTCATAGGGGCTTTGATTGTCGCTGAGCCAGAATCCGTCAAAGTCCATTGCATTGGCCAAAGTCATTCTTTGTCCGCCGGAGGCGCAATTCTCCAAATACAGTTCCGGATAAGCATCCTTCAGTCTTCTGATGAAGGCATCGTAACCTTGGAAGTACCGGCAGAAAGCCTCCTGCCGGTCATCCCGGGTCAGATCCTGATTGAAATCAAACTTAATGTAGGATAGCTGGTAGGTATCGATCAGACCGGATACCACTGAGAACATATAGTCTCTTGCACTTTCCTTGGCGAAATCCAGGAAATACAATTCCGCCCCGTTGTTGGTATATGTGAAATAATGCTCTTTGCATTCTCTGATGCAATTGGCTTTGGGACCTGCTGTCTCGATCTCCAGCCAAAGGCCGAATTTCATACCGCTATCCCGCACCAATCTGGAAAGCTCACCCATGCGGCCGCCGAAGCCGCCCTCTGTTCTCTCGTACCAATCGCCCCGGGAATCCCAGAAATTACCCTGGCCAAACCATCCGGCATCAATCACAAAATACTCCACGCCCAGCATCTTTGCCCGCTCTACCTGCGCGGATACATTTTCAAAGTCTATACGGTCAAACCGGTATAGCCAGGTATTATACATCACTGGCATTGCTTTTCGCGGATAATGGCGGTTCAGATATTCATGCAAAATGTGGCTGTCCATATCCAGCTTATTCTGAAAGTCATAATATAGGATTTCAGGCATACAGAATGCTTCCTGCGGCGGCAATGCCATGTGGAAGTTTCTATAATTCACACCCAGCTCCAGCTCCACCTGATTGGCTTCTCCAGCAGTAGCCAGGACACGGACTTGATACCGCCATGGTCCTTTTGTCAGGATGTGAAATACCCTTCCTCTGTTTGTCTGTTTGTTCCACAGAGCCAGAAACGGGGTTGCCCCAAAGGCATTTCTGACACCGATGGTTTCCCCACAGACCCCAGTCACCAGGCTCTGCCATGCGCCCTTGCTTTCATTCTGCCAGGTGTTCGCCTGGGTATAGACTTCATATTCTCCAGCGTCCATCACAAAGCGGGAAGTAGCACAATCCAAATAAATGGTATCCTGAGATAGATTTCGAATGAAGTCCTTGCGTCTAAAGACCGATCCCGCCTTGCTGATTTCCGCTCTTACATGATAAGTGCCATTTTCTACTGCGTATCCTTCTTCACTATGGCAAACGGTTCCATTGACCTGACCAAAGCTGCCAAAGATATTCCAAAGTTGATCACCTGTCATATGTTCATAGGTCATAATCGACCCTCCATTACTTCTGTGTAAAACAGCGTTTCAAAAACAGATAATTTTCAGCAAAGGCTTCTATCTGAAGACGGTTCCCGGATGCCAATGCAGTGGCATTGTACTCATCAAAATCCACTTCATAGATGATTGGCCCCTGATAACCAACCTGTTCCAGGGTTGCGAACAATTCGATCCAATCAATTCTCCCTTCGCCAGGCATCCAATGCTTTTCGTCCACAAAATCATAGTCCGAAAAATGGGTCGTCACGATCTTGTCACCCACATCCAGAATAAAATCACGGATGGACTGACAAGTTAAATGATTGGTATCAAAGCAAACCTTCAGACGGTCATCCACAGAGATCAGCTTCTTGATGTCCGCGGAATCCCTGCCCAGGCAAGTACGGGGCAGGTTCTCTACCGCAATGATCGCCCCACCTTCTGCCGCGACATCCGCCAGTTTCACCAACGAATCCTGGGCATAGGCGATCAACTCTTCCCGTTCGTGTTCTTCATTGGGCTCTGCGCTGGGATGAACCACAATCGTCTTGATACCGAGACCTGCGGCTATTTTGATATATTCGCTTACATAGGCCACGGAATACGCGCGGAATTCCCGATCCCGGCAATTGATGTTGATCTTGTCAAAAGGCATAAAGGGAAGGTGGAATGACCACAATGTCATGCCATGTGTCTTAGCTCGGTCCGCAACGGTCTGCCACGGCACGGTCTTAAAGCGATCATAAGAAAAGCTGAGTTCCAACGCCGTTACGCCCACCTTTTCCATGCGGACAAAATCCTCATGGGTCAATTCCTGAACGCCTCCCGTAGAGAGACCAAGCGCATATTTTTCCATCTTCCTTTATCTCCTTTGTTAATCCCTATTGATATTGCATTCCTGCAAGCTGACGACCCGCTCTTGCTTTTCCCGCACATAGGTGCCGGAACATTTTTGGGTTTGGATCCCTAGATCTTTTCTCCACAAATCAAGCAATTCATCAGCATCCACCTTCGGGCTAATCGCAAAACCAAAGGTAAATGCATGGGGTCGTAATTCATAACACTCTTCCGGATCCGGGCCGCAGGAATGGCTTCCCAAGCCCCGCATGGCATAATCAATGTACAGATAATTGGCATAGGCTTTCCGCAACTCGTTGCGGTGTCTGGCCTGCGTCAAGTCTTCCAATGTAAAATCCTGGCAGGAGAAGGAGAAGCGGTCTGCACCGACAATGGACAGCCCCCTGCCTTGATCTCCCACAGAAACAAAGAAGGTATCCACTCTGGTTCCGCATTCCTGTGGGACATCATAGAGGAAATTCATCTTTTTCACCGGAAGCCGGTAGCAGCCGAAATTGCAATGGGCCTTTCGATCTGCGTAGCATTCGTCCTCTCCCCTGCCGTACCACAGGACCTGATCATAGTCCTTGCGCATAGGGAAGCAAACACCGATCCGCGGAAGTGTCTCGCAGAAATCGCCGTAAGGATCCCCCTTTATCTCTGTGAGGATCATACCATCCTTCTGCACCCGGTAACAGATTGTCATATCAAAACCGATATACTTTCCGATGGGGGCAAAAACACCTTTGCTGGTTACCTCGGTTTCCGTTTCCCGGATTTCCACCTGCGATTCCATCTGGTGATATCGGAAGTGCGGAATCAATTTCTCGTTCCAGCGAGCAATCCAACGGGGACTCCAGTTGGTGATGCCGTCGTTGTCTGTGGGTGCGCGGTGCAATACCGGCTGCATCGGCGCATCCAGTAATGTGTTGCCCTGATAAATGTAGCCACACAGAAGGCCGTCTTCCCAGCAAACTACAAAATCCTCACCCCGGATGGTGATCTGTCGGCCGTTTTCCTCCACCTGAGGTCGGAATACCTGCTTTTGATAAGCTTGCCGCTGGGCAGGCTCTTTCAGGGTCACCTGCTTAAAGGCCAATTCCCGCTGTTCTTCATCAAAGAATCGCATGTTCAGCCGATAGATCGCGCCCCGTTTTTCTTCCTGCAGTGTGGTATCCAGTTCCAGGGGTGCTTTCTCATAGGGCGCAATCGCTGGCATTGGAAAGCTACCGGAAGAAATCACATGATAATCCTCGCAGAGTTCCCACCGGCATGTAGTGTACTCCAGACTTCTGAAGTCATTGGTATTTCTAACATAAATCTGCCCATCCTCCACCGTAATGTGGGTAGGGGCCAACACGTTTTTGCAATCTCTGAGAGATGGCTTCGGTGTGCCATCGGACAAGCAATACCCATCCATGGAGAAATTGGACCAGTGATTCACATCGCCAAAATCACCGCCGTACTGATAATAGGGGCACCCTTCCTCATCTTCCTGATAGAAGCCGTGATTTTTAAATTCCCAAACATAACCACCTGCAATATGGCGATGCTCATAAATATAGTTCCAACTATCTTCCATGAGTCCGGGACTATTACCCATGGCATGTCCGTATTCCAGCAAAATGACCGGTGCGCCATTCTCATCATAGCTCTTTAACGAGTCCAGCCTAAAGTAGGCTTCCTCTCGAAAATCATTAGAACGAGGGTGCTTGGGATCATCCATACCCACCCAAACCGGTTTATTCCCATATACGCTTCGTAGGTACTTGGCGCACAGATCCACATTTTCTCCCTGGCCGTGCTCATTGCCCACGCTCCAGCAGATAATGCAGCTTTCATTCTTGTCCCGTTCCGCCATGCGAACCGTGCGGTTCATATATGCCGGAAGCCAATCTTCCTGTTTGGACAGATACCCCTGATCTCCGGTCACGTCGCAGCCATGAGTCTCCAGATCGCCTTCATCCATCACATAGAGTCCCAGCTCCGAAGCGATCTCGTAAAAAGCCGGATGATTGGGATAGTGGGAACAACGAACGGCGTTCATATTATGGCTTTTGATCAACAGTAACTCATTTTCGATCCGGTCAACAGTAATGGCTCTACCATTCTTCGGATCATGTTCATGGCGGTTGATGCCTTTCAAAGTGATCGGCATGCCGTTCACCAGAAGCCGGTTGCCTTCAATCCGGCTCTCCATAAATCCGATCTTCTTGGAATGGACTTCCAGGCACTGTTGCCCCTTTTTCAGCGTCATTACCACATCGTATAGATGGGGCGTCTCTGCGTTCCAGCGCCGGGGATCTTGAATCCGGAATACAAATTGCATCTGCTTTTCAGCAGGCAGCGTGCGCTGCTGACCCGCCACCTCAACACATAAGGTATGATCAACCAGATTCTCCCCTTCCAGGGTAACATCCAAGTGGATTTCATCACCTTTGGTGCGCAGATAATAATCCCATACGCTAACCTCATCCAGATGAAACAGCATCACATCGCGGAAAATACCATTGGCCAGCAGCATATCCTGGTTTTCCAGATAAGTAGCATCGCTATAGGTAAACACCTTCACGCAAAGAAGGTTCTCTCCATCCCGAAGCAAAGCAGAAACATCATATTCTGCAGGCAGACGGCTCCCTTTTGCAAATCCAACATAAGTTCCGTTCAAATAAACTTCGTAGGCATTGTCTACACCGGCAAAATGCAGTATCGTCCGTTTACTCTTGCGCGCATTGAACGCTTTGCGGTAATACCCAACAGGGTTCTCGCAGCATACGAAGGGCGGATTAAAGGGAATCGGATACTCTACATTGGGATAAGCAGGCTTTCCATACCCATGGTATTGCCACATGGAGGGCACCGGCAGGATATCCCAATCCTTATCCGAATAGTCTTCCAGATAGAAATCATCGAGACAGTCAGATGTACGATAAGCAAACCGGAAATCCCCGCTCAAAAGCTGAATGCATTCTGATTCTTCTTTATTCCTGTAATAGACTCCGGGATGCTTTGCAGCAACTACGGTAGCCCGTGGGGGAAGTGTCCCCTCCCAGGGAACCCGGTAATCAAATATCACTTTGATTGGTTTCATGATTGCTCCTTTTTTAGCATCCGCACCTGATAAGCAGCCATTGGGATCCGCCCGCTGCAAAGCTCGTTAGACAAGAGGTCCCTATATATGCCTTCCAGTCGCAAGGTAGCAGGTATGTCGGTATGGTTCACAACGCTATACCCTTCTTGACCTGCACCTTCCCGCTTGGCCACCATCAACTTTCCAGTGACATCAAACTTCTGTGCGTTACTTTCGCGGATGACGACATCGAGAAGCCGATGCATATCTTCTTCTGACGGGATTGTTCCAAGCACAATCACCTTTCCTCGTCCGATCTTCTTTTCAAACACCAGGGCTTTATCGCCCAATGCAGGGAAATAATCTCCTGTCGTTTTGACCAGCACCTCAGCGCCAGCCGGCGCATCAAACAACTGCAGCCACAGATTCGCCATGAAGGCATCTCCGTCCGCCCATTGGCAACCAATGCGATGCTCCGCATCCGGCACCTGGTAGGCCAATGTTGCGCCGGTAAATTCCTCCAACATACCCGTCTCGCGATCCACATAATGGGCACCAATGTCGTTACGCAGATCTGTCATGGGGCCAACCACCCAAGTGCCTCCCTGCTCTACCCATTCCCGGATACGCTGCGTTAGATCGCCCAGTTCCAGCGTGAGCATAAAGGGTGTGAACAGCAATTTATAGGCATCCAACGCCTTGTTTACGCCGATCACATCCGGGCGAATTCCGTACTCGACAATGTGTTTGTAAAAGCGAATGGTTCTGAGATCATACGCCGCATTTTCTTCTGCGGCATATTGAACATCCTCATACACCAACCGCTGGAATGCCATCAGGTTGGCATTATGAGCAGACAGCATCATGGCAACATCCGTCTTCACCTTGGTGTTGGTCAAAAAGTCTCTGCTTTTGGCAAAGCCTTGGGATACTTCCTGGACTTCCCCAAAGGCTTGGGTGGGTCTGCCGGAGGCATACAGAACGGAGCCATGCATCAATTCGTGTCCTGCCCAATGTTGCCTCCACAACCAGTAAAAATTCGCCTCACCGCCTAATGCCACCGGAAGCCAGGAGTTCACCCGGCAAAAACCCGCCGGACGCAAATTCTTAGGTGTTTCTGTATTGCCACCCCAGCTAACAGATGTTTCACTGTTCCAGAACGGGCGTTCCTTCAGCGTACGCATATAATCAAACCACATGGCCGCCTGCCATTGCTCCGTCTCGTCATGGTAGTGGTCGTACTGCATCACATCCGTGAATTCCGCGATTTTCTCATAATCAATGCCAAATACCGGCATCAAATTCGTGCCAATGGGCGCCTTACTGTATTTGCGAATAAGATCCGCCTGCATCCTGGCAAATGCGATTTGGCTGTTAGCCTGGAAAGTTCTCCACTCGAAGAAAAGGTGAGGATTCTGCCAGGAACGTTGCGGCATGGATACCTGGTCAAACCGATCATACCACTGGCTGAACAGATTTAAATTCCAGCGGTGATTCAGTTCGTTAATGGTTTTGTATTTCTCCTCCAGATGGACATGGTATCCCCTGCGACAGTTTTCGCAGAAGCATCCGCCACCTTGAATGTATAATTCATTATCAATCTGCCAGCCCACGAGATTGGTATGCGTGCCAAACTCTCGGGCCAGTTTCTCTGCAATTCGAGCCGCATAAAAGCGGTAAGTCTCATTGTTGGAGCAGGCGTGTCTGCGTCCGCCGTGGATCTCCCGAAGGCCATCCCCATTTTGCACCATCATGGTCGGATCCTTTTCCTCCAGCCAAATGGGCGGTGTTGCGGAAGGTGTCCCTAGGATGACACCAATACCGGCCGCTTCCAACTTGTCAACTACACGATGCAGCCACGCAAAGTCAAATGCGCCATCGCTGGGCTCCATTTTGTGCCAGGAAAACTCGCCGATCCGAACACATCCCAGGCCAGCCTTTTGCATGGAAGCGATGTCCCGATCCTGTTCCGCTTCATCCCAATCCTCCGGATAATAAGCTGCGCCCAAAACCGGAAATTGCATTCCCTTTTTTATGTCCAGCATGCGTTTTCCCTCCATGGTGACCATTTTTTTGGAACTATTTTACCAATACGATACCACATCTTTACTTCCCTGTAAATGCACGAAAGCTGCATTGGCACTGCCAATGCATTCTTTGATGGCACTTTCCACATGGCTGGCAAGGTTTCACAATCCTTGACACCCATGCAAAAAACGCCGGAATATGAGTTTGAAAGGAAGCCCCTTCAGCCACTTCGCATAGTGTCCAGATATGCTTCCGGGGCATTCCTTATTCGCTTATTATTTCATCTTCTTGCGGACATAGATTACCAGTATCACAGCTACCACCGCGATCACCACCAGCGAGACTGCCATGGTGAGGATCACCGCAATCGTATCGTTTTCCTCCTGATCCTCATCCTTGTCCACAGGCTTGGTTTCTTCGGGGTCTGTTTCTTCCGGTTCGGTGGGGACCGGTTTGGTTTCTTCAGGCTCCGTTTCCTCGGGATTAGTGGGCTCGGGATCGGTGGGCTCGGGATCATCTGCGGTCAGTTCCGGAATATTATAGGCATCATTGGCGTCCTTCTCGGTGCCGGTGTAGTCGGCCTCGGTTACATCAGGATTCAGGAAACCCTCCACCTCGCCCAAACGCCAGCCGGGGGCGCTATTACGTACACCACTGCCGGTAACGCGCACGACCTTTGCCTTCACAGTCGCGAAGGTAAACAGCAGGTCAAAATCTTCCACATCAGGATACAGCGCCACGTTATGCATCTCTGCCACGCGTACCCAGGTACCGTCTTCCATCTGAACATCGATGGCGATATCCTTTGCACGATAATCCGGGTCCTCCCAGTTGAGGTAAATCTTCACCTGGTTGATATCCACCGCTTCAGCGAATGCGAAGTCGAACCAGCACAGCTTGTTGCCATCAAATTCACACAGAGTCGTGCCAGCAACAGCAGGATCCGGACTAAATTCTCCATCATTCAAATTGGTAGGAGGATTGGTATCGGGGTACCAGTTGGGGGTGGTTACCGTTGCGCCCAGGAACAGATTGTCCTGCACAGGATCCACATCGGGATCCCCCTGGTTGCCCTGGTTGCCTTCGTTTCCGGAATTGCCGGAGGTCATCTCAGGAATATTGTACGCATCATTGGAATCCTTTTTGGTACCGGTGTGATCCGCCTTGGTAACGTCGGGATTCATATAGCCTTCCACTTCAACCACACGCCAACCGGGAGCATCGCCACGGGCGCCGTTACCGGTAACGCGAACGACTTTTGCCTTTACCGTTGCAAAAGTAAACAGCAGATCAAAGTCTTCCACATCCGGGTAAATCTTTATATCGTGCATTTCTGCAACGCGCACCCATTCCCCGTTTTCCAACTGGACATCGATGGCGATATCTTTTGCACGATAGGTGACATCCTCCCAGTTAAAGCAGACCTTTACCTGATTGATATCCTTCGCCTTGGCAAGCTTAAACTCAAAATAGCACAATTTGTTGTCATCAAATACACACAACACCGTGCCTGCTTCAGCCGGATTGGGGCTGGCTTCTCCATCATTGAGGTTAGAGGGAGGGTTGGTATCGGGATACCAGTTGGGAGTAGTTACCGTTGCGCCAATCAACAAATTATCCAACGCGACCTCAGGATCAGGATTGCCCTGATTCCCGCCGCTGCTGGAGCCGCCGGATGTTACTTCCGGAATATTGTATGCATCATTGGCATCCTTTTGGGTTCCGGTGTAGTCTGCCGTCGTAACATCGGGATTCATGTATCCTTCGACTTCTACCACACGCCAGCCGGGCGCGTCGCCACGGGTGCCATTGCCGGTAACGCGCACAACTTTTGCCTTTACCGTTTCAAAGGTGAACAGCAGGTCAAAGTCTTCCACATCGGGGTACATCCCAGGATTATGCATCTCTGCTACACGCACCCAAGTGCCGTTTTCCAACTGGACATCAATGGCAATATCCTTTGCGCGATAGTTGACATCCTGCCAGTTAAAGCACACTTTTACCTGATTGATTTCCTTGGCTTTCGGCAGGTTAAACTCCAGATGGCACAGGTTTTTATCACCAAATGTACACAAAAGCGTACCTGCGACACTGGGATCAGGACTGGCTTCTCCATCGTTGAGATAAGAAGGAGGATTGGTGTCCGGATACCAGGTGGACACCGTTGCCGTCGCATCAAGAAACAGGTTTTCCAATGCAACTTCATCTGCCTGTGCCTGTATGCTTGACACAGAGCAAATGCCCAACACCAAAAATGCCATCAGCACAAAACTTATTATTTTCCTCATTGTACTGTTCCTTTCATGTGAATATTACTTCACTTCTTCTAACAGGATCGTTCTGATTGCTTGAATCTCCTCTTCTGTGATACCGATATCCAGTAAAAAGGATTCTGTTTTCTCGGCAAATGTTTTTGTATCCTTGCCCTCGTCGTTGAAACTAAAATCGTAATAGTTGATGTAGTCGATCATTTCCGTGATATAGGCATCCATCATTGTAGCCGGTGTCTGTCCATCGCGGCAACCTGCCTCGGACATGAAGGAAAGCTCATAATCAAGCAGCAAATCCTGCTTGCTCACACCCAATAGAGAATTGATCAAAAACACGATTGTTCCGGTTCTGTCTCTTCCGATCTCACAATGGACATAAATCGGATAGTTGTCCGGATCCGCAAAACTTCTGATGGCCGTTGCCAAAGCGGCGCGATACATGGGCGCATCGATTCCTTTGCCATGGTTGCTGTAATATGGGCAATCCACACTAATGAAATTTACATCTTCTCCCAATGGAGATACCGACAGTTTCTTACGAAGATCCAAATCTGTGCGAATATGATATACATTCAGCATTTTTTGCCGGGACTCTTTCGATGCATAATCCAGCGTTCCTCCCCGGTACACCATACCCTGGCGGACTCTATATTTTCCGTCTTCTGTGATGTAACCACCGATGTCCCGGGTATTGGATACACGCGGGACAGAAATCGTGCGGGGAAGCTGGGCTGTCACAAAATGGAACACCTTGGAATGGACCACTCTATCCGTGTACTGTGCCTGGATTTGATAATAATACGTCGTACCCGCCAGCAAGTCTGCCAAAACAACAGAAGTATCCTGTAGCTCCACACTTGTTGCGTCTTTCAGATCCTCGCTTTGAGACACTATGAATGTATACCCGGTTGCGCCTTCCTCGCAGGTCCAGGTCACCTCGACCGATTCCGGCGCATAAGAATCTTCTCGTGTACAATACTGTTCAGCGATGCCTTTTTCATAAGCAGAAGCAACTGCATAGATCCCACCCGACAGAAGATTAACCGTTTCCCCGTCCGCAGGACTTGCTTTGATTGTCGGTATATAATTTATTTTTTCCATATTGCCATATACCACTTTTTCGCAATTACTCCTACTTACCCAAAAGAAAATTGCAGCTATCAAGCATAATGCAATAATACATATTGCCAGAACGAGCCAGCATCTCTTACAACTCATCATTTAGCCCTTCACGCCGGTAAGCGTCACATTATCAACGTAATGCTTCTGACCCAAGATATATGTAATCAACGGAACAATGCACAAAACCAGACCGGTCGCAATCTGCACACCCTTGGCGCCCAGGCTGCCCACCTCATAACTCTTCGCAGACTGCGCCATATTGGCAACTGCCAGGGGAACCGTCCACTTTTCTTTTGAATTGATGTACAGATACGGAGTAAACCAATCGCTCCAGGCAGAACTGATCACACCCAGGAAATTATAGAAAATAATAGGCTTACAATTGGGCAAAACAATATTCCAGTACACGCGGAAAGCACTTGCGCCATCGATTCTTGCCGCTTCCATCAGTGTATCCGGCAAGGTTTTCATATACTGGCGCAGCAGGAAAATCGTCATCACACCGCCGCCAAAGAAATTGGGGATCGTAATGGGATGCAGTGTATCCAGCCAGCCAAAATCGCGGAAAAGGGTAAACAAAGGAATCATGGTAACGGCACTGGGCAGCATGATCGTTGCCATCAAAATGCCAAATGTCAAGTCGCGTCCAGCAAATTTCAGCTTACTGAAGCCATATGCGCACATGGTGGAGCTGATGGTCATGCCCACTGCATTCAGTACAATCACATAGAGCGTATTAGAGAAAAACTGACCCACATAAGAATGGGTAACACCATCTTCCTCATAATAACCAAACGCAGAAATAATGTGTTTGAAATTATCCCATGTGAACCTGGACGGAAAAAACGGCAGCGGTATCGAGTTAATCTCGTCATTGGGCATAAAGGCCAGCATGACCATGTTGAAGACGGGATAGACCAAGATCAAGGTCACGATTACAAGGACCACATATCCAACGACCTTATAAGTTTTCGTTTCTCTCACGCTTACTGCTCCTCTCCGTAGTATACCCACTTACTTCTCTTGAAAATAAACAGGGTAAGAACCACTATAATCGCAAACAAGAACCATGCCATTGCGCAGGAATAGCCCATATTCATTTCTTTCAATCCCGTGTTATAGATCAGAAGGCCAAAGAAATAGGTTGAATTCAACGGACCGCCGCCCGTCATCAGCATAGAGGAACCAAACGCCTGCATAGAGCCAATCACACTGGTGATCAGCTGATAGAAAATCATGGGCGTAAGCATAGGCAATGTGATCTTGATCAACTGCTGCCACTTACTTGCACCGTCTAACCTAGCTGCTTCATACAAAGTAGGAGAAATTCCCCGCAAACTTGCCAGCCACATCAGCATACCGCCGCCAAGGCCCCAAAGTCCCATGAAGAACATTGAAAATAGTGCTGTGTCCGGGTCGATCAGGAATGGGAAGGGTTCAAACCCCAGGGCTGTCAGAAGTTGGTTAAAGCGTCCGTTTGCTGTGGGGCTCATCATATCTTTCCAGACGATGGCAGAAGCCGCACCGGGCATCAGGCACGGCAAGATGGCCAGGATCCGGAAGACCGTGATTCCTTTGATATTGAAATTCATCAACAAAGCGAATCCAATAGACAAAATCATATTAACAACAACAGAGATGAGTGCGAATCGAAAAGTTAGTCTCAGGGAATACCAGACCAGTTCGTCCTGGAACATGTCAATATAATTCTGGAATCCAATAAATTCCATTGGTGTAATGCTGTCATAATTACACAGACTATACACAAAGGACATGATCATCGGGTATGCGGTAAACACCAAAACACCGATGACAACAGGTGAGATAAAGAACCAACCCGTAGCATTTTCTTTGAGCCTGCGCATTTTACGCGATTTGCTCATTACTGGCTCATTTTTCTTCACGGCTTTGCCTCCTGTCTTTTCTCGTATCCACCGCTATCTTCATAGCGGTGGATACGAATATCAAAACAAATACTTACTTGCGTTCAATTGCAAGCTCAAGCTGTTCCTGTCCGAACTGCGCAGCTTCTTCCGAATCCATAATATTCGTTAGTAAACCAGACAAAGCATTGATCCAGCAATCGTTAAATCGGATGCTCGTTGTATAATCGGGGATCAAAAGCGCCGGTTGCAGCATATCACACTCCGGAGAATCGATGAACGGTTCTGCGGGAATACCGGGAACAGAGTTTCTCCATGTATCGTCATTTGCAAGGCTCTTCAGGACGGGGACACAGTCGCCGGTGGTACTAAACAGCTTCTGGCCTTCCTGGCTTGCAGAATACAAAACAAATTTGACTGCTTCTTCTTTACACTTGCTGCTGCTGATAACGCTCAGGCCGCTGGTGCCGCAGCCAACAATGTGCTGCTCCGGCAACACGGGGAACGTGACAACACCCACGTTGTCTACGCCAAGGATGTCGGTATAACCAGTCAACACGGAACGGGTTTGGAAACACATTGCAACCTTGCCAGAGGTGAAGTCACCAATATCATTCATGTAGTCATTCACAAAAATACCGTCATCGACCAGCTTCTTGATCTCAGTCAGCGCCGCAATAGTTTCCGGGGAATTAAAATTGGCAACCTCAGCCGTGGGGAAATTCTCCGTAAAGGTGGCACCCAAGCCCATCATGATGATAGGAGCCGTTGCACCCCAGGTCAAATATGCCTCACAGGCTCTTCTGGTGTAGACATCGCCGGACTTCTGGGTCAGCTTATATGCAGTCTCCAGGAATTCGTCCCAGGTCCAGCCGTCCTTCGGTTCTTCCACGCCGGCTTCCTTAAACAAAGCCTTATTGTAATAGGTAACAATGTGATTATAGTCACGGGGCATCATGTACTGGCCACCCTCGTGGGCACCGCAGTACAGCATGGATTCGTAAAGGTCAGACTCATCGAAGTTGTTGGCAGCGTAGTGATCCTTCAGGTTGACCAGCACGCCTTTCTCAGCCAGAAGACGGGTCTGTTCATCACTGACCCAAATAATGTCAGGGGCAGTGCCTGCTGCGACCTGAGTGATCAACTTGGTGGTATAGTCGCCCACGATCTGTTCAATTTCAAAGGTTACATTGTTGCCCTGCGCCTGGAAACCCCTGATCAGCTCAGTGACCATTTTGTCCACGCCGTTTTGCGCGACTGCAATACGCACAACCACATTGCCGTATTCGTCATAAGTCTTTTCATCAGAAGGCTTATGACATGCCGAAAACATGGCAATGATCATGATTACGGGCAAAAGAATTGCCACTGCTTTAAACATCTTTTTCATACTATTACTCCTTTAGTGTATGCACGCATTAAGGGATTTCGTTTTGCTGCGTCCGTGCAATGTGCTTGACGACCGCAATAACGCAGATCACGGCGGCGCACAGCATACCTGTTGTTAATCCAATGGCAAACAGGCAAACCAGAAGATCGATATCGAGCTGTAATGCGTCCGCATCGTCTGTATTGTCAATGACCAATCCGGTAAATTCGCCCTGCATTTCACCATTCATAATGCGAATCTGGCGAATACCGTTTACGGTCATGTTCCAATACATATAGTTGTCAATGTTACCATTTTCATCTTCCCATTTTTCTTCCCAAACATCATTGCATCCGCTGGAATCCGCAGGCATCACCGCAAGATGCTCATTGAAGTCGTTGAATGCCATTACCATAACGATCCGCGGAAGTTTGTTGCTGAGCAACTTCTCCCAGTTTCTCCGGTAATACGCTCCATCCTCACGGGCAATAAAGGAACCGTGATTATTTGCAAATCCGGGAGATACCAACTCTACTTCATCATGAATGACCGTGCCGTAGTTTGTCTGCCAGCCATAGGTTCCCAATTCGCCGCACTGGGCAGCACGAATTGTGAACCGGTCGCCATAGGTGCGATCACCCGCATAATAGTTCCATTCTTCGACTGCATTGGTATCCCAGTCAAACAGGATCAAAAGCGGCTTGCCGTCCACCTGATAATAGTGATCTCCGCCGTATACTTCATTCTCATAGAAATCCTTATAAACGGCTTCTGCCTGGACTTCTGCTACATAGCCATAGGGCTTACCTTCACGAATGGCTCCATAGGTTCCGATCGCCAGAGCATATTTGATCTGCCATTCATTTTTCTCATTCCACAAGGCGATTCTTTCGCAGGTTAGTTTTGCATTGTCAACGATCCATTCATTGCCGGTTCCGTAGACCAAGGCGCTGGTCAAACCACCATTTGTGATGTCAAAAACAACAAAGTCGATCTTCGCCTCAGCCAACATCTCCAGGTGCATGTCTATCTCATCCACATCACCGCTATTGGGAATTCCATATTTATCCGGGTTCCGCGATATCAATGCCTTATACTCGATCGGATTGCCGCTGCCAAAGTTATTACTCCACATGGTAGAATTGTTATAGGTCATATACCATGTGCCTACATCGGTTTTTCCACCATTGCCGTTGGTAATCAGCTCATTTGTTGCCGCATAATCCGGTATTTCTTTTTCGCAAGATATCAACGAAAGCGCAAGAATAAAAGCAAATAACAATACAATTGTTTTTTTACACATTTTATTCATTTCAGTTTCCTCAGCTTATTATTGATTGCGCAGCTTATTGATGCACTCTTTCGTTATATTCCAATACATGTAGGCGTCTAACTCGCCTTTCGTATTGCGCCACTGTTCCTCATTTCGATCGTTGCATCTGCTGGTATCCGTCGGAAAAATGGCCAGACTTTCGTTATAGTCATTCAGCGCGATGATCATGACGATCCTGGGAGGAGGGTTATCCAATATCACTTGCCAATTTCTGCGGTAGTATTCTCCATTCTCTCTCGGGATTCTGGAATCTCCGCTGGCGGTGCTCCATCCCGGGCACACCACTTCGACCTCCGGATGAACTTGCGTTCCTCCATCCGATGTTTGCCATCCATAGGTTCCCGGTTCGCCGTTTTGGCCATTGCGCACGGTAAAACGATCGCCATATGTTCTGTCTCCCTGATAGGCATTCCATCCATGGGGAACAGTCAGTACATTTTCGCCCCAGTCATGGATAATCAGGAGCGGCTTTCCGTTTAGGTGGTAGTAATGATCTCCACCAAACTCCGGATTCTCAACAAACATTTTCCAAACAGCTTCTGCCTGCATTTCGGTGCATTGACCAATGGTCCAGTCCGCATGAATGCAATTGCCCTGCTCGTCAAATTCTTCTCCCAGAATGGCCTTGTACATCCCCACTGCAATGGCATACTTGATCTTATGGGCATTTTCCCGATTCCATTTTGCAATGCGCTTACAGGTCAGGATCGCATTATTTACGATCCACTCATTGCCCCTGCCATATACGATCTCCGGGCGCAAACCGCCGTTGGTAATATCGTATAGAATAAAATCGATCCCGATCTCTGCCATTTTCCGAATCTGGAAGTCGATCATTTCAACATTGGAGCTGTCCAAGATCCCAAATATATCTGGATTTTCCGATACCAGCGCCCGGTAAAAAATAGGATTTCCGCTGCCGAAATTATCCTTCCACATTTGTTCATTGTTATAGGTCATAAACCATGTGCCAATGTCGGTTGCATATCCATTTCCATTTGTTGTATATGTCTGATTATCCAAACTCATACGCCATCTCCACAACCAAACGAATTATTTCTTCTTGATATGCTTGTTTACATACAAGAGTAAAAATGCGATTAGTCCCATGTTCATAAGCACCAAAACGGTTATGCATACGATCAGCACGATCAATGTGGAGGAACCCAGTGCTGCTGTAGGCACTTTGTTGCCCGGCTTGCCGCTGTTTCCCTGAGGGGTGAGAACGATTTTGTCCCCTTCTTCATCATCGTCTTCATCTTTGTCAGTATTGCTGCCGGAACTGCCAGCAGGCGCCTTGCCCGTCAGATCAATATCATTGATCTTGGTAACAGTCATGGAACAGGACACATCCGTGCTGGATTCCACGCCGAAATTGAAATAGCCATTTCCCTTCATATCCGTGTGGAAAGGAAAGTTCACCGGGATCTGGAACTCATATACTGTTTTGTCATCACCGTCGAAGGTGACACGGTAAGTGGTGTCATCAATCAGTTTGCATCGCATGGTCAGCGGCTTGGTGGTATCCACATGGAAATTCACGGTCGGTGGATCCAGCTTCATGCCGGTGTTGACGATCTGTCCTTCGAAACGCAGGGTGAACTCATCCAACGCCATCATCAGGAAGAACGGTCCGGTAGAACCGCCGAACAGCTTATTATTGCCCAGAATAATGGTCTGATAAAAACCGCCGCCAGAAGACCACTCCTCCTGATCGATGGTAAAGGTCACGGAAAAATCCGTAATATCGACATAGGTTTTTGTGTATGTCCATACCGTCAGGCCTGCAGAGGTTTCCAGCGTTACGCCATTTTCAGATACCTGTATATCCTCAAAGCCCATACCCTTCTGCCAATCGGATTCCACAGTATATGCCTGCGCGGGTCCGACAAAGAGGCACAGCAGCATGGTAACGGATAATAACAGAACTAATAATCTTTTCATAGATACTCTCCGTCTCATCTGGTATTCAAGATGTGCGACTACAACTATGATCGTAGTCGCACATCCATGTCCTAAATTACTTCATTAACGTTTTTCTTTTTTGCGCAGACCGAGATCCGCAACGATACCCACAGCACCCAATGCAAGGATCGCGCAGCATAGACTGATCATGCTGTTGTCGCCTGTATCGGGAATGACGGGGGGTTCAGGCTCAGTGGGGTTCTCGGGCTCGGTAGGATCCTCAGGTTCTGCATCGTTGCTGTAAAGGGGAATGTTGTATGCATCATTGGTATCCTTATCCGTGCCAGTGTAGTCAGCCTCGGTAACATCGGGGTTCATATAACCCTCGACTTCTACCAGGCGCCAGCCGGGGGCTTCGTCACGGGCACCATTGCCGGTAACACGAACGACCTTCGCCTTCACAGTTTCAAAGGTAAACAGCAGATCAAAATCTTCCACATCAGGATAGATCTGCACATCATGCATCTCTGCCACGCGTACCCAAGTGCCGTCTTCAAGTTGTACATCAATTGCGATGTCCTTTGCACGATATTCAACATCCTGCCAGTTGAAGCAAACCTTCACCTGGTTGATATCCTTTGCCTCGGACAAAGTGAAGTCAAACCAGCACAAGTTGTTGTCATTAAAAGTAGTCAGAGTTGTGGTGCCAACAGCAGGATCCGGGCTAGCCTCACCATCGTTCAGGTTGCTGGGAGGATTGCTCTCGGGATACCAGTTGGGGGTAGTTACGGTTGCACCCAGCAGCAGGTTGTCCAATACGACCTCATCGTCAGAACCACCCTCGTCGCCTTCGTTGCCGCCTTCGTCGGGAGTCAGTTCAGGAATGTTATATGCGCCGTTGGCATCCTTTTCAGTACCAGTGTAGTCAGCCTCGGTAACATCGGGGTTCATATAACCCTCGACTTCTACCAGGCGCCAGCCGGGGGCTTCGTCACGGGCACCGTTGCCGGTAACACGAACGACCTTCGCCTTCACAGCTTCAAAGGTAAACAGCAGATCAAAATCTTCCACATCGGGATAGATCTGCACATCATGCATCTCTGCCACGCGTACCCAAGTGCCGTCTTCAAGTTGTACATCAATGGCGATATCCTTTGCGCGGTAGTCAGTATCCTGCCAGTTGAAGCAAACCTTCACCTGATTGATATCCTTCGCCTCGGGCAGAGTGAAGTCGAAGTAACACAGCTTATTGTCATCAAATACGCACAGAGTAGAACCTGCGACACTGGGATCCGGGCTAGCCTCACCATCGTTCAGGTTGCTGGGAGGATTGCTCTCGGGATACCAGTTGGGGGTAGTTACAGTTGCATCCAGCAGCAGGTTGTCGGGCTCAGTGGGCTCGGGATCGGTGGGCTCGCTGGGAACTGCAGGCTCCGTTACAGGGATTGCATAAGCCTCATCATCGGGCTCTTCAATACCGGTCCAAGTGTCTTCGGACGCGTTTTCTGCATAGTTACAGAACTCGATCTCATTCAGACGGTAGCCACCTTCACCATTACGGGCATTGTTGGTGGTGATGCGAACAGCCTGGACTTCAACAGTCTTGAACACCAGACTCACATGAAGCTGACCGCCGGTGGGCCACAGCTCGGTAATGTTGTGCTTTTCTGCAACACGCTCCCACAGACCGTTCTCATACTGCACATCAATGGCAAGGTCAGAGGGGCGGAAAGTCTCATCCTGGAAATTGTGGAACAGGTTGATCTGGTTAATGGTCTTCAGTTCGCTGAATGCAACATCGACCTGCACCAAGCCTGCCTCGCCATATGCGATCAGACCAGAAGGTGCGTTGTTGGGGTCAGAATTGCCGTCCACCAGGCAGCTCAGATCATCGGGAGTCCACTGAGGAGTGGTGACAGTCACCGTGGGTGCTGCAGGTTCGGAGGGAACTGCAGGCTCCGTTACAGGGATTGCATAAGCCTCGTCATCCGGCTCTTCAATACCGGTCCAAGTGTCTTCGGACGCGTTTTCTGCATAGTTACAGAACTCGATCTCATTCAGACGGTAGCCACCTGCACCGCAACGGGTGTTGTTAGCGATGATGCGGACTGCCTGAACATCAACAGTCTTGAACACAAAGATAAGGGTATCCCAGCTATTGGTCCAACCAATATTGTGCTTTTCTGCAACACGCTCCCACAGACCGTTCTCATACTGAACATCAATTGCAAGATCGCTGGGACGGTGGCTCTCATCCTGCCAGTTATGGAACAGGTTGATTTGGTTGATGGTCGTCAGTTCGCTGAACGCTACATCGATCTGCACCAGGTTGCCTTCGCCGTTGGCAATCAGCGCAGATTCTGCGGCAGTGGGATCAGGGCTCTGGATGCCATCCACCAGGCAATTCATATTGGTGCCATCGGGAGTCCACTGAGGAGTGGTGACAGTCACCGTGGGTGCTGCAGGTTCGGAGGGAACTGCAGGCTCCGTTACAGGGATTGCATAAGCCTCATCATCGGGCTCTTCAATACCGGTCCAAGTGTCTTCGGACGCATTTTCTGCATAGTTACAGAACTCAATCTCATTCAGACGGTAGCCGCCTTCGCCGTTGCGGGCATTGTTGGTGGTAATGCGCACAGCCTTGACCTCCACAGTCTTAAAGACAAAGACATGGGTGTCCCAGCTATTGGTCCAACTAATATTGTGCTTTTCTGCGACACGCTCCCAGTAGCCATTCTCATACTGCACATCAATTGCAATATCTGTGGGCCGGTATCCCTCATCCTGCCAGTTATGGAACAGGTTGATCTGATTGATAGTGGTCAGGTCACCCATATCCACATTAATCTGTACCAGACCTTCCTCGCCATACGCAATCAACACAGAATCCGCAGCATTCGGATCCGGGCTTTGAATACCGTCCACCAAGACACTTAGGTCATCGTTGGGTGTCCACTGGGGAGTGGTGACGGTCATGCCCGAATTTTCTGCATGCGCTGTTGTGCCCATGACCGCGCACAAACCGACAATCATTGCCATGGCGCATACAATAGCCATTGCTCGTTTGAATAGATTACTTGCTTTCGTCATCATTTTGATCTCCTTTTTCATTTATTTTTCAATGCTTATTTTTATGTGTATCGTTTACAGCTCCTCCTTCCCGATTGGCGCAAAAAAGTATGCGCAAATCCAGTTTTTCGCTGTGTTTTTTCTTGCTACACGGGTAAATCAAACGGGCACAATTAGTCCTACGCCTATCCGTAGAACTAATTGAGTATTTATCTATTCACTTTTCCTGTTGATTCGCGTTCCTTCAGTTCCAACTGATTGATGTAGCAGCCTGTTGTTCCCTGCTTAATATTGGTATACAACAGCCCAAACGCCTTTATTCCAAATTCCTGTTTCGAAACAGCCATCGTGGTGATGGCAGGACGCCAAGTACGGGCAAACATAATGTCATCAAAGCCCATGACCGAAACATCTTCCGGAACACGCAGGCCGGCATCTTCCAATGCGGCAATGGCACCCATCGCCATCATGTCGTTTAGGCAAATCACAGCGGTAAATTTCTTTCCCGAGGCCAGCAGATCCTTCACCATCGCATATCCATCCTCCACACTTGTGGAGTAAGGAGCTTTCCCGTCGAAGAGGAGATCCTCCCCGCAGGGCAAATTCAATTCCTCCACCGCGGCAAGATACCCCTGAATCCGCTGATCAAACCTATGTTTTTTGCTCAGGCCGCTTAAGTAAGCGATATCCCGATGGCCCAAACTATGTAAATAGTCCATGGCCGTACGCATGCCACGAATATAATCGCTTTCAATGGAGCTGACTCTATCCAGATCTGCTTCAATATTTCCGCTTACAACCACTTTAATCCCATTGTCCACCAAATCATATAACTTGTTCAAGTCAAACTTATGGGGGATCGCTACCACAAATACGCCATCAATCCGTCTTGCAATGTAATTATCAAAATAATCGTTGATGTTCTTAAAACCGGTACAAACATTCACAAAATAGCCCCGTTCAATGGCTGCCAATTCAAAGCCTTCGACGATCTCGCTGTAAAACGGATTGGTAATATCGTTTACCATCAGTGACAACTGCATCGTCTCGTTCTTGGTCATGCTTCGGGCGATCATATCCGGTTTGTAATTCAACTGTGCGACAGCATCCAAAACCAGCTTCCTGGTCTTATCAGACATATTGCGGGAACCGTTCAAAACATAGGAAACCGTGGCTGTGGAAACGCCTGCCAGCCTTGCTACGTCGGCTCTCGTTACCTTCATTTATACACTACCACCAATTCTTTCACTGCTAACAGTTCATAATTGCATTTTCATTATATGTCAACCATTTTCAAAATGCAATCACACATTTACTCGTGTAGCAATTTTTGTATATATCTCCTAAATTATGAAAAACAATCCTGTCGAAAATGCACAATCATCTGCTTCAGTTGCAACCATACGACCAACGCCAACGCACATTGTACAAAGCAAAAGGACTTGCTATATGAACCAGGCAATCCCTTTCAGTTTTACATCAACCCGCAGCTATACCCTCGATTCTCCGCCGACAGAACAACATCCTGATCGTATATCTTCAGTTTCATCTGCTCTCCGTCGATCAGAACGAACTCCGCTTGATCTCTTCCCACGGTAATATCCACAGTGGCCTTTTTATAGACAATCTTGCAGTTGTAACCCGTCCACGCCTGCGGAATATGGGGTGAAAACATAATGCCCTCCGGATAATGACGCATACCCAGATAGCCGTTGACCACCGTCATCCAGTTACCGCCCAGGCAGGCAATGTGAATGCCCCGATCCGTGTTTTTCTTAAAATCACTCAAATCCATGTACGCTGAGCAACGGAAGAATTCATATGCCTCTGGCTTTCCGAGCTCTGCAGCCATAATAGCATGAATTGCAGAAGACAGCGAAGATCCATGATTGCAGCGAGGCTCATAATAATCATAATTGCGCAGCTTTTCATCGAAGGTAAATTTATTGCCCAGAATAAAGTTAGCCAGCACAACGTCAGCTTGCTTGGACACTTGGATTCTCCACAGATCAAGCGGATGGTAATCTCCCCGAATATCCACATTTTTCGGGATCAGATCCATATCTACCGGGTCATTGCGGACATACGAATCATCCTGCTCGTAAATGCCATACTTTTCATTGTACTTGTAGTACATGTTCTCCGCCGCACGCTGCCAAAGTGCCAATTCCTCTTCGGTCAATTCACATTTTCGGGCCAGTTCCTGATATCTTTCCGGCGCAGCAATCTGCATTTCCTTAGCGGCATTCAAAGCAAACTGCAGGTGGAACTGTACCATCAAATTGGTATACAGATTGTTGTTCACACCGCAGGCATACTCATCCGGTCCGCAGACCACATTAATGCAGAATTTACCGTCGTTTGCCTCGACGAAGCATCCCCGATGGGCCATGTATCGGGCGGTTTCAAAGACCATCTCCGCACCATACTGGTAGAAGAAATCCCGATCCCCGGTAGAATCGTAATATCTCCAGATCGCATAGGCAATATCGCTCTGCAGGTGGTATTCCGCCACGGATGCTTCAAAAATAATGCTCGTCTCTTCGCCGGAGATACCGCACCAAGGGTACATCGCTCCCACAGTTCCAAATTCCTTCGCCCGTTCTCTGGCCCGGTCAAGAGTGCGGTAGCGATACATCATCAACTCTTTTTGACTTTCCGGGTTCGTGAAATTGTAGTACGGCATCAGATACATTTCCGTATCCCAAAAAACTTTTCCGCTGTAGCCCGGGCCTGTAAGACCTGTTGCGCCAATCGAACACTGATTCACTGTGGCAAGCTGCTGCTTCAACTGGAACAGGCTATAGCGCACTGCCTGCTGATCTGCGGCGTTACCCTGGATAATTACATCGCCGCACTTCCAGTGTTCTGCCCAGAAAGCTTTCTGGGCTTCTGCCATTTTTACAAAGCCCGCCTGCTTATTGGCCACGGCTCTGTCGCAGGCAATGTCTTCCATAGCCTCCTCAGGAACGGCATCCATGGTGCAGCAGAAGGCCACAAACTTACAAACAGAGAATTCCTCGTTTGCCTTCACTGTTCCTATAAAGCGATGGCTATACACATTTCCTTCTATTGAAATCTCTTCCGTATAATCCCGGGCCACTACTGTGTGGGTAATCGCACAAGCTACCTGTTGCTTTGTGGTGCTGACTCTTTGCACATAGCTGTATGTCCCGTTTTTGTATTTTTCAGTGACAACAGCAGAATGCGTACCGCCCATGATTTGTGTGATCTTCTCAGCCTGGGATTCAATGACGATCGGTCCATCGAAATTCAAGGGAGTCACGCAGTAATGGATCTCAGCCGAATGTACTTCGTTCATATTGACGATCCGAATGCTTTGGACTCTAGCCTGCTTGCCCGTTGCCGTCTCAAACAAAAAGGTTCTTTCAATGCAGCCCTTTTGCATGTCCAGTCTTCTGACATGATTCTGAATGTTGCCTGCAGAGTAGCATGCTTTTTCACCGTCGATATACAGATTGAAAATACGCCAATCGGTGAGATTAATCGTAAATTCTTCCACCCTCGCAAAGCCGATGCACTTGGAAAGGTGGTCATAGGGGTAATCGGCATAGATGCCGTTGATGTACATACCGTTACAGTTGTTAATGCCCTCATCGGTCTCGTCATAGGTTCCCCGCAGGCCCATGTAGCCATTGCCCAGGGCAAACAGGCTCTCAATATGACCAATATCCTTCGGATTGAAACCAACTTCTATGATCGCATTTTCATCGACCGGCATTGGCTGTTTGGCACCGGATTCCAAAAATGTATCAATATCAATTTCCTCATAGCGCTCAATAAAGCAGGCAGCCAGTTCCTCCGTCTCCTCCCTATTGCCCACGCCTACCGTACGCATTTTAGCAGCAAGTGCACCCTGAATACCTGCTTTCGCATCCTCAAAAACAACGCAATGGAACGCAGGCATTCTCAGTTTTTTTGCCGCCAGCAGGAAGATCTCCGGATCCGGCTTGGCGTTGCAGATATCATGTCCGGTAACGATGACATCAAACAATTCTGCCAGACCCAAGCGATCCAAAACCGGCTGGGCATTTTTGCTGGAAGAACAAAGCGCGATCCGAATACCGCGTTGACGCAGAGCCCGGATAAAATCCACCGCTCCCGGATAAATATCCCCTTCATTGATCCGTGACAGCAGTTCAATATAGTAGCCATTTTTGATCTCCGCCAAAGCCAGCTTTTCCTCTGCGGGCAGTTCCAAATGATTATGCTTCAGAATCTCCTCAAGGGACGCCAATCTGGGAATCCCCCTGAGACGATTGTTGACATTCTCATCAAATTCCCAGCCGCGTTCATCCGCGAGACGCTTCCATGCCAAATAGTGGTATTTGTCCGTGAAGACGATAACACCATCCAGATCAAACAGCGCCGCCTTAATATTATGGTTTTTCATTGCTTTTCTCCCCCTAATGCCGCACTATTCTTATAGAAGCGGCACAATTTGTACTGACATATTCCCTTTTCATCTTTTTTAAAATCGAATGTTTCAAAGCAGAAAACACCAACTGCATCTTCGTTTCCAGCATAATGAAGCGGCCCGAGCAGGTTTCGGTTGCCCACTGTGTATGTTACCGAAATATGATTGACCCCAATTCTTGCCAACGACGAGATGTCCACCCGCCCATATTTCACCGGCAGGGCAATTTTCTCCCCATTGACCACAACTTCTGCCACTTGGTATCGGCCTTCCACCAAAAGGACAACGTTCGGGTCAGCCAGCGTGATATCCTGGGTGACCGTGAATTTCCCCCGGAAGAAAGGCATTCCATCCAGCACCGGTTCCGTAATGATCTCCGGTTTCCTGCCGATCGCAAACTCGCTTCCGCTCACATATTGCGGACCTTCCTCCACCATCGGCTCCGTGCTATATACGCCGAAATCACCGAAAAGGCAGACCGGCTCCAGTTCCGTGTCGTATGTCATGGCATTGCGGAATCCGGAAGTCTCCGACTCTTCAAACAGGATCTCATAGATCCGCTTATTCTGATACCAGTGGAATGCGGTCTCATAGATATTTTCACCCAATGTCACCAGGGCCGAAATATCCGCCTTCCTGCAATCTCGGTCTTGCGTATGGAACATCAGGCGATGCCCATTGAATCTGGCATCTCCAAGATCCTCCGTCACAAGTTCCATACGGGTGGGAATGTTTTGTACCGTGAACTTATAGCGCAGGATAATCCTTCCTTCGTACCGCTTCTTCAGCAATTTACGAAACAGTTCATTGCAATAAATCGGGCCTTCAAACCGTTGCCCATCCAAAGAGTAAAACACCTTGTCCAGGGGCATGGCATTCTCCATGAAGCTGACCGGCGCCTGTGCAAATCGGAAAAGGTATTCCTCCTTAGTTTTCACCTCATCACAGGGTTCCTCCGAGGGGAACAGAAGCATTCCCTCGTTGGCTTCCAGCGTGACCGTCAACGGTTTCCGGGTCACCTGTAATGTTTTCAGATCCAGTGCGTAGAAGGATTGGATCTCCAGCGGGAAGATAAAAGTCTGGGTATACGCCGTATCCGCAGATCCGTTCTGCACAAATACAAACGGCACATCGCCCCATCGACGATAGGTATAATATAATTGGTTGCTCAAATAAACAACGCGATATGGCTGTGCCGCCCGGATCTCTTCCAGGGTACAATTACTTGTCAGATACACATAACTGTGGGGATTTCCCTCCAGATAGCGCGGAACATCGCCCAACAGCAAGACCTTACCGCCATTTCTTACGAACGCTCCAATCAGATCTTCTGTTTTCGTATCCATGGTAAGAATGGATGGAAGAACCAAATACTGATACTGACATTGACCGCAGCCAATCAAGTTTCCTTTCACAAATCCATGACGCGCCAACAGTGTCTCATCAAGGAAATGATACGCGATTCCCCGGGATGAGAGCATCCGGCAAGCCTCGGATAATCGTTGCTCCAAATCCTCTATTCCATGACCCGGTACCTTACGTTTGTAATGCAAATATGCGCTTCGCATGGGATGTAGCATTGCCACATTTACCGGCTCTTTGGATTCCGTCATTAGGCAGCTGAGTCTTGTCACAATTTGATTAAAATCCGCAAAATGATCCCCCACCCAAGGGTTCGAGGTATGAAAGTGGGCCGGATGGTCAAACTTACGCACACCTCGTTCCGAATAGGGCATTAGGTGATGGCATAGAAGGTTCACGCCGCCAGCAAACTGGAATCCAACGATCCGCAGCAATTCTTCCATGGATGCATCCCAGCCTGTCGCCGCAAAACTTTCCGTAATGGCCTGTTTCTTTCCCAATTGGGCAGCCACGCTTCCCAACTGTCGAACAGAGAGTTCATTGTCTGTTCCGCTGCACAGCCAATCGATGCCAGGGATATGCTCATATTCATAAAAAGGCATGCAACCGCCACAGCACCAAAGCTGCATGGCAAGGCTCGTCTCTTCGATATAGTGTCCCGTCAAACGAACCTTGTTTTCTTCGCACCAGCCATATACTTTTGCCGCAAAATTCTCCAGCATCAGCGCCTGCATACCGGTCCAATAGCGATAGCGGAACTGGCAATAGCCCTCCTTTTCCACAAAGAGAAGCCCGAGCCCATCCAAAATCTCTTCATCAAACCGATCTTTAAAATATGCTTCGATCATCGGCGTGTACGGGGTGTGCCACCGATAATACTCGGGCTCATCCGTAAAGAAGCCCTTGATCGCATCCGAAAATTCTGATCCAAAACGCGCTTTGTATGTTTCGTGGGTCTCATGGATAAATGCATCCACTACCGCAGGATTCAGGATATCCGCCGTGTGATCATTGATGATCAGGTACAAGTTCAGAAACTCCCCTTCTGCGCCGGGCTTCTCATCTGTCCGGACGCGAACCAAGCGTTTCTCTGTCAGAAGGTACGATACCGCAGCATTCGGATCATAGCCGCCTATGATATATTCAATGCGCATATCCCTGTTTTTCGCATCTGCTAACAGTTTGCCCCCCGCAAAACCGCTGGGATACCCGTTTTCGTCATATCCCCATGCCTGCATCCCCAGCTTTTTCGCTTCCTGTGCACAGGTTTCAATGCAGTACATCCATTCTTCCGAGAGGTATTCGGTTTTCAGGCCATTTCTCGCATGCATAAAGAAACCGCCAAGGCCCTGCTTATGCATCCAGCGGATCTGTCTTTTCAGCTCTTCCGGATCCAATTCGTCATTCCAAGACCAGAATGGCATCGGCTTATAGGGATCCAGATTCCTCTTCAACCGTTCGATCAATCGTTTCATGCCAATCCCTCTTGTGTTTCCAGATCTTCAGGCGTCATATATTTTCGAAACACACGCTCCAGGATCCGGTTTGCAAAGAACATATATGCCGTTGGCGTAAAAAAGCACAAGCCCGGTGCCAGCAAGGGCACAAATGCAGCAATGCCAAAAATGAGTAACAACAATAGTGTCCACGGCAGATTGGCGATGGCGATGATACCGCAATTTTTCATAATGACCCGTAATTTCATTTCAAAGCGAGCTATGCACGGGAAGAGATACAGTGACCACATCAATGTACACACCATAATTGCCGCTACCAAGACCAGGAACATTCCGTGAAACTGATTCGCTTCTTCCATGCTCAACACAGCAATTCCATCCACAAAGGCAATGGCAATGACCACCAGAACAACGAGCCAAATCTTCGTTGCCTTCGCAAAATTACCCTTGAAGCCGGAGATAAATTCTCTCCAGGCATATCCTCTTTTGCGGCGGATGCACTCATGATACGCATGATAAAATGCCGCAGAGGATGCTCCGATCGTCACAATGGGAATTGAGAAAAGCAACCACATCATGCCCAAAAGGATTGCATCAACCATCCTGGACAACTCGCCAAGTATTTTACTGCCGTTCACCATCATCTCTCCTATCTGAAGAACTCATAATACAACCAAAGTACCGTATATCTGTCCTTTAAGTCTTTTGCATACAACAGGCCGTCATTGATCTTTTCTTGCCCGTAGAAGTCCATAAATCCTTGGTAATCCATACCAACCGCTTCTATCATTTGAAGCATATGCTCCTGCGTCGGTGCCTCGGCCAACACCTCTCGTATGGCATTCCATTTAGGCAATACTTTTTCACTGTTGTCTTCCCAATACCAGCCTATTTTCTTTTGCAGCGCGATCACTTCGTCTGCGGAACTGCTGTAGATCCTATGGACTTCGCTCTTCCATTTTTCTTCCTCAAACACCCGTCTCTGCGGTGTTGCGGAAAGGATCTGCTCACGGATCTTTGCTGTCAGCACTGCCGCATATGCAACATCAATACCATGGGCAAGATACGGCTTGTTTGATAAAATACCGGTGATTTCGAAATAATGAGAAAAGTGGTGTTCACTACCGGAAGCAGGCCTGGAATTCCCCACATAAGCCATTGCGATCCCCACCACCACCAGCGCGTTCATCAATATTCCAACCGCTTCCTCATCGCGCGAAATGATTTCCTTGGCTAAAGTTTTTACCTGATCTACTGTTTTATATGTAACATCATACACTTTCGAAAAAAACACTTCATCATTGATCAATGCACTCAATTTCCAGTCATTCAGGCAGGAATATTTACCGACGATATCGCCGTAACCGGCCTGCAGCATTTCTATCGGCGCATCTTTCAACACGTTTGTATCGGCAATGATCGCTTTCGGCGGTGCTGCATTCAGCGTCACTTTCATTCCCTTTAAGATCAGCGCCGATCCAGCCGACGCATAGCCATCCATCGAAGGTGCTGTCGCAACAATGTAATATGGAAGCTGATGCTCAAAACTTACAATTTTACACAAGTCATTGATTACACCGGAACCCACACCCAAAATTAAATCCACGCGATCTGTAACACGCTCATGAATTGCTGCGATTGCCTCTTCATTCGGGATCAGGGGTGCATCCCCTGTTTCAAACATGATGCTGGAAACGATCTTCTCACCGAGAAAATCTGCAACATCTTTTCCGCACACCTTATATGTGTTTTGATCGGATACCATCAAAATACCATGATGCTCGGCGCAAACCTCCTGCAGTGATTGCAGCGCTCCGCTTTCAATAATGACCCGCTCCGTAGCGCACAAATTTTCACTCGCAGTAGCACGATCGTCAAAGCTGCGAAATAAGCCATGAATGTCCATATTTCCCTCCACCAATTCCCCTGTTAATACCCCAGCAGCCGCAGTTGGCTACTCGTGTAGCAATTGCGCTTACACACTCTTCTACATAACACAACTTTTCCCCGTTGTCAACTACTCTTTTATATTGGAGAAGGATCAGTTCACCTATTGGTCTCATACTAATCGTTTAAAAACGTCATAATTGTGTTCATCCCTCGGGGAGCAAAAGACCGCGAATTCAATCACCTTAAAATGGTAACGGTATTCCCATGCGACCTGACGCATAGCGGTTGCAACCACCTCCGGCGGATTCTGGAACGCACCGCAGCCATATGCACCCAGAATTACGACCTCATTGCCTTTACTGGTGGCAATGTTCAAAATGCGCCGCATTCTTTTTATGTGAAGGTTAACAAGCTCTTTTCTGGTGATATGCACATTGCGATGACCGTCCCGATCCGGTCGCAAATTAGGTGCCGCGCAGGTGATGACATTTACGCTCCACCAATCTTCCTCATTCATCAGCTCCGGTTCCCGGGTATCGGATTTGAAAACCACCACATCGGGCGTATAGATACAATCGTCATTATGAAGCGGATTGCGCTGCGCTCTATGCGCTCCGTAAAAAGGACGCCACACTTTTTGATCTGTCAGATTTGCATACAGCGTCGAGCAGCGGCACAGGCACTCCTCTTGTGCTGTAGAACCCCTCACTACCCCACCGCCGGGGTTGGTTGCCGATGCAAAGTTCAGCACGCAGACACTACCGGGTATATAACCTTGCGCTGCCTCCAGGGTGCGTTTTTTCGATACGATCATTTTTGCAGGCTCGCTAAAGCGTGGTGCCGTCTCTTCCAAGTGATCCGTTTCCAAAATCACATTCTGCGCAGCATTGGAACGCTTAATCGCGGCAACCAGTGCCGGATGCGTTTGATATAATTTCTGCGTATGCTCAAAGATCGCTACATTTTCAGTTCTTCCCATCGTGGTTCCTCCTTACTTCTCCGTTGTGATCATTTCGAATGATTCATCACAGCAACCAGCTTGTAAATGTTAGTGACCATAGGACAGCCATTCCTGTAACCAGAAACATTTCCTGCCATCCTCTGCAATCACCGTTTCTCCACATTGGTATGTTGCAACCTTGCGAAAGCCATTGGTGTTGTCCATAAAGTCAGCCTCATGACACAGCGCAAGCACCTTTTTCAAAGAGTCAAATCGCGTCCGGAACTGACGCTCCACCTCTGCAGGATCCGCAGAGGCCCCGCCCTTTTGCACGCGGTTATGGATGCGGTAAAGATGATCCTCCAGTGTATCCAGTCCCAGATACAGCAAGCGGATATAGTAACCTTCCTGCCGCGCCCGGCTAATTTGCTTCAGTTCCTGTGGCGTTAATGTGGTTTCTAAAACATGGTTATGTGACTCCCGCAGCACCCCACAGATACTGGTTTTTCCTGCTCCTTCCACACCAGCACAAACCAATAATGTGGTCTGGTTTTCGCAGCATTCTGTGAAAGCATTGTTATCCATTCCACTTCCTCCTTGTTGAACGAAATAAATCTACCTATAATATACAACCACTGCCCGTTTTTTCATAGGACTAATTTACCACACACCTCGAATTACGTCCCTTTTCTATTGCTTATCGATTTGTATAACCCAGCAGGTTATCATGAATGTTACCTCTTTACCGTCTAATCCTGTTACCGTCACTTCGGTCTTGCCGGAGCCGCCGTTGCAGATGGCGACAGGAAAGGTCGCGCTGTATGTGTTGCTGGGCGCACCCTTTTCGATGATTTCAACTTGGATAGAGTGGAAGGTGAATATCTCCAAGGGAAAGCAGATCTGATGGCCGCTGGTTATGGTTTCTCCGTTGTAGGTATAGACGAATTCCCATTGGTCGGCCTGCTCACCGGAGAGGGGTTCAACGGAAAAGGAAAATTCGTAAATGCCTTGGCTAAAAGACTCCGTTGGTACCGGCTTTGGTTCCTGTACCGTGCATCCAGCCAGCAATAGCAGCGCCATGATTGCGCACACGATTCTCTTCATCATCTTCCTCCTCACAGTTCCGCACTGCCGATATTGATCACCAGTTTACCAAGCCCCTTCATCCGCCTGGCAAATTTATAGGCGCCGCCCCAAGGATGATTGACATAGCAGACGCAGTAGTCGGCATTATCAATTAGCCAACGGTTTCGCCGGTCAATGGCAAACTTTGGGTGACCTTCGATCTCCGGGTACATTGTGTCTTCCATATCGCCATCCTCGTCTTGCTCTGTGGGCAGATATGCCAGAACAACACAAACCCGGATATTGGGATAATCCTTCCGAAACTGCTTTAGGCAGCTATAAACCACACCGTCAAACTGTCCCTGGTTGCCAACGTAAAAAGTATCCACGCCTTCGTCAATCAAACCCTTAATTGTGTACCGGAGTATCCGTGTATCCACCCCAAAGCACTCCCTATGTCCAAAGAATGTACAAGCCGCCATACGCCACCTCCTCTAGTGATATATCGCTATTATATCATATTTTTCGGAGTTAGTGAAGAGTCACTAATGTGCAACTTCGATTTCGGTTATCATATTAGTGATAAATCAACCGGAGGTGGTGCACATGAATACAGCAGAGACAATCGCGTTCAGAATTCGCCAACTGTGCAAGCAGCGGGGCATCACTCCGAATGGATTAAGCACCTTGTCTGCAGTACCGCAGTCTACCATCAAGAGCATCTTGAACGGCGAAAGCCAGAACCCTGGCAGCGTTACAATCAAGAAGTTGTGCGATGCATTTGAAATCACGCTTGGTGAGTTCTACAGCACACCGGAGTTTGATGCATTGGAGCAAGAAATCAAATAGCACTCCAAATAACAAATATGACGCAGATCGTTGAGCGGAAATAACCGCCAACAGATCTGCGTCTTTTTGATTGGTTCTGCTATGGACCTGTGGAAGGCGGGTGGATTAATCCATTCAATGGAACTATGCTTTCCCCGCAATTGCAGCGAAATGCACCGATGCATCGAATAGAATGTCAAATTATTCTAAAATTCCTGCACACAAAAGCAAAAGATTTTAAAATTGTCATAGTATGTTTTTCTGTTACAATGGAGATGCACAACCAAAAATGAAAGATCATTGTTTAGGAGGAGTTCTATGAAGACATTTACCATATCTTCGTTACCTGACACCAGCGCCTCCATGGATGTTTTTCTCCGTGAGGCAGAATACGAATTTGTGAACCATCGTAGCAGGCCCTGTGTATTAGTGATCCCCGGCGGTGGCTACCGTTTCGTTGCCCCCCGTGAGGGTGAGCCTGTAGCGCTTGCCTTTGTGCGGGCAGGCTACCAGGCCTGCGTATTACACTACAGTGTCCGTACAACGGATGATGCCCCTATTTTGGGCGATACCCCCTTGCGCGAGGCCGGTGCTGCTATCCGCTATATACGGGATCACGCAACCGAATGGGGCATTGATCCTAACAAAATTACAGTCTGCGGTGGATCCGCCGGCGGCCATTTGGCCGGCAGCATTGGTGTATTCGGCAGCAATCCTACTCGAGTTCCTGGTGCCGAGGACGGAAAATGCCAGCCCAATGCCATGGTCCTTTGCTATCCCGTCATCTCCTCCGGCTGCAAGGCACACAGCGATTCCTTTGGCAATCTTTCCGGTCATTGGGATGTTTGCCCTGAACGGGATCCCTGGTCCCTGGAGAAGCACATCAGCGAAACTACCTGTCCCGCTTTCATCTGGGCACCGGTTTTGGATGCTTGTGTCCCCGTTGAGAATTCGCTGCTGATGGCTACTGCCATGCAGGAAAAAGGCATTCTATACGAACTGCATCTTTACAGTAAGGGCTGGCACGGTATCTGCCTGGCCGATGGCGAGGTGGGCGCTCCTGTGCCGGAAGTTGCCACCTGGTTCCCCATGTGTCTAAATTGGCTCAACGGCATTGGTGTTGGTCCTGGTTATTGAGGTTTTGCCCATGTATAAGATCGACCTGCATGTACACACAAAATGCAACAGGGGCCGCTCTTGTATGGATGCCGAAAGCATCGTCAGGGATTATCTGGTGTTTGGGCGAGAATATCTACCTAAGGCATAGAAAGGTAACCACCTTATCTCTTTCTCCTCTGTCAGAGTGCTGCACGTAATCGATAAGAGAATAAAAACGGGCGCGTTCCAAAAGGAACGCGCCCGCAATCTGTGGAGTCTCTATTTTTTATTAAGCATGACAAATATTCTTTAGCTTGATCAGCCTTTCTTTTTCCTGCTGATCAGTACCAACGTGATTACAGCAGCAGTAACCACCAAAGCGATTATGATCGGTAGCATCACAGAAGGCTCCTCCGGCTGCGGATCCTGCTTAGAAGGTGTGCTGGCGGCAGGTTCTGTTTCTTCGGGTTCTGTGGGCTGGTCTGTGACAGGAATGTCTGCTTTCTTATCATACACGGAATAATCGAAGTTCTTGTTCGGACGGATACCGTTGGGATTGTCCGGATTTCTATCAGAAACCACCGCACGGAAATCCATATCCCGGAACACCAGCGTGGTGATGGATTCGTCCGGTAATGTGTATCCGGCATCTGCTGTCATGGTTCCCCGGAAACCTAGGCTCCGGGCAGCAGAGGTTTCGTATACATCCGCCACGGAACCAGCAGGCAGGCCTACCAGGCTAAAGGTTTGGTCCGCACCGGAATCGTTGATGATCACATAAACAAGATTTCCGTTTTTCGGATCCACATACGCCGTGGTAAACACATTTTCCGGCATTCCGTAGCTGTCCGCCTCCACGCGGATCGCCCCCTTGGTGAACCGGGCGTATTGACCCATAGCCCACAACCGCTTCGTGGCAACCACATCACTTTGGCCCACATTGTAGTATACCAAGGCGTCAGAGTAAGATCCGTTACCTCCTGCCAACCAGAAGCTCCATCCATCTACATTCAAAATAGACAGATCTTCATGCATAACCCGGGCTACCGCCACTGCCGAAGTGATGCTCAGGTCTGTCTGCTGTGCGCCATACGCAAACTCTGTCTGTCGCAGATTGACCTTTGCAATCATTTTGAACAGATCCTTCATCAGCTGTTCTTTCACAGCCGCATTGGCGGCGTAGGAGTGGGCACCAATGTGAGCGAATTTACTGCTATAATCCGGATTCGCATACAGAGTCCAATACAAGTTGTTGATGTAGTTTTTATCATACCAGGTGCCGGACTCTGCAAAACTGATCCGTACATCTTCCATAGATGGATCTTTCTCACAGCGATCCAACAATTCCGCTGCAATCAGTTCTATGATTCGAATTGTCTCATCCGGCTCATAGTGACAGCCTTCCTGATTGCCCACATTCCAGTCATATTGCGGTTCATTGACGGGGCTGACATACTTCACCGGGATACCAATTTCCCGGTAGAGTTGCACAACATCCACCACATACTTTGCATACGCCTCATAGGCATCCTCACGCAAGTTGGACAACACAGCCGCATCCGGGTCTGCAAAAGTTTTACCGTTTTTAGTCATAGTAGAGGGGGGTGAATTCATGAAGAAGGTAAAATCATCGATTGTACCCAGATCCCGCAACTTCGTCAGCACGGTATAGCCGCCGATATCACGGAGAACATCATAGGAACCGTCTTCCAGAAGAGGTGATTTTGTCGCCCGTATACCCATATTCCCGGCATCGGACATATCCTCCAGCACACTGCCCCCCACATTATGGCGATAGTTATTCAGGCCTGCACCCTCATCCGTGAAGAGGGTTTTGAGCATCTGATCGACAAATGGTTCTGTGCCATAAGTAGTCGCCCACCACGCACCGGAAGCGCCATAGCTTTCTACCGTTTGGTACATTTTGGTCAGATTGGTATATAGCTGATATTCTCCCGCCGGTGTGCCTGCATTGAACTGATCTCCCTCTGCAAGCAGAGCATCAAAAGACTCGCTCCCTCGGACGATACTGATGTCATCCACATACACAGACAGCGGAAATGAATACCAATCACCAGAAGGGATGATGCGGAAGCCGATCTGCTGCACAACACCCAAGGTTGCATCAAAGGCATCCATATCGATACCTACCCACCCGGCAAAACCATTTGGGATAGACAGGTATCCAAATTCATCCCCATTGTCAATGGTTTGATAAACGGTTTCTTCACCGTTCTGCACCAGATAATAGGGCTTCTCCGGTCTGGGATAAACACCGTCGATCATAATGCTGAGTTTGAATGTACTGTTTACAAATTCTCGGGTATCCATCCAGAACCAGTACTGCTCCGCACCCAGCCAGTTGGTGTTTGCTGCGGGATCTTGATCCAACCGTAGGCATATGCCATTGGCGCCCAGATTGTTGGGATGAGCCTTCTCCGTAAAAGTAATTGCAGCAGCGGTGGTGCCATTTCGGCCCTTGCCATCGGCACGGGTAGCATCCATAAACCCTTTCGCATGGCCACCATAAGTACAGGTCAGATCCCAGCCTATACCACCTTCATACAAATCAGTCGGCAATGCTTCCATATCCCACATAACTTCCAATGATTCGGGCATCTCTGCCGCCTGGATTACCGGCAGCATTCCGATTATGATTGCCAGCACGCAACTAAACGCAAAAACACGAATGACCTTTTTCATAATTATTCCTCCTAAGCTGCGTTCTTCCGATTCTTGATACAAATACCGATTTCACAAGCGTCAGCTAATGCTGAACAGACCAATGACAAATATCCCAAGCACCAAGATCACGATACTGCGCCTGGTCATTTTCTCTTTAAATAAAAGCATTCCCAAAAGGGTCGAAAGAAGAATGGTGGAAATATTCTGTACTGGAAAGAAGATTGCACTGGGCAAACGGCCAGCCAGAATCGTGTTGCAGACATTGGATCCACCGAAACATAATCCAGTAACGATTGGCATCGCTTCTATTCCATGTATGGAAGTATGTTTTCCGCAGCATAAATACGCAATAAGGGAGCACAGAGAGCCAAACGCAAACGCAATCAGAAAGAATGCTGTTTTTTCATTCGCAAATTGTGATGATTGCTGGATTTTTTGCATTAGTCCCAGACCACCAGACGCAATCATCGCAATGTAAATATAGACCGGAACCGCACTCCTGTTCCCTTTTGTGTCCGTCTTTTTGCCGGCAGACCACAAAACTACCACAATTGCAATGGCTAACCCAATACCGTTGATCACTGTAAAACGTTCATCCCATATGATTGCGCCCGATAGGGTTGGAATAATAAATCCCAGGGCGTACACAGTCGAGCATAAAGATGTATTGCCTTCTTTTAAACTCAGTGTCAGCATCCATTGCGATGCAACAAGTAACAGCCCGTAAATCAATCCATAAATAACCGTGATCATCGAAACAGATTGGATTTGACCTATGCTCATCAAAGCAACCAGCAAACCTGCAGTCAAAAACAAAATGATCTGCGATCGGAAGAAGTCCTCTTTTGTTTGACCAGCGCTTGACATTTTTTTGGAAGCAATTGTTCGACCGGACGCCAAGCACATTGCCAGCACCAAATAGGGAATGTTAGACTTCATAACAATAACCGTGCGGAAGGTGCTTGCGTACACCTTCCGCATCCTTTCTTAAAACACCGGAACCATCATCCGAGTTCCACAATATCCTGCTCTGTAACGATCGCGCCAGCGTTGCGGAGCGCTTCTTGCAGTACACGAATGTCAATATTTCTCGGAGACACTCCCCGCTGAACAGCCATGGAAGCCGCAATTCCCACCGCATCGCCCTCAATAAAGCATTGCGGCATGACTCTCAGACTGCCCAGCGCATGGTGATCACAGCTGATGCAACGGCCTGCCACCAAAACATTATGGAGCGTTTGGGGGAGCAGGGCACGGTAAGGGATCTGATAACGGAAGCCAACAGGCGGCTGCTCCACTTCTTCATCCATACCAATGTTGGTGCAGTTATGGACGTCAAAGAAAAAGCTGCCATAACCAATACTATCATAAAACTTCGCGCATTTACGGAGATCGTCTGTCGTAATGTAGTAATCGCCCAAAATACGTCGGCTCTCTCTTGTTCCGATTAAAGATGCCGTATGACTCATCCAGGAATTCTCAAAACCGGGAAGGTACTTCTGGAACACCTTTACAGTCTCGTATGCCTGACGGCGCCCTTCTATGGTCGCATAAGTCAGATCCTCCGTATTCGTGGGATCCTTTCCAAAAATATGGGTAAAATTTACACCGATCTGATCTGGTCGGGTAGGAGTCCACCATAACCCGCAGGTGTGATTCTGGAAGGGTTCCATCAGCCCACGCTCCTGTAGATCTCTCCACAGAAAATCCTGACCCCAATCCTTGCGTCCATATTTTGCCGGATACTCCACCTCCCGGTAATGACACAGACGATCGTAATCAATGCCACCAATTTGGAACATCAATGTCATTGGTTGAAGCGCACCATCATTTTCTCTCCCCTTCTCGAAGGGAGCACCTGCTGCGGCAGCAACATCGCCGTCTCCTGTGCAGTCGATAACCATTTTGGCTTTCACCGCTTGTCTGCCGGATTTATTCTGCAAAAGAACATATTCTACTGTTCCGTTTTTGACAACGACATCACTGAATTGGGTATAGTACAACACTTGAATATTGGCACATTGCGCAACCTTCTGCTCCAGGATCAGCTTCAGACGCTCGACCTCAAAATCCAGAGCCCAATCGTCATAACTACCATACCCCTGTTCCACGATGTCTTTTGTAATCTCATAGCAAAAGCCTCCGACAATCCGGTCATAGGCCAATGGTGCCTGAGAGCAATACATACAGATATGCCCATGCCAACCAGCTGTTGCGATTCCACCAAGGCACCCGGTCTGCTCGATCAGCAGGACGCTAGAGCCCTGTCTTCCAGCCTGTACAGCCGCTGCAACGCCTGCAGGGCCACCGCCCACCACCACAACATCCACAACATAATTTACTGCAATTGATTCCTGTATGTTGATCGTTTCCATATGATGCATCTTCTTACCTCCTTGGAACCATTGCAACCTATTTTAGCAACGATTCCCTCACTTTACAACCGACGTAGGGTAACAACAAAAATATATGAAATTGGTCGGAGCCACTCATTCATCCGAATTCAAGAGATCGTCCATAAAGTAGGCGTTTGTATCCGCGCATCTACCTTCCGCATCCACCACCGTTATCCGTACATATCCATCATCCGGGCGCAGACGGAATGCAGCCTCCGTCAGTCCCTCTCCCCGAATCGCATAACTTCTACGCGTTTGATATGTCACCACAATGCGTTGGGCAGGGGAACATGTGATATGGATCGTGTCTCCCTCTGTCCACAAAGCGTGGATCTCAGGCCCCCAGGAGGCGTAGAAATGGCCTTTCACCAAAGCATCCATGATTGCGGAATAACTAAGATTCTCAGCCTTGATCATCGTCCAGGCTCCACATTCATCATCAGACCAACCATGGTTATCGTCTGCAGCAATCGCATAGATCCGTTTTCCAGCGGAAAGCATATCATCGTAAACCCGTGGGTTATATTCCAGATATCCACCCACCCAGCAATCATAATTCATGATCTCCATGGCATGCATCCCCTCATAGCCCATATATTCACTATAGTTCTCTCGGGACCATGTTGGATGGTTATATGTAACGAAAAAACCTGCCTCTCTCCCGCGACGCATCATATCGCAGACACCAGCGTGGGAGTATTCCCGAACGTAATCCGGTTGGCTTTCATCAAACACGACCTGCTGCCGATAGTTCACCGCATTTCCGCCAAAATACGCACTGCGGTGATAAAACGGCATGGTTATGTTTTCCGGGTCCATTGCAATGAAGCAAATATGGCAGGTCTTTTTTGTATCCCAAGGACCAGCTCCTTCCGCAGTCACATCCGCTTCGAAGCCGTTAAGGGGCAAAAAATGATCGCTCCGCAAATCCGGGTGAGGCACAAGAACATTGTGATCCGTGAAAGCAATTACGGAATACCCTTTTCCCATATAGATCTCTTTAATTTCTTGCGGTGTTCTTTTTCCGTCGGATACCGTGCTGTGGCAATGCAGATTTGCCTTATAGAAGGATCCTGTATCGGGTATCAAGTATCTCTTCATAGTTAGTCACCTCATTTTTGCATTCTTTGAGCATAGCACGCCTAAGGCAAGCACTGAACCGCCCAACAGAATACAGACCCCCCATAGCGCAGGTCCGAATTGTTCAAAATTTCAAGATTCTGCACTATGGGGAGAATTGTTTAGAGTATAGTCATATGTTTTGTTCGGCTAAGAATTCTTCGCATGATAATTACTTCTTTTTGCCGTTCTTCCTGATCAGAACAAAGGCAACGGCTGCCAAAGCCACAACGCACACAACAGCGATCACAATGCCGGTCACGGGTGATCCGGTATCATCATCCGGCTCCTGGGTGTTGTCGTTGTTACCGCCCTGACCTTCCGTACCCTGGGTCGGAGCGTTGGTAGGATCATCCTGACCATCAGTGGGATCAGCCGGATCAGAGGGATTCTTAGGATCAGTAGGATCCACGGGATCAGTGGGATCCACAGATTCGGTGGGATCCACAGGTTCGGTGGGATCTGCAGGTTCGGTGGGATCTACAGGTTCGGTGGGATCCACAGGCTCAGTGGGATCAGTATTCTCATTGCCTCCCTGGTTTCCGGAGTCGGGGTAATGACCCGCAAACAGAACCGCGCCGCAGATGACCTTATTGTCGGACAGGCAGGGAGAGCCATTCTGGAAGACAAACAACTTCATGTCTCCGAAAGACTTTGTACCCTTGATCTGGCCATCGAAGGAAATGCCGGAGGTATCACCAAGCTTGGCGGGCAGGTTCACCTTGGGATCTGCGGTAATGGCTTTGGAATCACTATAGCCGGTAACACCAACATACGCATTGCCGCTGAAGGTAGCACAACTCTTATCCAATGTCACATTCTGACCAGGATAATAGAACACATTGTTCGTAAAGGTAAAGGTACCAGCCTTTGCCGCAGTGTTGTAAACATCAGCGACCTCAGAATAGGCCTTGTAGGGAGCATCCTTGGTGCGAATGACCGTGTTGTTGGAAACCTGAACCGTATAGCTGCCTTCATCACACTGGTAGTAGATGAAACGGTCAGAATTATAGGAGATATTGTTCTTGATGACGATCTTGGCCGCAGGCGTATCATCATAATCGAACATACCGAAGCTACCGGCGTAGGTACGCTCGATATAGTTGTCGCTGAAGGTGGTGGTGCCAATGCACTGGGTATCAGCATCAATACCACAGCCATCCCAATGCTGTTCAGAGCCCATAAACCGGGACATAGTGTGCAGATAACCATCCATGTCAACAATGGTATTGTATCTGGCAGTAGCATCCTTGGCCCACTGGAAGCCGATGCCGTTGGTCAGGTTCTCAAAAGAGTTATACTCAACCAGAGGAGCATCCGCAGAAGTGCAGTAAACGCCGGCACAAGTAGCCTTATAGCTCTCTTCGTTATAGAACCGGTTGTTGCGGATCACCACATTCTTGAAGGTATCGTGATATCTCCAGCTGCCTTCCGTAGAAATGTTGGTGCCGCCGTTGTTGCGGAACACGCAGTCTGTTACAGTCAAACCGTCCACATAGCCGCGGGAGACGCCGCTGTCCAGGTCCTTGGCACGAACAGCCAGGGCACCGCCACCTGCCCAACCAGCTTTCTTACCGTTGGAAACGCGGTAGTAATAGCAGTTGCCTTCATCACCCATGGTACCATCGATGTTCGCAAACACTACATTCTCGATGACAATACCCCGAACGGTATTGGCCTTATAGCCGCTCATATATCCAACCTGAATGGTCAGACCGTTACGCATGGGGAACTCTGCATGATCCGGCAGGATCGCCACATCTTCTACGGTACCTGGATTCACCGGATTCTGGTTGCTAAGCTGGATATTGCGGATGGTCCAGTAGCTCTGATTCTTCAGGATCATCGCGGATGTCCCGTTCAAGCCACCCTTGACCCAGGGGCCTCTGCGGTCGATGATGGGCAGCTCACCGGAGCCATAGGAGTCAATGATGATGGGATTCCCCTTCACACCATTGCCCATGGGCTGCAGCATTTCGCCCTGCCATTCACAGCCACGCTTGAACAGGATCTTATCACCCGGCAGGAAGAGACCATGATTGTTGACCTGCTGAATGGTCTTCCACGCTGTTTGGGGGCTCAGACCATCGCCGCCTTCCGCTGCATTGCTGTCAACATAATAGGTAGTGCCGCCCTTTTCAGGAGTTTCATAAGTATACTGATCCTTCAGTGCGGGGGTAGGAATTGTATCATTCTTGGAAGCGGGGGAAACACGAATGCTTTTGATGTCATACCTCACATCCCAGCCACCAAGCTCGATCTGTGTTTGTTTACCAAGATTGAAGGTAGGATCATCGCAGCTCCACACTTCATAGCCATCCAGATACAGCTTCAGCAGTGTTCCCTTGACCAAAAGCCGCACAGTAACATCCCGGTGCATGTAAGGAGAGAAGTCAAATTCAGTATGTCCTGCCCAACCACTGGCACAGGCCCAAATATACTCGCGGCCGATCCAGACTTCCAAATCGCCGCTGCTTGCCAAAGGATGCTCACGCACGATAAACTTAATACCGCGGCCACTATCGGTAGGCATTTTTTCTGCCCTGAGAACGACCTCAAGCAGGAAATCTTTGCCGTATTCACTATCGACAATATAGGGCTCATGCTCCTGTGTATAAGGAGTACCGCCGAAATCTGTATAGAACAAGTCATCATTGTCTGCGAATACCGACATACAGAGTCCGGAAATAATGATCGCCAGAACGATCAAAATGCTGAACAATCTTTTTTTCATTATTCACCCTCCGTTTTACAATGGTGTGCCCCCAGGATCAGGGGCACACCGCAAGTTAAGAGAATTTCTATTAGAAGAGGCGCTTCTTCTGCGACAGCACAATGCCGCAGGCCATAGCAGCAGTAGCCATCAGCGCAACAACCACGGTCTGGAAACCATCACCGGTCTCGGGAGCGGGATCCTCATTGCCGCCCTCAGTGGGAGGAGTAACTTCGCCGCCCTCAGTGGGAGGAGTAACTTCGCCGCCCTCAGAGATGGTGCCGTCGGCGATGACCATAGACAAAACAGTGAAGGAAGAATCCCATTGATTCATAGAGAACTGAGACCATGCGGAAGGAGCCAGACCCTCTTCATTGAAGGAAGCGACTTCCGTGCCATTGATGTACAGATTGATCTGGCTGCCATCAACAACCAGCTTAACAATGGCAACCGTTCCGTGCAGAGCCGACAAATCAACATCGATATCTGTGTTAATGCCGGTTGCGTTATCCCAACCGCCATCATTCAGGCGTACCTTATCCACGCCGATCCACAGTTCAATGTCGGAGCTGTATTCTGCAGTCTGACCAATGACCAGCTTAACGCCACGCATATTCTCATCGGGGCTGGGCTTCAGGCGGTTGAAGAGGATCTTCATGGCCACTTCGTACTTATCACGGGTCATAACACCGGGAATCACGGAGTCAGAGACTGCAACATTGGACTGATACAGAATTTCACCATTGACGCTGAGAGCATCTTCTTCATTAGCTTCCAGTTCAGTGAGTCTCAGCTCCTTAATTGCATAAGATGCTTCCCAGTGGCGGGTCGAGAAAACGGATTCCTCAGTGACCAGCATCTTATCATCACCGTGTGCCCAAACCAAAGCGTCATTGATGTAGCACATCCAAGTAGTGCCGTCCACTTCCAGAGTCACACGAACATCCTTGCCCACATTCTTCGTCCAGTTGAACACATTGTACTTGACTCCCAGAGTATCTTCTGCGACATCATTATTGTAGGTTTCTGCCCACAGGCCGGCCTTGTTGATCACAAAGCGCACAACTCTACCATTTGCGTTGGTACCAACATTAAACTGGACGCTGCCATAATCGTTGGTAAACTCAGAAACATTGACGATCATGTCGACCTTGTACTGAGAACCGGTAACAATGCCGGGTTCCACAGGGCCATTGGCTGCTTCAGCCAGTTCGTACAAAACAGTTGCTTCACCGGCATCGCCCAGACCGCCCTCGTAACCGGGATCCACAGGAGGAGGAACGACCTCGCCGCCTGCGCCAACAGCCTTGGTGATCTTCAGGGACTTAACAGTATACACAGTGTTGTAAGCGTCAACAGCAAAGACGGAGTCTGCAGTGGGGCAGAGTCTGTCATCGCTACAGGACAGCAACTCGCTGCCGTTAACAGTTACCTTCCAGTCCTTGCCTGCAACTTCCAGCTTCACGGAAACATCTTCGCCGAAATAATCAGCTAGCTTAAACACATCGGTAGAGCCAACCCAAGAAGAATTGCTGCCGACTTCTTCAACTGCGATCACGCCACTGGAGCCGAACTCCAGCCAAATGCGATTGCCGGAAGCATTTTCACCGACCATCAGCTTCAGGTTGCCCCATTCACCGAATGCAGTAGCATTGATAACGGTTTCGGCCACAAATTCAGTGCCGGTAGTGACACCGGGAGCAACAGCACCATCCACGGGTGCGCTCAGCTCGTACACCACATCATCGCCACCCTGGTTGCCGCTGCCCGCAGGCTTCGTAATCACCAGGGACTTAATGGTGTAGTTTGTATTGTATGCACTTGTCAGGAAGACAGAATCTGCAGTAGCAAGGAACTTGTCGTCAGTGTGGCTCATGACTTCACTGCCGCCAACATAAATCTTCCAAGTGCTGCCTGCAACTTCCAGCTTAATGGAAACATCCTCGTTCGTATTACACAGCGCACTCCAGTTGACATGATCATAACCTTCTCCACCGAAACCGGGATTCTGGTATTCCATGATGCCATAATAACCGTCGCCAATCTGGAAACCAATTTCCTTACCGCTGGCATTCTTACCCACCACCAACTTCACGTTGCCATACTGGTCGAAGCTGGAAATATTCAGCACCATATCTACGGTAAAGGTATCGCCGGTAACCACATTGGGGGTAACCGGGCCGTTGGAGGGTGCGCTCAGCTCGTACACCACATCATCGCCACCCTGGTTGCCGCCGTCAGCAGGCTTGGTGATCTTCAAAGTCTTAATACTATGGGTTACATTGTATGCGCTTGTGAAAAAGGCCGAATCTGCAGTAGCAATGAGCTTGTCATCAGTGCGACTCAAAACTTCATTACCGTTAAGATAAACCTTCCAAGTGCTGCCTGCAACTTCCAGCTTGATAGGAAGATCTTCATTTAGATTGCCCAGATTGCTCCAAACAGCTTCACCAACATAGGCTGCTCCGCCAAGGCCAGCATTCTGGTATTCGCAGATTGCGTAATAACCATTGCCGATTTCGAAACCGATCTCCTTGCCGCTGGCATTCTTACCAACCACCAGCTTCAAGTTGCCCCATTCACCGAAAGAGGCAATATTCAGTACCATCTCAACGGTAAACGTATCACCGGTAGTAACACCGGGAGTAACGGGTCCGTCGGATGTCGCCGGCAGAGTATACACTGTATCCTCAACTGCAGACACCGTGTACACCATACCCGCCAACATAGCCATAACAACAATCAGGGCTATGATCTTGGACATAGTCTTCTTCATTTCGTGTTCCTCCTCAAAATTGTAAGTAGGGTAGCGCTTATATTAACAGATTTTCAATATACTCATCTGTCAAATACAAATTAGAAGATATCTGTTTGTATTATATCAGTTTGCGACACACTTGTGAATTTCAATTTTTTTCGGTGTTTCACTAAACAGTGCCATAAACAGCATACAACGATTGTGAATTTTCACCAATTCACTTTATCAGTTTCCACTCGACGATGCCAACAGCAGTTTCTGTTAGACTATTGTCTATCGTGATACGAAGCCTGGTCGTAGTAACCGCCTCAAACCAATAGGAACCATAGGCATTTTTCGGGAAAAACACGTACTCCCCCCTGGGATCTACCTCCATGTATTGTTCGCCATCCCAATACTCAATCTTGATCCCGTTCGGCACCTGGACACCGCCTCCATCATCATACCACAGAACCCGACAGCCGCTGACCTTGGTCGGATAATCAAATTGGTATTCCACCCAGGGTCGCAGCGGCCCCGTAAACGATGTCCAACGGCTGGCGGGCGCTTCATTTCCATCATTCAGATTCAGGGGACTGTCCGTATCATTTCCATCAAAGGTAAAAGACGCTGTGGGAGTCGCATAATATTCCAGTGCAAATTCCCGGGGCACCGTGCTGATGTACGTTTCCATAGGCGTTATTCCCCGGTTGCCAACGCAAAAATAGGGAACCATGGTCAGCGTCGCCTGTTCATCCACACCGGGATAATGGATCATGGCATTCTCGGTGGTGATTTTCATGACTCCACGCAGTCCAAAAGGATCCTCCTTGCCATCAAGATTATCCACCCAGGTTTCCGTGAAGGTCGCATTATCAGGCATATAGTACATTTTCGGTGATGCCTCGTTATCCACCTGCTCAGCTGCGTAGACCATCGGCCCTCTGCGGAACGCGGTGTAATTCTCCGTATACGTCACACCAGGGATCATGGGGATTGGCTGCACCTCCATGGGGAAGTTCAGTTCTAGATAATCCCCATCATTCCATGTGCGATTGATCGTCAGATATCCTTCTTTGTCTGCTTTGACACTGTAGCTCGTGCTGTTCAGGGTCATGGTGTTTTCTCCGGTTGCCCATTGTGGGATCCGCAAGCGCAACGCCATATCCCGCGCCTCATCACAGTTTACAGTAATCTTGACCTTCCCGTTCCAAGGGAACTCCGACTCAACCTTCAGCGCTAGCGTGCCTTGGCTCAGATGTAACATCGCATCATTGCCCACGTAGAGATTCAGCCGCACCTCGTCCCCTTTCTGTGTATACAGATATCCTCCCAGTGCCAGAACTGTACGCATCAAATTAGGCGGACAGCAAGCGGTACCGTACCAGCGCACCCGCTCTCTGCCCGGAGTGGATACTACATTGGTATAGAAGAATCTGTTACCATCTAAATTGATGCCAGAAAGCATGGAGTTGTACAATACCGTTTCCATTTTGTCGCCATATTTGGCATCACCGAACAACAGATTCATCCGTTGGTTCCACATCATATTCGACACGCTGGCACAGGTTTCGCAGTATGCCTTGTCCAGAGGCATATAGTGATCCGGGCCGTAGCCCTCATGATGATCGGAAACCCCCGTACCACCAGTAACATAGGTCTTGGTATTGACGCTATTCCAAAGCGCCAGCAATGCCTGATTGTAGGTATCCTCCCCACTCTGGAGCATGGCATCAGCCATACCGGTATACATATAATGGGCACGAACCGCATGGCTCAGCGCCTCTGTTTGCTGCGTAACCGGCAACACATCCTGGCAGCCATCTGGCCAGAAACTCTGACCGTGCCGTCCTTCGTGATCTCCCCGGGTCTCCAAGAAGAAATTTGCCAAAGCTACGCACTTTTCCGCCTTGGCAGCGTAATCCACCCCGTTTTTCTGTCCGATCTCCCGGCAAAGGTTCGCAAGCTTCAGCAGTGCCAGCTCGATCTCCTGGTGACCGGGCACCTGCTTCCATTTCCCCGGACCGAAAAGGCTCTCCACATAGTCCGCATTTTTGATGGCCATATCAAACAATCGGGTATCCAGGCCGTCCGTCAATCGATAGTGGGCAACCGCTGCTTCGTAAAAATGACCCATGCAGTAGAGTTCATGTTTATTAAAATCAGTCCATTTTTCGCTCGGGTATGCCAGGGTAAAATAGGTGTCAAAGTAACCGTTTTCTTCTTGCGCATCCTGATAGTAGGGGATCCATTCCTCCAATTTGGCTCGAATCTGTTTCTGAGCTGCTTCCACCTTTTCATTTCCCGGCATGCGGAGCGCCAGTGCATAGCACATCGCCTCGACAAGCTTATGGACATCCGAGTCCACATATAGGGCTCCCGCATGGGATTCATAAGCTTCACCGCGGTGCATCAATGCCGTGTTGATGAGGTTGCTGATACCGCCTCCTTCACATTCCACATTTTCGATACCCGCCATTACTGTTATACAAATAAACTGTTCCTGTCTGGCTGACCAAAAGGAATCTCTGATTTGAACATCTGTAAAATCCAGGGATCTGGCAACCAGGCTATTATTCTGCATATCCACAGGTCCTTCAACTCCTTCCCAAACGGGGAACCCGTTTGTCTGTTTTTTCACACATCCAGGCAACAACAAAGCAAGGCACATCGAAACACAAAGCAGTCTATGAAATCGAAGCCCCCTCCTATCCCTCACTCTCATCGTTACCCTCCTTGTTGATGTTATACAAATATTCTAACAAAGTGTTCATTGATTTGGTACATCATACATAGCATATAAGGTGCAAAAATCCGACTTTCTCATAGACGAGAAAGCCGGACCGCTTAGCTGTTGTTGATATGGATATAGTAATAGGTGTTTCTGAATTCCTTTGGCGAGATTTTTTGATGATGCTTAAAGAATTTCAGAAAATGTTTATAATCCTTAAACCCACATTGTTCTGCAATTTCCTGAACCGAAAGGGATGTATTGAGGAGCATATTTTTGATACGCCCCATTCGTACTTGATCAATATAGCTTTTCAGGCTTTTCCCGAATTCTTGCCGAAACAGTCGGTTCAGATAGTCCGGATTATAACGAAAATGCTCAGCCACATCCCGCGTCTTCAGTGGCTGGTCGTCATGGATTCGAATCCACTCAGCAACTTCATACACAGTTCTATTTCTGATAGTCTTACTGCTCTGCGTATGTAACTCAAGCAGGATCAAGCGGCCAAGATAGTTGCAGGCCTCCGCGTTTCTGGCAAGATCGACACAAAAATGCAATGCCTGCCTGAACAGCAACGACAGATGATGGCCCTCACAACGTTCTATATGCATTTCCTTCAGCGGACAATCATCAAAGTGAATCCAGTAGAAGGACACTCCTGTACTGGTTTTCGTTCCTGCATGGCGAATTCCGGGCGGCATCAGCAACACGCCATCCTTGTTTACTTCATAATGTCGGTCTCCGATCCGTATATAAACAGTGCCGGAAATAACCATAATAGCTTCCCATGAATCGATCTCTACATCAGGATGAATCCATTCTGATTCCGATGAAAACATGCCGCACCAAATAAAATTCGTATTTTCAAACATACTGCACCTTGAACGAGAAGGATCCCTGCACATTGCTTGCATGCAGGGATCCAAAATACTTAGTCTTTAGCAGGGGGATACTCGTTGCACAGCAGGCGGTAGGGGGGCTCGTCCTCCTCGATGGTGGGGAAACGACCCAGAGGATTCAGGAAGTGGTTATCATTGGCATCGTCGTTGACCATGGACACTTCGCCGATCAGCACGGGGCCCATGCCATTTTCAGGAATGACGAACTCGTGGTAATAGCCGGGATACAGAGAAACGCTGTCGCCGGGCTTCAGCACGATGGTGGTGCCGGCAGGCACAAAGTAACGCCGGCCATCCTGGAACACTTCCACATCGGTATCGGCCAGCTGGCCATCTTCCAGGGAAGTCGCATTGTACATGGTGAAGTGGATCTCATTGCCGCCGCGGTTGATCAGGTCTTCCATCTTGGAGTAGTGATAGTGCATGGGAGAAACCTGGCCGGGATAGCACATAATGAGCTTTTCCGCATAAGCCTTGGTGTACTTGGGATTATGGACATTGCCGTTACGAACAGTGATCAGAGCAAGGCCCAGATGCTCAAAGTCGCCTTCGCCGTAGTCGGTGACGTCCCAACCCAGCATATTGTCGCGGATCTCATCGTATTCATGGCCCTTTTCTGCCCACTCTTCGGGAGTGAAGTGCAGGTAAGGAGGAATTGCGAACTTATACTCAGCCAGCAGCTTTTCAAAGTCCTTGATAACAGCATTGATCTTAGAGCGTTTCATAATATGTTTTCTCCTTTCAATCGCCAAGCAACGCTGCACGGTCCTCTTCGGTGCGTGCGATTTCCTCAGCGTCTTTCAAAATAGTAAAAGACAGGCGGTAAGTCTCTTTTGCAAAGGGTGCGATCTTATGCATCGTGCCCTGTGCCTCATGATACTTGCGGCCATACACGCTGGAGTTGGAAGGCTCCAGGCCAATGACATAGTCACCGGACTTCATGCTCATCCACTCCATAAAATAAGGCTGGACCTTCCGGTCAAAATCCAGACGAACACCGAAACCAAGTTCATCATTAACAATGGCTGCGAAGGAATTTCCTTCTGCATCTTCCGCCAGCTCGTGCAGATAAACATACTCGGTCTCGCCGTCTTTCGGTTCGGAAGCAGTCTGCCAGCAGTGCAAATGCTGCTGACTCCACTCCTCACGTCCTCTCACCGCCTTGCTGGGCAACACCAAACGGGTGCCGGGCGCCAGGAAGGGATAGCCGAAATTGCAATGGTACATCAGCATCAGATCTGCCTCTTCCGCAGTCTGATTCTCCACCTCGTCGATAATCTCCAGCTTTCCGGAGCCGAACACGGAGCGGATGGTACGCCGCAGCACCAAATTTGTTCCAAACAAATGGCTCTCGCGCATCTCGCCCTTGACTTCCAGCACATAGTCCTCTCCGTCCCAATAGGCATCGGAGGAAAAATGCTCTGCCGGCGTCGTACGTATGCGGCCGTGCATGGGGTACTCCACGCCATCGGTCTCGCAGGGACCGCAGATATTCTGCAGGCCACAGGTGAAGAACAGTCCGCCCATGATACTGCGCAGCGCTTCTTCGCCATGAGTATCAAAGTGGTTGCGGCCATTCAGACCGGGCTTAGAGGTAAAGGAAATGTTGATGCCCTTATACTCCAGTTCTGCTACATCGAGACACTTATCCGCCATGGCTATAAACCGCAAGTCACCATTCTTCACTTCTACCGCCCGCAGACCATTGGCCCGGCCTTCCTGCACCGTTACATTGCGGGCGTATGCCAGCTGTTGCATGGTGCCGGTATATTTCAGTAGATCTATCTTGTTCATAGCATTACTCCAGATTGGCATGGTATTGCCACAGGCCCTTCATGTCCAGCTCCTTGCGGTCAATGATCATCTTCGCCACCACATCGCCCAGCAGGAGCAAGGTCTGCTCAAAGAGGCTGGTCATGGGCTGCTGGGAATCGATCTCGTCTTCCAGGTAGTACTTTGTCCGCACGGGAATGCGCACCATCAGGCAAACAATGTCTTTCAAGGGACTGTTGGGGTTAGAGCCGATGTGGATCACCTTAGCACCAATCTTGTGGGCCTTCTGGGCAATACCGGCAGGAAACAGTGTGGTACCGGAGCCGGAGCCCACGATCAGCACATCATCCGCAGTGATGGCAGGTTCGGTGATCTCGCCCACCAAATGGGTGTCGATACCCAAATGCGCCCAGCGCTTGGCGATGGCTTGCAGGGACAGCATCACTCGGCCAACCCCCACGAAAAATACCTTGCGGGAGCTGAGGATGATATCGATGAGCTTCTCAACACTGTCCGTGTCAATGCTGTCTAAAGAGGTACGCAATTCGGAAACCACCAGCTCCGAGATCTGTTGATATGTTACATCAGCCATGGGTCTCACCTTCTTATTTCAAAATAGAGTTGCGGAATTCCCGCAGAGCCAGAGCGCTGTTCTTCAAGTCCTTCTTATCCAGGCAGGTACTGCCGGCCACAAAGATATCCGCAATGCCATCGGGGGCAAATTCGATCATATTCTCTTTGGAGATCCTTCCATCCAGGATCACTTTCGTATCCAGGCCACGGGAAACGATCATCTCATGCAGTTCCCGCACCTTTCTGGAGGCATACGGGACCTGTCCCTCGGACCGTTCCTGCGCATATCCGGGATTGATCAGCATCAGCAAAACACCGTCGCACTTTTCCAGTACATAATCCAGGCTGGACAGCGGCGTCGCCGGTTTCATGGCCACACCGGCCTTGACGCCGGCCTTGCGGATCTGATTCAGACGATAATCCATATGGGGTTCCATTTCCCCATGGAACACGATGCTCTGAACGCCGATATCCAGCAATTCAGCAACAAAAAAGTCATGGGCAGTGGTCATCACATGGACATCGAAGAACATCTCCGTCTTCTTTCGAAGCTGACGTACCGTGTCCAACCCCAGGGGCATACTGGGGCTGAAATGGCCATCCAGAATATCCACGTGGAGCATCTCGATCCCCGCATCCTCCAGTTGACGCACGGAAGGCTCCAGGTTGCACATATCGCAAACAGAGATCAGCGAAGGAGAAATGATACACTTTTCATTCCAGATCTCAGACATTGTAATTCGCCTCCCAGTAATGCTCCACCGCTTCAGCAGTGGGCAGGGATTCGATGGCGCCCTTTTGCTGGACACAAAGCCAGCCGGCAATATTGCCATGCTCCATGGCGCTGCGCAGAAGTTCCTCAGTCAGCCCGGCAGGCGTTGTGACACCGGCCTTCATCAGCGTGGTCAGGAAACCACCCCAGAAGGCGTCGCCGGCACCGCAGGTGTCCACGCAGTTAGCCTTCAATGTGGGCACTTCGTCCACGATTCCGTTCCAGTAGAAACGGGCGCCCTTGCTTCCCAGAGTCTCAATGACCAGGGTAATGTTTTTCTCCTGCATTAGAGCAGGGATATTTTCTTCGCCGCCCATCATCTCCGCCTCTTCATCGGAGATCTTCAGAAGATCCACAAAGGGCAGAATGTCCATGACAGCGGCAGCGCAGGCCGCCTGATCATCATGCCACATCAGATTGCGATAGTTGACATCAAAGGATACCAACTTTCCCCGCTTATGCCCCTCTTCCAGGGCATAGACCGTTGCTTCCGCCGCAGTACCGGCGGACAGAGAGCAGGAACCGGCATGAATGACGGTGGCTCCATCCAGCACTTCGTCGGTGAGATGGACCTTTTCCAGGAACATATCCGCACCGGGTTTCCGGGCGAAGGTAAAGCTACGGTCACCATGCGCATCCAGGGAGACGAAAGCCATGGTGGTGATCGCCCGGTCGGTCAGCTCTTTGACCACCGGTTCCACATGATTTTCTTCCAAGGTATTGTACAGAAAACGGCCAAAATCGTCATTACCCATCATGCCGCAAAAAGCCGCCGCACAGCCCTGGCGGGCCACTGCAATGGCTACATTGGCCGGCGCACCGCCAGCCTTGCGGATGTAGCTCCCCTCCTCGCTGCCGGGGAGGAAATCAATGACCATTTCACCGACGCTTAACAGTTTCGCCATGCTTATACCCTCTGCAGATAGTTCTCGTAGGGAACTTCCTCAACGGGGCTCAGGCCCAGCCAAGCCATCACTTCCATAACTTCCTCAGTATAGTCACCCTTTACCATGGGGAAGTGGTGCTGGAATCCGTGGACCATAATGGTGTTGAAGAAGTCCAGAGCGGAGATATCCTTACGGTTCAGCTTCAGCTGACCCAGCCAGCCGCGGCTGCCGTTATAGCTGGCCTTGGCTCCATCCTGCATCACGCCGGATGCCAGGAACATCTTGTTGGATTCACCGGTGAGACGGGCGATGGTGTAAACATCCTCATCAAAGACCATGTCACGGGTGATGCCGGTGCCCACAGCGTGGTCCAGATCCCGACCTTCGTGGTCCTTACCGGAATAGTTGAGGCTGTAGGAATAGCCCTTCTTCTCGCAGAAACGCTTTGCGGCGGGACCGCAGTGCCACATCATGACGGAATTATCATTCTCATCCATAGCGGACAAGTCCATCAGCATGGTAATATCTTCAGCAATGTAGCTCAGCAGCAGCTGGCTGATGGTGCTGGTCAGGTCGCCTTCGCAACCACAGACCACGCCCTTGTCATTGATCTCGCCGACCACGGCGCAGACGCTGAACAGGTAGTCATCCTGGAACTTGGGCCAGCAGCTGACAGCCAAAGCATCGTAGCCATACTTGGCAACGAACTTCTCGTAGGCCAGCGCATAACGGGCATTGACCTCCAGCAGAGACATCTTGCGCACAGCCTTGCTGGGATCTACTTCATTGATCTGTTCGTCAATGGCATCACTGTATGCACCGGCCTCAGCCTTCAGCGCAGCCACCTTGGCATCCACCTCTTCCTGGGGGATACTGTGGGCCAGATCCTTCAGCTCGCCGTACTCGTGCAGACGGTTGATGCGGATACCGTCGAACAGACGAATCAGCTTGCGCTCGTCGTCATACAGATCGTTGAAGCCGGGAGCAATGCCGCCAACCAGGGCAACGTTGGAATGCTGCATCTTCTTAATGGCGCGCAGAGCTCTAACTGTAATCTGGAAACGGCGCTGGAAGCGTGCGTCCTCCACATCGCCAAAGTACCACTTGGTGGCGATGTTGTATTCCTTTAAGTAATGGGCAACGATGGCGCTGTACATATTGATGCCGCACAGAGAGTTGAAGGAAACGATACCGCTGGGGCGCATCTCGGGAATAGCCCACAGACCCAGACGGGCATCCTTGGTCCGGGCCAGAGTACTGACCACCAGACCTGCCGCAAAGCTGGTGCACTGCAGCATGATGAAGTCTACCTTTTCAGCCTCCAAAACAGCTTTGCATTCCAGTGCATCCGCTTCCGTGATGACCTGCTTTTCGTAGATGTACAGATCGAAATCCCAAGCCTTTGCCAGGGTATTCATGCCATCGATGCTTCTGCCGAAAGCAGAGATCTTATCACCGGGGAAAGAAAGCTGAGATGCGCCCACCAGGGCAACCTTGAAACGTACCATTGCTATATCCTCCTTCATATCGGTGGACATGATAATCCACACTATTTTCGCTTTTATTATATCAGTACCGAATCCTCCATTCAATTTCAGTTTTTTTCGTTCTATTTACAAAGACCTAATTCAGTGAGCCCGTTTCGCTCAAAAACAGGTATCATGCCTGTCAGCCTCTATGATTTCCCATAAAGAAAAACCATGGGGTCCGCCCCATGGTTTACCTGTATGAACTTCCCTTTCGGTCATGTGAATCATGTACCACGGATGAACTTCAATACCGTGTTTTTGATGTCTTTCATGCCCTGAATCGTTGGATGACCGTCATTCTTATGAATGCTTTCAAAAGAAATCGAAGAAATCCCATATCTGCAGCACGCTTCCTGCAACCCTTTGGAAATCTCCGGTTTCATATCCGTATTAATTAGACAGTAAATATCCGCACCCGGCAGCGTTTCTTTTAGGTCATGCAGAAAACAGCAGATCGCCGGCAGTACAAAATACAGGTCTTTCTCTTCCCAATGATCATATTGCGCAGTTCCCAATGGCGCATTAGCCCAACTGTCATTGGTTCCTCCAAAGACAAACACCGTGTCGATCCTGTTCTCCGCAAAAAAGCCCTGCGCAACCAGCGAGCGAAGCCGGAAGATGAACGAGGATGATTGTGAACAGTCGCAGTTATCATACCCCCTGTAGCCAATCGTAGAACCGGACCAACTGTTGTTCATTACCAATTCCATGTTCTCCGCTTCTATTACCTGATACCACCATGTTTCGGACACATTTGTCACATCGGTTTCCGGGCGCCCTTTTCCCGAATAATAAATAGAATAGCCATTCGGAACATAGTTTTCGAAGGTGGAATAACTATCACCAAAAATTATAGCCTTTTTGGACATCACGGTTTCCCCTCTTTCGTTGTGTGATACAATTCTGCAATCCGCAGATCCTTCGCATACTCTCCAACTATTACTTTTTCATTATATCCCTGTGCTTTCCAAAAGGCAATTTCATTTTTATTCTCCCTCTAAAAGGCGAACATCGAAAGAAAATTATGTAGGCAAATTTGCTTGCATTTTGTATAATAGATGTGGTTCTATGTATTCCCGGGTGGACCGCATCCGCAGGGAAGCGCGCTCGTACCATTCTCGATTCATATTTGCCCGAACACATTTGACCTATAACCATACCATCCATTTGAAAGGAGTTCCTTCATGTATACGCAATTTAAAGCTCTTATGGACAGCTTTATTCCCATGGGCGTCCCCGGTTTTGATGCCATTCTTCTCAAAGATGGTGTACCCGTATTGCGCTATCGTAACGGCTATTCCGATGCTGAAAACCAAATTCCCATGCAGGGCAATGAGCGTTTTAACATCTATTCCTGCACCAAAATGATTACCTGTACCGCAGCGCTTCAGTTATGGGAAAAGGGATTGCTTTCCCTTGATGATCCACTGAGTAAATACCTGCCCGAATATGCGACGATGACCGTCCGGTGCGGCGATGATGTCGTACCCGCAAAGAATACCATTACCATCAAAAACCTTATGACAATGACGGCAGGCTTCTCATACGATACGAATTCGCCCAGCCTTCGTAAGCTAAAGGAAGCCACAAACGGAAAATGCAGCACACGTGAGGTAGCCTATGCGCTATCCCAGGAGCCCCTTCTGTTCGAACCGGGCAGCCGCTGGGAGTACAGCCTTGGGCATGACGTCTTAGGCGCAGTGATCGAAGTGATCTCTGGTATGTCCCTTGCGGAATATGTCCGCCATCATATTTTCGATCCGCTGGGTATGACCAATTCAACCATTGGTGCTACAGATGAGGAATTAGAAAGTATTTCTCCGCTGTATTCCTTTGACCTTTCCACCAATACCCGTAAGCGTTTGGGGCATATTGACTATGCCCGAATCCATATTGGCAACCATTTTCTTAGCGGTGGCGCCGGATGCATTTCCACTCTGGAGGACTTTGTAAAATTCCTGGAAGCATTACGTGTTGGCGATGTGATTTTGAAGAAAGAAACCATCGACATGATGACCACCGACCAACTGACCGACGAGCAACGCAGCACTTTCTGGTGGAAGCACCGTTGCAGCTATGGTCTGGGTGTACACTGCCCCCTTTCCAATACTGACAATCATTTCTTCAGCTGGGGCGGCGCCGCAGGGGCAGAACCGCTGATCGACCGTGAACACGGAATTACATTCCTCTTCTTCCGGCACATTGTCGGCATGAACAACGACTTTATCAACGATGCTTTGCGAGAGCATCTGCGGTCACTACTATAAAAGTTAATCGGTCAGCTCCAAACGAGCTGACCGATTAATTTACACGATTCATGCATTTGACCAAGCCTGTAAACTGAGGCTCAAATAAGCCTGGAGGAAAGGCTGCTGAACGCATCGTTGATAAAATACAACGCCGCGCCAACCGCCGCCTGAGATCTGCCCTCTCTGGAAATGATGATCTCAAATTCCGAGAGACTCCAGGCAAGCTCCTTGGCAACGGTCTTTGCCTTATCCAGGATCAAATCCTGGTAGTCCAGCAATCCACCTGTAAGAATAATGCAATTGGGGTCAAAAATGCTGACCACATTGGCAATACCAACACCCAAAAAATAGGCAGCATCGTCAAAGATGTTTAACAAAACCTCATTTCCTTCTGCCGCCTCAGCAGCACTCCAGGAAACCAATCCACTCATAAATTCGATGTCCCGGTCATTCATCTGCGTCAAGGATTCCGGTAATGAGAGGTTTCCTGCATGGTATTCCGCAATGATCCGATGGGCCAGACCGCGGATGGAACTGTAGGATTCCATACACCCTCTGTTGCCGCAAGAACACAGCGGGCCATTTCGATCCAACACCATGTGCCCCAACTCGCCGGCAATACCGTTACTGCCAGTAACCGGTTTCCCCTGTACGATATGGCTCATGCCAATACCGTAAGACAAGCGGATTACTGCGAAATTATCCTTATCTGTAAATCGGCGGTTCCATTGCTCTGCCAATGCAATACACGCAGGGTCATGCATCACATGTACCGGTATTCCAAATCGCTCCTCAAAGATCCGTTTCAGCGGAACATTTCGCCAGTCATTGAAAAAAGAATTGTATACAGAAATAGCGCCATCCCGATCCACGGTTCCCTGGGTCGCAATTCCGATACCCAAGATCGCACTAGGATCCAACGCGTTCCTACTCATGAGTAGTTCGATAGCGCGGATCATTTGGTCAATCACCCAATCCCGGTCCAGCGATTCAAGGGGTTCTATATAGTGGTCGACCACATCACAGCGGAGGTCGAGGAGTAATGCCGTGATGCCTTCGGCATTGATCTCGATGCCCAATGTCAGATTCCGCTTGGGGACAAAATCCAAAAAGACAGGATTTCTTCCAGGGACGCGTTCTGAGCAGGGCAATTCCATAAGAACTTTTTTGGAGATCAGGTCTGTAGATATTGTTGAGACAGCGGCCCAGCTCAATCCGGTTTCCTTTTGAATGCTTCTCCTGGTGGATTCACCATTATGACGGATATATTCCAAAACCAGTAGCGTGTTTGTGCCACGCATCTGGTCATGTTTTGCAGGCATATCATCCCCTCCTTATACAGCTAGTTTCACATTGCTGTAAGACCTTGGAAATGCTATTGTAATCCAGCATTTTCCTCTTTATTAATTTCATTATAACGGATTATTCGATTATTTCAAGCATTATTGGAAAAACTAATTTCTCTTTTCCGTAATTATCTGGCAAGAACTTCATTTTCATTTTCCCATATCTAAAAAAAGTGTAATACCCATTTATAGCACAATGTTGTATAATGATAATAAACTTCAACGCAAAGGAGTCATGCTTATGCAACAAGGCACATTCCATGTCCACCCGGATCAGGTATATCAGAAGATCACTGACTTTGGAGCATCCGCTTGTTGGTGGTCTCACGAAATCGGCCACAACGAGCAAGTCGACCAATATTTGGATCTGCTGTTTGGTCCAAAAGGTCTTGCATTGAATGCATTTCGCATCAATGTAGGTGGTTGTGTTAACACAGATCGTACCGACGGATGCTTATCCAGTCCGTCCAGAAACCCATATTCCCCTCTGGACGAAAACGGTAGATTTGATATCACCCGAGACAGCGGCACCTGGCGGGTGGTGAAGAAGGCTGTTGAATTAGGAACAATTTCCGATTTTACCATTTTTATGAACTCCCCCCCTACCACCATGACCAAAAACAGCAGAACCTTTGCAGATCGGCCTGAAAAAGAAGGTGAGTTCGTTTCCAATCTCCGGGAAGACTGTTATGAAGCTTATGCCGCCTATGTTGTAGACTGTGTTGAAGCTTTTTTGAAAGAAAACGTGCCTGTCAAATATGTCAGCCCTGTCAACGAACCCCAGTGGCAGTGGGATGACAGGAATCATCAGGAGGGATGCCACTATACACCAGAGGAAGTTATTCGGATCTGCAAGCTGGTTATCGGTGAGTTGAATCAACGCGCGCAAGAAAACTCTATGCTCAAAAATGTTCGGATCAGCATGCCGGAGACCGCGCAATGGTATCAGCGTACCTATGTCCATGATATGTATTACCTCATGTGTAACGATCCAGAGATTGCACCGTATGTCGACCACTTTTCCGCCCATTCCTACGGTACTACCAAGGCACAAAAAATCGACACGAGGGCATATTTCGACTCTCTGGGGATCGACATCCCACTTCACCAAACAGAATGGGCTCCCCTTCACGCCGATTTCACAGACAACATGGATTTTGCGTTGGAAATGGCGCATGTGATGTGTGAGGATTTTTCGATCCTGCACACGCGCCATTGGACATGGTGGCTCGGCATTTCCGGTTTTTCCTGGCCGGATGGTCTCATCTGCGTGGACAAGAAAACGGGTCAGAATATCACTCTGCCTAAACGCTATTTCACCATGCTTCACCACAGCCGCTTTATCAAGGGCCTGTACAATATCGGCATGGATCAGAACGATTTGCCAACCGGTGTGACGGGAGCCGCCTATGGCAAGGCTGACGGAACGAGCCTGGTGTTGATTCTGGTCAACAGCGAAAATAACCCCGTGAATGTGCATTTATCCGGCCTGCCCTCCTCTGAAGCTGACGCATTTGAAACTTCCCAATATTTGGACTGCCTCTATCTTGGCAAACAGGATCTTTCCAAAGGATACGTACTCCCTGCACGCTCCATCACAAACCTAGTGATCAGATAATCTTGCGGCCGCAGTCATTACTGCGGCCGCCATGCATTTCCATGCTCCGCAATTTTTGTGCAGAACCACAAAAAGCAATTAATGTCCTACTTTTTCGTCGTTCTTTGTAATAATAGCTTGACAGCGTCCTGCAAAGGCATTATAATATAACTATCGATTTATCGCATTGTGATATATCGCATTTTGTCATTTATCAAAATTGAATCAGGAGGTGAAATACAGTATGTATAGGCTGCTGGTAGTAAACCAAATTGGTAACCATGTTGTAGAGGACATGGTAGCAACCTATATCCCCTTCCTGTTCTCCTCCGTAGATGTGCAAATTGCGGACAGTTATTGCAGCGCAGTTGAGAAGCTTCATAATTCTTGCTATGATTTGGTGTTTGTGGAAGCAAGCGACTCCTGCGATGCGCTTCACAACCAAGAAGCTCGTAAACAACTGATGGCTGCAGTCCATCAAATCCCAGATTCAAAAGTCATTCTCATTACGGATGTATACTCACCCGAATTGGCTCTGGAGCATCAGAATTCTCTTCTCCCCGATTTGCCGCAAATCAGTCTCTTCTATGATGTAGTCACTACAGCCTTCCCGGAAATAGCAACCTGCACACATCATTATGTTAATCGCCGTTGGTTGCTGAATCAGGATCCGCCCTCCATTCGTATTCTGAACGTTCTTGATATTATACGAAATGAATACCGCCGGGACATTAGTCTCACATATCTGGCAGAAAGAGTATATGTGTCTCCTTGTTACCTCAGTACGACCTTCAGCAAGTTTATGGGCGCAGGTCCGATGGCCTATGTAAATCGCCTGCGCCTGGAGCAAGCAGCGTCGATGCTGATATCTACCCCCATCAGCGTTACCGAGATATGCACCTATTTAGGCTATAATAACCTGCCCTATTTTTGTACCTGTTTTAAGCGAAAATACGGCATGACTCCGGCACAATATCGCCTGGAGCATTCTTCTGTATCCTAAAACCCGATGATCCCACAATTATTAACGGCGTGGCAAAAAAGCCACGCCGTTTTTATTTGCGCAATGCAACACCGTCACTTCATAGCAACAGTGGTGCCGGGTGCTATTGCATACACCTTCCCATCGCTGTCCAGCCAGATCGTTTGATTCGTGGGATTGTACGCCAGTGTATTATCCACATTGTATTGCAACGCCTCATATGCTTTTACATATTCGTAGATCTCCATATTGGTGGCAAACCAAATATCGTCACGCGCGCTGAAGATACGGCATAATTCCTCGATATGATCCCAGTTGCTCCTTCTCTCAAACTCGTAGGTGTGTCCCCAGATATAGAAAAGTCTCGGATATCGGTCCGGCGCATAGAAGCTGTCGATATCCATTTCCGCAAACCGTTTTGCCCATTGCAGAATATTGGGATTATCATGGTGCGCTGTAGGGATCCAATTATGCCAATCCTCCGGCAAGCGGAAACGGTCATTGTCAGCAGCAAGACTTCTGGCATACGAAATATCCAAATCAGTCAAATAGCTTTTGATCCGGGGATATGAAGTGCCGTTATTCATTACTGTTATACCGGAATCCGGATAAGCCATGCCCCGGATGATCCGTCCGGTCATCCGCTCCAGTTCTCTGCGGCATTGCAGTGCGTCTACAAGCGCGTCCACCGTGCGGGCATTTCCGGGGGCCACATGCTGCGCACCGTGAACCGCGACTTCGTGTCCCCCCGCAAGAATAACCGTATTCAGCTGCTCTTTGGTAATGTTGTAGCCGTTCTCATCCTGTGCCAGCCAAAGGCTGTTGATATTGAATGTTCCCTTGCAACCATATTTCTCTAAAATTTTACAGAGCCGCACATCTGTCTGCAGACCATCGTCATAGCTGAATGTAACCGTCTTTGTCTTACCGCCCGGGAAACGAAGATAGCGATATCTCATTTGAGTTACCTCCTTTTAGATGACATTTCCATTTATGATTTGGCGAAGGCGTTCGCTCAGAATTCTGCGGTGATCGTCATCCACTAAGCTGGATTTGTTGCCATCATTGGGCGTACTCAGGTAATTCCACACACTGTAGGGCGCATCCAATTCCTTCAACAGTTTGATCACATCGTTCAGCCAGTTTTCACGCCACTCCAGCGGTACATGCCGCAGCACCGAAAATTCTCCGCAATACAGAATCTTATCCGGATGGGCCGCCACGAAATCATAGGCCGCCTGCATACAGGATCGCAGATAATGAATATCGATGCGCTCGATCCCCTCATAAGTTTCCTTCTCGCCAAAAAATCTGCGATAGTCCCGGTAATACTCTACATCTCCGGGGTACGGCATATCCCGATTGTACAAGGCATGACGATCCTGAAGTACACCGCGCTGATGGGTAAATTCGATGGGATCATAGAAATGGAATGTGTATACCACATTCTCATCCTCAAAGATCTCCAGTTCACGCAGAGACTCCGTGCAGTTCCAACGATTTCCGCCAATAATGATGATCCTGTTACGATTCTTTTCACGCAGAGCAGCCACGGTCCTGCACAGAATCTTATTCCACTCCGATGCAGGTTCATAACGCATTTCATTCAGAAGTTCAAATGCAACATACGGCCTGTCTGCATACCGATCTTCTAAAGCAAGCCAAAGCGCAATAAAGCGCTCCTGATAAACCGGATTATTCAGCAGATTGCTTTCCTCCGGAACATCGCAGTAATTGCCATAGCACTTGTGCATATTCAGGTTCACATTCAAACCGCACTCATGGCACCAATCGATGCATCTGTCCAGAAGTTCAAAGCTACGCATACGATATTCACCCAAAACGGGCTCCATAACAAACTGGTCAAAAGGAAGACGAATATGGTCGACTCCAAGAGATGCGATATAGGCAATATCATCCCGGGTGATATATTTCTCAAAATGTTCCTCATCACCGATGGTCATCAGTAGACGCTTATCCGCAGGGATCGCCGTATAGCGCTTAAAATTTGTGAGCCAGCCGCCAATACCAATACCTTTTTCAAATCCTACGAACTTTTTCATCTCTTTGCTCCCGTTAGACCATTATGTTTTCACCCAGCAAGCCCATATGCACTTTTTGGGGATCCAAACCGGATTCCGGATGGGCGATCAGCCACTTGTTGCGATCGGTCATCAGCTTGCCCTCACCGGCGCGATCCGGTTCCTTTTCCAAGGGCAAATTAGTGCCCTTGGGCAAAACAACGACCATTTTAAAGGCATCACCATCTACACCGCAGGGTGCGTAATGCAACGTGGTTCCGTAGGTCTCAAAAGCGGTACCTGCATTCACCAGAAAAGCCTCCACTTTTGCGGTATCATAGGTAAAGGTCTCCGGATCCACATCCTGTTCTCTGCCCAACAGCAGGATCAGGTCTGTACAGGCTAGATTCCACTCGGATGCTTTATGGTATTCCAGAGCGTTGAGTTTTTGACCATGGCCACTGACATGTCCCATTTGAATAGGCATAAAACCATAGAAGGTTTCCGTCAATTCCCGGAATATGGGAAGTTTTTCCAGTTCTGGATCTGAAGCAACATAAGTGCATCCTTCAGGTGGAGTCACTTTTTCCATGGCCTGCAGCAATTCATTGCAATCATATTCGGTAATGATCTTACCATACTGGCGGAATCGTTGATCCATTGCGCTGATAATTTCCATAGTATCCTCCTTCTTGTGAAACCCCGGCAGTTGCCTGCCGGGGTAAGTGAATGTTTACTCGGTGTAACCCAGAAGTGTGTTTGCAGCGTCAATGGCAGCCTGATTAACAGGACGCAGGATCTCAATGATCTCGGCAGGAGTTCTGGTCAGTTTGCAGGGAGTGACCACATAGTCCCAGTAGTCGAAGTTGGGAACCAGGTAGTAGTACTCCATGATCATGGTATCTTCGCCGGTCAGGATCTTGTAGACCGTCTCGTCTACAGCCTTCTCATCCCGGAACAGCCAATAATAGCTATCCTTAAAGCTGATGCCCAGCTCGTCATGTTCAGGCAGCTTGTCGGTGTCGTACCATGCATTGATAATGGTAGCGACCTTATTCGCTGTCTCCTCGTCCAGGCAGGAAGGAATGCAGACCGCAGTAGGAACGCTGGCAGTGCAGTTGCTGCCCTTGGGGCCTGCAGGATACATAACCGCGCCATAGTCATCGGCCATTTCCATCCAATAGCTCTGGATCTGCCAGTTACCGACAGTCATCGCAATTTTGCCATTTGCAAAGTCCGTGTACAGAGAATCCCAGGTCTCGCCATCCAGGAAGGGATGGCAGTAGCCCTTCTGCAGCAGGCTGACGATGAAGTTCATTCCTTCTTCAAACGCAGGATCCAGCGTACCGTCAATCAATTTGCCGTTTTCATCGCGATTGACAAACCGTGCACCGTTGCTGTAAATGCCCATGTTCATGATGGTGCCATCATTACCGCCGAAACCGTAGATATCGGTAATACCGTCGTTGTCAATATCCTTGGTCAGCTTTTCGCACAGTTCTTCAAAATGTGTCCAGTCCCAATTGCCTTCCGCCTGCAGCTTGTAAGGCAGATCCGGATCCAGGCCGGCCTCCTTGAACAGCCGCTTATTCCACAGCAGGTAATCACCAGGCTCATTTTCAGAAGGACGAGCGCCATAAATCTTGCCGTCGATGGTGTAATACTCGATACTTTCCTTGCTCCATTTGGGATCGTTCTCAAAATCGAAAGCATCCAGTGTGGACAGATCATACAGCAGGCCCTGGGAAGCCATAGCGGTAACATAGTTGTGTTCGCCCATAAACGCGGAGCAAGGGGGATCATTCTGGAGGATGCTATTGATCAAAACCTCAGAATATGTACCCATATTCTGCAGACCGATCTCCTGGAACGTAAAATTCATCTCAGCCTGAAGCATCTCGTGGTATTCCAGGCAAATCTGATCCCATGCGGTTTCAGGTTCCTTCGGTTCATACTCGGCAGGGCCCCACCAGTTACCAAGAATGAATGTCATGCCACCCATATCCGGATAATTGACTTCCGGGGTTGTGGGGAGAGTAGCATCCGTCGGGGTAGTATCCGTCGGATTGGCAGGTTCCTCGTTGCATGCAGTCAGACCCAGCATCAGGCTCAGGATCATCATAATCGCCAGGACCAATGATAACGATCTTTTCATGGTATTCCTCCTAGATTCTTGTAAATTTAGTTTTTATTTACATCTTGACCGCAGAAGCGCTCAAAGATTTCACAAATTTCTTCTGTGCCACCAAGTACAAAAGGATCACCGGGATCAGCACAAGAAGGGTTCCCGTGGCATTGATTGCAGCTATATAGGTAAAAGAGGGTCTTGTATCCAAATAGCCGATCAAGCTTGTGGACAATGCGCTCAATCTTGTAGGCAGCAACAACGCAGACTTCAGCAGCAGGTTGGTAAGATAATTGTCTGTCCACTGCCACACGAAAGAGAACAGGAAACAGGATGTGGCAATGGGCATCGCGTCAGGTAGCATGATCTCCACCAACGTCTTCAGCGTCCCGCATCCATCGATATACGCCGCTTCCTCAATATCCTTGGGCACATTTCGGAAATACTGGCGGAACAAGTAAATGTACAGACCGCATTTCAATCCCGTACAAGTGCCGGCCAACAGCAAGACCGGCGCAACGGAACCCGTCAGATTGAGCGGTTTCCCCAAAAGCGCTTTAAAAAGTCCAAAGATATCAAAGTATCGGAAATTCAGCAACAGGGAGGACGCATAGGTCTGCGGGGGGATCACGATCATCAGAATGACCATAAAGAACCAAAAATTCTTTAGCGGGAACTGATATCTTGCAAAACCGTATCCCACCAGCAGCGTGGACATCACCTGAAGCACCGCCACACCTGTTGCCAGCGAAAAGGTATTAGCGAAGGACTTGGTGTAATCCATCAGTTTCAGCGCGACCTCGTAATTATCAAATGTAAAATGTCTTGGCAACGACACCACAGTTTGATCGTATAAATCCTGCTCTTCCATGAAGCTGATGGAAATTTTGTTAAGCAACGGCTGTAAAATAGTAAAACATAGCCCGAACATCAAAATCAGCAGCACAAGATCCGCAGAAAACTTGATCAGCCTTCGTTTCAGGCCATCTTTTGTGATTCTGATACCTTTAGTCATAATAATACACCATCCTTGAAATCAGAAGCACCGATATGCCGATCAGCGCCAGCATGGCAATACAGTAGATCCATGCCATTGCCGACGCATAGCCATAGTCCATCGTGGCAGAAATGGTGGTCATGATCTTTTCCATCAACGGATTCTCCGTTCTGGCGAACTGATCAATGATCGTGTAGATCCAGTTGACCAGGATCATAGGCGTCAGCATCGGGATCGTGATCTTCCACAGTTTTTGCCATTCATCACAGCCTTCCATGTCCGCAGCCTCGTAGATCGACGGATTGATCGCCTGAAGTCCGGAGAGGAAAATGACGATCTGGATACTGGAGGCGACCACGATATCATAGAAGTGATTAATAATTTTGACCACCAGTGAAATGATCTCCTGACCACTGCTTCCCAGTGCGCCCAATAACAGATTCTGCACTGTTGTCGTGATGGATGTATCCACAGATGCGCTCTGCATATCCTGAATACCCATCAGCAAAGTATTGCTTCGCTCCATGCCTACAATGACACCGGATGTCAAAATCACCGGCATGAAGAAGATGGCGCGAACAACACCTCTGCCCGGAAAGCTTCGGTTGAGCAAAACGGCAATGATCAGGCTGAAAATGATGATGCATGGAACATCGATCAGCAGATCCCGAACCGTCTCCACCAGCAACCGGTTAAAATCCTTATCTACCGTCAACGCATGGATATAGCTCTTCAAGCCCCAAAACTCCAAACCGAATCCGGTTCCGTCTGTTTTAAGCGTAACATCAGAAAGGCTCATGCCCAGGGAGGTAACAACCGGTGAAAACAGGAACAACAGGAAGCCGATCAGAAACGGACTGATAAACAGGTAACCGGTAATAGATTTTCTGGTGCTCATACTCAAGCGACGCGGTTTCCGTTTCATATTATCTTCCTCCTTCCACCGTTGTCCAATCGCCGGCAGGAACCGTGATCCGACCGTCGCTCCAGCTCTGCGTGCCATAGTTGACATATACCTGCGTACCATCCTCATAGCGGGTATATGTAACCGTATCTGTCAGATAACCATGGTCAACGATCTTCTGCGAAACTGTATGTCCCAATTCATCGTTGAGTCGGGAATACAGTACCCGCAGTTCTTCCTCCCAATCGGCGAAATTACCGCCATACATATCATATTGATAAGTATACCGGTTTTTCTGCAGTTCCTGATAATCCACCTCAAAGAAGGAATAATACAGGCCAGCGCCAGTTTCCACACTCTTCAGCACCTCACGCCGGTAATTGCCAGCCGTGTTCAGCGGTTCTCCGGTATAGCTGACACAGCCATGCAGTGCGATTTGATAGAACGGGATCTGACGGTCTACAATGTTGTAACCCGAACCTTGCAGGTCCATATTGCAAATGCAATCTGCACTGACTGCGGCATAATCAAACCCCTTATCCACGATCACAGATGTTCCTTGCTCCTTCATCTGAGCAAGCAACTCCGCCTGAGCAGTCAGCATCTCATGTCTCGACACGTTATCCCTGTTGGAGAAATCCGAATAAAGGATCGATCCCACATCGCTGAACCCAACTCCTGCATTACCCCAGTTCGCTGCTTCTTCTGCCAGCACATTCATGGATGCCAGGATGCTTTCCAGGTCCATCAAATAGATACGATCGTCCGCACTTTTTACAATCTCCTGAGTGTTTTGGTAGAACGGATATCTCTCTACAATCGTATTCATAGTGTTACGGACTGTATTGGTAGATGCCATTAACCAGGAACGATTCATCACCAGTTCGGAGTACCCATTAATATACAATTGGGCATTTGCCTCCCCGATTGCTTGAAGCAGCGCCTGCAACTCAGCCTTGCTTCCCAACACTTTTTCCACATTCGCTTTTGTCAGTTCCTTCTGATCCATACCTCCATTGAACAACGCGCTATAGCGGATACGCAGGTTCTCAATATCGGACAATTTACCAACAATCGCCGTTACTTCGGAATAATCCGCCGCAGCATAGGTTTGTCGTATAGGCATTCCCAAGATCTTCTCACTTTTATCAATGGCACCGATGAACTCGATCACCAGCGGCAAAGCAGACGCGTTATTTGTCTCCATCTGGGGATGTAGCTCCATTAGATAGCTGCGGTATCGGTTTGCCATCTCCACATAGGAGTCAGAAGCGCCGCAGAAATAACGTACAGAAATCGATTCCGTAGGCTGCTGGCTCTGGGACACAAAAATCGAAGACTCTGTTTTCTGTGAAATAGATGTTGCCTCACCGTGAATAGCGGTAAATACCGGGCAAATATGGTTAAAACTACTGTTTCTGCCGGAAATATCTGCTTCCACCGACATTTCAGCAGCACAGGATTCTCCAACCGCCAACAAATAACTGCCATTTTTGGCAATACCAAATACCGGGAAGGAAGCACTGGTCTCTTGAACACGCATCGTACGTTCAAACACATCGTCGTAGCCATACACATTGGCAAAGTAGGCATTGGCTCTGTATTTTCCGTTGTTGAAGAAGATCTGTCCGCCTCCACCATCCGGCACCAGCATATATCCTTCATCTTCCAGTCCGGCAGCACACATATATGGCAGCAGGCGAATCTGCGTGATCGGATACTCAGGATCGCAAACGATCTTGTCCTGCGGGACCTCTACCACCAGAGCATCTTCTTCCAAACGGTAGCAAACAGACAGATTGAACTGGATACTCTTCGCGGTTTCTTCCTTATTCACCTTGTCCTCTTTCGCATGCTCCTCTGTGTAGCCCACCTTTGTGAAAATCGCTTCCAGTTGTTCCATCTGGTAGTTTTTTACAGGTTGTCCACCGGTGGCCTGAGACAAGGCATACATTACTTCTGTTTCCAATTGCGGCAGATAGCTCAGCAATTCTGCTCTGCGTTCCGGATCCTTGATCTTGTTCAGGTCCAGTTTTCGGTATATTCGAAGAATGGAAGTTCTATCTTCCTTCTCCATTTTGTCCAGCCATTCCTGCATTTTTGCTTCTGTCAAAGCCTCCGGGACAATGAACTCTCTTACCGCCGGTCCCAACATATAGTCTACGATCAGGTCACCGTTTTCTTCCCGGATCTCGAAACTGCCGCCGGAGATACCATAGGTAAAATTATCATAAGTAAAAACATTGCCTGTTCTGTCCGTATATTGAATGATCAGAGTGGACTGCATCTTATTTCTGGCATCTGTATCCGCCGCAGGATCCTCGGCTGCGCCCGCAGGAACAGAATTCCAAACGGTTCCATTGACCTTGTCCGTCAGGGTGAAGTAGCCAGTCGTTCCATCCATTTCCATCTTTAAAAAGGAGTTTTCCAAAACATAGGACTCCTGATTGTTCTCATTGTCATAGAACCGGATCTTCACATTTTCGTCACCGGTACCCTGACAACCCATTAAAGGCAGGACGAACAGCAAAACGGCACATATCAGGCATAAATATATTATATTCCGCATGTTTATGCCCCCCTAACCATAATCTCTCGGATCAAGGTAACCACATATCCGATTGCCTCACTGGTCATGCTGAAGATCAGTAAACACAGAACGATAATGATCACCATGCCCACAAGCGAGGCAAAAATCGCCAAAATGGTTTTTCCCATGGTATAATCATGGGTCTGCATCATACCGATCACCAGCAGAGCAGCACACCATACGATCGATACAGAACTAAAAAAGGTATACAACGCACCTTCGTCCACCGTGATAACATTACTCATGACGATCAGCGGGATCTGAATCAGCACATAAGGTGTCAATGCATATGCTGTGGTTATGTACACATCCGACAATGAGCCCAGTCCGTCAAACAATGTGGTCAGGCACCAGTTGGAAACACACCAGATGATCAATGGTAACAGGACCTGCGCCATTTCGCTCCAAACATTGACACTTTCCCAGTCTACCTTCACAAACAAAAAGCCGGAAAACTGTTTGATCCACAACGTCGTCATCAGGGTCATAAACACGATCATATGAGCCGCAGCCATAGATCCCCGCTTTTCATGCTTTAAATCCCAAAAGCCATCAAAAGGATGTACAATCACATACAGGGCATACCGCAAGGAGCGGGTAAAGCGGGTCAGCTTCGGACTATGTAGGAAAGCAACCACTTCATTTGCGAGATACTCTGCGTTTTCTGTCTTCATAGTCTTCCAGCGCCCCCCTTTCCCTATTGTATATATTCAAGCCGAGCCGGATAATCAGGAACAAGGCCAGTGCCAGGATCGCCCATCCTAAATACCGCTCGATCCAATCCTTACGAAACAGCTTCCATGCCTGAGAATAATAGTAATCATCATCTGCATATTTCAGATATTCAAGAGATTGCTCATAATCTCCATTGCGGAGCATTATTTTTCCGATGCCATCATAGGCAAGGATATAGTTCCCGTTCTTACGAAGCACATCTTCCCACAATAGCATTGCCTCTTCGTATCTACCCTCATTGTAGGATTCGATAGCTGACTGAATAGTGGCTCCATATTCTGTTGGCCGCATAACCGTAACCAAGGCACTGCTGTTATCCAACACAATCAAATCGTCGCCCCAATGTTCCAGTGATACCGGGTTGGTAAAATAACCTGCCTTTGTTCCATATCCGCCAAAGATATACAAGCTACTGCCTTGCGCATCGTAGGCAAAGATCCTCTTTTTAGTGGTGTCCAGCACGAAGAAGATATCATTATCCAGCACCGTCACATCTTTGAATCGGCTGGGGCCGTCTTTTCCCCAGTTGGTATCGCCAATGACGAGGCTGTTATTGCGGATGAGGATATCCTTGCCCTTCTGATTCAATTTGCGTACAGGATTCGCTGAGCCGGAATTTAGATCTGCAAGTTCAAAAATTGACGTTGTAGCATAGATCCTTCCCTTTGCATCCAGCGCAATGTTATTATATTCCGTCGGGACGAAGGACTCCATTTGGCTTTTCTGCGCATCTGTGGAGATGAGTTTCCAGATATACGATTCCCATTCAAACGTAACATTGGATGCACCCATGAATCCAACAAATTCACCGAATTCATCAAACTCCATGAAGCCGCGGTTCACACCAGTCGCCTGGACATAGAGTCTGCCACCGCTGGATACCAACTTGGAAGGCTTAAACTCCCGGAAGGAATCAAACAGAACATCAGTTGGTCTTTCAATGATCTTCTTGATCTTCAGTTCACTGTTGAGCCACAAAATACGCTGATTGCCCGTATCAGCAATGTAGATATCACCATTATCCGATACGAAAATATCTTCCGGTCCGGACAACGTCCACTCCGGTGTCTCCTTGATCTCCCTGACAAAAATCGGCTCACTTTGGGTCAATTCAAACTGGAGGATCCGGTGGTTACCGGTATCGCAGATATACAATGTATCCCCTGCTACAAATACACTGGCAGCTGCTCTCAGTTTGCCTTCCGTGTAATCAGATACATCGATTTGAAATCGCACTTCGTAGGGATCTGGAGCAGGCAGTGCATTTCCAACCAAGTCGTAGTTATAGGAATAACTCTGCTCTTCGCCCAAAGCCTTGGCTCGTACCGGAAATAAGCTCGTCACCATAACCACAACGAGCAGCAGTAATGATACTTTTTTCAATGTTTTCATCATGTTGCTCACCTACTCTTTCAACCCGGAGCTGGCCATGGTCTCCATGACCTGCCGCTGAGACATGATAAAAGTAACGATGGGAACGATCATCATAAATACCGTAACCGCACAGCCCACGCCGGTTCTGGCAATGCCGCCATTGAGGATCTGTTGCAATGCATAGGGCAATGTTTTCAGGTCTTCCGAATAGATAAAAGTGGAAGCCTTAGAATTCCACAGACCCTGTACGGAATAGATGATTACAGTCACCCAGGCCGGTTTAGACATAGGCATAATGATCGTGGTAAAAATACACCAATTGCTGGCACCATCGATCCGGGCAGCCTCCAGCAGAGAATCTGGAATACCCTCCATATACTGTTTGGTCAAAAACAGACCCATAGGCATACCGAAAGCAGGCACAATCACCGCAAGCCATGTATCGATCCAATTCAGTTCCGACATGACCAGGTAGTTAGGGATCGCAGTCACATAACCCGAAAACATCAAGGATGTCACAATCAGATTAAAAAGCAGGTTTTTGCCAGGAAACTTACCCTTAGCCAGAACAAACGCGCCCATGGATGTTACCAAAACACAACCCGCAGTACCGACAACGGTAATAAACAGGGTGTTAAATATATATCGGGAAAAAGGCACCCAGGATTTCCCCATAAGGGTGAACAGATCCGCGAAGTTATCCAGCGTGGGATGTTGTACAAAGAATTTCGGTGGGAATACAAATAACTCGTCCAACGGTTTCAGAGAATTGCTGATCGCATACACCATGGGCAGCGCCATAAAGCAGCCCATCAGGGTCAAAAATGTATAGACAGCAATATTTCCTCCGGTGGAACGCCCCAATGTTCTTCCGCGTCTTGCCATTTCTGTACCCCCTTAAGTTCCCACTCTGCGCAGCAACCATTGGATAAACTTGTTGCACAGAATCATAGATGCAAACAAGACCGTCGCAATCGCAGAAGCGTAGCCCATATCCATACGGGTAGAGCCGTAGTCGATCAAATGGGTAACCACCGTACGGGCGGCATAGTCCGTACTGGGGTATCCGGCTAATGCCATGGTCACATCCGCCACACCAAAGGACTGGGTAATCGCCATTACGGCGCCAAACAGAAGCATGGGCTTCATATTCGGAAGAATAATGAACCAAAGCTCTTGCCAGCGATTCTTGATCCCGTCGATATAGCCTGCTTCGATTTGCTGCTTGTCCATTCCTTGAAGGCCGGCGATAAATGCCAGGAAACCCGTTCCCAGACTCATCCACAAAATTACGATCAAAAGCACTGGCATCATATAGTTGGGATCCGTCAGCCACTGAACAGGAGAATCAATGATGTTCAGATTCATCAAAAACGCATTGATATATCCGTAGGCGTCACCGCTGAACAGAATACTCCAAATCAAATATACCTGTCCGGAAATACTGGGCGCATAGAAGATCACCACCGCAATGCTACGGATCTTTCTGGGCAATTCATTGATCAGCCAAGCAAAGATAAAGGATGCCAAATAGCCGATGGGGCCTGTGACCGCCGCAATAATGAACGTATTTTTAACCGCAATCAGAAATACATCATCCGCAAGGAACAAGTTGATATAGTTCTGTAAGCCAGTAAACTCCGGCTTCTCAAACACATTGTAATGCGTAAAACTCAGGAAAATAGAGATCACAACGGGAATAATATAGAACAGGAAAAAGATCGTACCGAACGGCAGGAAGAACAGATACTCACTGCGGTACTTTTTCATCTTCGACCAAGTAGTTGCCGCCTGTTCATGCTTCATCTGTTTGTACATGGAAAGGCGGGATGTGCCTTTGCCCATTGTTTCTGTTTTCATGTCACATCCTCCCCTCATTCCAAATTAAACTCAGCACGTTTTTTCTCAATTTCGTCGTTGATTGTCTTGTTGTAGTCCAGCAAGGTTTCTCTGGGAACTGCCTGCTGATTGACCACTTTTCGGATCGCATTGACCACATGGCGACCGGTATAGTAACCACCCGCTACTTCGCGGTTGGTCTGCGCCCAGCCACGAGCCTCTGTCAGAATCTCGATCTGCTCTGCGCTCCAGGAGAGCTGCCGGAATGCCTCCAAATTGGCTGTGGCATAACGGGCAGAAGATCCCATCAAACACTCCATTTCTCTGCCGAACCGCGCCTGTGTCTCTGCGCTTGTCCACCACTTCAAGAATTCCCAGCCGTTTTGCCTCTGCTGCTCATTACTGTTTTTCAGCATCATGGAGCAGGCACCACCGGCAAGTGTAGAATGGTCAACGCTCCCATCTGCAGTTCTTGTACCGGGGATCAATGTAAAGTCCCACAAACCCTTCAACTCCGGCGCAAAAACCGCCAGCGTATTCTGCAGGGTAAAGTCCGCAATACCGATGGGCATTTCGCCAGAGCGGAAGCGATCCACAAAAGAATAACTTTGGGGCACATCATAGTCCGTGTAGAATGCAGAATACCGCTCAAACGCATCGATAGCGCCTTCCGTATTCAGCATCGCATATTTTCCGTCCTCCGCATACAGCTCGCAGCCATTCTGGAATAGCATGGCATAGAAACCAGACAGATCACTGCCGCTCATAATATTAGGCATGCCGACTTCCATGTTGGAGTGCTGCAGTTCCGACAGAAGATTCTCCAGATCCTCCCAGGTCTCCGGCGGTTTCACGCCGATCTCGTCCAGAATATCCTTGCGATAGTACAACACACTGAATGTCTGGGTTTCCGGAATACCATAGATGCCTCCATTATACTCATAAGGGTAATAGGCGCTTTCATGGAATCTGCCAAATACTTCTTCCCATCCTTCGAATTGGGTCAGATCTTCCGCCGCATTACGTAAGGCATAATTCACCGGCTCTCCCTGGCCGGTAGTCAACACGATATCCGGACCGGTGCCGGCCGCCACGGCGCTCAGTACATTGCCGCCCTCCACCAGCTTCAGATTGACGCCAATGCCACTTTCCGGTGTGAAGCTGTCATCAATGATCGTCTTCAGAATATTCGCCTGATCGCGACCGGTCAGGATCCACACTTCCAACACCTGCGCATCCTCATCATACACATTGCCCAAGGTGTCATAGTCCGTTGTAAAGGAGGTTGCGAAAGAAACGACTTCATGCCATACCTTCATAAAAATATTGGAATCATCCTGAGGCCACTGTGCCGTCTCATTCTTTACAATTACATAGTCAATATCCAATTGCGACTGGGTCAAGGATTGCATGACCGTTCCCAAAGCGGTAATATTGTCGCGGAATGTTTGTAATCTGCGCTTGATCAGATCCTCGTCTTCCGAAAAATCCTCCAGCATATCTGCCATAACGACCACCGAGCCAGTCATGCTACTGCGTCCTCCGGAGAAAGCTGTGATCTCATCCGCAATCTGATACAGACGCTGACTTTCCAGAAGCATCGCATCCGCGAGGTCAGGATATGTTTGGCTGATATGGTAATCGCGATAACGATCCGGCGTGCGTCCCATCAAAACGAGAAGCCGTCTGTACATTTGATTCAGGCGGTAAACACTGTCTTCGATCTTGCGGATGGTAGTGCCTTTCTCACCCAGTGCCACTGTCAGTCGCACGGTATGCTTCCCCTCTGTCAGATAAAAACGATAATCCCCGCTGTCATTCCCCAAAGGCTTGATCTGCCAATCATTGCTGTATTGGAATTGGATCTGCTCTGCCTCAGCAAAGGGCGTAGTGCCGTCGATTTGCAGGGAACGGATGGAGCTTTGGCCTCTGTTGTAATTCTGACGACCCTTGATTGCCAAATTATACCAACCATCCTCCGGAACCTGGATCTCCCACTCGATCCACTGCCCATTGATAGTCCAGGAATTACCGCCAATAATATTCAGGATCGTATTGGACAAGCTCAGTGGCTGGGTTGTGGGGGAAGATCTGTCATAAGTGGCATACAACGACTGCTCCGAGCGGAGGGAAGCCCGCTCGCCCTGAATCACATCCATCCATGGGGTAGATGTAGAGGTTGCGGTAGGCGTATTACTCAAATATGTTTCATAGGTAATGCGATCCTGCACCGGCAGCAGGGAAAAGGATTTGATCAACAACGGTTCGTTTACGCCAACCAATGTCAGCGTGTTTTCTCCTTTGGCAAAGTAGAACGCATATGGCTCAGTTTCGTAACCACTTGTGTCATCCGATGCCAGCTTTGTTGCCCACTTATATACCTCCACCTGTTGGGGACGGATCTGGTTGCCCTGATTATCGTACTTCGGTTCCGAAGATGCATCTGTCCAAAAGCGGCGGAAGGATTGATAATCTGCGCCACGGAAAGGACTCTCTCCGTTGATCAAAATGCTCCGCTCTGCAGCGATACCACGGGATTCCACCGGGCAATAGTCAAAGGAAAGACGATACATACCCTCCTCTTCCACCAGAAATGTCCAAGTGATCTCGCTCTCCTCCTGGCTGAGCAGAACCTTTGATCCATCCGGATCCAAAGGATCTGTAACCGTTTCTGCGCCCTTTGCCTGTGTATAAGCCAAGGCATCGATCTTCATGGACCGATCCGGGCGGGCAACGCCTGTATGTACTGTCAAATAGTCCGAATAGGTGTTTTCTCTGCTGATCTCCCCCACATCCGCATTCAAATCGATCCCTTCATATTTGTGGGAGTAGTCGCTGCTTGCAGCATTCTGCCAAGCAAAAATCGCACCGGCTGCAATTGCGATCACCAGGATCACAGCCACAATCGTCACAGCTCTTTTGTTCATATGGCATAACACACCTTTCCGTGAAATTTGCACAGTCTATGAAATGTAAACAAAACCTAATTGTATTGTACTCTTAAATCGTTCAAAATGATATTTCAATTTCTTTCGATTTTTCTTCGTAGTAATATGGATGTCTCTGTAAGGCAAAACCTCTTCATAATCCGTACAAACCTAAGACTTTACTTAATTGTATCAAAGCAGGTCACCGCTTTAAATTGCCACTTCATGCAGAAATACCGTAAAAATCCGACATTCCTTACGCTACTTCTCATATCTTGTGTCACTAATTTATGATATAATAATTTAATAGAATTTTGAAAAACTTCTTAACCGCTTTTGCTTTCCATCGACTATATATATGAAGGCACCCGAAAACAGAAATGGAGAAACAAATGAATAGTATAAATCTTGAACAACTGATAACCGAAAATATGAAGTCGATATTTGGTTTTGCGTTAACAAGACTTGGAAATGTCACTGAGGCAGAATATCTTGCGAGTGATATCCTTTATGAAATCATTCGGTCTGCGCAAAACTTAAAAGACGAGGAACGCTTTTACGGGTTTATGTGGAAGATTGCGGAGAATGTTTACATAGACTATCTTCGCAAGAAAACGAAAAACGCGAGCCGTACAGCGGAGCTCGACGAAAATATTGATGATGAATTTGAGTCTGTTTTAGATGAAATCGTCAAAAAAGAAGAACTAAATCTTCTTCGGCGCGAACCAACGATGAAGGAACAACATATTTGTCGCTTGCAGAAAACTTCCCATTCTTTTGCGTTGTCTGCGATACTCCCGAAATATCCAAAAAACTATTATCCGAAAAGAACTTTGGTGAGTTCTTCTCATTACTTGCATCGGAAGATGGAATGAAGGCAATTGTTTTCACGCAAAGCACAACAGAAACAAGTCAATATACAGCGGATATGATGGCTAAAAAAATTGGCATCACACCTGAAAGATTCCTTGAAATTGAACCGTTACTTGTTAAATACGGTCTTTTGAATGAAGATAGCTTAACATTGGATGATTGCATAATCAAGGTGTATCATAAGTGGAGCAATCCCGAAATCCGTCCGCTGTTGATGATGGCTTACCAATTCATCAATGGAAGACAATGCTATTACAATTTCACTTGTAACAGAACCAAACCATATTTTGAAAGCACATAAGTTGCACCGCCGAGAGTCACTATGAAGATGACTCACGGCGGTGTTTTTTTGCCCACTCGTTATGCATTTCCATATATTTCGGGTTCGCTCGAAGCTTAGCAAATTGAGGGTGTGGAGAGTTCAAAGGACGGTTCAGCATCCACGAGAGCATATCATCGGTTTTATAGGAGGTTTTTATCTGCTCGGCAAAAACATCAATCGGCTTATTTCATAGGATAGTCAAAACATCCTTATGAGAAGCAGCCTTTTCGCCGTCTCTTGACTCCCATACGTTCTTGCGTGATCACAAACAACGGATTTCGAAAGAAAATGAAATACCCCTTTTCACTTCATCGTGGTATACTGATCTTGAAAAACACACCAAGGAGGTTGTTATATGTATAATCGCCCCAGAATCAGCCTGGATGGCTTTTGGAAGTTCTCCATTCCCAACGGCATCGTAGAGACCCGTGTGGTTCCCGGTTCCTATCCCTGCGTCGGTGACTCGGTCTATTTCCGCACCGTGAAGCTGTCCGCCCCCGAAAATGGGCGGCGCCTGCGGCTGTGCTTTGAAGGCATCGCTTACGAAGGCGACCTGTTCTTCAATGGCACCAAACTGGGCACCATGCTGCCCTACTCTTTCTATGCCTACGACATCACAGATCTGATAAAAGGCGAGGAAGACAATGAGATCCGTCTGGACCTGAAGGATCTGAACGCCGTTTTCGGTCCCTCCGAGGGTTGGAAGAGCTTCAGCGGTATCATTCGCTCCGTATTTCTGGAGGAATCCCCCAAGCTTTGCCTGGATGATGTGTTCTTTACTTACTCTTTTACCGAGGGCTACGGCCAGGCAGACTGCAACCTCGCCATCGCTCTGACCGACGAGGCGAACGATCTGACCATCTCCGCCTCCATCAGCCGTCAGGGCATCCTTTGCTGCCAGACCAGCACTTTCAGCGCTGCCCGGAAGGATCTGAAGCTGACCGTCACCAAACCCTCCCTCTGGTCCCCCGAAGAGCCCAGCCTGTACGAGCTGGAAGTCCTGCTGTGCAAGGACGACATTGTGATCGACAGCTATACCTGCAATGTAGGCTTCAAGGATCTTGTCGTCAAGGGCAGCAAGTTCCTGCTCAACGGCAAGGATCTGTTCATCACCGGCATTTGCCGCCATGATCTGTGGAACGAAGTCGTGGGCTTTACCCAGACTGACGACATGATCGAAACAGACCTGCAGATGATGAAGAACATGGGTGTCAACTATGTCCGTCTGGTGCATTATCCCCACGATCGCCGAGTGGTGGAAGCCTGTGACCGGATCGGTCTGCTTTGCAGCGAAGAGCCGGGCCTGTGGTGGAGCGATCTGAGCAACAAGGAGATCACCACCCGGGCACTGAAGGTGCTGGAGAATGTGATCTACCGGGACCGTAACCATGTCAGTATCGCTTTCTGGCTGTCCTTCAATGAGTGTATCTTCAACGAAGAATTCCTGCACGATGCCGTCACCACCGCCCGCCGCTGCGATCCCAGCCGTCTGATCTCCGGTGCCAACTGCAACGACATTTACGAGACCAAGGAACTCTTTGACAAGTATGATGTGGACTTCTACACCATGCACCCCTATGGCACCGCTCCGGAGCATGTCAATGGCGGCACTTTGGAGCAGTGCTGCAGAGTGCTGTCCGGCAAGCCTCTGATCTTTACGGAATGGGGCGGTTTCTTTGTTCACGAGAATCCCCATCTGTTTGAAGAGTTCTGCGAGGTCATGCGCCGTCTGCACAACAACCAGGAGCCGGATCCGGTGCTGGCCGGTATGAGCTACTGGCAGTGGCAGGATATTCCCGAGGCACAGCGCGGCATGCCCGCCTGTTATGAAGGCATTCTGATCGAAGGCCTTGTGTCTATGGACCGGGAGCCCAAGACCAACTTCTACACCTATATGCACTTCCTGGAGCAACTGAAGCGACCCGCAGTGCAGAGAGTGCCCGTATTCACTCCCGTAGGCGGCGGCTCTTCCGATCAGGCTTATACGCCCATCCCCCTGCCCCGTCCCGAAAAGGATGTATGGGATGACGCCATTGCCGCATCCCTGCCCATGCCGGGCTATCATCACAAGAAAAACCGCCGTATTACTGTCGGTCCCGCTCTGCCCAAACCCGTTCCCCAGCTGGGCGCACTGATCACCGACCTGCCTGCTGGCAGACCCGCCGTGGTAGGTGCAAATTCCGGTAGTCTGGATGTGCCCGTGAACATAGCCGTCAAAGCTCTTTGGTTCATTGGCCAGGCTACTATGGGTAAGGGATATCCTACCAATGGCATCCGTGGAACAGAATATGGCTCCTATGTCATCCACTATGCCGACGATACCCAACAGATCATCCCCCTGCGGGACGGCGAGGAATCCGCCACCGTCTTCGGTCTGATCGGCCCCACCGCCTTCGACCCCAGAGCCGCCAAAACATCCCGTGCATTCACCATCGACTACGACCGCAACTGGGAAGTTTACCATGCCGGTCTTCTCCGCGTCTGCTGTGAAGAAAAGGTCATTGAAAGCATTCACATCACGGTAACCGATCCTGATTACTATCTGCTGGTCTATGGCATCACCGCCGAGGCTTGATTCCATCATCGTATAGGGAGCTGACTTTATGCGGACAGAAACTATGATGCAGGATCCCAGCCGTTTTGTACCAGCGTGGAAGGATGCCTACGCCCCTGCGCCCGGAATGCTGGATTTTGAAGAAAAGTGGTCCGCATTCCACGATCCTCACGGACGTTTGATGGTCTGCGCGCATCGCGGTGATATCAACATCTATTACCCCGAAAATTCTCTGGAAGGTTTTCTTTCTGCCATTCTCGCAGGTGCGGATATGTTGGAAGCGGATCTGCAAACCACCGCTGACGGTCAGATTGTGATCATGCACGATTCCACTCTGACCCGCACCACCAATCTGACCGCCCTGCGCCGAGCCGGCGAAAACTGGATGCCCGACTCCGACATTATCGCAGACTGGACTCTCGAACAGATCCGTCGGCTACGGCTGGTCACTGTGGAGGGAGAGGTTACTGAGTTCGCCGTTCCTACCTTACGGGAACTGCTGTCTCTAGCAAAAGACAGGGTGTTCCTTACATTGGACAAGACAGACCGCTTCCGTTGGGAGGATGTTTACCGCATGGTCCGGGAATTCGATGCTTTCCGCACAGTGTTGATTCCCTACAACTATCCTTTGGATACCGTTCTGCAGATTCAGGCACAGGCTCAGGTAGATGCCGGAATCAACATGCCATTCTTCGCAAGTGTGGTCATTGGCAACGGCATCTGGTCCCCGGAAAAGCTGGAGGAAGCCAGCCACTTCCTCCAGAAACACCAAATGTCCCCCATCCTGCGGGGCGGCTATCACAATCTGAACGATGTTTCCCGACTGAAACCGATCATAAGCCGCTTCCGCGCCACACACCGGATTTATGCCGAGTCCATGGGTGCGGAGCGGGATTGCCCCGCAGTCTGGGCATCCATGCTGGATATGGGTTACAGTATCTTTATGGGCAACCGTCTTTACGACCTGCTCACCATTGTTAAGACCCGCCACTTCTCTGGATAATTTCCCCACAGCATTCCTTTCTATCATGGATTGATAATCCTATTGCTTGGATTTTTCTTCTGTTGCGAATTTTTTCTTGAACACGAAATACACTCCCCATAGTGTTGTCCCATAATTATAGTTATTATGAGACCACACTATGGGGAGTACATCAGTATACCCTCTTCGTCCATTTTAGAGAATTGGGGAATAAGAATTTGGTGAGGAGATATTAAAAATGATAACTTTGCAACCTGTCACAAAGGATAATTATAATGAGTGTCTGGATTTAAAACGAGAAAAGACAGATTTTGTCGGTGATGCTTATGCGGTATTAGCCGATGCGTATATATATCGAGACACTTCACTTGCATATGCAATATACCTCGATGATAACATCATAGGATTAGTTATTTTGGATGCATGTGAAAAGAATCAATTATATAAGTTTACAGATTTATTTATTGCAGATGATTACAGAAATAAAGGCTATGGCGAAGATGTGGTAAAAACAATAATAAAACACTTTAAATCAAAAAACGCAAAATCGATTCAGATGCAGGTTCATAAATCAAATGAAGTGGCGATGCATATTTATCAAAAATGCGGTTTTTCGATTAACATGGTCTCGCCGTGGGATGATGATTTTTGGATAATGGAAATGTCATTAGACCGATAAATCCCAATTTACTCGAACAGATTAGGAGCAGGACCTGCGGGTCCTGCTCCTCTTGATTCTGGGGTCATCATGGAAGCCACAAAATTTGCTCAATGGCATGATTCTCGTCGACAAGCAGTTACAAAGTCTGCGAAGAAATACCCGAGGGAGCAAAGATAAATATGCCCTACTACCCACCAAGAATGGCAAGGAACGCACCATCACCGCAGCACCCTTTGTGCTGGATCTGCTTTGGAAAACCAAGCAGGCACAGGATGCAAACCGGAAATCTTGCGGCAATGTATTCCGGGAAAACGGTCTGATCTTCACGGACCCGGTCGGTAACCGTGTGACGCCCCAGGCCCTCTACCGGGCATTCAAGCTAGTGGTGACGGAACTTGGGATGAAGGATGTCAGATTCCACGATCTCCGCCATTCTTATGCAGTTATTTCCCTCAAATCCGGCGACGATGTAAAGACCGTGCAGGAAAATTTGGAACACGCAACCGCATCTTTTACTCTGGATACCTATGGACATGTTACCGAAAAAATGAAGCGTGACAGTGCCGACAGAATGCAGGCTTTCATCCAGTCTGTGCGTTCATAAGGGAAAACATAAGGGAAACAAGAAAACCGCCTCTAAAATTCAATACATTCCGAATCTCAAAAGCGGCAAAAAACAAAAAAGAAACCCCGGAATTCCGAAGAATTCCGGGTGATTCCAATGGCAGAGGATGAGGGATTCGAACCCCCGCAAACGGAGTCAGAGTCCGGTGTGCTACCGTTACACAAATCCTCTATATGTGCAGCGCTACTGCGCCAGGCACGTTGCTTATTATACCCATTTCGCAGAAAAAGTCAAGCACTTTTTGCAAAATTTTGAAAAATATTTTCCGAAAGTTCCCCGGGCAAAAACAGCTTGCCCGGGGAACCGGCATCTTATTCTGCAGGGGACAGGATGGTGAAGCTCTGGCTGTCCAAAACCAGGGTATTTCCCCGGATCCGGCTGTGGCCCAGGGTATAGACGGGTGCATATGCGCCGTCCAATTCCAGGGTCAGCGCTTCCCTGCCGGGATTCACAGCCACCAGCAATCTTCCCCGCTTATAGGCAAACAGACGGCTGCCGGCCTCGGCGGAATAGACAGCGAAGGGACTGCAATTGGACAGATCCTCCCGGCTCCGCCGCAGGGCGATGAGGCCCCGGACGAAATTCAGCATGGAATCGGGATCCGCCTCCTGGGCCGCCACGGTGGGCGCATCCGCCGCCGGATCTACCGGCAGGTACAGCTTTTCTTCTTCGGCCCCGGAGAATCCAAGATTCTTGCTGTTGTCCCACTGCATGGGCGTCCGGGAACCGGTGCGGTGATAGCCGCCCTCCTTGGTGGGCAGCCAGCGGTAGCGCATGCCGATCTCATCACCGTAGTAGATGTAAGGCGCACCGGGCATGGTCAGGATCATGGCGTAGGCCAGCCGCCGCTCCCGGTCATTCAGGTTGAAGGAGGCCCGCTTGGTATCGTGGTTGCCGGTGATCATGCAGCGCTGGCCCAGATCCTTCCAGGCATCGTAGGGATAATCCCGCAGGAAGCCGGTGATGTCCGCATCGGACTCCAGCTTGAAATAGCTGTTGTCGGACAGGATATTGCCCTTTTTATCAAGCTGATAGAAGCGCATGAGCCGGTTATAGCCGTTGCCGCCCCAATCCAGCATGAAGTCCATATCAAAGCCGCAGCCCAGGGCCTGCTCCGGGTTGTTCCACTCGGAAACCAGGGCCGCCTCGGGATATTCGGCATGGATGGCGCCGGCAATATCCTTCCACACTTCCATGGTGGCCGACTTGGTGCCGTGGTCATTTTTCACCAGGGAGTCGGCCATATCCACCCGGAAGCCGTCGCACCCCCGGTCCAGCCAGTAGCGCATGATGTCCTTCATGGCTTCCCGGTTGGCCAGAGGGCCGGGGGCATCGATGGGCTGCTGCCAGGAGGGATCGTGAATGTCCCGATAGCCGTAATTCAGGGCCGGCTGGCACTTGAAGAAATTGATGATGTAGGCGGCATCCCGGGGATGTTCGCCGCCGATAAAGGGCATGCCGTCACCGCCGCAGAAGGCATTGGCGGTCCAGATGTAGCGGTCGGAGAATTGATTCTCCTCCTCCCGGGCGCTTTCCAGAAACCAGGGGTGAGTCTCGCTGGTATGGCCGGGGACCAGATCCAGCAGAATGCGGATGCCCAGCTTGTGGGCCTCCTCAAACAGCCGCACCAGGTCTTCCTCGGTGCCGTAACGCTGGGCCACCTTTTTGTGATCCCGGATATCGTATCCGGCATCCCGGAAGGGGGAATCATAGCATGGATTCATCCACACGGCATTACAGCCCAGGCTCTTGATGTAAGGTAATTTTTCGATGATGCCGTTGAAATCGCCGATCCCGTCCCCATTGGTATCCCGGAAGGACTGGGGATAGATCTCATAAAACACGGCATCTTTCAGCCAGCTTGCGGCCATTGGTTATTCCTCCGTTTCCCAAGGGAAGGGTCTCCCCTGCAGTACATGGTCTTTGATGTGGCGGAATGTGTAATCTTCCCCCGAATCCCGGAGCATGGACAGCAGATAATCCAGCTCCCGGAGGGTCTTGGGGTGCATCCGCACCCGTTCTTTGCCCTTGTGGAGATACTCCAGGGCAGAGCCGTCGGTATATCTGTCGCCCTGGTAGATCTTGCAGGCGGCGATGCGGTCCATAACCATCTCCACCAGGTATTTCCGGGGCATGGGCACCGGTTCATAATGATGGCTCACCAGGCTCAGGTCCGTCCAGTATTCCCAATGGTGCCGGTTCCGGCCTTTGTGGTGCATCCAGGATTCGGAGTAGCCTTTTTCCATCCGCTCGGCGGAATTGGGGCTGAATGTTCCCTGGTAATATCGGGCGCCCACCCGGAATTCCGTGGGCGAATACTTGGAAAGGTCATGGGTCAGGCCCTGCCAGTAGAGGCCCACCTTGAAGCACCCCCGCCGCACTTCCCAGCGGTGGTGGGTAATGGTTTTGAAATGCTGCCATGCTTTCATTGGCTCAGCCTCCCGTCAACTGCGTCAGCAGTGCATACATCAGCGGCACCGTGATGACCGCACCCACATGGGAGATCATGGCCATGGAGGCGCCGGGTTTGGTATCGCCGCCGTAAGCGGCGGTGAAGATCACCGTGTTCATACCCAGGGCCGCGCCGAAGGCGATCAGGACCATGGTCAGCACCCGATGGTCACCTCCCAGGAAATAGACCACCGCCACCAAAACAGCCGGCAGCACCGTCAGCCGCAGGAAGGTCATGACGTACACCTTCTTGTCCTGCAGCAATTCCTTCCAATCATATCCGCCGATGATGAAACCGGTCAGGATCATGGCCACGGGGCCCATGCAGGCAGAAAGGTCATTGAGGGTCTCCTCCACAAAGAACGGCAGGAACTTGCCGATGCCCGTCAGGCCCACCACGGCGCCGGCCAGCATACCGATGATCACCGGGTTCAGCAGACGCTTCAGCGGGTTGGACTTTTTCGCGCCGGCGGGCATCATCTGCCCCATGCCCCACAGATAAGCGGTCAGATTGATGGGCAGGGTGAACAGCAAATAAGGATACAGATATTCCTGGCCCAGGATCTGGGGCACCACGGAATTACCCAGGTAACCGTAATTGGCAAAAACCAGGGCATAGCGGTAAATGCCCCGGTTCTTCCCATCCCGGCACAGCAGGCAGCTCAGCGGATACCCCATCAGCAAACTGATGGCGATGCACAGAATGCTGAAGAGGGTGAAGCGGTAATTGGCCGTCAGGGATTCCACCGTGCAGTAGGTCATGAAGGTCACAAAGACCTGAGCGGGCATAAAAATGTAATTTTCAACTTTGGAAAGAACAATGCCGGTGTTCTTGGGGGCCACGTTGCATTTGCTCACCAAAAAACCGATGAACACGAACAAAAACATGGTGACCATGGGATTCAGCGTTGCGATAAAAGTATCGATCATTCAAACACATCCTTTTCTGCCGTACATATTACCACGGCGGGAAACAGAAGTCAACGAAGGTGGGAATTTTGCAAAAAGCAAAATTTTCCCGGAAGCCGCGGCTTCCGGGAAAAAGGTCAATTATTACGGACCTGCATGAACAGATTCTCCACAAAGCGGGAGATCTCTTCCGGCAGGAAGCTGTAGCTGCTGCCGTTCTTCTGAACTTCCTCGCTGGGATACACCACTTCGCTCTCGGCCAGGTACTCATCCATATAGTCCCGGGCGGCGGAAATGGGGCTGCCGTAGCAGATATAGTCCATATTGGCGCCGGAAATTTCAGGATCGCAGAGGAAATTGATGAAAAGTTCCGCCGCTTCCTTTTCCTGGGCGCAGGAGGGGATGCACATGGAGTCGATGAACAGATTGAATCCCTGATCCTCCGGCAGATAGAACTTCAGGTCCGGATTGGAATCCATCATCATCATGCAGTCGCCGGCGTAGTATGCGCCGATCCAGGCTTCCTCATTTTCCATGAGGGAGTAGATCTGGTCCATGACGTACTGCTGGACCAAAGGCTTCTGCTCCTTCAGCTTGTCGGCGCAGGCCTGGAGTTCGGCCTTGTCTGTGGTGTTCACATCGTAGCCCAGCAGGTACTGCGCCACGCCGAAAGCGTCACGGGAGTTGTCGAACATCAGGATCTTGCCGGCATACTTTTCGTTCCACAGCAGTTCCCAACCAGTCACATCCTCTTCGCTGACATATTTACTGTTGTAAATGATGCCCACGGTGCCCCAGGTATAAGGCACGGAATACTTGTTCTCCGGGTCGAAGGAGGTATTCTTGAAGGGGTCGTCGATGTTGCTGTAGTTGGGGATGTTGTCGAAGTTCAGCTCCAGGAGCATATTCTCCCTGATCATCCGGGCGATCATATAGTCGGAGGGAATGATCACGTCCACCGTGATACCGCCGTTGGCCAGCTTGGTATACAAGGTCTCGTTGGAATCGTAGGTGGAGTAATTGACATTGATGTGGGGATAGGCTTCCTCAAAGGCGGCGATGATGTCCAGGGTCTCGTCGCTGCCGTCGGCAATATTCTGGCCCCAGTTGTACACATTCAGGGTAATGGTCTGCTTTCGGGCCGAGGTCACGGCAAAACCGGCACCAACCAGGATGCACAGAACCACCACAACCGCCACGGCCCGCTTGACGATCCGCACCGTCCGGGAATCGGACCGGGCCCGGATATCCTTCCGACGCTTGTCCGCACGGATCTGCAGCAGATTCATGGTCAGCATCAGAATGAAGATCAGGCCGAACAGCAGGGTGAACATGGCATAGATCTTGGGTTGAATGGGCTTTTTGGTGTCGGAATAGATCTTGACGGGCAAGGTCACAAAGTCCGCACCGGTGACGAAATAGCTGATGACGAAGTCATCCAGGCTCATAGTGAAGGCCATGATGCCGCCGGCCAGGATGCCGGGCATGATCTCCGGCAAGGTCACCTTAAAGAATGCCTGGATCCGGTTGCAACCCAGGTCCATGGCCGCATCCGTCAGAGAAGTGTCCATCTGCTTCAGCTTGGGCATAACGTTCAAAATGACGTACGGCAGGTTGAAGGTGATATGGGCGATGAGCAGGGTCCAGAAATTCAACGAATTCTTGGCGCCCAGCATGCCCGTACCCACAAAAATGAACAACAGACTCAAACTGACACCGGTCACGATGTCGGGGTTGGTCATGGGGATATTGGTCAGGGACATCACCGTTTTCCGCATCCGGGGATTCAGGTTGTGGATGCCTACGGCGGCCACGGTGCCGAACATCGTTGCGGTGAGGCTGGCCAGCACGGAAACGATGACGGAGTTGCCCAGCATGGTCAGCAGGTCATCGTCCTGGAAGAGGCGGATGTACTGCTGGAAGGTGAAACCTTCAAAATCCGTAATATCCTTGCCGGTATTGAAGGAAGCCATGATCAGCACCGCCATGGGCAGGTACAGGAAGGCGAACATCAGAATGGTCAGGACTTTATTGGCTCTTTTCATACGATGACGCCCCCTTCCTCGCTGTCGCCGCCGAAGCGGTTCATGATGCCGGTGCAGACGAACACCAGGGCCATCAGCACCAGGCTCAGGGCGGCACCCAGGTTGGGATTGTTGCCCTGCTTGAACAGCCGCTCAATGACGTCGCCGATCAGCATGGTCTCAGGATCGCCCAACTTCTGGGAGATATAGAAGGTGGAAACCGCCGGCACGAACACCATGGTGATGCCGGAAAGGATGCCGGGGATGCTCAGGGGCAGGGTGACCTTGGTAAAGGTCTGCACCGGGGTGCAGCCCAGGTCCTCCGCCGCTTCAATGAGCCGGCCGTCGATCTTCACGATGGTGGCATACAGCGGCAGGATCATATAGGGCAGATAGTTGTACACCATGCCCAGCACCACTGCGCCGGGGGTGCGGATCATGGGGATCCGGTCCAGACCGATGGCTTCCAGGATGTTGTTGATGATGCCGGTATCCTGCAGCAGGCCCACCCAGGCCAGGGTCCGCAGAAGGAAGCTCATGCACATGGGCAGCATGACCAACATATACAGCAGTTTCTGGGTCACGGCGGACCGATGGGCGATATAATACGCCACGGGGTAACCCAGTACCAGGCAGATCAGGGCAGAGATCAGGCTGTAGACAATAGACTGTCCCAGCACCGGCATATAGCTGCCCAGCTCCAGAATGTTCCGGAAAGAAAACAGTCCGGTATCGGGGTCCGTCAGGGCATAGTAACCCACCACGCCCAGAGGGATCAGGGTAAACACCACCATCCAGAGGATGTACGGTGCGCTCAGGAGGATGGAATTATTCTTCTTCATCGTCGGCATCCTCCGTCAGCTCGTCATACTCGGCGGAGTAGGAGCTGTAGTCGCCAAACATACCGGAGTATTCACTCTTACGCATGATGTGGATGTCTTCCGGGTTCAAACGAATGCCGATGGTCGAGCCTACCGCATGGAAATCCGTGGTCTGGATCAGCCACTTGAAGCCCTTGAATTCGACGATGATGTCATAATTCAGGCCCTTGAAGGTCACGGATGTCACGGTGCCCACCAGGTGGCCCTGGCTGGGTTCCACGATATCGATGTCCTCGGGACGGATGACCACGTCCACAGGTTCATTGGGTTCAAAGCCTTTGTCCACGCATTCAAAAACACGGCCAAAGAACCGGACCTTCAGGTCCGCGATCATGACGCCGTCCAGGATGTTGCTTTCTCCGATAAAATCGGCCACAAAGGCATTCTTCGGCTCATTATATATATCTTCCGGCTTGCCGATCTGCTGAATACGGCCCCGGTCCATGACCACCACGGTGTCGGACATGGACAGCGCTTCTTCCTGGTCATGGGTGACATACACAAAGGTAATACCCATGGCCTGCTGGATCCGTTTCAGCTCGTTCTGCATATCCTTCCGCAGGCGCAGGTCCAGAGCGCCCAAAGGCTCGTCAAGCAGAAGCACTTTGGGACGGTTGACCAGGGCCCGGGCAATGGCCACGCGCTGCTGCTGACCGCCGGACAGTGAGTTGATCCGCCGGTTCTCGTAGCCCTTCAGGCTGACGATCTCCAGCATTTCCCGCACTCTTTGATCGATCTCCTCCTTGGGGGTCTTGCTGACCCGCAGGCCGAAGGCGATGTTGTCATAAACATCCAGATGCGGAAACAGAGCATACCGCTGGAACACGGTATTGATCTGCCGCTCATAGGGCGGGACATCGTTGATCACTTGTCCATCAAAGGTCACCGTGCCGGATGTGGGCGTCAGAAAACCGCCGATGATCCGCAGCGTGGTGGTCTTGCCGCAGCCGGAAGGGCCAAGCAAGGTTAAAAATTCATGGTCATTGATATAGAGATTGATGGAGTCAAGAATACGCTCCCCGTCGAACTCCATGGTAAGATCCCGGAGTCTGATGAGTTCCTTGGACATTATCCTCCCCCGTTTCTGTGGTTATTTCGTCAAATTATGACAAGTATACATATATCTTAAAAAAAGGGTTTTGTCAATTATTTTTCCCGGAATAGGCACAGAATATTTTCAGACCGTCCGTCCCGGAAATTGTTGTTAGCGCAGCGTGAAAACAAAATGTTGTCATCCCGAGCGACCGAAGGGAGTCGAGGGATCTTCGCATTTCGTTCCTGGTTGCAGCAAAATCGGTACCAAGATCCCTCCACGCGGCTTCGCCTTGGTCGGGATGACAGCACTTTGCGTCATTGATACTGCTAGCATAAACACCAATTTATTTTTCCATTCCCTGGTTTATTTGGCGGGAAAATGGCAATACTAGGCTACGGAGGTGCATTACAATGCAAAACAACAAAAAATTCGGCAGTTTCGCCGGTAAGGGCTACTACATAGCCCTGATCCTCTGTGCGGCTGCCATCGGGATCACCGGCTATCTGTATTACCGAAATCTCAGCGAAAACACTCTGTCCAAGGACCCGGACGCCACCATTCAGGGCGACGGCGGCAATGTCCAGGCCGGAGCCTCGGACCCTGCCGGCAACGGCAATCAGAGCGATGTGGACGTCATCAGTCCCACCGATCCGGCCAAGCTGACGGTCTGCATGCCCGTAAATGGCGAAATCATCCATGAATACGCCATGGACTGCCTGTCCTATAACGAGACCACCCGGGACTGGCGGGTCCACGACGGCATCGACATTGCCGCCGAAGCCGGCACCCAGGTCCGCGCCGCGGCTGACGGCACGGTGTATACCACCTATTCCGACGATGCTCTGGGCACCACGGTGGTGATCCGCCACGAAGGAGGCTATGTCACCGTCTACGCCAGTTTGTCCGATCACCTGCTGATCCAGAGCGGCGACACCGTCAAAATGGGCCAGGCCATCGGCACCGTCGGCAACACCGCCAATGTGGAGACCGCCATCGGGGACCATCTCCACTTCTGCGTCACCTGCAACGGCGAAAGCATGGACCCCACAGAATTTCTTGACCTGGATTGAACGATCCTCTTTTTCTTTCCTCTTTAATTTCGGCCCGGACGGATCTTCCGCCCGGGCCAACTTCTTGATTATAAGAAAAATTGTTGTTTACGGTAGCAGTAGAAATTACACAAAGTGCTGTCATCCCGACCAAGGCGAAGCCGCGTGGAGGGATCTTGGCACCGATTTTACTGCAATCAAGAACGAAATGCGAAGATCCCTCGACTCCCTTCGGTCGCTCGGGATGACAACGTTTTTTGTTTTCACGCTGCGCTAAACAACAATTTACCTTTCCAGGATTCTCAGGATCAGTTGCAGCAATTCCCGCCAATCGTCGCCCTCAAAACGGAAATGCCGGGGTTCTTCCCGGATCAGGTCCGCCGCCGGCTGATCTGCCGGAGTCAAGGCCGTGTGCATATACAAGGTGGCCATGCCCACCTTCCGGGCGCCGCCGATGTCCGTGTGGAGATCGTTTCCGATCATAAGGCATCGGGCCGGGTCCAACCCCTGCTCCCGGATCAATGCCTGGAAAAACCGGGCATCCGGCTTCCGGCAGCCGTAGTCGGAAGAAATATAGACGCCGTCAAATTCTTCCCCCAGTCCCAGATGCCGCAGTTCATAGGCGGTGAAGATCCGCTGGGCGTTGCTCAGCAGCCACAGCCGACAGCCCATGGCCCGGAGCCGGGCCAGGGCTTCCCGCACCCCGGGATAGAGCCGGATATACTCCAGCGAAGAAATGCGGAACAACTGGGCGGCGTTGATGCCCAGGGCCGCCGCTTCCCGGTCTATCCCCTTGGCCCGAAAAAGAGCGGCCATGATCTCCTGGAAGGGAATATCCGGGAAACATTCATAACTCTGGCCGGCCATGGCCTCCCGGGCGGTCAATTCCCGCTGAAAGGCGGCTTTCAGTTCCGCCGGGGTATACCTGGCGCCGTAAAAGCCGAAATAAAAGGCCGTTTTCTCCCATACCAGGTCATTTTCTTCCGTGTGGATGTCCACCAGCGTGCCGTAAAGATCAAACACCAGGTCTGTGTAACGCATAAGTCCCTCTTAAAAAAGTCTGCCGCAAGGGATCCTTTGCGGCAGACCGGATTTATTATTCCTCGACCAAAGCAATATGGACCGTGTCCAACTGGCTCTTGTCCACAGCGGTGGGGGCGCCCATCATCAGGTCCTGGGCGGACTTGTTCATGGGGAAGGTGATGACCTCGCGGATATTCTCCTCGCCGGTCAGCATCATGATCAGGCGGTCCACACCGGGGGCGGCGCCGGCATGGGGGGGCGCGCCGTAGGTAAAGGCGTTGTACATGGCGGGGAACTTGGCCTTCACGTCCTCTTCGCCCAGACCCACCATCTGGAATGCCTTGACCATGATCTCGGGATCATGGTTCCGGACGGCGCCGGAAGCGCACTCGTAGCCGTTGCACACCAGGTCATACTGGTTGGCGTTGATGGCCAGCAGCTTCTCGGTGTTGCCCTCGGCCTCCAGCAGCGCCTCCATACCGCCCTGGGGCATGGAGAAGGGATTGTGGCAGAATTCCAGCGCGCCGGACTCCTCGCCGATCTCGTACATAGGGAAGTCCACGATCCAGCACAGGGCGTACTGCTCTTCGTCGAAGTGACCGGGCACCCGCTTGCCCAGCATGGTGCGGATGACGCCGGCGGTCTTCTGTGCGGCGGTCTTCTTGCCGGCGGCCATGCAGACGAAGCTGCCGGGCTTCAGACCCAGCTTTTCGGTCAGGGCGGGGGCGCAGTCCTGCAGGAACTTGGAAACGCCGCCGGTGAGCTGGCCGTTCTCGTCCACCTTCACCCAGCAGGCCTTATTGCCGGTCTGAACTTCCACGTCCGCCAGCAGCTTGTCGATCCACTTGCGGCCCTGGTCAAAATTGTGGACAGCCACAGCCTTGACGGTGGCGCCTTCGAAGGGGCCGAAGCCGCAGCCCTGAACTTCCGCGGTAATGTCGCTGATCTCCAGGTCGATCCGCAGGTCGGGCTTGTCGGAGCCGTAGCGCTCCATGGCCTCGTTGAAGGGGATGTGACGCCAGGGGGCGGGAGAGATCCTCTTGTACTTGCCGAACTTCTCGTAAACGGGGTACAGCACTTCCTCCAGCACCGTCAGCACGTCTTCCTGGGTAGCGAAGGCCATTTCCATATCAAGCTGATAGAACTCGCCGGGGGTACGGTCGGCACGGGCATCCTCATCCCGGAAGCAGGGAGCGATCTGGAAATACTTATCAAAGCCGGAGGTCATCAGCAACTGCTTGAACTGTTGAGGGGCCTGGGGCAGAGCGTAGAACTTGCCGGGATGATTCCGGGCGGGCACCAGGTAGTCCCGGGCGCCTTCGGGAGAAGAAGCGGTCAGGATGGGGGTGGTGATCTCCAGGAAGCCCTTCTCGGTCATGAGCCGCCGCAGCTCCGCCACCACCTGGCAGCGCAGCACGATGTTGCTCTTGACTTCGGGGTTCCGCAGATCCAGGTAGCGGTACTTCAGGCGGGTGTTCTCATCGGCGGCCTTGGACTTGTTGATCTCAAAGGGGAGCTGATTGTGGACACACTTGCCCAGGACCTTGATCTCGGTGGGCACCACTTCGATCTCGCCGGTGGGGATCTTGGTGTTCTTGCTCTCACGCTCCCGGACGGTACCGGTGACGGAGATGGTGGACTCCTTGTTCAGGGGCTTGACGACGCTCATCATGGCCTCATTCTCGATGACCACCTGGGTGGTGCCGTAAAAATCCCGGATCACGCAGAAAGCGAAATTGCTGCCCACTTCACGGACATTTTCCAGCCAGCCGACGATGGTGACGTTCTTTCCGGCATCACTCAGCCGCAGCTCGCCGCAGTTATGTGTTCTGGATTGCTTCATAATCAAAGCCTCTCTTGTTTTTTATTTAACCAACACATTATTACACAAAGAACCGGGATTGTCAATCCGCCCCGGCGGAAAAAGCGGGAACTTCTCCTTATTTCCCTTCCAGCGCCAGCAAATATTCCACCAACGCGCCCAGTTTGTCCTCCCGGCCGGTGTTGCCGGGGAAGCCGATGTAAAGGCCCTTGCCGGTGGTACAGCCTTCATCCAGGGGCAAGCCGGAAAGATCGATGGCGGTGGGCACCTCGGTGCCGTCCTTCAGGGTCTGGTACACCAGCCGCCCTTCCAGAGCCGCTAGCTGCTCCCGGCTCAGCAGATTGGCCAGGTCCTGGAAGACCTCCTGCTGAGCGAAGTAATTCTTCGCCGCCTCGTCCATCAGCAGATAGTCCAGTTCCTGGGCCGTGATGCCCGCCACCAGCTTGGTGATCTCGGCATAGTTGCTGCTGGCGTCGTGGGTCACGGAGGTATCGGTGACGATGGTAGAGAACATCAGCTCTGCCGTCTGATCCTCCGTCCCCTCAAAAAGGGCCAGCAGGCCCTCGGACAGATCCTTTTCCGTTTGCTCCGACAGCGCCACATTGACCACGGCGCCCTTGATGATGATCTCCGGCCGGGGTTTCAGCGCATCATACAAAATGGTGCCCAGCACCACCGCCAGGAAGATGGTGACGATGGTGGCTACCTTATAATATTCCCAAAAATACTCCCACCGTTCCTTCCAGGTCATCTCTTTCATAGTGGCCCAGAATTTCCGGTATCCCTGATCTGCGTGTTGTTCTTTCATAGTACCCTCCTGCGGTTTTCATAAATTGACATTATGTTACCACTTTTCCCCTTTTCCGTAAATAGGTTTTGCCAAAGTTTTACGAAAACTTAACGATTGCCCTTAAAATACGGCGCAGGGGCCCCCTTCCTTGTGCAACCTGTCCGCATTTTCCACAAATTTCATCCCTCCGGCTTATTTTTTATGTATATACTTTAAAAAGTTGTAAAAAAACTCATTTTTTAGATTGATTTTACGGTGACTTTGGCATACAATAGGCAGGCAAGTGTTTTGGGGAGGGGAAGTCATGCTCAATATCGTCCTGGTAGAACCGGAGATCCCCCAAAATTGCGGCAACATCGCCCGTACCTGCGCGGCCACCGGCTGCCGGCTCCATCTGATCCGCCCCCTGGGATTTGACATCTCGGAAAAGGCGGTCCGCAGAGCCGGCCTGGATTACTGGCACATGGTGGAAGTCTTTGACTATGAAAACCTGGCGGATTTCTTCGCCCGGAACGATGTTAAAGAAATGTGGTGCCTCAGCACCAAGGCCCCCCGGGGATACACCGACGCCCGGTTCTCCGACGGCTGTTACCTGTTCTTCGGCAAGGAGACCAGGGGTCTGCCGGAAGATTTCCTGCAGGCGCACTACGACGAATGCATCCGCATCCCCATGCGCTCCGAGGCCCGGAGCCTGAACCTGAGCAACGCGGTGGCCGTCACCGTGTTTGAAGCCCTGCGGCAGTTGGACTATCCCGGCCTGCAGGATCACGGAAAAATGCGTAAATAATCATTTATGGAGGAATCAACATGAACTACAATAAGAAGTCCATCGAGGACATCGAAGTAGCCGGCAAGCGCGTTCTGTGCCGCTGCGACTTCAACGTCCCCACCAAGGAAGGCAAGATCACTTCCGACAAGCGGATCGTGGCTGCCCTGCCCACCATCGAATACCTGATCGCCCACAAGGCCAAGGTCATCCTCTGCTCCCACATGGGTAAGCCCAAGGGCGAGTGGAAGCCCGAGCTGAGCCTGAAGATCGTGGCCCAGCGCCTGAGCCAGCTTCTGGGTCAGGAAGTCATCATGGCTTCCGACGTAGCCGGCGAAGATGCCAAGGCCAAGGCCGCTGCCCTGGAAGAAGGCCAGGTCATGCTGCTGGAGAACACCCGTTACATCAAGGGCGAGACCAAGAACGATCCCGAGCTGAGCAAGGCGCTGGCCGACCTGGCTGACATTTTCGTCAACGATGCCTTCGGCACCGCTCACCGCGCTCACTCCTCCACCGCCGGCGTTGCTGACTATCTGCCCGCCGTTTCCGGCTACCTGGTGCAGAAGGAAGTGTCCATCATGGGCAAGGCTCTGGCCAACCCCGAGCGTCCCTTCGTGGCCATCCTGGGCGGCGCCAAGGTCTCCGACAAGCTGAACGTCATCAACAACCTGCTGGAGAAGGTGGACACCCTGATCATCGGCGGCGGTATGGCTTATACCTTCCTGGCCGCCCAGGGCTACAGCGTCGGCAAGTCCCTGGTGGACAATGAGAAGTTGGACTACTGCAAGGAAATGATGGCCAAGGCCCAGGCCAAGGGCGTCAACCTGCTGCTGCCCGTGGACACCGCCATTGCCGCTTCCTTCCCCTCCCCCATCGACGCTGAGATCCCCGTGGACTACGTGGACTGCACCGCCATCCCCGTTGACCAGATGGGTCTGGACATCGGCCCCAAGGCTGCCGAGGCTTTCGCCGCCGCTGCCAAGACCGCCAAGACCGTGGTCTGGAACGGACCCATGGGCGTGTTTGAGAACCCCACCCTGGCCAAGGGCACCATTGCCGTGGCCCAGGCTCTGGCCGATTCCGATGCCACCACCATCGTGGGCGGCGGCGACTCCGCCGCTGCTTGCGAGCAGTTGGGCTTTGCCGACCGGATCACGCACATCTCCACCGGCGGCGGCGCTTCCCTGGAATTCCTGGAAGGCCTGGAGCTGCCCGGTATCGCCTGCCTGCAGGATAAGTAATCTGTAACCATGGCTTTATGGGAGGGGCCATGCCCCTCCCATATCTATGAACCGATCGGTCCTGCTTCTGGCGCAGGACACCCACAGATTCCCATTTTTTATCACCCCAATAAATTTGAAATCTACATCGTTTGTCGATGAACATATAAGGAGAATCACTATGAACAGAAAGTATCGTAAGACCGTCATTGCCGGTAACTGGAAGATGAACAAGACCCCCTCCGAGACCAAGGAGTTTATGACGCAGTTCAAGGCCATTATGCCCAAGGGCCGCTGGTGCGACATCGCCCTGTGCGTCCCCGCCATCTGCATCCCCGCCGCTGTCCGGGCCATGCGGGAGACCCGGGTCGGCATCGGCGCCGAAAACTGCAACCCCAACCCCTCCGGCGCTTACACCGGCGAGCTGGCCTGCAATATGCTGACCGACGCCGGCTGCAAGTACGTCATCATCGGCCACTCCGAGCGCCGTGAGATGTTCGGCGAGACCGACGCCGACGTCAATGCCAAGGTCCTGGCCGCGCTGGAAGCCGGTCTGATCCCCATCATGTGCTGCGGCGAGACCCTGGAGCAGCGGGAAGCCGGCATCACCGACGAGCACATCACCATGCAGATCAAGCTGGGTCTGGCCGGCGTGCCCGAGGATAAGATCCGCAAGGTCATCATCGCTTACGAGCCCATCTGGGCCATCGGCACCGGCCGTACCGCCACCCCCGAGCAGGCTGAGGAAGTCTGCGAAATGATCCGCAGCGTAGTCCGCAAGCTGTATTCCTCCAAGAATGCCCGGGCCATCTCCATCCTGTACGGCGGCTCCATGAACGACAAGAACGCCTACGAGCTGCTGGCCCAGCCCGACATCGACGGCGGCCTCATCGGCGGCGCTTCCCTGGTTCCCGAGAAGTTCGTCAAGATCATCGAAGCTGCCAACCAGCCCACTGCCTGATCAATCAAATAACACCGGGGGTTGCTGCAAACAGAATGGGCAGTAACCCCCTTTGTGCTTTCAGAAAGGAACCCTTTCATGAGCGAATTTAAGACAGAACACCGAATCAGCAACATCATGAAGAACCTGGGCATGGCCGGCGACGATGTGCGCCGTGTATATTATGCGTTCGACAAGCTGGTGATCCTGAAAAAGAGGATGCCGGAATCCTATCGGCAAAGGAACATCCGAACCTTTTTGATCGACCTGGACCGTGACCGGGTATACGTCGCAAAAATGTTGTGGCTCAACGACTTTTTGCGTTCCAAAGGCTTTGAAGAAGACCTGTTCCGAAACGTATATGATTACTATACATCATCGGATGACTACGATTACTACAACGAATATAAGACCCCCACGCAGTACCGGCTGGACGAAGAGGCCCGTTCCGCAGTTGCTCCATGATTTTTAGCGGCCAGGAGGTATGAATGATGGCAAAGACCCAATACCCCGTCGTTCTGGTCCACGGCATGATGGCCAAGGATTTCCGGCTCTGGCGGGCCTTCCGCGGGATCAGCGATTTCCTGCGAAAAGAAGATGTGACGGTCTATGTGACCAACCAGGACGGTGTCGGCGGCATCGTCTCCAACGCGCGGCAATTGCGTGAAGAGATCCGGGAGATCCTGAAAAAGGAAAACTGTGAAAAAGTCAACATCATCGCCCATTCCAAAGGGGGCCTGGATGCCCGGTATATGATCACCCACCTGGGTATGGGAGATCATGTAGCCTCCCTGACCACCCTCTCCACCCCCCATCACGGTTCCGGTCTCAGCGGCAAGCTCCTGGCTCTGCCCCGCTTTATGGCCAGGTTCGCCGCGTTTTTCATCGATCTGACCTTCCGGATCCTGGGCGACCGGCATCCGGATATCCTGCAGTTGGGTCAGGATCTGACGAAAGCGTCCATGGAGCGGTTCAACCAGGACACCCCCAACGCCCCCGGCGTGTATTACCAAAGTTTTTCCGCCGACGTATCCGACAAGCGGTCCTTCCTGCTCTTCCTTCCCTACCACATCTCCCGCTACTGCGAGCAGGGCGGTACCGACGGCATGGTTTCCGTGTCCTCCAGCCAATGGGGCCAATACCGGGGTAACATTTGTGAAGACGTGGACCACTTTAAGATGGTGGGTTTTTACGGCCGCAAGAAAAACCTGTCCGGCATTGCCGGTTTTTACCTGCAGATCATTGAAGAATTGCAAGATATGGGATTGTAACATCCCGGAGAAATGCTTATGAACACCTTATTTTTATCCGCCGCCGATCCCCAAACCCCGGCGGTGGCCGCGCAGATCATCAAAAACGGCGGCCTGGTGGCCATCCCCACGGAGACCGTCTACGGCCTGGGGGCCAACGGCCTGGACGAGGCGGCGGTGGCCAAGATCTTTGAAGCCAAAGGCCGTCCCCAGGACAATCCCCTGATATTGCATCTGTGGGGCAAGGAGCAAATGGCGGACTACTGCCGGGAGATCCCCGAAAGCGCCTGGCGCCTGGCGGAGAAATTCTGGCCCGGCCCCCTGACCCTGGTACTGCCCGCCCGGGACAATGTGCCCAGGCGGACCACCGGCGGTCTGTCCACCGTGGCCGTGCGCTGCCCGGATTGCGCCGTGACCCGGGCCATCATCCGCCTGGCGGGCGTGCCCCTGGCGGCGCCGTCGGCCAATATTTCCGGCAAGCCTTCCACCACCACGGCCCAGCACGTTCTCCACGATCACAACGGCCGCATCGACGCCATCGTGGACGGCGGCCCCTGCCGGGTGGGCGTGGAGTCCACTATCGTAGACCTGACGGAGGATCGCCCCCGGCTCCTGCGGCCCGGCGGCGTCACCCCGGAGCAGCTTTTGGAAGTTTTGGGCGACCTGGTGGTGGACAAGGCCGTCACCGCCGCCATCGACCGGGACGCGGTGGTCAAGGCCCCCGGCATGAAATACCGCCATTACGCCCCTCAGTGCGACGTGGTCATCGTCGCCGGCAGCCGGGAGAAGGCCGCCGATTACATCCGCCGGCATTTTTCCGCCGGCGACCGGGTGCTGTGTTTTGAGGAGGAACTGCCACTGTATGAAGGCTGCGCGCCCCTGGCCTACGGCCGGGAGGCTCAGGTGGACACTTTGTCCGCCGGTCTGTTTGCGGCCCTGCGGATCCTGGACGACCCTGCCGTGGGCCGGGTGTACGCCCGCTGCCCCGTGGGCGGCGGCGTGGCCTACGCCATCCAGAACCGGCTGAAGAAGGCCGCCGCCTTCCACGTGGTGGATGCGGAGGAAGAATTATGATCATCGGTATCACCGGTGGCAGCGGCTGCGGCAAGACCACCCTGCTGAATCTGATCCGGGACCAGGGCGGCCTGGTACTGGATTGCGACGCCATCTATCATCATCTGCTGCGAACGGATCCTGCCCTCACCGCCGCCATCGGGGCCCGCTTCCCCGGAACCGTTTCCGGCGGCACCCTGGACCGCAAAAAGCTGGGCAATCTGGTTTTTTCCGACGAAAAGGCCCTGGCGGATCTGAACAGGATCACCCACGGCGCCGTGAAGGAATATGTGTTATGTAAACTTCCCAGCAATCCTTCCCTGGCCGCCATTGACGCCATCGCCCTCTTTGAAGGGGGTTTGGCCGAACTGTGCGATGTGACCGTGGCCGTCACCGCCCCGGCGGAGAGCCGGGTCCGGCGCCTCATGGCCCGGGACGGCATCACAGAGGAATACGCCCGTTCCCGCATCGCCGCCCAGCACGACGAAAGCTGGTTCCGGGAAAAATGCGACTATGTGTTGGAAAACAACGGTTCTGCCGAAGATTTCCACAATATATCCCTTGCCTTTTTTCGACAGATTGGTATAATGGACCCATGAGAATATAAGGAGGTAACCACCATGACCAACGAAGAACTGAAGAATTCCCTGCTGATGGCCCCCAAGAATGGCTACACCACCCTGACCGCCGACCAGCGCGCCGAGATGGAAGCCTACTGCAAGCGCTACATGGCATTCATGGATGCGTGCAAGACCGAGCGGGAAGCCACCACCTGGGCTGCTGCCGAAGCCGAGAAGCGGGGCTTTGTGCCTGCTGTTCCCGGCATGGAAATCAAGCCCGGCGATAAGATCTACATGAACAACCGGGGCAAGGCCATCATCCTGGCCGTCATCGGCACCGAGCCCCTGAGCGCCGGTTCCAATATCTGTGCTGCCCATGTGGACAGCCCCCGGGCCGACCTGAAGCCCAATCCCCTGTACGAAGACTCCGAGATCGCCTATTTCAAGACCCATTACTACGGCGGCATCAAGAAGTACCAGTGGGTCACCGTGCCCCTGGCCCTCCACGGTGTGGTTTACCGCAAGGATGGCTCCGTGATCACCGTCACCGTCGGTGAGGATGATTCCGATCCCGTGCTGATGATCAGCGATCTGCTGATCCACCTCTCCGGCGATCAGATGCAGAAGACCGCCAGCCAGGTCATCACCGGCGAACAGCTCAACGTGATCCTGGGCACCGAGCCGCTGGCCGGCGAAGGCAGCGACCTGGTGAAGCTGCACATCATGAAGCTGCTGAACGAGAAGTACGGCCTCATCGAAAGCGATTTCCTCTCCGCCGAACTGACCATCGTCCCCGCCGGCAAGGCCCGTGAAGTGGGTCTGGACCGGAGCCTCATCGGCGCTTACGGCCACGACGACCGGGTCTGCGCCTACGCCGAGCTGGAAGCCCTGTGGAGCATCGGCACCCCCGCCAAGACCGCCGTGTGCATCCTGGCCGACAAGGAAGAGATCGGCTCCGTGGGCATCTCCGGCATGCAGAGCGAAGCCTTTGAGTATTTCATGGGCATCCTGTGCGACGGCCAGGGCGTAAATCTTTACGAGTGCTTCGCCAATTCCTTCTGTCTCAGCGCCGACGTTTCCAATGCCTTCGACCCCAACTTCGCCGAGACCTGCGACCGCCGGAACAATTCCAAACTGAATTACGGCGTGGCCATCTTCAAGTATACCGGTTCCCGTGGTAAGGGCGGCGCCTCCGATGCTTCCGCCGAAGCTATGGGCCATATCCGCACCACCTTTGACAACGCCGGTGTTCTGTGGCAGATCGGCACCCTGGGCAAGGTGGATCAGGGCGGCGGCGGCACCGTGGCCGCTTACATGGCCAACCGCAACATCGTCACCGTGGATGCCGGCGTGCCCGTTCTGAGCATGCATGCCCCCATGGAGCTGGTCAGCAAGCTGGATTGCTACCACACCCTGCTTGCCTGCAAGGCCATCTACCTGGCATAAACCCCATACATCCTCCCCGGGTTTCCCGGGGAGTTTTTTTCTGACAATGTAACCCCTTTGTCCAAAATCGTAGTATATAGGTGAAGGCCACAGCGCGCGGTGGTCTGGAAAGGAGGCAATCCATGGACGATCAAACCATCATCGGTCTGTTTTGGCAACGGTCCGAGCAGGCGATCGCCGCCGCGGATCAGAAATACGGCAATCTGTGCCGGAAGATCTGCATGAATCTTCTGCGTAACGCCGAAGATGCCCAGGAATGCGTCAACGATACCTGGCACAGCCTGTGGGAACAGATCCCGCCCCAGCGGCCGGACCCGCTGGCCGCGTACATCGCCCGCATCGCCCGAAACCTGGCCATGAAACGGATATCCTACCACAATGCGGCCAAGCGGTCGGCGGTCATCGTATCCTACGAGGAGCTGAGCGATTGTATCCCATCCGGCCAGGACCCGGCCTCCCGCATGGAAGCCGCGGACTTGCGCCGCCTGATCAACGATTTCCTGGACACCCTGAATCCGGTGAACCGGAATCTGTTTTTGCGGCGGTATTGGTTTTTTGATTCCATCGAGCAGATTGCTGCCGGCTTCGGCATGACCCGCGGCTCGGTAAAAACAAGATTGTTCAGGATCCGTCAGGATCTGAAAGACTATCTGGCAAAGGAGGCAGATATTTATGTCGGGTAAAGACATTATGGAAGCATTGGACGGCATCGACGACCGAAAACTCATGGCCGCCATGCAGGTATACGAAAAAAAGCAGCGCGGCAGGACCATCCTCTTCCGGGTGGCCGCTATGGCCGCCACTTTGGCCATTCTCCTCACCGCCGCCCTGTGGCCCCGGAAAACGGAGGACGGCGGGATCATCAGCGTCCCCGGTGTGATGAAGGTGTATGCGCATGATATTGTGGACGGTGAGGAACAAAAGAACATCTTGACGAACGTTCTGGAAAGTGCCGATTATGTCCCCAGCATTTGGAGTTCCTATCTAAACTACTTTGCATTACCATTCGAATTGGAAATTCCGGCAGACTACTATGCTGATATGGAGATTACCTATCACATTTCGGTAAATTACGGTGATTTTTGGGACCGCGGCCCGACTGTAAATCACGGCAATACGATTAAAATCAAAAACGGTGGTTCTATTTATTGGCGAGGCACTACTTCTCCAATGGTAGAAGCCCCCGAAGTAATTCGGCAAAACGGCGGCATCTACGCAGAAATCATAATTTATGCCGATAAAACGCCTGTTGGCTGTGGAATCATCGAAATTGGTTATGCAGAAGAGCCGATCCCCCTTTTCTTCCCTGTACGCAGTGAGACCCTCTGTTTCCCTTTGGTAGACGGTGTATTGCAGGATGTTCCCCCGGAGTATATAACTGCTGAAATAGCAAAACTAAAAGAAACGGAGGTGGCCTATACCGGCGAAGAAAAGCTTGCAGAATTTATGGACTACTGCAAAAAACTATGGGATGAACATCCGGATGCATAAATCGCACTAATAGATCTTCACTAATGTACCATTCCGCCTCCGGACTTCCGGGGGCGGGTTTTTGCTTGGAAAAAGCCAACGTTCCACAAAGCATTCGCTGTAGCCGATCCCGCCCCAGCGGCCGAGCCTTAATTGCTCCGCAAATCGTCATATTGCGCAAATTCCGCCCCCAAGATTTGTCTGTTACCCCCTCTTGCATTTTTCGTTTGATGGTTTATAATAAACTCATCATACTGTGCAAAGGAGTTCCTGATTATGAAGCCCTTCATGGACAAAGACTTTATCCTGGAAACCGAAACCGCCAGGCATCTGTACCACGATTACGCCGCCAAGATGCCTCTGTGCGACTACCACTGCCACCTGAGCCCCAAGGAGATCTACGAAGACCGCCGGTTCAACAACATCGTGGAAGTGTGGCTGGGCGGCAAGAACCCCGACGGCAGCTACTTCGGCGACCACTACAAGTGGCGCATGATGCGCTCCCACGGCATCGACGAGAGCTACATCTCCGGCGACAAGCCTCCCTACGAGCGCTTCCTGAAGCTGACCGAGGCCCTGGAAATGGCCATCGGCAACCCCATGTACCACTGGTGCAACCTGGAGCTGAAAATGTTCTTCGGCGTGGAAGAGCCCCTGACCCTGGAAAGCGCCCCCCGGATCTGGGCGCATTGCAACGACCTGCTGCAGAACGATCCCGACATGACCGCCCGGGGCCTGATCCGCAAGTCCAACGTGGCCTTCATCGGCACCACCGACGACCCCATCGACTCTCTGGAGTGGCACGAAAAGATCGCCGCCGATCCCACCATGGAATGCATCGTGGCCCCCTCCTACCGCCCCGACAAGGCCATCAACATCCACAAGGCCGGCTGGCACGCTTACATGGCCCAGCTCGCCGCCTCCGTAGGCAAGGAGAGCCTGCCCACCATGCAGGATGTGCTGGACGCCCTGGTGGCACGGCTGGAGCATTTCGCCGCCCACGGCTGTAAGGCTTCCGACCACGGCCTGGATTACATCCCCTTCGTCCCCTATACCCTGGAGCAGGCAGACGCCGCCTACCGGAAGGCTCTGCGGGGCGAGACCCTGACCACCGAAGAGATCGACGGCTTCCAGACCGTGATCCTGGTGACCCTGGGCAAGGCCTATCACCGGCTGAACATCGCCATGCAGCTCCACTATTCCTGCATCCGCAACAACAATGAGCGGATCTTCCGCCTCATGGGCCCCGACACCGGTGTGGATGCCATCTCCCAGAACACCTGCGGCGGCAGCATCGCCCAGCTTCTGAGCGCTCTGGACCTGGAAGGCCAGTGCCCCAAGACCATCCTCTACTCCCTGAATCCCGCCGACAACGCCCAGTTGGGCACCATCATCGGCTGCTTCCAGGGCACCGAAGTTCCCGGCAAGATCCAGCACGGTTCTGCCTGGTGGTTCAACGATACCAAGCACGGCATGGAGGATCAGATGCGGACTCTGGCCAGCCTGGGCCTGCTGGGCAACTTCATCGGCATGCTCACCGACTCCCGCTCCTTCCTGAGCTACGCCCGTCACGATTACTTCCGCCGCATTATGTGCAACATGGTGGGCCATTGGGTGGAAAACGGCGAGTATCCCAACCACGACGCCAGCCTGAAGCGAATCGTCGAAGGCATCAGCTTCAACAACGCCAAGCGCTACTTCGGTCTGTAAATACCCCCACCGTCCGGTGTCCTTCGGGACACCGGACTTTTTTGCGCGGTTCCTTCATACTTTATTTATTTGACTATCCCGGCAGCATCTGCTATAATGCAGTCGAATTTTGTTTGATTTTTCAGGAGATCGATCATGGACCAACATTTCCAGCACAGCGGCATGGCAAGGCCCTCCTTGTTCCAACGGCTCCGCTGTCTCCCCTTTGTGCCCAAAATGGATGCCTTCCTGACATCCGACGGATATTTTGTCCTCCTGGCCCTTCTCACCGTTCTTTGCAACGCCTTCGGCCTGGAGAAATGGGTCTACACCGTTTTCATCCTCCTGGGCGTATATATCAGCTTTTTCGGCCGGGATTACCTGTCCATCGTCCCCATCGTGGTCTGCTGTTACATCGCCCCGTATATCACCAATAATCCCGGCGCATACGAAACCTCCGTGTTCTACATCGGTCACGGCGGTCTGTATTTCATTATTCTGGCGGCGTTGTTTGCCTTATCCGTCCTTCTGCGGCTGGCCCTGGATCCCGACATCGGCCGGGGCGCCTTTTTCCGGGCCAAGCGGCGGCTGATGCCGGGCATACTGGCCCTGGGCGGCGCTTATCTGACCGCCGGCGCCTTCAGCGGCCACTATTTCGCCCACGGCACCGGCAACCTGGTCTTTGCCCTGGTGCAGTTTGCGGCCATCGGTGTGCTGTATTACATTCTGGCCGGCGCCGTGAAGTGGGACCGGGTCCCCAGGGACTTCTTCACCATGACCGGCTTCACCGTGGGCCTGATCCTGGTGGCTGAGATCATCGTCATGTACCTGACCGCCAAGCCTTTTGAGGGCGGCGAGCTGGACCGGAATGTGCTTTACACCGGCTGGGGCAACTACAATTGCATGGGCGGCCTGCTGACCATGATGATCCCCTTCGCCTTCCATATGGCCACCCTCCGGCGGCCCCAATGGTTGTATTCTTTCTTCGGCATCGTGTTTCTGGTGGGCGTGCTGCTGACCTGCTCCCGGACCTCCATCCTTTGCGCCGCTGTGGTCTACGCCGCCTCTTTTGCGGTGTTTTGCCTGCGCTCCCCCAAGCGCCGGGCCACGGTGGTCATGAATGTGAGCCTTTTCGGCGCCATGGGCGCGTATATGCTGCTGATGCACTATGACACCCTGGTGGAATACCTGGAGATCTTCACCATCTTCCGCAGCATCCAATCCCGGTTCGACGGTTTCGCCGCGGGCATTCAGCAGTTTTTGGACTATCCCATTTTTGGCGGCAGCTTCTACGCCACGGATTATGTGCTGGAGGAATGGTCCACGGTGGAGAATTTCACCTCCTTCTTCCCCGGTCTGTGGCATAATACCCTGATCCAGATCGGCGCTTCCTGCGGCCTCGTGGGCCTGGGGGCCTATGGATACCATCGGTTCCAGACCGTTCTGCTGGTCCTGCGGAAACCCACCACCGCCAATTTGTTCATCGGCTTGTCCATTTTGGGAATGCTGATGATGAGTCTGTTTGATTGCCATATTTTCAACATCGGTCCGGCGCTGTTCTATTCCATGGCCCTGGCCTTTGCGGAAAAGCAGGACAATGCCTGATCACGCAGGTGCCGCAGCTTCCGTTGCGGCACCTTTTTGCAGAATCGAAAAAAAGTTGTTGCAAAATCCTTCTGGCTGTGCTATAATCCCCTAAGTGTCCGATGCTGGACCGTCACATTGGGATGTCGCCAAGCGGTAAGGCACCAGACTTTGACTCTGGCATTCGTAGGTTCAAATCCTGCCATCCCAGCCAAATCCGATCCGCTAGCTCAGGCGGTAGAGCAACTGCCTTTTAAGCAGTGGGTCCGGGGTTCGAGTCCCCGGCGGGTCACCAAAAAGGGGCTGTCTCATTAAGAAAGTGAGGCAGCCCTAAAAAAATTCAGCGCCCGGCTCTGTACAAGAGCCGGGCGTTGGCGTAAAATTAAGTCGTGACACATAACAAAACGCAAGTAGAGTATAC
>SVLT01000020.1 GCA_015067845.1 Oscillospiraceae bacterium
TCTGCAACCATCTGCTTAAACTCTCCAGTATATCGTTTGTTTGGTACTCCTTTAGGCATAGAAAAACACCCCATTTCTTAGTACAAGTATTATATCATACTTGTCTAACAAATGGGGTGCAGTTCAGACACCTCCAAAGGGTTCTTCTGCGTATTTTTCTGCCGCATCCGATTATGAGTTTAAGGAGAAACACCCAATTGGCTATTTTTTCTTAGTGCTGCTAGGCATTACTGCTTTATTACTTCCTGTTTTGATATATCTGATTTTCGTACTTCCTTATGACATCAATAGCCCTTGGATCATGCTCGGTTGGGTCGGGGGATTTGTCATTGGAATAGGCCTCTTCAACTTCGTTGCAATTGTTATCAAGCAGTATTTAGGACATATTGTTTCTATATTATCGTTTATCATAGGCGGCATTTTGATTTGGATAAGTTTAGTCCAAATGGGGATTGTATAGCTTGCAATCTGTCGAACTGTGTTCGCCCGCGGGCGATTCGTGAATCGCCCCTACGCACTATATAAAAGCAGAGCGTGTTGCAGTTTTGCAACACGCTCGTTACTTTGTTATAGAATTTCCGTGATCGTGCCGCCGCCGACGACGGTATCGCCGTCGTACAGCACCACGGCCTGGCCGGGAGTCAGCGCCCGTTGGGGTTGGTCAAATTCCACCCGGGCGAAGCCGTTTTCTTCCGGATATACGGTTGCCGGCTGTTCCGTCATCCGGGAACGGGCCTTTGCCAGCACGCGCATGGGCACGGTCAGCTCCGGGATGGTGTGCCAAAACCAGCGGTCTGCCCGGAGGGTGGTATGCATCAGCGCTTCGTTCGGCCCAACGGTGACGGTGTTTTTGTCCATGTCCTTACCGCAGACATACACCGGCTCGCCCATGGCAAGTCCCAGCCCTTTTCGCTGTCCCACGGTATAGCAAACTGCCCCCTTGTGGCGGCCTACCACATTGCCGTCCCGGTCCAGAAAATCGCCGCCGGGATAGGTTTTTCCGGTGTGACGGGTCATAAAGGCAGGGTAGTCCCCGTCGGGAATGAAGCACACATCCTGGCTGTCCTTCTTTTTCGCGTTTACAAAGCCCTGCTCCAGCGCGATCTGCCGGACGGCATCCTTTGTCAGCTCCCCAAGGGGGAAGAGGATGCGGCTCAGCTGCGCCTGGGTCAGACCGTAGAGAAAGTAGGACTGATCCTTGCCCTTGTCCAGGGCCTTTTTGAGGACCCAGCGGCCGGTTGCGGCAACCTGTGCAACCCGGGCGTAGTGGCCGGTTACCACATACTCACAACCCAACTCCGTCGCTCCGTCCATCAGGTAACCGAATTTCAGTTTCTGATTGCACACCACGCAGGGATTAGGCGTCAGGCCATTTTCATAGTCCTGCACAAAGGCATCCATTACATACTGCCGGAATTCCTTTTGGAAATCCAGCACATGGAAGGGCATCCCCAGCCGCCGGGCAATTGCCGCGGCATCCTCGGATTGCGGGGGAGTGGGATGCAGCTTCATGGTTGCACCAATACATGCAACGCCATTATTTTGGGTCAAATATGCGGCCACGGAGCTGTCCACGCCGCCACTCATGGCGATCAAAGCCTTTGTCATCCCGATCCCTCCTTTTCCTTGTTTTGTTCAGTTTATCACAATCCGGTGCGGAAAGCAATGGGTTTCCCGGGGAGAATAATTTGGAAAATAGAATGCCCTTGCAATATTCGACTGTTTTTGGTATAATGTTGCCATACTAGACACCCCGGAGGTCCCGCGAATGAACAAATTGAAGGTATTTAGCATGTTGATCGCACTGTTGCTGTGCGTATCTATGGTTTTTTCTGTGGTCGTTCTTGCCGCGGGGGAGGATAATCAGAGTGCTGCCACCGGTGAAAGCACAGGCGCAACCACCGGCGAAAGTACGGGAGAAACGCCCAGTCAGGGCACCGAACCCAGCGAAACGCCGGAAGGTACTGAGCCTGGTGAAACACCGGAAGGTACGGAACCCGGTGAGGGAACAGAGCCTGGAGAAGGCACAGAGCCCGGAGAAGGCACAGAACCCGGTGAAACGCCGGATCCGGAGCCGGAAGACCCCGGCGACGGAAAAATGCACATCTCCAATGAGATGATCGAGGTATTGAAGCAGTTGGAAGGCTTCAGCCCCCATGCCTATTGGGATTACAGCCAGTACAGCATCGGCTACGGCAGCGAGTGTCCCAAGGGTAAGGAAAAGTATTACATGTCCAAGGAGGACGGCGGCGAGGGCCACGAAATTACAGTGGAGTATGCCGAGGAGCTGCTCCGCAAGGAACTGGATAATTTTGAAGATACGGTCAACAAATTTATCGAACGGCACAATCTGACCCTTGCCCAGCATCAGTACGATGCGCTGATCTCCTTTACATACAACACCGGCTATGCCTGGACATCCACCACCGGCAATCTGGTGACTGCGGTTATCAATGGCGACACCGGCTCCCATTTCATCTATGGCATGATGCTGTGGAGTATGGCCGGTCAAAGACACATTTTGGTGAAACGCCGCAGCATCGAGACCAATATTTACGCCAACGGCGTGTATCCTACGGATGTGTTTGCCGACGATGTGGTGCCGGATCGTTACCGCATCGCTTTTATGGACGGCAACGGCGGTGTTGTAAATTATGACGAGCATGGCTTCGACGCGTTGCAGCCCATTTCCATCAAGACCAAGTTCAAGTCAGCCCCCACCGGCCCGGATGAGACCGGCGCGACGGTGACCTATGTCTTTGACGGATGGTACACCCAGCGGGTGGGCGGCACAAAGGTGGAAGTGCTGGATGAGAGCATTCCCACCGGCACGGTGCTGTATGCCCATTGGAAAACACCTGCCGGTACACCTGTGATCATCCCCAGTCAGAACACCTTGAAGCTCTCTGTGACGGTGACAGGCAATAATGTGAATGTTCGTTCCGGCCCGGATACCTATTACGCATCATTGTACAAAGCCCAGCAGGGCGATGTCCTGCAAATCGAGGAAGTGATCTCCCGTGGCAGCTTGACCTGGGGTCGCTTTGGCGACCAGTGGATCGCGCTGAAATACACGGACTACAATACAGCCAAGGAGCAGCAATTCCCCAAGTGGGGCATGGTCACATCCTCGACGCTGAATGTCCGCACCGGCGCAGGTACGGATTATGCGTTGGTTGAGGGCGTGCAGAAGGTTCGGGGCGATCTGTTGTTGGTCACCAACTGGAAATCCGACGGCACCATGATGTGGGGCAAGATCGAGGAAGGCTGGATCGCGCTGCCCTATGTGACCTTTGACGGCGTTTTGCCGCCGGATCAGACGGTGCAGTCCATTCAGGTTACACAGAAACCCAACAAGCTTGCCTATGTTCACAAGGTGGATGCTCTGGATATCACCGGCGGTAAGCTGCTGGTGACCTATATGGACGGATCTACGACTACGGTGGATATCACCATGGATATGGTATCCGGATTTGACAATTCCAATGAGGGTGTGAATGCCATCACCGTCACCTACGGCGAAAAGACCACCGCCTTTGAGGTGCTCATCGTAAGGGCTAAGGTGATCTTCCAAATGGCTGACGGCACGGTCATCGCCGAGAAGGAATACCTGTTTGGCGATACGGTGGAAGCACCCATAGATCCCACAAAACCGGCGGACGAAACCTACACCTATGTGTTTGCCGGTTGGGACAAGGAGATCGTGCCCTGCGACGGCAATGCCGTCTACACAGCGTCCTTTACTCCGGTGTATATCGATTATACCGTCATTTTCCGGGACGAAGGCGGCGCAGTCCTCTCAGAGCAAACCTATCACTGGGGCGACGAAATCGCTCTTCCTGCGGATCCTGCCAAGCCTTCGGACAACACCTATACCTACGCCTTTGCCGGCTGGGACAAGGAGGTGGCGGCAGTTTGCAACGGAAATGCGGAATATACTGCTGTTTACAATGCCACCTACATTGAGTATACCGTCACATTCCAGTATGAGGACGGCACAGTGATCGGACAGTACACCCTTCACTACGGCGATGCCGTGACAGCCCCGGCTGCGCCCGAAGCACCCAAGGGATATCAGTTCGTGGGTTGGGATCAGGCGATCACCATCTGTCAGGGTGATGCCACCTATACTGCCGTGTTTGCCCTGAAAGACCGTATCCCCGGAGATCTGGACGACAATGATGAGGTGAATACGGACGATGTGTTCAAGCTCTTGCTCCACATCTCCCTGCCGGAAATGTTCCCTGTGGATGCAGATGTGGATTTCAACGGCGACGGTGCTGTCACTACAGATGATGTGTTCAGACTGCTGCTGCACATCTCTCTGCCTGATATGTTCCCTTTGTAAATGAAAAGAGGTAATTTTATGAAAAAGATAATTCCTGTCCTGCTGTGCCTGGTGCTGATCGTCGCGCTGGCGATCTCTGTTTCTGCGGCAGACAGCAGCCTTGCCATCACTCCCTCGGCGACCACCCTGGAGCGGGGCGACACATTTACGATCACTGCCAATTTGACCAATACGGAGTCCATCAATCTGTGCACTGTGGCATTGAGCTTTGACACCAATGTATTTGAATTGGTTGGCGGCACTTACCTGGAAACCGCCGCATACGGAAATGTGAAAATGGAAGGCCAGTTGGCAGCAGGCGCGCTCATGCTCGGAGCGCCCAAGGACATTTCCGGCAAGGTCTTTACCTTCCAGTTCAAGGTAAAGGCCGATGCGGCCTTTGGCACTTACACATTTACCCCCACTGCGGCGATCGGCGTTTCTGCCGGTAATCAGATCACTGCCACCGGTACGACCGTTAAAGTTGACTGTAAGCACAGTTATGGTGCGTGGACGGACAATGAAAACGGAAAGCATTCCCGTATTTGTTCCAAGTGCCAGGATGTGGATACAGAGGTACACGACTGGAATGACGGCGTGGCGGAGCCCGCTGCTACCTGCGACACCCCCGGTACGATGAAATTCACCTGTCTGTTCTGCTCCGCAACAAAGACGGAAGACATCAAGGTGCTGGGACACAAGTACGACAACGATTGCGACGCTTCCTGTAACCGCACCGGATGCGATCATACCCGTACAGTCAGCCACAAGTATGGATCTGAGTGGAAAAATGACAAGGACGGGCATTGGCATAGATGCACAGTCTGCGGAGATACAAAAGATTATGCGTACCACACACCGACTGCTACCACAAATCCGGATGATGCCCAAATTTGCTCCGTTTGCCAATATGAAATCTCACCGGCTGCTGCCCATGAGCATGAAATGAGCGAGGAATGGATTACGGATGCCCAGTATCACTGGCACCGCTGCCAGAAGAAAAACCCCTCCTGCTATCATGTGGAAGACAAGGCAGAGCATGATTACGATGATGATTGCGACGTCACCTGCAATACCTGCGGTTACATCCGGGAAGCGCCCCACAATTACACAGGAGAGTGGAAGGGCGGCCAGGAAGGCCACTGGGATGTTTGTGCCACCTGCGGCGCCAGATCCCAGACCTATCCCCATGAACCTGGCCCTGAGGCAACTCAGGATACGCCCCAAATCTGCGTGGAGTGCAACTTTACCATCAAAATGCCTCTAAGTCATGTCCATGACTACGGGGAAGCCTGGTATTACGATGAGGAATCCCATTGGCAAAGCTGTACTGACAGCGCTTGCTTGGAAACAACGGAAAAGCAAGCCCACGACTGGGATGACGGTGTGGAGCAGGCGGATGGTTCCTTGCAGTATACTTGCACGGTATGCGGCAAGCAGACAGTAACTGCTGAGCCCATGCCCGAGCCGACGAATCCCGATCCCACTACGCCGGGCGGCTCGTCGGGAGCGCAGGAGGGCGAGCAGGATGGTTCCGGTTCCTTCCCCTGGCAATGGGCAGGCATCGCAGCAGTGGTCCTGCTGGTCATCGGCATCGTTTTGCTGGTGATTGAATTCATCCGCAGCCGCAAGGTCAATTCCCACGGAAGATTCAGTAAGTAAACAGAGCCTTTTTACGCAGGTGTTCCTCCCGGGACACCTGCGTTTTTTGGCAAAATAAGGGTTGCTTTTTCCGGTAATGTGTGGTATCCTTGCGGTAGCAACTGCAAGGCAGGGAAGACCCTGTAAATCAAGATCTCAGAGACATATTGTTCATATACAAGGAGGAAATTTTCATGAAGATTTTTATCACAATGCCGAAAAATGATGTGGCGGCGACCTTCTTTACCCCCCGGGCTATGGAAGCACTGAATTCCCTTGGTGAGGTCAGCCAGAACCCCTATGATCACAACATGACCGTAGAGGAAGTGCTGGAACTGGCCAGTGACGCAGATATTCTGGTTGCCGGTTGGGGTACTTGCAGATACAGCAAGGCAGATCTCGAAAAATTCTCCAATTTGAAAATCATTGCCTATACCGCAGGCAGTATTGCACCCGTTGTTACAGCGGATGCTTATGAAACCGATGTTCTCGTGCTGGGCGGCAATGATTGCTTCGCCAAGTCTGTGGCAGAAGGCACATTGTGCTACACCCTGGCTGCTCTGCGCCGTCTGGAGCATTACATGGCCGTTATGCGTGAGGGCGGCTGGAAAGAGCGCGTGTTCGCCAACCGCGGCCTGTTCGGCAAGCGGGTGGGTATCGTTGGCTTCGGTGCCATTGCCAAGCACTTTGTCAATATGATCCGCTGGTACGATCTGGATGTGCTGATCTACTCCTCCCACCTGTCCAATGAGGAAGCTGCCAAGTATGGTGCTCGCACCGCCAGCTTGGAAGAGATCTTCTCTACCTGTGATGTGATCAGCATCCATGCTTCTGATATTCCGAAAAACCATGGCATGGTCAGCAGAGAGTTGATGGCTATGATGCAGCCGGATGCGTTGCTGGTCAATACTGCCCGTGCTTCGGTGGTGGACATGGTTGCTCTGAGAGAAATGCTGCTGGACGGAAAGTTCTATGCCGCATTGGATGTCTACGACAAGGAGCCTCCGCTGGTGGATGACCCCCTGCGTCAGTGCAAGAATGCTCTGTTGATTCCTCACATGGGCGGCCCCACCATTGATATGCGTGAGGTTATCGTTCAGGAGCTGTGCAAGGATATCAAGCGTTGGGAAAAGGGCGAGCCCCTGCAGTACGAAATTCCTCTGGAAGCAGCAGTCAGAATGACCGGCTTCAAATAATCAAGTACATAAAACGAGCCGGCCGCATTTGCGGCCGGCTCGATTCTTATTTGAGTAGATAAATTCGACGGTTGTTGTCTATTCCGGCAGGGGAGGGCGCGTCGCAACGGAACAGACCGTACAGATCATCCCATTTTTGCTCCAAGGCCTGATAGGGATGGTCGATTTTGTCGCCGGTGTGGGGGAAAAGACCGGTTTCCCGCGCTTTTTTCAGCACCGGAATTCCGGAAGACCGCAGACCCAACACCCGGACATAGGGGATGGGAGCGTTCATGAGATCCTCCGTGATGCCCAGATAAGCGCACATCACCATCCGATCCAGCCGTGTACGGGTGTAACGTTTAGATTTGGTGGCGGTGAGGATGTCCTCCAAAGTTGCGCACTGGCGGCTGGCGTGCATCAATTTGCGCCACAGACCCTCTGAACCGTAGGGGAGGGCGGCAAAATCCTCCTCCGTCATGGTGCGCAGCCGGGAAAGCATGGCCCGTTCACCGGCAGCCAGGGAGTGGATGGGCGCGTTGCTGAAAACCTTTTGCGCCGAGGCGGGGACAAATGCAGACCAGTCTGCATTTTGTTCCATCAATCGTCGCAATGCGGTGGCGGAGGGATTTTCAGCATCTGCCGAAGTGTCGTGATAATCACCGCCCCTATGGATGGGTAGCGGTTTCATGGAGCTGCCTTGGGCCAGAATGGCTTTGCAGTATTCCACAGCCAAAATATCGTTGGGTTTTTCCAATAATGCGTCGCTGATTCCCAACTGCTGCAATGCCCGTTGCCGTGCCACGGGGAAGGAGCTTCCGCTTTCCAGCTCCCGGCGCAACACCGGGCCAAACTCCGGGGACAAAAGTGCCCGGGCAGTCTGCATCAGCGACTGTTCATCACCGGTCTCACAGCCAAAGCACAAATAATCGCAAAAAGGGGAGAGGATCTTTACTCCGCCGGCGGCAAAGCCCTCTGCAGAAGAAAGGGCGCAGACGGTGGGCAGCTCCAAAATCAGGTCCGCGCCGCAATCAATGGCGGCCTGCGCCCGGAGCGCTTTGTCGAAAACGGCCGGCATGCCCCGTTGCACGAAGTTGCCACTCATCAGACACACGATGACTGTATCCGGGCCCAATGCGGCGCGAATTTCGTCAAATTGCTTCTGATGCCCCAGATGAAAGGGGTTATACTCACAAATAATCCCAACTGTTTTCAAAAAAATCCCTCCTTTTCCAAAAATAGGGGTTGAGAAATCGTTCTAAATGAGGTACAATAATTTTAGCTATGTCTATCATATCACAAAGATAGAGAAAAGAAAATAATTTATTTTACAGGAGGCAATTTCCAATGAATGTTCTGGTTATCAATGCCGGCAGCTCCAGCCTGAAATATCAGCTGATGAATCCCGAGACCGGCGATGTATCCGCAAAGGGCCTTTGCGAACGTATTTATATCGACGGCCGTCTGACCCATAAGGTGGGCGACAACAAGGTGGTCAAGGACATCCCCATGCCCAGCCACTCCGAGGCCATTCAGGCTGTTCTGGAGATCTTGGTGGATCCCGAGCACGGCGTGATCAAGTCCGTTGACGAGATCGACGCTGTGGGTCACCGCGTGCTCCACGGCGGCATGGAGTTCTCCGACTCCTGCATCATCGACGATGCCGTTATCAAGGCCATCGAGAAGTGCATCCCTCTGGGCCCCTTGCACAACCCCGCAAACCTGATGGGCATCCGCGCCTGCCAGGCTATTATGCCCAACACCCCCCAGGTCGCTGTGTTTGACACTGCTTTCCACATGACCATGCCTCCCAAGGCTTACCGCTACGCCATCCCCACCGAGTATTTTGAGAATGACGACATCCGTCGTTACGGCTTCCACGGCACTTCCCACAAGTATATCGCACGCCGTGCTGCTGAACTGTACGGCTCCAAGGAGTTCAAGCTGGTCAACTGCCACCTGGGCAACGGCTCCTCTCTGTCCGCTGTGAAGGACGGCAAGTGTCAGGATACTTCCATGGGTCTGTCTCCTCTGGCCGGTGTGCCTATGGGCACTCGCTCCGGTGACATCGATGCCTGCGTGGTGCAGTTCATCTGCAACAAGTACGGCATGAGCGTGGACGACTGCCTGAACATGCTGAACAAGAAGTCCGGCGTGCTGGCTCTGTCCGAGAAGTCCTCTGACTTCCGTGATCTGGAAGCAGGCGAGGCTGAGGGTGATGAGAAGTGCATCCTGGCTCTGCAAAAGTTCTTCTACGAGGTTGCCAAGTATATCGGCTCCTACGCCGCTGCTCTGAACGGCATCGACATGCTGACCTTCACCGCTGGCGTTGGTGAGAACGGTCCTGAGACCCGTGCCGCTATCTGCGAATATCTGGGCTTCATGGGCGTGAAGATCGATCCCGAGAAGAACAACATTCGTGGCAAGGAGGCTCTTATCTCCACCCCCGATTCCAAGGTTCAGGTTTGGGTCATCCCCACTAACGAAGAGTTGATGATCGCCCAGGATACCGCTGAGCTGGTCAAGGCCGCAAAGTAAAATATAGAAAGGGTCTCCAAAAGGAGACCCTTTTTTGCGCAAGAAAGAGGACTGCCGAAGCAGTCCTCTTTTGTTATGAACTTAGCCCTCGAAATCCTTCTGCTCAGCCACAACTTCGCCTTCTTCGCCGCAGCAGGTGCAGGACTCGTCGCAATCGTCGGCGCAGTCGCAAGCACACTCGCACTGGCAATTCTCGCAGTCGTCCTCGCAGTCGCACTCGTCGCAATCGCAGTCGCAGTCACAGCAGCAGGTATAGCGGTTCAGCAGCTTGCGAGCCCAGGCAACGATGCGGTCACCGTAGGTGGCGACAACATAGACGATACCGGCGATGGCGGCCAGAGCCACAACGATCTTGGCAATTACCTTAAATACTTTCATAGTAAACCCTCCCGTTTTTATATGGTTTCTATACTCAGTATAACCAATCCAAAAGGAAAATGCAACAATTATTTTCGGCTTTACACATATCCGTACATACCACGGACGCTGACCTCGCCGGATGCGACATTTTCGATATGACCGTCGGAAAATTCTACCACCAATGCGCCTGCTGTGTCCACATCCAGGGCCTTGCCGTGGCGAATTTCGTCGCCGCGCACCACAGATATTTCCTGACCGATCGTTATGCAATCCTTGCGGTAACGGTTAAGCATGGCCTGGGCATCGCCCAACTGTCCGCACATCTTTTCCAGCGCAAGGAGGATCTGCGCAGTCACATGAGCCCGGTCAACTTGCTTGCCGGTGGAAAGACGCAACGATGTGGCAATGTTTTCGATTTCCGGGGGGAAATCTCCGGCCTTTTGTCCGCAGTTGATGCCGATGCCCACCACGGCGAATTCTACCGCGCCGGTAGTGTTGACGGACAGCTCTGTCAGGATGCCGCCTAGTTTTTGGCGGCCAAATACCAAATCGTTTGTCCACTTGATGCCGGGGCGCAGACCAGTTGCGGCTTCGATGCCGTCAGCGGCGGCAACAGCCACGGCGCAGGTCAGATGCATCAGCTCCTGGGCAGGGCAGTTTGGCCGCAGAATCACGCTCAGATAGATCCCGGTGCCGGCAGGGGAGTGAAAAGACCGTCCCATGCGCCCACGGCCGCCGGTCTGGCTGTCCGCAATGAGCACAGTCCCGTGGGGCGCGCCTGCGGCTGCCATTTCCTTGGCTTTCGTGTTGGTGGAGCCGATGGTATCAAAATGGTGAATGTTTCCCCGCCAGGGGAAACTGGCGGGGAGACGGGAAAGAATTTCGTTTTTCATCAATCAATGTCCTTGATCACTTCTTCAGGGGGATTATCCAGCACTTCCGGATGGGCCAGCAGCCGGCGGTAGTGCTTGAAGAAGGTGGCGTAGTAGTAGCCGTCGCAGATCCGTTCGTCCAGAACGAATTTTACGTCTATGTATTTTCTCTGCACCACAGAGCCGTCTTCCTTGACTTCCAATGCCCGGCGCTTGCAGCCGAATGCGCCAAAGCAGGGGATGTTACCGAAGTCGTAAAGATGGTGGTAGATGGGGGGAATACCCAAACTGCCCATAGAGGTGAAGAACAGACTGCCATGGAAGGGACTCAGCTCCAGCAGGAACTTGGGCAGCAGACCGAAGTAGTCCAGGAATTTCAGCAGCCATACCACAAATTTCAGCAGCACGCCGGGGATCAGATTCAGGTACTGGATCAGACCGTCCAGACTGGAATCCAGCTCCTGGGTAGCCTTGACGCTTTCAATGGCGGCGTTGAGCTTGCGGTAAACATCCTCTGCGGTGTCGTGGGGATTCAGATGCACCTTGATGGAGGTGTCGGGAGAATCTACGGTCATTTCCTTTTTGACCACCATGCAGTACTGGATGTCGTCGCCCCGGGAGAAGACCTGCTGGCCGGAAATAAACCGGTTCAGCTGGGGATATTTCGCAATACCCCGGACATAGGCAGCAAGCAGCACATGGGTGATGCCGAAGTCCGTCAAGCCCTCACGGCGCTTCTGACGAATGTAGCGGTCGATGTGGGTGATCTCAAAGGAGTCCTCAAACAGGTTGGAGCAGATGTTCCGTTCCCACTGGAAGTACATGGTGATCTGCGCCATGGGGGACAGAGTGCGGATCTTGCGGCCGTCGATACGATCGCCCCATGTGGGATGATACCGCCCGTCCGTGTGAATACGAATAGCAAATACCAGCAAGAACCAACCGGCGAACAGCAAAATATCCGGCAGGAACAGCATGAGTGATTCCATTGTGTTGCCGGCTGTGCTGCACAGGTAACCCATTGCGACCAGGGGAATGGCAAAGAGCAATGCCAGCAGCCAGGGATAGCCCTTTCCGGCAGTGACCACCGTGTAGAACACACAGAGGAAGAAAATGCACAGATAGAACATTCCCATTACAAAGGGATTGCTGCCCAAAAATGCGTGGGGACGGAAGGCAAAGTAAATGCCCATCAGCCATACAGGAATGGCAGTTTTATAGAACAGTTCCTTGCCGTTGACGAGTGTGATGAGCACGAACAGCAGGGTGGCTGCTACTGGCAGAACGATTTGACTCCACACTTCCAGTGATTCCATAGTCCCTTTCACACTGGGAATCACAATGCGGGCCACTGCCGAGCCGACCAGGCACAGTGCCATCAGCCATGTCAGCGCGTTTTTACGGCTGACGAATAAAGATTTCTTTTTCATGACAAGCACAGTATAACAAATTTCGACAGATTTGGCAACAGTTTATTCATATTTTATGCAAAATGACGGATGCTGATGCATCCGTCATTCGAAAATACCGGTTAAAGCGGCGATATGTTCCGGTGTTGTGCCGCAGCAGCCGCCCAGCAGTTTTGCACCGCTGCGGTGACAATCCAGCAGGATTTTTGCAAAATCCTCAGGGTTCATATCATACTCCGGTACGCCGGCAGAATTGATAACAGGGTTTCCTGCGTTTGGTTTACATAAAATCGGAATACGGATTTCCTTGGCAATTTTCCGCACCAGATAGGGGGTCATCATGTCGGCGGCCACGCAGTTGAAGCCCACGGCGGCTGCGTTTTCAGACAGATCCTTCAAAACCGGCACGGCATCCTGACCGGAGTACAGAGAGCCGTCGGCGGTCATGACAAAGCTGTACATCACCGCGCCGGCGCCCTCCATCTCCGCAGCGGCCATGATGGCCTCCGCCTCCAGAGGATACATCAGCGTCTCGGCAATCAGCAGATCTGCGCCGCCGTCCATCAGACCACGAATTTGCCGACGGTAGTTTTCGATCAGCAGGTCGATGTTGTCCGGATTCCAGCTTTCGCAGAATGCGGCCAGGGTTGTCAGATCACCGGCAATGAGACATTCCGGAGCGGCAGACCGGGAAAGGGCGACCAATTTGGTGTTGACTTCCTCCGCCTTTTCCGCCAAACCGACCCGTTCCAGGGCAATGGGCTGGGCCTGGAATGTGGGGGCATAGAGGATCTGACTTCCGGCTGCGGCATAGGCGCGCTGCAAGGCAGTCAAGATTTCGGGATTTTCCAATACCCACTTCTCCGTGCAGCAGCCCTTGGGCATACCTGCCTTTTGCAGATTGGAACCGGTTGCGCCGTCCAAAAAGCGCAGCCCTGCGGCAATTTTCTCTTGAAACTGTTCTTTTGTAAGCATAGGCGTTCTCCTGATGATGATTATTTATTATATGTCAAATACCATAAGATTGCAACAACCATTGACGAAAGAATAAATCTTTGCTAAAATGGCAATATCTTATCAAAAATAAGGAGCATTTCAGATGAAAAAGACTGTTTTAAGAGAATACGCAAAACTCATCGTCCGTTGTGGCGTGAATGTGCAGAAGGGTCAGGAAGTTATGATCTATGCTGACCTGGACCAGCCGGAATTTGTCCAGATGGTCGTTGAGGAAGCCTACAAAGCCAAGGCCAAAAAGGTCATCGTGGAGTGGAACTATCAGCCTTTGGCGAAGATCCATGTGCGTTACCGCAGTGTGACCACCATGGGTACCGTTGCTGAGTGGGAGAAGGCCCGCCGCCAGCATATGGTGGATGTGGTTCCTGCCCGGATCCACCTGATTTCCGAAGATCCCGACGGCTTGAAGGGTATGAACATGGCCAAAATGGCCAAGGCTCGGAAAATGTCCTATCCCATTCTGAAGCCCTATGCGGATAAGCTGGAGGGCATGCAGCAGTGGTGTATCGCCGCGGTTCCCGGCAAGGCATGGGCGAAGAAGGTGTTCCCCGGCGAGCGCACCAGCGTTGCCGTGGAAAAGCTGTGGGAGGCCATTCTGTCCACCTCTCGCGTGAACGAAGACCCCATCAAGGCTTGGGAAGAGCATAACGCCGATCTGAAAAAGCGTTGCGATTACCTGAACGCTTTGGGTATTGAAAGCTTGCACTACACTGCCGATAACGGCACCGACCTGACTGTGGGAATGATCCCCGAGGCCATTTTCTGCGGCGGTGCGGAAGTGAGCCGTCAGAACATCGTGTTCAACCCCAACATTCCTTCCGAGGAGTGCTTCATTTCCCCCATGAAGGGCAAGGCTGAGGGCATTGTCTACTCCACCAAGCCTTTGAGTTATCAGGGCCAGATCATTGACAAGTTCTCCATGCGTTTTGAAAACGGCAAGGTTGTGGAAGCTAAGGCGGAAGTGGGCGAGGAGCTGCTGAATACTATGCTGTCCATGGATGAGGGCGCGGCCTATCTGGGCGAGTGCGCCCTGGTGCCCCAGGAAAGCCCCATCTGCCAGTCCGGCATCCTGTTCTACAACACCTTGTTTGATGAAAACGCTGCCTGCCATCTGGCTGTGGGCATGGGCTTCCCCGATACCATCCGGGATCATCACAACAAAACGCTGGAAGAATGCCGTGCATTGGGTGTCAATGATTCCATGATCCATGAGGACTTCATGATCGGCTGTGACACCATGAATATCGATGCGATCTGCGCCGACGGCAAGGTGGTTCCCATTTTCCGCAACGGCAACTGGGCATTTTAATCGGTTTTTTGAAAAATAACGAAAAAAACACTTGCAATATTGATTTGTATGTGTTATGATATCCGGGCGATTAAAGATTTTTAGGGTTTTTATGCCCTTTAACTGCTAAGAAAGAGGTGAACAAAATGAAGGAAGGTATCCATCCCAACTACGAACAGACTACCATTCGCTGTGCTTGTGGTAACGTCTTTACTACCGGCTCCACCAAGAAGGACATCCGTGTTGAGATCTGCTCCAAGTGCCACCCTTTCTATACCGGCAAGCAGAAGCTGGTTGACACCGGTGGACGTGTTGACCGTTTCAACAAGCGTTTCGGCCTGAAGTAAGGAACAAAATCCGCACCACATTCAAGTGGTGCGGATTTTTTGTTGTTTCCCAAACGCATCATATTGCTACGGGAAAGAAAATGTGATATAATATATGCTATGTGAGTGTGCGCATTCTACGGAGGAACTATGGAAGAAATTGTACAAGTGCAAAAACAGGAACGGGCGGTGTTGGTTGGCTTGAATGCGGATTGCTTCCGCGCTGACCAGACCGCCACCGACGAGACAATAGAAGAACTGGAAGCTCTTTTGGAAACAGCGGGCGGATTTTGCACGGGGAAAATTTTGCAGAATCGCCACACCCCGGATTCCCACAGCTTCATCGGCGAGGGAAAGGCCCAGGAAGTGCGGATGCTGGTGGAAGCAACGGAGTCCACCATGGTGGTGTTTGACAATGAGCTGTCTCCCAGTAATATCCGGGCGTTGGAAGAGATCATCGGCGTGACGGTGCTGGATAGAAGTGCCCTCATTTTGGACATTTTCGCCCAGCGGGCCAAAACCCGGGAGGGCCGGTTGCAGGTGGAACTTGCCCAGTATCAGTATTTGCTGCCCCGGTTGTCCGGCATGGGCAAAAGCCTGTCCCGCCAGGGCGGCGGCATCGGTACCCGGGGCCCCGGTGAAACGAAACTGGAATCCGACCGCCGTCATATTCGCGAACGCATTGCCCGGCTGCAGCATGAGCTGGAACAGGTGCGGCAGGTGCGGCAGGTGCAGCGGGAGCGCAGAATGAAGAATTCCGTGCCGGTGGTGGCCATCGTGGGCTACACCAATGCTGGCAAATCTACCCTTTTGAACAAGCTGACGGATGCCGGAATCCCGGCCAACAACCGGTTGTTCGATACCCTGGATACCACATCCCGGCAGCTGACCGTTTCCGATAATCTGGATGTGATCCTCACCGATACCGTTGGTTTTATTGCGAAGCTGCCCCACCATCTAGTGGAAGCCTTCCACGCGACCCTGGAAGAGCTGGAATACGCCGATTTGCTGCTTCATGTTATTGATGCGGCTGACGAAAACCGGGAAGAGCATATTGCGGTGGTGGACAAGCTGATAGCCAAACTGGCAAAACCGGAAACGCCGGTGCTGCAGTGCTATAACAAGGCCGACCTGGTGGAAAAGACGGACATTCCCATCGGAGAAGATGTGGTGGCTATTTCCGCCAAAAGCGGCGCAGGCATGGACGAACTCAAAATCGCCATAGAAAAGGCCCTGGGTCACAGCCGCCATCACATTGTGGTGATGCTGCCGTACTCCATGGGCGGCATGGTGGAGACACTCCACAGCAGCGCCCAGGTACTCAGTGTGGATTATACCGCCGAGGGGATCGCCGTGGAGACCATCGTGGATCCCATTTTGTACGGAAGATTGAGAGAGTATATTACGGAAGAAAAGTAACAAACATCACCATTGATTTGCGGCGCAGCCGCCTTGGCTCCCCTTGCGAGGGGTAAGCGAAGCGCAGTCGCGGTAGTGAATGACAGTCCTGTGGACTGTCAGAGCCGCGACCGGGCTCACCGCAGTGAGCTGTCAAAAATCTTTGATTTTTGACTGAGGGGTAGTATCTCTCCCCCAGTCACGCTGTTCGCGTGACAGCCCCCTCCTCAGAGGGGGCCAAGAGATTTCTGCATAAGGAAAGGAGTGCTGATTCTTGGACGAATATCTGGTACCCACCGGATTCGGTGAAGACGAATTTATAGAGAAAAAATCCCGCTTCATCGGTAGGGTCTGGTTGGTAGAGTCCGAGGAGGAAGCGCAGGAAAAGATCCAGCAGATGAAAAAGCAGCACTACGATGCTACCCACAACTGCTGGGCGTACATTATAAAAGACGGCCCGTCCCGGTTTTCTGACGACGGCGAGCCCGGCGGCACGGCAGGCAACCCCATGATGCAGGTACTTCAAAAAGAGGGGCTTTTCAATGTGGTCTGCGTGGTGACCCGGTATTTCGGCGGCACCCTTTTGGGTGCCGGCGGATTGGTTCGCGCCTATACCAAGGGTGCGAAAATTGCGGTCAATGCCGCCGGAAAATCCATGAAACGGGTGTGGTCGGTGCTGTATGTGCCGTGTCCGTACAATTTCTATGAACGTGTGAAGCTGGAAGTAGCCGCTTTCGGAGGTATTATCCGCAAGACGGACTTTACATCGGAAGTGGAGCTGGAAATTCTGGTGGCGGAAGCCGAGACCCAGCCGTTTCTGGATCGGCTGACGGATATGAGTGCCGCTACTATTGAAGGCATGGAAATTGCCAGAGAATACCGGGCATTTCCAATTGAGGAAACAGAAAATAGTCAATAATTTTTCTGACGAGACTTGGCAGAACCCACAGTTATGTGATATAATGAATTGATTTGAAAGAAAGGAGGCGTTTTTATGGCATTTCCCCAGTCGTTTATCGATGAACTGGTAGCCCGCAATCCCATTGAGGATGTGGTGGGGCAGTATGTATCATTGCGTCGGGCCGGTGCCAACATGTTCGGACTTTGTCCGTTCCATGGCGAAAAAACCGCCTCTTTTTCCGTTGCCCCCGATAAGGGAATTTACTACTGCTTTGGCTGTCATAAGGGCGGCGGCGTCATCAACTTCCAGATGGAAGTGGAGGGACTGAGCTATCCGGACGCAGTCCGGGCCTTGGCAAAGCGCGCCGGTATGAGTGTGCCGGAGGATGAACAGTATCAGTCCCGCTATCGCCAGCAAGAGCGCCTGTGGGCGTTACATAAGGAAGCGGCCCGTTTCTTCCACAGCCAGCTGTATGCCCCGGTGGGCAAACAGGCGTTGGATTACGCCCTGGGCAGAGGTATGTCCAAGTCCATTTTGACCACCTTCGGCGTGGGCTATGCGCCGGACGGTTGGGACAACATGATCCGGGCTATGAAGGCCAAGGGCTATACCGATCGGGAACTCATCGATTCCGGTCTGGTGACCCAATCCCAGAAGGATAAAACCAAGATTTTCGACCGTTTCCGGGATCGTCTGATGTTTCCCATCATCGATGTCCGGGGCAATGTCATCGGCTTTGGCGGACGGATCATCAAAAAGGATTCCGAAGCGGCGAAATACTTAAATTCCCCGGAAACCCTGATTTTTAACAAGAGAAAGAACCTTTTCGGTTTGAATCTTGCGAAAAAGAGCAAGCAGGGCTTTTTGATTTTGGTGGAGGGCAACGTGGACGTGGTTGCGCTGCACCAGTTTGGATTTGACAATGCCATTGCATCCCTGGGTACAAGCCTGACAGAAGAGCAGGCGGCGCTGATGACCCGGTACGCCGATCAGATCGTGCTGATCTACGACGGCGACAAGGCCGGGCAGAACGCCACCCAGCGGGCCATTCCCATTTTGGAAAAGGCCGGTCTGCATGTAAAGGTTTTGCAGATCGAGGGTGCGAAAGACCCGGATGAATTCCTGCACAAATACGGCGCAGACCGTTTCAAATTGCTGTTGGAGGGCTCTGCCAACCGGGTGGAGTATCAGCTCAACGCCATTGCCCTGAAATACGACACCAGGCAGGACGATCAAAAGGTGAAATTCCTGCAAGAATCCGCGGATCTGATCGCTACCTTGGGCAGCGCGGTGCAGCGGGAAGTCTACGCGGGCCGGGTGGCGGAAAAGGCAAAGATCAGCCTGGATGCCATGAAGCTGGAAGTGGACCGGGCATTTAAGCGCCGTACCAACAAGGAAAAGAAACAGCAGGAGAAGATCGATCTGTCTCCTGCCCGGAATTTGCAGCCAAAGAGCCGCAATATCCGCTATGATAATATGAAATCCGCCATGGCGGAGGAGGGCATCATCGCCCAGGCTTTGCGTGATCCGGCTTTGTTGGATAAGACCGGAAATTTGCAGGATACTGCTTTTTCATCTGAACTGCTGGGGCGGGTGTATAAGATGCTGAAGCAGCGCCATGATCAGGGACTGGAAGTATCTCTTGCGGTACTGGAAGATCTGAATCAGGACGAAATGTCCCATATGGTGGGCGTTTTACAGCGGCACGACGGCCCGGTCAATGAGCAAGCCTTTGCCGACTGCGTGGCTACCGTTCGCGCGGAGCATCAGGCAGCATCTGTCAACAGCGAGGATGATCTGTTGACATTCAGAAACAGACTGCAACAAAGAAAAGGAATGAAAGAATGACCGATTTGCTTACCCAAGCATCCCCACCGGTATCCGCCGGGGAGGATGATGTGCGGCAATATTTGAGCGAAATCAGAAGCTATCCCAGATTGGTTCCGGAGCAGGAGCGTGCGCTGGCAATGCGCTGCGCCGAAGGGGATGAGGAGGCCATCCGTCAGATGGTCAACTCCAATCTGCGGCTAGTGGTGTCTGTCGCTAGGGAATATGCAGGCCGGGGTGTTCCTCTGCTGGATCTGATCCAGGAGGGAAGTATCGGACTGCTTGCTGCGGCGAAAAAATTTGACTACACCAAAGAGTTTCGTTTTTCTACCTACGCTACCAAGTGGATCCGTCAGGGCGTGACCCGGTACTTACTGAACCACGCCAATCTGATCCGTGTTCCGGCCCATACGGCGGAACGGATCCGAAAGGTTGCGCTGACACGGGCCACCTGGATCCAGCAAAACGGCGCAGAGCCCACGGAGGAAGTGCTGGCACGGGAGTGCGACCTTTCTGTGGAAAAGTTGCGGCAACTGATGCAACTGTATCCGGAGGTTTTCTCTCTGGATGCGCCTATAGGGGAGGACGAAGCGCCTGTTGGTTCTATTTTGGAAGATACTTGCGCCCCCCAGCCTTATGAAGCACTGGTCCGGGAAGAGCTGAATCAAACCATGGAGTCCCTGCTGCAAATGCTGGGAGAGCGTCAGCGGCTGGTATTGCAGCTGCACTTTGGCATGGTGGACGGGATTTGCTATTCTTTGGACGAAATCGGCAAGCGCTTGGATATTTCCAAGGAACGGGCCCGTCAGATCAAAAATCAGGCCATCGAAAAACTGCAAAAAATGGGAGCCAGTATGGGCTTGGAGGCTTATTTGGAATGAATCATTTGGAGTTTACCTTTGAAGAAGCTCCCTGGGAGCGGGCAATTGCTGGCATCACCCCCGGGGGTGAACTGGACGGTGTACAATTTCTTGCCATGATGGAGCCGGAAAGCGAAGAAAACCTGGAAGCCGCCCTCGCCATGCTGGACGAAAAGGATATTTTACTCACTGTTGATAGTTTGGGAGAATTTGCTGCATCTTCCGATGTGGCGGTGCGCCTGCGACTGGAAAAAGAACTGGTAAAACAGGGAAGACTGCTGCAGGACTTGACAGAAAACGACCCTTTGCGGTTGTATCTTGAGGAAATTGCGGCATTGCCCGCCTGTGGGGATGCCCAGCTTTTGGCGGAGCAATATGCCAATGGCGACGAAGATGTGCTTCCCCAGCTGACTAATTTGATGCTCAGCCGGGTGGCGGAAGCGGCCTTTGCATTGGCCGGACGGGGTGTGCTGCTGTTGGATCTGCTGCAAGAGGGCGGCCTTGGCCTGTGGCAGGCGATCTTGTCCTATGAAAGCGGCGATTTCGGTGCCCATTGCGACCGACAAATCCTTCGCAGTCTGCATAAGGCGCTGATGCTGCAAGCCCGGGAGTTTGGCGTTGGACAGAAAATGCGCCAGGCCATGGAAGATTACCGGGCGATGGACGAGCAGCTGCTGGCGGATCTGGGACGAAATCCCACAACTGAGGAACTGGCAGATGCTCTCCACATGACTGCGGAAGAAACCGCAGCGGTGGCAGAAATGCTGGAAACTGCCCGGCGGATGCATCTTGCCAAGCAGGAGCCTGAGCCGGAGGAAGAGGAACTGGCTGAAACACAAGCGGTGGAGGACACCGCGTATTTCCAGATGCGGCAGCGGATCGCAGATCTTTTGAGCAATCTGGACGAAACCGATGCAAAACTGCTGACCTTGCGCTTTGGCCTGGAAAAGGGCCTGCCCATGAGCGCGGCGGAGGTCGGAAAAATATTGGGTATGACTGTGGACGAGGTCACAGCCCGGGAAGCACAAGCGCTGGCAAAGCTGCGCAACGATAAATAAAGTGAGGTAACGAACATGTCGAAGACAATTTCCATTGCCATTGACGGCCCCGCCGGAGCAGGCAAAAGCACCATCGCACGGCGGATCGCCGGAGAATTGGGATTCTATTATGTGGACACGGGCGCCATTTACCGCACTGTGGCCTATTTTATGGACCTTTTGGGCGTCAGCCCCAAGGATACCGATGGCGTGGAGCGTTACATTGATGAGCTGACCGTAGGCATCGAATACGATGAAGACGGCTTGCAGCATATGATCATGAACGGAATGGATGTGACCGGGGATATCCGCACCCAGGATATTTCCCAAAAGGCATCCCTGATTTCCGCACAGCCGGTGGTACGGGAAGTGCTGCTGGATATGCAGCGGGAAGTGGCCCGCCAGCACAATGTGGTCATGGATGGACGGGATATCGCAACGGTGGTGCTGCCCGAAGCCCAGGTGAAGATTTTTCTCACCGCATCGGCAGAAGTCCGGGCGAAGCGCCGCACGGATGAGCTGATCGCCAAGGGACAGAAGGCGGATTTCAACAAAATCTTGCAGGAGATCCAGCAGCGTGACTATCAGGATACCCACCGGCCCATTGCGCCCCTGAAAATGGCAAGGGATTCTGTAAAAGTGGACACTTCCGAGATGACCATCGATCAGGTGGTGCAGACCATTCGCAATATCGTAACGGAGAAGACAGGTCGATGAGCATCCAGATCGCAAAAAGCGCCGGATTCTGCTTTGGCGTCAGCCGAGCGGTGGACGCCGTGGAAGAGGCGGCAGGGCAGGGGAAAACGGTGGTGACACTGGGGCCCATCATCCATAACCGGCATGTGGTGGACAAGTTTGACGGGATGGGTGTCCGCGTCATCGAAAAGCCGGAAGAGGCGCTTCCGGGCATGACGGTGATCATCCGTTCCCACGGCGTATCCCGGGATGTGTACCAGCGCCTGGAACAGCAGGGCGTTGAGATCATCGATGCCACCTGCCCCTTTGTCAAGCGCATACACGGCATTGTGGAAAAGGCGGATCTGGCAGGGGAACTGCCCATTATTATGGGAACCCGTTCCCACCCCGAGGTGGAGGGAATTGCCGGCTGGTGCGGCCACTGCAAGATTTTTGAAACACCGGAAGAACTGGAAGAATGGGCAAAAAGCGGCGAAATTTCCCCGGAAACGCCCATTTGCATGGTCAGTCAGACCACTTCTACGGAAATATCTTGGAAAAAAAGTGTACAAATCGCAAAAAAACAGTTTACTAACGCAAAAATATTTGATACAATATGCAAAGCGACAGAATCCAGGCAGAAAGAAGCGGCTGAGCTCAGCGCTTCCAGTGAGGCCATGGTTGTGGTGGGAGATGCCAAAAGCTCCAACACCGGCCGTCTGGCAATGATCTGCCGGGAGCGGTGCCAAAATGTGGTTTTGGTGGACAACGCTTCGGAATTGAAGCCGGAGCGGTTCAAGGGTGTCGCTAAGGTTGGAATCACTGCCGGTGCATCCACACCGGCGTGGATAATAAAGGAGGTCAATAAGACTATGAGCGAAATTATCAATGCTGATGCTGTACAGGAGGAGAGCTTCGAGGCACTTCTTGAGCAGTCCATCAAGACTTTAAATACAGGAGACAAGGTCATGGGCATCGTTACCGGTATCGGTAACACCGAAATCCAGGTTGATCTGGGTACCAAGCATGCCGGCTACATTCCCTACGACGAAGTTAGCGCCGATCCTTCTGTAAAGCCTGAGGACATTCTCCATGTGGGTGACGAGATCGAGGTCTTCGTTGTACGCGTCAACGACCAGGAAGGCACTGTTCAGCTCTCCAAGAAGAAGCTGGACGGCATGAAGATCTGGGACGACATGGCTGCCTATGCTGAGGAAAAGGCAACTGTGGAAGGCACCATCACCGAAGAGAACAAGGGCGGCCTGGTTGCTACCGTTAAGGGCATCCGTGTGTTCATCCCTGCTTCCCAGTCCGGTGTTGCCAAGGGCGGCGACATGGCTGCAATGCTGGGTCAGACTGTCCAGCTGAAGGTAACTGAGGTCAACCGCGCACGCCGTCGTGTGATCGGCTCCATCCGTGCTGTGAACTCCGAGGCTCGCAAGGCTTCTCAGGAGAAGCTGTGGGCTGAGATCGAGGAAGGCAAGAAGTACCACGGCACCGTTAAGTCCCTGACTTCTTACGGCGCATTTGTGGACATCGGCGGTGTGGACGGCATGGTTCACGTTTCCGAGCTGAGTTGGAACCGCATCAAGACTCCCGCTGAGGTCGTCAGCGTGGGCGACGAGATCGATGTTTACGTCATCTCCTTCGACGCTGAGAAGCGGAAGATCTCTCTGGGCTACAAGACCGCTGAGATGAACCCCTGGAATCAGTTTATGACCGCTTACAACGTGGGCGATGTGGTCACCGCTAAGGTGGTCAAGCTGATGACCTTCGGTGCTTTTGCCGAGATCATGCCCGGTGTTGACGGCCTGATCCACATTTCTCAGATCGCTGACCGTCGGATCGGCAAGCCCGAGGATGTTCTGGCTGAGGGCCAGGAAGTCCAGGTCAAGATCACCGATGTGGACGCTGAGAACAAGCGCATCTCCCTGTCCATCCGCGCTCTGCTGGAGCCCGCCAAGGAAGAGGAAGAAGCTGAGGTCGAGGCTGAGGCCGAGGTGGAAGAAGCCGCTGAGGTTGCAGAAGTCGCTGAGGAAGCTGCTGAGTAATTCAATACATACCGGAGCCGAAATACCGGCTCCGGTATTTTATAAAGGAGAAGAAATATGGTTAAGCATATCGTATTGTACACATTGAAAGAGAATGTAGATAAGGATCAGGCTGTGCAGATCATCAAGGATCAGCTGGAACCCCTGGTAGGCAAGATTCCCGGCCTGCTGCACATGGAGATTCGCAGAGCCTTTAACGGTATGGATTACGCGCTGTATTCCGAGTTCGAGAGCCAGCAGGCGCTGACAGATTACGCCGGCCACCCCCTGCACCTGGCAGCTAAGGATCACTTCTGGGATTTCCTGGACAGCCGCGTAGCTGCAGACTACGAACTGTAAATACAGTACAGCCTGTTGCCTTACCGGCAGCAGGCTGTTGTTTTTTGATGGGGTGGAGAAAAAGTGAGAATTTTGAAAAATGTGGTTGCAAAGCAGAATATTTAATGATACAATGTAATCGTAAAAAATTGGGCTTGCAAATCAAGACCCGGTTGAAAATTTTTACCCGTAAGGGCAATATCAAGGAGGAAAAATAAATGAAGAAACTCAGCAGAATCTTTGCAGTAGTTCTGTGCCTGGCTCTGGTTCTGTCCGTGCTGCCCATGGCATTCGCTGCTGAATGCCATCTGGTCGATGGCAAGGCTTACAAGATTGTTGCCAACAACGCAAATGGCCCCCTGTATTTCAAAGGTAGCATTACCAGCGGCCGTTTTGACTGCTCCGCAAATGAGGCAGAGGCTGTTCCTGTTTACGCGCTGAATGTCGCGGGTGGTTGGAAACTGTACATTATGAATGGTACAGCAAAGAAGTATATCGTTATGGGAGATTCTTCCACAGGCGGCGCTTTTGCAGATAATGCTACCGATGCAACCGTGTTTGAGTGGAACTCTGATCTGAACACCTTGGTAGTCGCAGAGGATTCCAATAACCGTGCCTTTGGCTGCGGTGCATCCAGCACCTATTCGAACTTCTGCGGATATGATGTATCCGGTAGCTACAACTGGGGTCAGTTTGTTGCGTATACCACTGTTGAAGATACCCGTGAGGATCTGCCCACCTCTGTTTCTGCTATCGTGGATGCTATTTTTGCATTGAAGAATGGCGAGACGCTGAGCAAGTACTACAAGTACGACTCCTTCTCCCTGACCGGTACTGTTGTTGGCGAGAACACTTGGAGCGAGCAATACAGCAACGGTGAAGTGACCATCAAGATTGACGGTACCGATAAGGAAATCCTGGCATGGCGTTACGGCGCAGGTCAGATCGACCTGAATGTAATCAACGGCCTGGCCGAAGGCGACAAGCTTACCTTTACTGTTGAATCCGTGAAGAACTACAACAACGGTACTTTTGAACTGGAATATCCTGTTCTGACCGCTGTTGTTAAGGCTGGCGAATCCGGTGGCGACAACACCACCGGCGGTGACAACACTACTGGTGGTGACAACACTACTGGTGGTGACAACACTACTGGCGGTGACAACACCAACAACGGTGGCGAGTCCGATAAGGCTGGCGACAACACCGCTATCGTCGCTATGAGCGCAATCATGGTCGTGGCTGTTGCTGCTATGGCTGTTCTGGTCATTGGCAAGAAGAGAATGATCTGATTCTTACATGATTCCGTATAATTCCGGCTCCCACATCCGTGGGAGTCGGTTTTTGTCCCCAAACAGCCCCCCAAAAAAGCCTTCCCCTCTGGGGAAGGTGGCACGGCGACAGCCGTGACGGAAGAGGTAAAGACCTCTCCCGGTTTTGCTGTCGCTCAACCACCCTCCCCAAAGGGGAGGGCATGGGGCGTCGAGGGCGCCGCCCCCTACAATACAGAAAACGATGCAAATTACAAGAAAAATATGCAAAAAGCCCTTGACTTTTCCGTATTTCAATGCTAAAATGGTTCAGCCGCATCGAATGGGTTTAAGCCGATATGCAAATATCGCACCCTCAGAGCGAGACTACACAATATAAAGTAGGTGAAACAAATGAAAGCAGTTATCGTTACCGGTGGCAAGCAGTATACCGTTGCTGAGGGTGATGTCATCTTCGTTGAGAAGCTGAACGCCGAGGCTGAGTCCACCGTCAACTTCGACCAGGTTCTGGCTGTTCTGGACGGCGAGAATACCAAGATCGGTACTCCCGTTGTGGAAGGCGCTAAGGTCGAAGCCAAAGTCGTTAAGAATGGCAAGGGCAAGAAGATCACCATCTTCCGCTACAAGGCCAAGAAGAACGAAAAGAAGAAGATCGGTCACCGTCAGCCTTACACCAAGGTTGAGATCACCAAGATCGCTCTGTAATTGACTATGACAAGATGCGAATTTTTCACGGAAGACGATCGAATCACAGGATTCTCCGTCTCCGGCCACAGCGGTTATGCTGAAAGCGGCAGCGATATCGTTTGCGCCGCGATCTCCGCTGTTGTTGCCATGGCAGAGGCCACCATCAACGATGTGTGCGGTGCCAAAGCCAAGGTTCGGGTCAAGAAAGAGGATGCCCGCATCACTCTGACCCTCCCCGCATCCTGCGACGAAGAGGAAACTGTCCAGGCAGTGCTTGCCGGATTGCTTCTCTATCTTTGCAACCTGCGGGATGAATATCCTGATTATATCGAAGTTTTGGAGGTGTAACACCATGATGAAAATTGGTATTCAGTTCTTCGCTCACCACAAGGGCGGCGGTTCCACCAAGAACGGTCGTGACTCCGAGGCCAAGCGCCTGGGCGTCAAGCGTGCAGACGGTCAGTTCGTTCTGGCCGGTAACATCCTGGTTCGTCAGAGAGGTACTCACATCCATCCCGGCACCAATGTTGGTATCGGCAAGGATGACACTCTGTTCGCTCTGGTTGACGGCGTCGTCAAGTTCGAGCGCAAGGGCAAGGATCGTCGGCAGTGCTCCGTGTACGCCGAGCAGTAATAGCGTATGAGAAGCGAAGGGCTGTTGCAAACTAACTGCGACAGCCCTTTTTCTTGAGAGAGAAAGTTCCGAAGTTAGGAGGAACGGTTTATGGAAATGTTTGTAGATAAGGTGCGCATTACCGTCTGCGGCGGTAAGGGCGGCGACGGTGCGGTTGCGTTTCACCGGGAAAAATATGTGGCATCCGGCGGCCCGGACGGCGGCGACGGCGGCCATGGCGGCAGTGTGATCCTGCGGGTCAATGACAATTTGTCCACCTTGCTGGATTTTCGCTATAAGCGCAAATATGTTGCCCAGGGCGGCGTAAACGGACTGACCCGCAAGTGCAATGGCAAGCGTGGCGAGAACCTGATCATCCAAGTGCCACGGGGTACTGTGGTTCGGGATGCCGAGACCAATGCCATCATTGTGGATATGTCCTCCGGTGAGGATTTTGTGCTTGCCAAGGGCGGTCGCGGCGGTTGGGGCAATGCCCACTATGCAACCCCCACCCGGCAAGTGCCTCGCTTCGCAAAGGCCGGTCTGAAAGGCCAGGAGCGTGATGTGATCCTGGAGCTGAAGCTGCTGGCGGATGTTGGCTTGGTTGGCTTCCCCAATGTGGGTAAATCCACCTTGCTGTCCGTCACTTCCAATGCCCGGCCCAAGATCGCCAATTATCATTTTACCACCCTGTTTCCCAATTTGGGCGTGATCTATGTGGATGAGGGTGTGTCCTTCGTTATGGCGGATATCCCCGGCATCATTGAGGGCGCGGCGGACGGCCTGGGCCTTGGCCACGACTTTTTGCGGCACATCGATCGTTGCCGTCTGCTGATCCATGTGGTGGATGTTTCCGGCAGTGAGGGGAGAGATCCCGTGGAGGATTTCAACGCCATTTGCGATGAGCTTGCCAATTACAGTGTGGATCTGAGTAACCGGCCTATGATCGTTGCCGCCAACAAATGCGACCTTTTGCCCCCGGACAGCGACAATCTGCAGCGTCTGCGTGCGGTGGTGGAAGCCGCCGGATGTGAGCTGTACGAGATTTCCGCAGGTACGACCCAGGGCACACGGGAGCTGATGCGTGTCGTGGCAGGAAAACTGCAGACTCTGCCTCCGGTGATCATTTACGAGCCGGAGTATGTGGCACCTGTGGAGGAAATTTCCGACCCCAATGCGTTGGAGATCGATCACTACGGCAACACCTGGCTGATCACCGGTACATGGCTGGAACGGCTGGTGGAAAATATCAATTTTGACGATTATGAGGCAAGAAATTATTTTGATTTACAGCTCAGAAAGTGCGGATTATTCACCCGTTTGGAGGAAATGGGCATAAAAGACGGGGATACAGTGGATATTTATAATTTTGAATTCGAATATCAGAAATAAAGTATTTGCCATTTTCAACTTTTTTTAGTATAATAGTGGGGTCACAGTATTGTGACCCCACATTTCTATTTTGGGGTGATAAAAATGATCTTACATCTCAATCATTTGGATTTTTGCCGCTATGGTGTCCGGGAGCCGGATCGCAACCCGGAAAGCATCCGTCAGGAAGCGAAACTGAGCCAGCAGATAGAGCTGGGATGGGAAAAACAGACGGTTTTCCAGACGGCGACCGACACCCGGATTTTTCCGGATGGCAGTATGACTGTCCTGTCTGTTTCCATGGACGGGGAGAAATTTGCTTCTTTCTACTTTGATCAGCCTGTTTGCATTGTGCCCGGTGTATACTTTTATCTTGCACCCATGCGTCGGGAATTGGCCGGCGCTGTACTGTGCATGGATGAGCCGCTCAGGGTCGTGGATGCCGAATCCCGTCTGGGCTGCGGCCATGTGCAGAGCAATATGCGGGTATCCGGTATCTATACCTTGTTTTATCACGAGAAGGAAAAGGGCTTTTTCTTTGCAGGTGAGGCCCATCCGGCTTTGGAATTGACCTATGTGGATCAGGGTGTGATGCACTCCGTAACCGACGGCCAGGAGCTGATACTGGAACAGGGAGATATGGTGCTTTACGGCGCGAACCAATGGCACATGCAATATGCGGATATGGACATGGCTCCCCGGTATGTCACACTGTCCTTTGAAGTACAGGACGGCGATCTGAATTCGCTTTTAAACCGCAAGCTCCGCCCGTCCCAAACCTGTGTGACGCTGATCCAGCAGATGATCCGGGAGCAGGAGCGCATGGATGCTTACTCCGTGGATATGATCGCCTCACAGCTGACCCAACTGCTTTTGCAATTGCTGCGTCAGCAGGAGCCGACATCCAAGCTGAAAGCGTCCAATTCCCTGAATTCGGAAAATGAGATCATTTGCCGGGCGCAGCAGTATATCTGTGCCCACATCCGGGAAAAACTGACCGTGCCCCATGTGGCCAAGATGGTGGATGTGAGTCCCAGCTACATGACGGCGCTGTTCCATAAGAATTTGCAGATCTCGCCGGGTGAGTACATCCGCCGTATCAAGATACAGGAAAGCAAGCAAATGATCCGTGAGGGCAATATGAACTTTACGGAGATCGCGGAGGTCTTGCACTATTCCACAGTGCACCACTTCTCCCGTCAGTTTAAGGACAAGGTGGGCTTGACCCCCACGGAGTACGCAAAGTCTGTTCGATAAGTATGTGAAATGAGGAAATGAAATTGGAATTCAAAGTATTGACCGTAGGTGATGTGGTGGGCGGCCCGGGCATGAACCGGATCAGAAGATCCCTGCGTTACCTGAAACGAAAATGCGATGCGGATTTTGTGGTCGTTAATGGAGAAAACGCCAGCGTGGTGGGCATTACACAGGATCAGGCGGAGGACATCTTTGACGCCGGTGCGGATGTGATCACCATGGGAAATCACACCTGGGGAAAACGGGAGATTGCAACCTATATGGACGACTGCTCCCGTATTTTGCGCCCGGTCAACTATGCGCCCCAAGTACCCGGACGGGGCTATGGTATCTATGAGACCAAAATTGGTCCGGTGGCGGTGATCGATCTGATCGGCCGATGCAATATGGACTACGGCCCGGACAATCCCTTTTTGATGATCGACAAGATCCTCAAGGAGATCGATGCCAAAATCATTCTTGTGGAAATGCATGCCGAGGCCACCGCGGAAAAGCTGGCCATGGGCTATATGCTGGACGGTCGGGTCAGCGCGGTGTGGGGCACCCATACCCATGTACCTACGGCGGATGCGCAAATCCTGCCCAAGGGTACGGGCTATGTGACCGATCTGGGTATGACCGGCCCCACTCACTCGGTTTTGGGTATCCGTCCCGATCTTTCCATCGCAAAATTCCGGGGGGATATTCCCAACCGCTACCAATGGGAAAATGGCCCAACCAAGCTGGAAGCGGTGCTGTTTACCATTGATGCCCAAACTGGAAAATGCCGCAAGGCGGAAAGGGTGGATCTGAACGATGAAAATACTGCACAGCGCTGACTGGCATCTGGATGCCCCCATGACCGGACGCAGTGAGGAGCAGGCCCGTTTTTTGCGGCAGGAGCTGGGAAAAGTCCCAGAGAGGATCGCCGCGTTGGCGAAAGAGGAAAACTGTGATCTGATGCTCCTTGCCGGCGACCTGTTCGACGGCCCGTATACCCAGGATTCCTTCCGCAAGGTGTATGAAGCATTGGAAAGCGTGAAGATCCCGGTATTTATCACTCCGGGCAACCACGATTTTTGCCAGCCCAACTCTGCGTATTTGGCAGAGAATTGGCCGGAAAATGTGCATATCTTCAAGCATCCTGTGATGGAGTCCGTCACCTTGGCTGACCTGGATTGTACCGTCTACGGCGCAGGCTATGAGTCCATGGACTGCCCGGCACTTTTGGAAAATTTCAAAGCGGAGGGACAGAGCAAGTGGCACATCGGCGTGCTTCACGGCGATGCCACCAATACATCTTCTCCCTACTGTCCCGTGAGTCCTCAGCAGGTGCGGCTGTCCGGCCTTGACTATCTGGCGCTGGGACATATCCACAAAACCGACAGTTTCCGCGCCGGAGATGCCCTGTGCGCATGGCCGGGTTGCCCCATGGGCCACGGCTATGACGAAACGGGCGCAAAAGGTGTGATCCTGCTGGAATTGGGCGAGCAGATCAAGGCGGAGTTCCGTCCTTTGGACACCCCCCGGTTTTATGATGAGACTGTGGAAGTGGGTACGGATGCCCAGCAGACCCTGGCGTCGATTTTGCCCGGCGTTGCCACAGAGGACTTTTACCGGATCACCTTTACCGGCTATGCCGATGAATTGGATTTGGAGACTCTGCGCAGTCAGTTTCCACACCTGAAAAACCTGATCCTCCGGGACAAGACCATCCCGGAAAAGGAGCTGTGGAGCGCAGTGGGGGATGACAGCCTGGAAGGCGTGTACTTCGGTCTGCTTCACGAAGCTTTGGATACGGAAAGCGAAGTGTTCCAACAGCGGGTGAAATTGGCGGCGAAAATTTCCCGCCAGATCTTGGATGGACAGGAGGTGATCCTGCCGTGAAGATCTATTCTATGACAGCCACCTTCGGCAAGCTGGAACGGCAGACCCTGACCCTGACGCCGGGATTAAACATCATTGAAGCTCCCAACGAATGGGGCAAGAGCACCTGGTGCGCCTTCATTGTCGCCATGCTTTACGGCATCGACACCAAGGCCCGTACTACGCAGACGGCCCTTGCGGACAAAGAGCGATATGCTCCCTGGTCCGGTGCGCCCATGGAGGGACGTATGGACATCTGCTGGAATGGCAGAAATATCACCATCGAGCGCAGCACAAGAGGCCGTGTGATCTTTGGCGAATTCCGCGCCTATGAGACAGAAAGCGGCCTGGATGTGCCGGAACTGACAGCGGCCAACTGCGGAATGGAATTGCTGGGTGTGGAACGGAGCGTTTTCGTCCGGGCAGGTTTTTTGAAGCTGTCCGATATGCCCGTGACCCAGGATGATGCCCTGCGCCGCCGGCTCAACAATCTGGTCACCACCGGCGATGAGGACGGCGCGGCGGATAAACTGGCTCAATCTCTGAAAGAATTGAAAAACAAGTGCCGCTACAATAAGAGTGGCTTACTGCCCCAGGCAGAAGCCCAGCGGGACGGTCTGGAAGAAAAACTCCATTCTTTGCAGGAACTGAACGCACAGGCAGAGCGTCTGCAGCAGCGGCAGGAAGAATTGAATGTCTGGATAGCCAAGCTGGAAAACCACAAGGCTGCTTTGAACTATGCCAAGGCGCAGGAAGATTCCCAGCACATCCGGGAAGCGGAATTGGCCAGAGACCGGATCGGGGAAGACCTGAAAGCTCTGGAAAGGGAGTGTGCCACACTGCCTTCGGAGGAGGAAGCGGAGCGCGCCCGTACCGAACTGCAAAAGCTGCACAGCGAGAGCATGTCGTTGCAAATGGAGCAGCAGATGCTGCCCCCCGTTCCGGAAAAACCGGCAGCACCCAAGTGCTTTGATGGTTTGACCGGCGAGCAGGCGATCGAGCAAGCAAAAGCGGATGCAGTCCAGGCCGAAAAGCTGAAAAAGACAAAGAAAAATGCCCTCTTGGGCATTGGTGTTGCGCTGATGATTCTTGGCGCATTGGCCGCGGCGGCCGGACTGGTGCTGAGTTTGCTGTTTGCTGTTGGCGGTTTGCTTTTCGCTGTGGGTGTTACGCTGACAGCCATCGGCGGAAGCAAAAAGAAAAAGTGCAAGACCCTTTTGGATGCGCTCACAGCCAAATACGAAACACCCCAAACCGAGCTGTGGATTTCCACGGCAGAGGAATTTGCGAAAACACAGAGTGGGTATGAACAGGTAATGGCCGGGCATCAGCAAACGGTTGCACAGCTGCAACAACGCCGTGAGGATCTGATGCAGCGTTTGCGGTCCGCCACATCCGGCGAGGCCATTGGCGTGCGCATGGAAAAGTGGGAGCAGATTACGAAAAAATGGAAGACCTTATCGGATACCCGTCGGGACTTCCAGCGTGCGGAGAGCCAAATCACGGCATTGAAGGCCATGACCAAAAATGTGCCTGCGCCCTCTGCACCGGATGAGCTGACCCAAACCCTCAGTGAGACTGAGACCCTTTTGACCAATGCCGCCTTTGAGCAGAAGCAAAACCAGCTGCGCCTTGGTCAGTTCCAGGGTCAGGCGGAAGCGTTGGGTCAGGAATCGGATCTGCGGGCCAAGCTGAAACAGGCGCGTCTGCGCATCGCCCGGCTGGAAGAGACCTATGCGGCTTTGGAAGTGGCACAGGAAGCACTGAGAAAAGCCACAAGCGAGCTGCAGCGGCGTTTTGCGCCCAGAATTGCCAAGCGCACAGAGGAGCTGTTCGGCAAATTCACCGCCGGTCGGTATGAGACCGTGCGGCTGAAAGAGGATCTGAGTCTGGAAGTGGGCATGCAGCAGGAGATCAAGACTCATTCCGTTCAATGGCCCAGCGACGGAACGGTGGATCAGTTGTATCTGGCGTTGCGACTGGCGGTTGCCGAGGAATTGACACCGGGGGCGCCCCTGGTGCTGGATGATGCCATGGTGCGTTTTGACGACACCCGTCTGGCAACAGCGCTGCATATTCTTTCGGAAATGGCAGAAGATAAGCAGGTGATCCTGTTTACCTGCCAGAGCCGGGAAAAGAAACTGCAAGGAGAAGCGTAATGGGCGATTGTAAAGGCGGATGTGGCGGCTGCTGCGGAAATTGCGGCGGTTGCGGAAGTACTTTGGTACTGACTCCGGAGGAAATTACCATACTGCGGCTTTTGGGGCAGATTCCCTTTTTGCCCGTGGCCCGCAGTGCATCATCCATGGAGCCTGTGTATCTGGAAGAAGGGGAGTTGTCCCCGGAAGAAGGAGGCCGGGCATTGCAGCGCCTGGAAAAGCGCGGCCTTATTTCTATTGACTTTGATCAGCCCTTAAAGGGCGGATACAGTCCTGCATATGATGCCTACCCCATCAAGGGCAGCATCGCCCTGACCATCCTGGGCCAGCAGGCGGTGGATCTCCTGGAGATCCAAGGCGTGGAATAATGTAGGGGCGGCAACCTGCCGCCCGCAAAGAACCGCAGCACCAATTGGTGCTGCGGGTTTGTTATTAGAGAGATGGAAATCGGCATTAAGAGATTATTTTAGAAATCAATTTATATGAAATACTTTTTCCTTCTTTTCTGGAAAATGAGATCGACGCAACGAGACTGAAAAGGAATAATCCTATGAGAAAAAACCAGCCCGATCCGCTGTCAGCAGAAAGCTTCTCGTTGAATTCTAAAATGGCATCAAAGAAAGGTATTCCTGAACGGTTCATTTCGTTGATTACACATCCGAAATATAAAAATAGTGGAATTTCAGCAGCAGCCAAGGGGTCAATATACCATTTCAGCAAGCTGAAGCGCATAATTACGGCAATCAGTATCGGTGTCGCAAGATACAGAAAACCATAGGTGATGGCTATGACTGTCCCAAGATTTGATGTACGAAATAACGCTGCCGAGCCGTAAAGGAAACCCACATAAATGAGCAAAGACAGTATGTAATATGCCAAATGGAAAAAGAGCATCTTCGTTCGCATGAAATTACCTCCTGACCTAATTTGGAGTTATCAGTCTGGCAATGCTTTTACATATCCAAATAGCCACACAGTACTTTCAGCGTGTTCATAATGCCGTCCATGTGGCTGCGTTCGTAGCCGTGGCTGGCGTAAACACCGGCACCAATCAGGCCGTGGCGGATATCCACACCGCTGCGCAGCGTTGCTTCCACATCGGAGCCATAGTAGGGGTACACGTCCACCGCATAGTCCGCGCCGGTCTTCTTGGCGGCTTCAATGAGTTTGCCCACCACCTCATAGGAATAGGGGCCGCCGGAATCCTTGGCGCAGATGGATACCTGCTTTTCGGTGCAGTTCAGTCCGTCGCCCACACAGCCCATGTCCACGGAAATGGCTTCCGTAACCCCGGCAGGCACGGATGCCGAGCCGCCGTGACCCACTTCTTCGTACACCGTTACATGCACATAGGTTTTGCGGCCGGGAACGATGCCGTTGTCGCTGAGGTATTTGGCAAAGCCCAGCAGGATACCAACGCTCAGCTTGTCATCCAGAAAACGGCTCTTCAAATAGCCGCTGGGGGTGCGACGGGTGCGGGGCTCAAAGCACACAATGTCGCCCACCTCAATGCCCAGCTTTTTGGCGTCGGCAGCAGAATTCACGTCTTCGTCCAGCACCACTTCCACCGTGTCGAAGGAACGCTTGGCGTTAGAATACTCGCCGTTGACATGAACGGATGCGTTGCAAAGCTGACATGTGCCGTCGATGACCTTGCCGGAGCGGGTGTATACCCAAACATTTTCCGCTTCGCCGTTGTTGGCGCTCATGCCGCCGAGAGGGGACAGCCGCAGACGACCATTTCCCTTGATCTGTGCCACCATTGCGCCCAGGGTGTCAGCATGGGCTTCCAGGAACAGAGCATCGTCCTCTTTCTCGCCGCCCAGGTCGATGAGCACACCGCCTTTTTCGGTGATGCTTGCGGCAAAGCCCAGTCCCTCAAATTTTTCCTTTACCCAGGCAGCTGCCCGGGCGGTAAAACCGCTGGGGGAGTCAATGGAGAGCAGGGTCTCCGTCATTTCCCAGGCGTATTCCGCATAATTTTGTCCAATCATAGAAGCTACCTCCTTTTTTCTTAATCTTAGCACAATTCCGTCCGGAAAACAAGTCTGTTGAAAATTGCAACCTGCCCGATGGGATAAAAAAGACTTTATTTGTACCAAAACAAACTGGATTCGACGGTGACATCTATACAACGACAAAGGAAAGTGATAGGATATAGAAAACCAAAGGAGTGTGTATTATGCGTTTAATTCGTGCAAAAGATTATCAGGATGCCAGCCGTAAGGTGGCAAATATCATTTCTGCTCAGGTGATTTTGAAGCCGGAATGTGTATTGGGTCTGGCCACCGGCAGCAGCCCCATCGGTGCTTATCAGCAACTGATTAAATGGTGCGACAAGGGTGACGTGGATTTCTCTCAGACCAAGACCGTCAATCTGGATGAGTACGTAGGCCTGACTGCCGACCACGATCAAAGTTATTCCTATTTTATGCACCAGAATTTCTTTGATCATATCAATATCGATCCTGCAAACACCAATCTTCCCAACGGCCTGGAACTGGATGCAGCCAAAGAGTGTGCCCGCTATGACAAGGTGATCGCCAATCTGGGCGGCGTGGATCTGCAGCTTCTGGGCATCGGTGCCAACGGTCATATCGGTTTTAACGAACCGGCGGAGCAGTTTAGCACCGGCACCAACCGTGTGGATCTGACGGCTTCCACCATTACCGCAAATTCCCGTTTCTTTGAAAACGAGAGCATGGTGCCCCGTCAGGCCTACACCATGGGTATGCTGGCCATCATGCAGGCCAAGCGCATCGTTATGATCGCCACCGGCAAGAACAAGGCCCAGGCGGTATACGATTCCTTCTGCGGCCCGGTAACACCCCGCGTGCCTGCATCTATCTTGCAGCTGCATCCGGATTTCGTCCTGGTTGCGGATGAAGAAGCACTGTCTCTGGTGGGAGATAAACTGTAAATGCAAATCGTGCCGGAACGAGCGTTCCGGCACGATTTTAGTTTAGTTTAGCAAGGGCGTCATAAATGGCAGTCAGTGCCTTAGTGGGATCGGTGATGTTCCAAACGGCTTGTTCCATGGGACAGAAGCCGTCGTTGGTACGGTTTCGGATGGCTGGCACAAGTTCGTCGTATTCCACCGAGACCAGCGCGTTTGTAAGCACATCCAAAGCGGACCGGCTGATCACACGGGCGTAGAGGTGCTTGATACCCAACAGACAATATAAATAAGCGGCAGCCTTGCCTACTACCTTGTCGGCGACAGAATAACCCGACACATCCCGACCGCTTTCCAAAATGTCCAGCAGCGGACGCACACCGCGCCGTTTGTCCGTAAGGATCGTCTGCCCGTCGCAGAACACGCAAGTATGACCGTTTATATTCAGCAGCATTTTCGCTTTTTCCAGGTTCATATCGTTCCTCCCGCCAAATGATTATCGTAAGAATATCATACATCTGCAAGAAAATCAAATCATATCCTTGAATATTAGGGAGCAGAGTTGGCGATAATCCCTGAGCAGGAGGCGATTGCAGTGAAATTAAAAGACATTATGAGTTCCAATGTGATCAAAATTCATCCCAACGAAAGCGTGGCGGTTGCTGCGCGGTTGTTGGCAAACCACAATATCGGCGTGCTGCCGGTGTGCGGAAGTGACGGGAAAATCTGCGGCATGGTGACAGACCGGGATCTGGTGACAAGATGCCTGGCAGCCAATCGGACACCGGAGCAAACCAGGGTGCAGGATGTGATGACCGGCCGGATCGTATCCGCGTCCCCCAATATGGATGTCGCCGTTGCGGCGTATCTTATGGGACGGGAACAGGTGCGCCGCTTGCCGGTGATCGAGGACGGGAAACTGTGCGGAATGGTCAGTGTGGGGGATCTGGCAGGAAGGGAGGAGAGCAGCTACGATGCGGCAGAAGCGTTAGAGGGAATCTGCTCCAATCTGAGCCAAAAATAAAAACAAAAAAATTTACAAAAAACGAAAAATTGTGCTTGACAATAAAAAATATATATGTTATCATGTCAAAGTTCGCAACAGCGGACATCTGTACCTTGTAAATTGAATAATGTGAGACGAACGAAAATAACACCTTGGACAATTAATGGATTGTTTAAGCGATGTAGAATCGAAAAAAACAGCCAACGAAATTCTTGAGTAAAATTTGCTAGAA
>SVLT01000003.1 GCA_015067845.1 Oscillospiraceae bacterium
ACAACAACCGGCGAATTAAGGCAAGACTAAAGGGCTTGCCACCTGCATTACACAGACAGCAAGCCCTTTCGGCAGCTTAAACAATTTGGGTTAGAAATATTTGTCTAACTTTTTGGGGTCACTTCATTTCCTGGGGGATTTCGATTTCGTTTAGATCCGTGCGACGCCGGAAGCCCGGGCAGCCTCGGCAACAGCCTTGGCAACGGCGGGGCCCACGCGCTCGTCGAAGGCGGCAGGGATGATGTAATCGGCGTTCAGCTCCTCGTCGGAGATCAGACCGGCGATGGCCATAGCGGCGGCCATCTTCATTTCCTCGTTGATGTCGGAAGCACGAACATCAAAAGTACCGCGGAAGATGCCGGGGAAGGCCAGAACATTATTGACCTGGTTGGGGTAGTCGGAACGGCCGGTGGAAATAACGGCTGCGCCGCCTGCCTTGGCATCATCGGGGAAGATCTCGGGAGTGGGGTTGGCGCAGGCAAAGACGATGGCGTCCTTGTTCATGGTCTTGACCATCTCGGTGGTCAGCGTGCCGGGGGCGGAAACGCCGATAAACACGTCAGCACCCACGATCACATCAGCCAGCTTGCCGGCCTTTTTCTCCAGATTGGTGACCTGAGCCATTTCTTCCTTGATCCAGTTCAGACCCTCTCGGCCGGCGTAAATCGCGCCGGAGCGGTCGGTCATGATCACATTCTTGAAGCCTGCACTCAGCAGCAGCTTGACGATGGAGATAGCAGCTGCGCCGGCGCCGGAAGTAACGATCTTCACATCTTCCTTCTTCTTGCCAACCACTTTCAGGGCGTTGATCAGACCGGCCAGGGTAACGATCGCAGTGCCGTGCTGGTCGTCGTGGAAGATGGGAATGTCACATTTTTCCTTCAGCTTGCGCTCGATCTCGAAGCAGCGGGGTGCGGAAATGTCTTCCAGGTTCACGCCGCCAAAGGAGCCGGAGATCATGTAAACAGTGTTTACGATCTCGTCAACGTCCTTACTCTTGACGCACAGAGGGAAGGCATCCACATCGCCAAAAGCCTTGAACAGCACGCACTTGCCTTCCATAACGGGCATACCGGCCTCGGGGCCGATGTCGCCCAGACCCAGAACGGCGGTGCCGTCGGTAACCACGGCGCACAGATTGTGACGGCGGGTCAGGTCATAGGACTTGTTCACATCCTTGTTGATTTCCAGACAGGGCTGTGCAACGCCGGGGGTGTAAGCCAGGGACAGGTCTTCCTTGGTAGCAACGGGAACCTTGGAAATAACCTCGATTTTACCCTTCCACTCGCCGTGGAGTCTCAGGGATTCCTTTGCGTAATCCATAATGATTTTCCTCCTTATAGGAAATTTGATTATATTGCGGGCGATTCGTAAATCGCCGCTACGATATAACGCACAATGTAAGGATTATGTCATTGCGAGGAACCCCAAAGGGGTGACGTGGCAATCTCCTGGCACAGTTCATCGATACGCTATGCAGCAACAAACATCGTACCGGGAGATTCCCACGGGCCTTGCGGCCCTCGGAATGACATGACTGATGGTGCGTTCTTAGTCCAGATATTCGGGCAGGTATGCGGTGGAGCCGGTGTACTCGGCGATCATCTTCATCTCGTCGTAGGTCTTGTCGTTCAGGTAAACACCGTTCTTCAACACGCCGGCACGAGCCTCGTACTCCTTCTCGCCGTGGATGTAGATGCGATCCTGGCCATCAGCCTTGGCGGAGTCACGAACCTCCTGCAAGTACTTGCTGAGGCTTGCCTCGATAGCCTTCTTGTCGCCGAACATGCCGTGATCCATGGCGATGAAGCACTGAGCAATGTTACTGCGACCGGGAGTCTTGTAGATGTAGTTGGAAGTGGTGCCGCCGGACAGAATGGCGGTGAAGATCTCGCACAGCATGGCGAAGCCGTAGCCCTTGTAGCCGGAGGTCATCTCGCCGGAGCCGCCCAGGGGCAGAATGCCGCCGCCGGTCTTGGCGATGATGTTCTTCAGCACACGGTCAGCGTCGTCGCTGTCGGAACCGGTCTCATCCAGAGCCCAGCCCAGGGGCAGGCCGTTGCCGCGTTTTACATAAACTTCCAATTTGCCTCTGGGCACCACGGTGGTGGCAGCGTCAAAGGAGAAGTTCACGGGATCAGCGGGCATTGCGAAAGCGATGGGGTTGGTGCCCAGCATGGCCTGCTTGCCGAAGGTGGGGACCATGATCGCCTCGGTGTTGGTCATGGACATACCGATCAGGCCCTGATCAGCGGCCATACGGGAGTAGTAACCGGCAACGCCGTAGTGGTTGGAGTTGCGGACGGTAACGATACCGAAGCCGGACTTCTTGGCCTTGTCGATGGCCATCTGCATAGCTTCCACACCCAGGGTCTGGCCCATGGAGTCGTTGCCCTCGATGACAGCGGACAGAGGAGTTTCGAAAACAACCTCAGCCTTGGCGTCGATCTTGACCATGCCGCTGGTGATCTCCTTGTGGTAGCGGATCATACGCTGTACGCCGTGGGATTCGATGCCGCTCAGGTCAGCTTCCAGCAGAACATCGGTGATCTGCTGAGCCTGAGCCTCGTTAAAGCCGTAGCCCTTGAAGGATTCTACGCAGAAGCGAACCAGCTTCTCATAATTAACGTGATGGTACTGCATATTTCTTCCTCCTTAATTATACGCCCCAGTAGCTTGCGAAGCCGCCGTCAACGGGCAGAACTGCGCCGTTCACGAAGGAAGCAGCCTCGGAGCACAGGAAGATGACAGGACCGCACATTTCCACGGGATCGCCGTAACGGCCCATGGGAGTCTTGGCCAGAACACGCTCACCACGGGCAGTTGCAGAGCCGTCCTCGTTGGTCAGCAGGTAGCGGTTCTGGTTGGTCAGCAGGAAGCCGGGAGCGATGGCGTTGACGCGGATGTTGTTGCTGTAATTCTGGTTGAAGTGGGTAGCCATCCACTCGGTGAAGTTATAAACAGCAGCCTTAGCACCGCAGTAAGCGACGGTGTTGGTCAGGGGGTGGTAAGAGGACATGGAAGCGATGTTGATAACATTGCCGTAGCCCTGCTTAGCCAGCAGCTCGCCGAAGACCATGGTGGTCAGCACAGCGCCGGTGACGTTCAGGTCGAAGACCCACTTGAAAGCGTCCAGATCCAGGTGGAAGAAGTCCAGATCCTTGGAAATGGTGGCCTGGGGCTTGTTGCCGCCTGCGCCGTTGATCAGGATGTCGATCTTGCCGAAGTGGTTAACCACCACATCGCGGGCCTCTTCCAGGCTGGCGCGGTCCAGAACGTTGACCTTCACAGCGATGGCCTCGCCGCCGTCTGCAACGATCTCGTCAGCGATTGCCTGAGCAGCCGCAACATTGAAGTCCAGCAGAGCGATCTTAACGCCCTTCTTGGCCATTTCCTTGGACATGGTGCCGCAGATGATGCCGCCTGCGCCGGTGATGACGGCCACCTGGCCGGAAATATCAAAGTTTACATTGTACATTTTGAATTCCTCCTATAAATTAGACAGTATAGCCTAGGTCTACCATTTCGATGTTGCCGTTGGGGCAGCGGTTGAAGCACATGCCGCAGGCCACGCAGTCTTCCTTGCGGATGTGCATGGTGTCTGCATCGATGATCTCGGGGGCGAAGTCGGTGCAGATGGTCTTACACAGCTGGCAGCCTTCGCCGCAGCCGCAGTTCAGGCAGCGGCTTGCTTCCTTCTGAGCCTCTTCCTCGGTCATCACACGCTCAGAAATGTCAAAGCCTGCGATCCGCTCAGCGGCAGGTGCGTTCAGATTCAGCTTGTTCGCATCCTTCTTCAGATAGCCGGTGCGCTGACGGACGATCTCGGGATTGACAGTCTTGGTGGCGGGAACGCCCTCCAAGGTGGCGTTTTCGCCACGGATGTCCTTGTCGATGACCGCAGCGGCGTTCTTGCCGGCGGCGATGGCGGTGATCACATTGGCACCACGCACGGCGTTGCCGCCTGCGTACAGACCGTCAACAGAGGTCTTGCCGTTTGTGATCTTCACAAAGCCGTTCTTCATTTCCACATTACCCAGGACGGCATCGTCAGCAACGTAATCGTTGGCAACGATCACCTGACCGCAGGGGATGTTCATGGCGATACCGCCACGCTCAACAGCGATGCTGTCAGCGGAAATTGCGGTGACGTTAGCGCTATCCAGCAGCACAACGCCCTCTTCCTGAGCCAGAGCCAGGGTCTCCTGGTCTGCGCTGCCCTTGCCGTAGGCGGTGGGCCACAGCAGGTTGACGTGCTTTGCACCCAGACGGACTGCGGTACGGGCGGCATCCATAGCGGCGAAGCCCTTGCCGATGACGGCAACTGTTTCAGCAATCTGGACTTCCTCGCCGTAATTCACGGCTTTCAGCAGCTCCAGAGCATCCAGGGCGTTTTCCGCGCCGGGGATATTGGACGCGACCTTCTTGCCATTGCCGATGGCGGCGAAAATGGCCTCAAAACCGTCATTTTTCAGAGATTCGACGGTGAAATCCTTGCCCAGAGCCTTGCCGAAGGCGAAGGTTACGCCCTGTTCGGCCAGAGTATTGACTTCCTCAGCCAGAACATTCTTGTCCAGCATGTAGTTGGGCATGCCATAGGCCACCTTACCGCCGGCGAAGACTTCCTTCTCGAAAACGGTCACATCATAACCGCCCTTGCGCAGCTCAGCGGCGCAAGCCATACCGGCAGGGCCGGCACCGATCACGGCGACCTTGTGTCCGTTCAGCTCGGCGGCTGCCCAAGCGGGCTTCCAGCCCTGGGCGCGGCCGTATTCCAGCACAAAACGCTTCAGCTGACGGATCTTCACGGGAGAATCGTAAGTGCTGCGGATGCAGGCATCCTCACAGGGATGATTGCACACCAGCGCACAGATATTTTGCAGAGGATTCTTGCCTGTGATCAGATCAAAGGCTTCCTTGTACTCGCCCTTGGCGATCTTCTGAATGTACGCCTGGGTGGGAACATGGTGGGGACAAGCGGATTTACAGGGAGCGGACAGATTGGGCTCCTTGACCCGTGCGTAACCGGCAAAAATGGTCACATCGGTAGCAGTACGCACCTCGGGAACCACCAGGCCCCGCATCTGGGCCAGATCGGTGTAGCCGTGGTCCTGCATATACTTGTCCAGACCCTCGATCATGGGCCGGCAAATGTCGTAACCGGAGATCAGCGTCTCGGCGCAGACACCCAGCAGGTTGCCGCCGCAGAGGATCATTTCCACAGCGTCACGCCAGTTGGTGATACCGCCGGCGGCCATAATGGGCGCATCCATACCGCAGACCTTGCGGATCTCGTATGTATCCCGCTGTGCCAGGGGTTTCAGCCACTTACCGCAGTGGCAGCCCATGGAGATCTCCTTTTGCAGATGGTAGAAAGCCTTACCGGGATCGTCAATGTCGATGGGGGGCATACCCAGACGGTTGCCCGTACCGCCAACGGCATCGGCGCCGGCCTCGTACAGAGCCTTGGCTACCTTCGCGATCTGACCGCCCTCGGGGGTCAGCTTCACGAACAGAGGAATGGAAATGGCATTCTTGACGGCCCGGCAGATCTCTGCGGCCACGTCAGCCTGCTGACCCATGCTTGCGCCGGTCTGCTTCTTGGCAGAAGCCTCGCCGCCGGAGGTCATTTCCACGTTATAGCTCATGTTGGGGCAGCACATATTCAGCTCGATGATGTCCGCGCCGGCCTTTTCAAACTCCACAGCCATGTTGACCCAGCCGTCCACGCCGTTGTCACCGGCGTAGGTGATGTTTGCCATCAAAAGCAGGTCATGGAGATGGGGCTTGGCGTCCCGGATCAGCTGCAAACCCTCCTGGAAAGTCAGCCGCTTTTCGGCGGTGAATGCCAGAGCATCCCGGTCCTTGAACAGGGAATAACGGGGCTTGCGGTTGATATAGGGCGCGGGGTCGATGCTGAGCTTGATAGACGCTGCCGCCCAGCCGGTGCGCTCGATCTCAATGAGCTGACGGACCGACTTGGTGGTAGGACCGGATGCCACGAAAAACGGGTTTTTAAAGGTAACGCCGCCGATCGTGACCGGGATCCGGATGTCTTTGGGTGTCTTACTCATAGATTAACCCTCCAGCTTATCGTTCTTTACGTTAACGCCTTCCTTGGCAGATTTGTAGATCAGGTTGATAACACGCAGGGATTCCAGACCGTCGATGCCGCGCAGACCCACCTGGGCATCCACACCGGCCAGGGCGGAGTCCACAAAGTGGTTGATCTCGCCGCAGTAGCCAAGCTGATACTTCTCGTCAACAGCCACATTGGCCCAGCCGGTGGTGACTTCTGCCTTTTCGATGGTGTAGTCCAGGCCGTCCATGGAGAAGGCCTGCACAGGGCCACGGAAGGAGAGGTCCACCTTGATGGTGCCGCGCTCGCAGTAGATGTCCATGATGTCTTCCATGCCGCCCACGGTGACATAGTTGGCTTCCATGGTTGCGAAGGTGCCGTCCTGGAAGCGCATGAATGCGCCGGCCCAGTCCTCGCCTTCCATCTTGTTGTGGATCAGGTTGTTTTCCAGACCACCGGAGGTCATGGCAGTCAGTTCTGCCCACTTGTTGTCTTTCAGAGCCAGCATGAAGCAGACGGGGTGCACGCCCAGATGGACCATACAGCCGCCGCCGCAGTACTTAATGGTCTGTGCAAAGGGGCTGTGGGAGCCGGAGTGGCACTCACGGGCGCGGATGTACAGCAGCTTACCCAGCTGACCGCTTTCCAGCAGGCTCTTTGCCTTGCGGAACGCGGGAGCGAACAGCCAGTCTTCTGCGTAGTAGATGTGCTTGCCCAGACGGTTGGCGGTGTCCACCATGTCCTGGGCATCTTCCACGGTGGTAGCCAGGGGCTTCTCGCAGATGATGTCCTTACCGGCGTTCATAGCCTTGATGGCCACGTCGTGGTGCAGGAAGTTGGGCATGCAGATGTCAACCAGGTCGCAATCGCACTCAGCGATGGCGGTGTTGTAATCGTCGTAAGCGGTGTAGCCCTTGAAGCCGTAGCGGTTTGCCAGAGCTTCGATGCGGCTCAGATCCTTGTCGCAGATGCCGACAATGTCCACCTTGTCCAGGATACGGCTGTAGCCGTCGGAATGGAGATCAGCGGAAAAAGCGGCGCCGATCAGAAGTACTTTCAGTTTTTTCATAAGTAACGCTCCTTTTTATTAGACGTTGGAATTTTCACGCTGGGCATCCAGCCGTTTATTGCGGAAATAGAGGATCAGATCTGCGCTGACCATAACGAAGTTCAGAACATAGAAGAACAGGACGTACCATTTTTCGGCAAATGCGGCCATGTAAGCCGGATTCAGAAATTTGCCGGTGATGCCTGCCACGTAGCCAAAGAGGATCAGGCACAGAAATGCCAGACTTTTGCCCTTTGTGGTGCGGGCTTTCCAGGACTTCATTACATTCATGGGCCAGGACGCGCCGAAACTGACGATCATGATCACTTCAAGAATTTCGGACATGTTGTTGCTCCTTGTGTTGTTATGTAGGACATTCGTCCAAAACCTTCCCCCGAGGGGAAGGTGCCGAGCCTAGCGAGGCGGAAGAGGAATACGGGCGATAATGTCGGGATGATTGCTACTGTATAGACATATTCCAATTCTGTTTCTGCCGCCGTTCCTCTCCCGTCTTCAAATTCGCCTGTTTGGCGAATTTGAATCCACCCTCCCCCCGGGGGAGGGTTTAGAGTCGGTTAAAAATAACTATACCCGAACTTTTCCTTTGCTTCCATGTAGGCAAAGGCCTTGTTCATTTCCTCCACCGCGCCCTTGGCGCAGAATTGGAAGCATTTTTCGCCCTTTTCCGCCGTGGCGCACTTACTCTCGCCCCACACGCCGGACTTGGACGCCCGGAACAGACTGCCGTAGCTGAGATAATTCCGGGGCACGTTGGGCACTTCGTCCACAGCCTTGGACATGTCCACCGTTTCCGGGGCGATGGCCAGGATCATGCTGGTCTCCACCTCACCGGCGTGAAGCTCGGTTGCGGTTTCAATCACGCCCTCCTGGTACAGCCGGGGGAAGAAGGTGCAGATATCGATATTGACGACCATCAGCTCGGGGTTAAACTTGGCGTTCAGGTCCCGGATGATGGGGGTCATGATAAAGATACCGCCGTGGCATTGTAAAATAGCCACTTTTTTGAAGCCTTGCAGTTTCAGGCTCATAATGATATCCGTCATCATGGCGTAGAACGTAGGCGGCTCCATCCACACGCTGCCCTTTTTACCCATCTGCTCCCGGCAGGTGGAAATAGGCAGAGCCGGCAGGAGAAAACCGCCGGTCAGTTCCGCCACACGTCGACCCAGCTCCGTTGCGATGGCCCAGTCCGTCATGATGGGCAGATGGGGGCCGTGCTGCTCCAAAGAGCCCACGGGCAGGATCGCCAATTCGGGATCCTGCGCCATGATGGTATCAGCAGATAATTTGAAAGACTCCATATTACAGGATCTTGGAAGCGGCGTCCTTGTCCAGATACAGGCCTGCATTCTTGTGCTGACGCAGAATGGATGCGGGGCACTCGGTGGTCACGGGGCCGCGGGTCGCGCCCAGAACGGCGTTGGCCTTACGGTCGGTGGGAACAACGCAGATGGCGTTGGGCACGGACATGATGAAGGACATGGTCAGGGTCATAGCCTGCTTGGGAACGGCGTTGATGTTGGGGAAGCAGCCGTCGTTGACCTGCTGCTGACGGCAAACGTCGTCCAGATCCACGATCTTGACCATCTTGGGGTCGTTGAAATCGGCGACAGCGGGATCGTTGAAAGCCATGTGGCCGTTCTCACCGATGCCCAGCAGGATCAGGTCGATGGGGTACTTCTTCAGCAGCTCGGCGTATGCTTCGCACTTGGCCTCAGCCTCGTCAGCGGCGCAGAGCAGATAGTGGGTCTCCATCAGGGGAACCTTGTCGAAAATGGCGCGGCGCAGCCAGGTGCCGAAGCCGGCGGGCTCTTCTGCGGTGATGCCGATGTACTCGTCCTGATGGAAGGCGCGGACCTTGGTCCAGTCCACATCCTGCTGCAGCAGGCTTTCCAGCATATCGTTCTGGGAGGGAGCAGCAGCGAACACAACGTTGGCAACGCCGTTCTTGGCGATGGTCTCGTTGATGATCCGGGCGGCTTCCTCGCCGGCCTTGATACCCATTTCCTTACGGGTGTTGAAAATGTAAACGGGCAGGTTTTCTACTTTCTGGTTGATGATTTCCATGATGATTGACTCCTTTTTTTCATTAGTTTTTCCCTTACGGGACAGTCAGATGACGAAAAAACCATAGTTACGCATCTTATGCTCTCATAATACCATATATTGCCTGTGGTTTTCAACCCATTTTTTCTGTTTTTGTTGTTTATTTATAGTATAATTTTATCCCCGACGGGAAAAATCTGTGTCCTTAACACAAAAGTCCTTTAGCGGGCGGCAGGTAGCCGCCCCTTTGTCATTGCGAACATACGGACCAAAGCCTTCCCCTTGAGGGGAAGGTGTCAAAAATCTTTGATTTTTGACGGATGAGGTGGTGTCTCGTAGGCGACAATTCAGATTACAACGGCTGCTACGCAGCCTACACCTCATCAGTCATTTGCTCGTTCCTCGCAAATGCCAGCTTCTCCTTGAGGAGAAGCCCTTCACCTCCGGGGGAGGGTAAAAAAGCACCGCACCGGAGACCCGGTGCGGTAATTCGTTATTCCTCGTATTCCCTGGGAACGGGGGTGATGATGGGTTTGCCTTCCCGGTCTACCAGCACGGTCAAGCCGCCGCCGTAGCCACCGTTATGATACAGGTAGTTGACGCCTGTCTGCCGGTCAACCCAAATTTCATTACTGCCGAAAGCGCCGTCGGTCCAGGTTTTGACAAAACGTTTTTCTTTTGCCATGGCTTATTTCTTTGTGCCCTCGATGATGCCGTTGGCAAGACCCACCAGACCCTGCATTTCGCTGGGAATGATGATCTTGGTTGCCTGACCGTCGGCAACCTTCTGCATAGCCTCGATGGCTTTCAGCTTCAAAACGCTGTCGTTGGGAGCTTTTTCGTTCAGCATAGCCAGAGAATCGGCCAAAGCCTGCTGCACAGCCCGGATGGCCTGGGCTTCGCCGTCAGCCTTCAGGATAGCGGCCTGTTGTTCAGCTTCTGCTTTCAAAATGGCGGCCTGCTTTTCTGCGTCAGCGCGCAAAATGGCGGATTCCCGTTCACCCTCCGCCAGCAAAATGGCGGACTTCTTCTGACCCTCGGCCTGCAAGATGGCCTGACGGCGGTCACGCTCTGCCTTCATCTGCTTTTCCATGGAGCTCTGAATGTCAGCGGGGGGCAGAATGTTCTTCAGCTCCACACGGTTGACCTTGATGCCCCAGGGGTCGGTGGCTTCGTCCAGAATGGCCCGCATTTTGGTGTTGATGATGTCACGGCTGGTCAGAGTCTGATCCAGCTCCAGATCGCCGATGATGTTACGCAGGGTGGTGGCGGTCAGGGTCTCCATAGCCGCCATGGGCTGCTCCACGCCGTAGGTGTACAGCTTGGGGTCGGTGATCTGGAAGTACACCACGGTGTCGATCTGCATAGTGACATTATCTTTGGTGATAACGGGCTGGGGGGGATAGTCGTGGACCTGCTCTTTCAGGGACACACGACGGGCGATGCGGTCAATGAAGGGCACCTTGAAGTGCAGACCCACGCCCCACACGGTCTGAAACGCGCCCAGACGCTCAATGACATAGGCCCGGGACTGCTGGACGACCGCAATGTTGGAAATGATGATCATCAAAAGAATGACCACGATCGCGCCGATAACAAAAAGTTCCATAAATTTACCTCCTGAATAAAGTTAAGATTACATATTAAAAATGCATATAAAGACGACGATGGAAAGGACAAGGGATACGATGCCGCTGAAACGCTCCATTTTGATATATGTTTCGTTGGGTTCAAAGTCCTCGAAACGCCAGTGTTCGCGCAGATAGATGGACTCTTCGGGTTTTGCGACGCGAAAAATTCCGGTAATCAAAAGCAGGAAACCAATGATCCAGAGCATGATTTCTCCCATATCACACCTCTGCCTTTTCGGCTACCGGCGTGACAAAGGCCTTAACCCCCTCAATTTTATCCACCTTGACCAGCGTACCCACGGCAATGCTCTCGCCGGAAGTGCTCCGGGCGGACCACTCCATTGCCCCCAGCTTCACCTTACCCTGGGCGGTGATGTTGTCAATGTCAGTGGTGACAAGACCGGTCTGACCGATGATGCTGTCCACATTGGTGCGGATGATCTTGGGGGTGAAGTATTTCCGGGCAATGGGCCGCAAGCTGGCAAGCAAGACGACGGAAACGGCGAAGAAGATCACGATCTGCAACCACAGCTCTGCACCGCAAAGATGTGCGATCAATGCGCCCAAAGCACCTGCGGCGAACCACAGGGAAACCATATTGACCCCCTGAGATTCTATAAAGAGAAATACAATCATCAAAATCAGCCAAATTATCAGATACATAAGTTTTCCTCCTCTCATCGGAAACTATTAATAGTATAGCAAAAAAATTCCCATTTGTAAAGTAGGGCCAAGCCTTCCCCCAGGGGAAGGCGTCAAAAGCGGTCTGCCGGAGCAGACCGCTTTTGTATATTACCGATGCTCGCCCATGAAGAACAGAGCCAGAGTGCCGGGGCCGGAGTGGGAGCCGATCACCGCGCCGGTGTAGCCGATGAACACTTCCTTCGCGCCGCACTTTTCTTTCATCAGACCTGCCAGATGCTCTGCATCCTCGATGCAGTCGCCGTGGCAGATGAACATGGTGCTGTTGTCGTAGCCCTGTCCCAGCTGGACGGCTTTTTCCGCCAAAGCCTCGATGGATGCCTTGCGGCCACGCACCTTTGCTACATTGATCAGATGACCCTCGTCGTCCACGTGGAGCACCGGCTTGATCTTCAGCATGGTGCCAACCAAAGCTGTGGCGGCACTCACCCGTCCGCCCCGTTTCAGATACATCAGATCGTCCACGGTGAACCAGTGACACAGATGCAGGCGGTTTTCCTCCACCCAAGCGGCCAGCTCCTCTATGGAAAGACCCTCATCCTTTTTCTTGCAGGCGTACCACACCAGCAGACCCTGACCCAGAGATGCGGCAAGGGAATCCGCCACGATGATCTTCCGGTCGGGATATTTTTCCTTCAGCTCGTCAGCGGCGATGAAGGCGGACTGACTGGTGGTGGAAAGGCCGGAGGAAAATGTAATAGCAAGCACATCCTTGCCCTCGGAGAGCACGCTTTCCATCAGCTGTCCCCAGCGGTCGGGATTGACGGCGGAGGTGGTGGCGGCTTCGCCTGCGCGCAGGCCGGCGTATATATCCTTAATACCCTCGTCCACGGAATCCTCCAAAGCATTTCCGCGGAAATTCACGATCAGCGGTACGGTCTGCACATTCAACTGCGCAAGCATCTGGCCGGGCAGGTCGCAACCGGAGTCGGTAATAATTTTGTAATCAGACATTGCAAACACTCCTAAAAAATACTGGACAGCCACAGTCCCATACACTATAATGGAAGAAATGGCCTACGTTTCTATTTTAACGAAAATAAGGGCGTTTGTCACCTGCTTTTTCGGAGAATGACCCCGTAATACCCTCTCCGCTGGGGAGAATTCCCCACTCTACCCACAGTAGAATTCAATTTTTGACGCACTTTATCCCATCTTCGTATATATCCGTGTCATCGCGAGGCCGCAAGGCCGTGGCGATCTCCCGGTACAATTCAGCAATTCGGCAGGCATTACCAGGAGATTGCCACGTCACCCCTTCGGGGTTCCTCGCAATGACATATTAAGAAATAATACCAAGCAATTCGGAGGCCGCTATGACGAAATTGTTATTGAAACTCTTCACGAAAAATCTAAGCCCCGACAATCAGCGCTCGGCCATCGGTCAGCGCAGCGGCGTTGTGGGTATCGTGTGCAATGTTTTTCTGTTTCTTGGGAAACTGCTGGCAGGACTGCTGTCCGGCTCCGTGTCCATTATGGCGGACGCCATGAACAACCTGACGGATGCCACCAGCTCCGTGGTCACCCTGCTGGGCTTCAAAATGTCAGAAAAACCGGCGGATGCGGATCATCCCTACGGACATGCCCGGCTTGAGTATCTCTCCGGCCTTGGTGTTGCGGCGCTGATCATCGTCATCGGCGTGGAGCTGGGAAAATCCTCTTTCGACAAGATCCTGAACCCCCAGCCGGTGGCCTTCGGCTGGCTGACGGTGACGATTTTGGCGGTGTCCATAGGGGTCAAATTGGGAATGTGGTGGATAAACCGGGTGCTGTCCCGTCACATCCAGTCCACCGCCCTGGCGGCAACCACTCAGGATAGCCGCAATGATGCCATCGCCACCGGCGCGGTGTTGATCGCCGGGATCGTGGAATGGCTCACCGGCGCCACCATCGACGGCTGGATGGGTATGGCGGTTGCGTTATTTATATTGTACAGCGGCGTCATGGCGGCAAAGGAGACCATCAGCCCCCTGTTGGGCGAGAGCGCAAGTCCCGAACTCCGGGAACTGATCGTGGATTATGTGCGCCAACAGCCGAAGGTACTGGGGTATCACGACCTGATGGTCCACGATTACGGCCCGGGTCAGCGGTTCGCCACGCTCCATGTGGAGATGGATCAGCGGGAAAGCCCCATGACCTGCCACGACCTCATCGACGATATGGAACGGGAATGTTTCCAGAATCACGGTATCCATCTGGTGATCCATTACGACCCGGTGATCACCGATGATCCGGAAATCAACCGTTTCCGCGCCGCCTGCGAGGCATTGCTGACGGCCTTGGATACGCGGCTGCATCTGCACGATTTTCGCATGGTGCAGGGGCAGTCCCATACCAATTTGATTTTCGATGTGGCTCTGCCCCAGGATATGACCGGCCGGGAATCGGAGATTACAGCCCATCTGCAGGAGAGCCTTACAAAGCAGGAGGGCAAGCGGATCTACGCGGTCATCACCTTCGACCCCGAGGCGTTTAATGTGCTAATAGAAGACTAAAAAAGGCTTCTCCTTGAGGAGAAGCTGGCATTTGCGAGGAACGAGCAAATGACTGATGTGGTGTAGGCTGTGAAACAGCCGTAAAAAATTAATTATCGCTCTGCGACACCACCACATCCGCCTCGCTATGCTCGGCACCTTCTCCTCAAGGAGAAGGCTTGAAAAGGAGTAAAACCATGAACAACTATTTCGACCTACATTTTGATATAAAAGAAATCAACGCCATTTCCAATTTGGGACTTGCCCACATCGGCGATGGGGTGTACGAGCTGATGTGCCGCAGCTACCTTTGCTGCAAAGGCGACAAGACGGTGAAAAATCTCCACAAGGACTCCGTTGCCATGGTCAAGGCCCCCACCCAGGCGGCCTACGCAGACAAGCTCCTGCCCTATCTGACGGAGCAGGAAAAAGACTGGTTCCGTCGGGGCAAAAACGCCCATTCCCACGCCGCCCCCAAATCCGCCACGCCCCAGCAGTACGCCAAGGCCACCGGCCTGGAGACCCTGTTCGGCGCGCTGTATTTGTCCGGTCAGAAGGACCGGCTGAATGAACTGTTCGACCTGATGATAAAGGAGTAAAAAATGGCCTTTGATGCGTTTTATTTGTCCGCGGTTTTAGGAGAGATCCGGGATTTGTCCGAGCCACGGGTGGAGAAGATCCACCAGCCGGCCCGGGATACGGTGATCCTCCAGCTGCGCCACCGGGAGGGACGGTGCAAGCTGCTGTTTGCTATGAATCCCACCGCGCCCCGGCTGCATCTGACCGCCGCGAACCCGGAAAATCCCCCGGAGCCGCCCATGTTCTGCATGCTTCTGCGGAAGCACCTGTCCGGCGGCCGGTTGATTGAAATTTCCCAGCCGCCCATGGAGCGCTGCGCCGTTTTCACCTTCGAGTGCATGGACGAAATGGGCGATCTTGTGCAGCGCAAGCTAATCGCGGAGCTGATGGGCAGAACCTGCAATCTGTACCTACTGTCCCCGGAGGGGCGGATCATCGACTGCCTGCGGCGCATCGGTCTGGACGAGTCCGCCAAGCGGCAGGCGTTGCCGGGACTTTATTATCAGGATCCGGAGCCGGTCACAAAGAAAAATCCGCTGGAATTGACAGAGGAATGTTATGTAAACCTCTTTTCGGAACCCGGTGCTGATTTATTGGCCGACCGGCTGATGGACAACCTGGGCGGCCTGTCCCCCCTCGTCTGCCGGGAAGCGGCCCTCTATGCCGCCGGGGATGTGGATGCCCGGCTGGAAAATGGGAATATTACCGAGATTTCCGGGAAAATCGCGGAGTTCTTTAAGGAAAATCTTGAAGATCCTGCCCCGTATTACTATTCCCAAAACGGCACGCCCAAGCAGTTCGCCTTCTGTCCCATCCGGCAATACGGCGATTGTGCCCGGGCGGAGACCTTCTCCGGCCTTTTGGATATGTTCTATACGGTCCGGGACCGCAACGACGCCATGCGGCAAAAGAGCCAGTCGGTGCGTAAGACGGTGCAAAATGCCTGCACACGTCTGACCCGGAAGATCGCCATTCAGGAAAAGGAGCTCACCGCCACCTATGACCGGGAGCGTCTGCGCCAGCTGGGTGATATCCTCACCGCCAACCTCCACAAGATCGTCAAGGGACAGACGGTGGTGCAGGTGGAGGACTTCTACGACGAGGACATGAAGACCATCGAAGTGCCTCTGTCCCCCCTGCTGTCCCCTCAGCAAAATGCGGCAAAATTCTACAAGGACTACACCCGGATGAAAAATGCCGAAAAGGAACTGACCCGGCAGATCGAGCTTGCCGGCAGCGAGCTGGAATATCTGAAAAGCGTGCTGGACGAGCTGAGCCGTGCGGACAGCGACCAGGCCCTGGAAGAGATCAAGCAGGAATTGCAAGCCGGTGGGTATCTTCGTGCTGACACCGGCAAAAAGCGGGTAAAAACCGGAAAACTGCCCCCTCTGCGGTTTGAGTCCACCGACGGATTTCCGATTTTTGTGGGCAGAAACAACCGGCAAAATGAGGAATTGACCTTCAAATCCGCACGAAAGGACGATATTTGGCTCCATGCGTCGAAAGTCCACGGAAGCCATGTGATCATCGCCTGCGCAGGGCAGAGTGTGCCGGATGATACCGTCACCCAGGCGGCTCAGCTGGCGGCTCATTATGCCGAGACCGCCGGCGGACAGAACATCCCCGTGGATGTGACGCCGGTGCGGCAGGTCAAAAAAATTCCCAACGGAAAGCCGGGCATGGTGATTTACCATACCTATAAAACCGTCATCGTCAACCCCTACCCGGACATCGTGGTGGATGAACTGAACGCGGAGAAGAAATAAGCCTTCCCCTATTCTGTCATCGCGAGCCAGTGACCGATGTCACTGGCGTGGTGATCCCCCGGACGTTCCGGAAACCTATGGGGATTGCCACGTCACCCCTTCGGGGTTCCTCGCAATGACATTCTGAAATTTGCACTACCAATTCTTAAACAAATGTGTTATAATACCCTCAAGAGGTGAAGAAAAATGGAAGAAAACAAGGATTTGGAACAGGTCAGCACGGAAGAAATGAATGCTGAAGTTCTGAAAAAAGACAGCTACACCCCCCGACCCAAGTGGCAGATCATCGCCGCGTGGATCGGTATTGCCATTGTGGGCATCGGCTTTTTGCTGTACTGCTGGCAGATCGCAAACGGTGGTATGTAATGCGGATCTTAGGAATTGACCCGGGTTACGGCATCACCGGCTTCGGCGTGATCGACACCCAGCGCGGTCAGAGCAGACTGGTCACCTGCGGTGCCATCACCACCCCGGCAGGGATGGATTTTTCCGCCCGGCTGGAGATCATCTATGAGGATATGCGCCGCCTTTTGGCGGAAGTCAAGCCGGATGCGGTGGCCATTGAGGAGCTGTTTTTCGGTCAAAACGTCACCACCGGCATCGGCGTTGCCCAAAGCCGGGGCGTGATACTGCTTGCGATCCGTCAGGCAGGACTGGAAGTGACGTCCTACAAGCCCGTGCAGGTCAAGCAGGCGGTGGTGGGCTACGGCAACGCCACCAAACATCAGGTGCAGGATATGACCAAGCGGCTTTTGGGGCTGAACGCCATGCCCAAGCCGGACGATGCGGCGGATGCCATCGCCATCGCCCTGTGCCACGCAAGATCGAGTACATCCCTGATTGCACAGGCACAAAAGAAATGAAGCATGTCATTGCGAACCAGTGCGCACACTGGTGTGGCAATCCCCATAGGTTTCCGGAATGTCCGGGAGATTGCCACGTCACCCCTTCGGGGTTCCTCGCAATGACAGCGTATTTGGGGAGGTTTTCCTATGCTCTACTATGTTTCCGGTGAGATCACCGTTTTGGAGCCCGGGCTTGCCGTGGTGGACTGCGGCGGCGTGGGCTATGGCTGTCGCGTCAGCGCCTATACCGCGGCCCAGCTGAAATTGAATCAGAGGGCCCGTCTGTACATCACCGAGTCCATCCGGGAGGATGCTTTTGACCTCTACGGCTTCATCAGCCGGGAGGAGCAGCATTGCTTCGAACTGCTGACCTCCGTCAACAGCGTCGGCCCCAAGGCGGCGATGGCGATCCTTTCCGCCGGGCCGCAAAATCTGACTCTGGCCATCATGACCGGGGACGAAAAAATGCTCACCGCTGCCCAGGGCATCGGCAAGAAGATCGCCCAGCGGATCATTTTGGAACTGAAGGACAAGATCGGCGGCGGAAATGTGGAACTGGATTATTCCACCGGCCCGGCAGTTGCCGCGCCCACCCAGGGGGGCAATGTTGCTATGGCAAGAGCCGCCCTGCAGGAGCTGGGCTACAGCCCGGCAGAGATCCAAAACGCCCTCAAAGGCGCGGATCCCAACGCACCCACCGAGGAGCTGGTCCGCCACGCCCTCAGAGCCATGGTGATGAGGGGTTAATGAGGAATGAGGAATTAGGAGTTAGGAATTAGGAATTTAATTCCTCATTTTTAATTCCTAATTGGAGGAAAACTATGAGCTTAGAATTTTCTGCGGAACTGGATAATCCCATTATTTCTCCCACCTTCGCGCCTCAGGACGCGGGGGAGATCGGTCTGCGGCCCAAGCGGCTGTCGGACTACACCGGTCAGGAGAAGGCCAAGGGAAATCTGTCCGTTTATATTGAGGCCGCCCGGCTGCGCAGCGAGCCGCTGGATCACACCCTGCTCTACGGCCCTCCCGGTTTGGGCAAAACCACTCTCGCCGGCGTCATCGCCAACGAGATGGGGGTCAACATCCGCATCACCTCCGGCCCGGCTATCGAAAAACCCGGCGATCTGGCGGCGCTGCTGACCAACCTGAACCCCGGGGACATTCTGTTTATCGACGAGATCCACCGTCTGAACCGGGTGGTTGAGGAGATTTTGTACCCGGCCATGGAGGACTTTGCCATCGACATCATCGTGGGCAAGGGCCCCAGCGCCAACTCCATCCGTCTGGATCTGCCCAAATTCACCCTGGTGGGCGCAACCACCCGGGCCGGTCAGCTTTCCGCACCGTTGCGGGACCGGTTTGGCGTTTCTCTGCGGCTGGAGCTGTACACCCCGGAGGAGCTGGCCCGGATCGTCACCCGGAGCGCCACCATTCTGGGCATGGACATCGACCCCAAGGGCGCCATGGAGATCGCATCCCGGAGCCGGGGCACGCCCCGGATCGCCAACCGCTTTTTGCGCCGTGTCCGGGACTTCGCCCAGATCATGGGCGACGGCGTGATCACCAAGGAAGCGGCGGATCTGGCGCTGTCCCGTCTGGAAGTGGACGCGCTGGGCCTGGATGCCATTGACCGCCGGATGCTCACCGCCATCATCCAGAATTACGGCGGCGGCCCGGTGGGCCTGGAAACTCTGGCGGCAACCATCGGTGAAGAAGCGGTGACCCTGGAGGATGTGTACGAGCCCTATCTCATGCAGCTGGGCTTCCTGACCCGTACCCCCCGGGGTCGGTGCGTGACCCATCTGGCCTATCAGCACCTGCACATTCCCTACAACGGCCAGGAACGCTTTGATGTATAAAATCCTTGTAAAATTGTAAAAAAATTGTAAATAAAGGATTGACATTTATTTTTAGGGTGTGTATAATTCGATTTGTGGTATATCCACAACATTATATGACTCCGCATTAACCAAAACATGGTGAACATTACGGGGCAATCAACCAAAGAGAGGTATTTCCAATGTACGAAGACAAGACTTTAGTATGCAAAGAGTGCGGCAACGAATTTGTGTTTACCGCCGGTGAACAGGAATTCTACGCAGAGCGCGGCTTCCAGAACGAGCCCCAGCGCTGCAAGGCTTGCCGTGACGCTCGCAAGAACGCTGCTCGTGGCCCCCGTGAGTTCTTCACTGCTACCTGCGCCCGTTGCGGTGGCGAGGCAAAGGTTCCCTTCGAGCCCAAGTCCGACCGTCCCGTGTACTGCAGCGAGTGCTTCGCTCAGATGCGCGCAGAAGGCTAATAGTCTAAAAGCAAAAGGGCTGGTTCTCCAGCCCTTTTTGTTTTGCAGATTGGTTTACATAACATACAAATATGTAGGGGACGTGGTGCGGCGCGCAGCGCATTCAAAATTAAATGATTGCCGGGGGCAATCATACCATAGTTCATGCCTTGGACGTCCCGAAATATTCAATTCCGCAATCACGGGGCGTCGAGGGCGCCGCCCCCTACAACGGAAAACCGTTGCAATTTACTTTATCCCATGATAAAATGAAAAAAATTACCTTATGAAGGAGGTGCCGCTGTGCGTCGCATCGTTTTGCTTATACTTTGCCTGTGCCTGCTGACCACGGCGGTACACGCCGCCGGAACGGTGTCCGAGCTGCAAAGCAACGCCTTTGTCTCTTCGGACGGCACATGTCAGATCTCGGTGGAGATCAGCCTGACCATGGACGGAACGGAGACCGATCTGCGTTTCCCCCTGCCCGGCTCCGCCAAGGATATTACCCTGAACGGAGGCTCTGCCAAAACCTCCCGTTCCGACTCCCGGCGTTGGGTGGATCTGTCCTCCGTGGTATACGGCGCGGGAAATTACACCCTGTATCTCCACTATTCCCTGCCGGATCTGGTCACATCCCAGGGAAAAAACGGTCTGATTCTGACCCTGCCCCTGCTGTCCGGCTTTGCCTATCCCATTGACCGGATGGATTTTTCCGTCACGCTCCCCGGCGCGCCGGAGGAACGCCCCACCTTTACCAGCACCTACCATGCGGAATCTCTGGACTCGATCATGGAATGTACCGTGGAGGGCAATGTGATCTCCGGACATTTCTTCCGGGGTCTGAACGACCACGAAAACCTCACCATGACACTGAAAGTGTCCAACAGCATGTTCCCTCAGGGCATCGTCAAGCGCTGGTCGCTGAGCTATGACGACCTGGTTCAATATGGTCTGATCCTTCTGGCCATGGTTTATTGGTTCCTGTTTTTGCGCTGCCCCCTGCCCCGGAGAGCCCGGCGTCTGCAAGCGCCCGACGGCATGACCGCCGGTCAACTGGGCTGCTGTCTGGCCGGTTTGGGCGTGGATTTTTCCATGATGGTGCTGTCCTGGGCCCGGATGGGCTATCTGTCCATCTACATGGACCGCCATGACCGGGTCTTGCTGTACAAGACCATGGACATGGGCAACGAGCGCAGCGAATTTGAGGTGCGGGCGTTCAAGACTCTGTTCGGAAAACGGGACAAAGTGGACGGCGGCGGTGAGCATTATGCCCGACTGGGCCGTAAGGCCGGGAAAACCATCCCCGATGCCCGGCATTATTTCAAGAAAAGCTCCGGAAATCCCATGATTTTCCGGTGTATTGCCGCCCTGATCGGCGCGGTTTCCGGTTATTCTCTGGCGGTGGCCTTTGCCACGGATACGGCGTGGCAGATCGTGCTGGCCATTCTCCTGGTGCCCCTTGGTGGGGTGCTGTCCTGGCTGATCCAGTCGGGCATTCGGGGAATTCTTTTGCGCCATCGGCTGGATCTGCTCATCGGCATCGGCGGAGGCGTATTCTGGCTGTTTCTGAGCCTGATCGCCGGGGAAGGCATCGTGGGCTTTTTGGTGGTGATCAGTCAGGCGCTGGCCGGACTGGCGGCCATCCACGGCGGACGGCGGACCGAGGCCGGCTTGCAGGCCCGGAATGAAATTTTGGGTCTGCGGAAGTACCTGCAAGGGGTAAAGCCGGAGGATCTGTACCGGATTACGGAAACCAACCCGGAGTACTATTTTGCCATGGCGCCGGATGCGCTGGCGCTGGGCGTGGACCGGGAGTTTGCCCGGCAGTTCGGCAAGGAAAAGCTCCCGGAATGTCCTTATTTGTCGGTTTACGGCAGAACATCCCTCACCGCCCGGCAGTGGAATGAGCTGCTGCGCAAGGTGGTGCAGATCCTGGACGCGCGCCAGCGCAGATTGGTCTGGGAAAAGCTGTTCGGAAGGAAATAAGCAAAGGGTGCGTTGCAAAAGCAGCGCACCTTTTTATAGTAATGTCCACATCCATAGAATGTAGGGGCGGCAATCTGCCGCCCGCGGGCGACTAATAGTCGCCCCTACATAGGGGAAGGCAGAATCCCCGGTCGTTCGACCGGGGATTTCGTTTATTCTTCAATCAGCGCCTTAAAAACAGGCAGGCTCTTTTCGATCATTTCCGGGGTCACGCAATAGCAGATCCGGAAATAGCCGGGGCAGCCGAAGTCCGTACCCGGCACCACCAGCAGATCCTTTTCCTTGGCCTTGTCGGAGAACGCCTGAGAGTCACCGCCGGGGGCCTTGATGAACAGATAGAACGCGCCGTCGGGCTTGGCCATTTCGTAGCCGTAGGAGGTCAAAGCATCGTAGAGCGTCCGTCGGTTGCGGTCATAGGCTTCCAGATCCGGGCGCAGCTTGGCGCACCGGGCGATGACCTTTTGCAGCAGACTGGGAGCGCACACGTGACCGGCCACCCGGGAGCTTCCGGCAATGGCGGCGTAGAGCTGCTTGCTGTCCGCTGCCGCCTCGGGAACATAGACATAGCCGATGCGTTCGCCGGGCAGGGACAGGGACTTGGAGTAGGAATAGCACACGATGGTGTTGGGATAGATATTGGGCAGGAAGGGCGTTTCCACGCCGCCATAGGTCAGCTCCCGATAGGGCTCATCCGCCACGATATAGATGGGGTGACCAAACTGTTCGGCCTTGCGCAGCAGAAGGGCGGCCAGCTTTTGAAGTGTCTCCCGGGTGTAGACAACGCCGGAAGGGTTGTTGGGGGAATTGAGGATGATGGCGGCGGTGTTTTCGCTGAGCATGGCCTCCAGAGCGTCCAGCTTGATCTGAAAATCCGGAATATCCGCAGGAACCACCCGGAATTTCAGTCCTGCGCCCTCGGCAAAGGGGCGGTACTCCGGGAAGAAGGGGGCAACCGCCAGAAGCTCTGCATTTTCTGTCGCCAAGGAGCGAAAAACGGCGGTCAGACCCGGGGCCGCGCCGCAGGTGATGAAGAGATTTTCCGGCTTTACCCCGGTGTTGTAACGGTCGTTCAGGTCATCGGCAATGGCCTGACGGGTAGCCAGGTCACCGACAGCGGAAGTGTAGCCGTGGATGGCTACGGAGCTGGTGTCCGCCAAGATATCCCGGATGGCCTGATCCACCCCGGCAGGGGCAGGGACGGAGGGGTTACCCAGAGAGTAGTCGTACACATTCTCCCGGCCCACTTCCGCCGCCCGGCGGCAGCCGTATTCAAACAGCTCCCGGATACAGGAACGGTTGGAACCCAGTTCAAAAGATTTCTGATTGTACATATGTTTCATCCTTTCGGTTTTATGGTTACCATTATGTTATTCCTTTGGGGTTCCTTGCGGTGACATATCGTAGGGGCGGCCATTGGCCGTCCGTGCTGCAGTTTGAAATCGCACAAGCGGACGAGCAATGCTCGCCCCTACAGCAAGAGACAGCTCAGTCAAAAGCCAATCCAAAGTAGCCCGGGGCGGGCAGCTCGGACAGGGCGTGGTACATGGCAAAGGGCTTTTGTGTGCCCGGGGTGCGGAACTGCCCCTCGTTTTTATGCAGCGCGGCCAAAATACCCGGCGCGGCATCGGCATTTCCCAAAAGCTCCGGGACAACGCAGGTTTCCCCCGTATAGACGGCGGCGAGGAAATCCTCCCCGGCGTAAAATTGCGCCATGGTTTCCAGAAAAGCCAGATTGTCCCCCTCCTGCAAAACCCCGTTTTCCGGGATGAATTCCCGGCGCAGGCGGCGATATTCTTCCGCGTCAACGCTTCGCAGAGCTGCGGTTGCAGCTCCTGCCCGGCAGGTAAATTCCGAGACGGAGGCGCAGGGCGTATAGCCCATTTTTTCGTACATCTGAAACAGTCCGTCCTTTGCAGGAACCAAAATCGCCCCGGCGTAGCCCAGATATTTCAGATGGCTGTGGGTATTTTCCACCAAAATTCGACACAAACCCTTACCCCGGTGATTTTTCGCCGTGGCCACGCCGTACAGATAGGCCAGCGGCTTTCCCAGATAGCTGCAATCGAACCAGTAAAGGGCGGCGGCGATCTGACCGTCCACGGTCACACACCGGCAGCGATCCGGGGCGAAGCCGTGGGTATAAAAATGCTCCAAAAAGGCATCCTCGTCCCCAAAGGCCTCCTGCCACAGCCCTTTCAGGCCGTCCAGCTGCTCCGGCAGCGGATAATCAATGTTCATCCTCGTCCTCCAAAAGATTTGCCCAGAATTTTACCACCAGCCGGTCCGGATTATAGGAGAGCTTGGCCTTGCGCAGACCCTCAATGCCCATATCGTCCTCCCGGTTCAGCCATTGCAAAGCCGGGTATTTTTCGTGGAGATGCCGGGCAAAGGCCTGATTGATGGCGGCGTACGCCCCCTCATCCAGAGCCTTTTCAAAATGCACATCAAAGGTGGTTTCATTCAGAAAAGAACCGGCGGTCATGGCGATGATCTGGCCGTTTTCCGTAAGGATCATACCCTCCAGACCCAGCTCCGACCACTTTTCCATGGCCCGGTGCAGGGCCACCTGCTCCATGTGATAATCCCCCTGGGGGTTTGCGGCAAGCCGCTTTTCGTACCATGCCCGGGTCATTTCCTGTACCGCCGGGAGCGTGGCTTCGTCGATTTCCGCCGTTTTGCAATCCGGGTGATCCTGATAAAACCGGTTCACGTGGTTGCGCTTGCGCTGATATTTCCGCCCCGGGAGACCGGCTAATTTTTCGATGCTGTAAATGTAGTCACAGCTGTCCCGATCCGGGTGAAAACAGAATTTTCCCGGATAGCGCTCCTCTAAAAGAGCGCAGTCCGCGGCGGTCATGGATGCCAGACGGCACTCCAGGCCTCTTGCCCGGGCATCGTGGAAAATGGCCTCCAAAACCGGGCCGATGTCCCCGTCCCCAACGGGAAAGGGGTACACGCTTTCTCGCTGAAATTGGGAAAACAGGGCAAGATATCCGCCCACCACGGCCACCTTTTGGCGACCCCACATATACAGATTCACCAGGGAATATTCGCATCCCCGTTCGCTGTCGCCGGTGAGGTAGGCCTTATAGGTCTCCGCCCGGGAAAGGTCCAGCTTTTGAAAATCGATCATTTTTTCTCCCCTTTAGGCAGATTATTGGAGCGGACGACCAATGGTCAACCCTACGTTCTTATGTCACTGGTGCAGCAATCTCCATCGCCGAGCGCACCGCAACATCAATCATGTCATTACGAGAAGCAGCGCACACTGGTTCGGAATGACATTCTTTTTTAACACGCTGGGGATAGTATACCACATTTTTTACGGTTTGTCGAAATAAACCAAAAGTTCTCCTGCATCCTTCAGCACATAATGGGGCTTGTCCGGGGATTTTTCCAGGGTTTCCAGGGTGGATTCGCCGGACAGCACCAAAACCGTATTGCACCCGGCGTTCAGGCCGGATTTCACATCCGTGTAGATCCGGTCACCGATGACGGTGGTTTCGTCTTTTGTATAGCCTAATTTTGCCATAGCCAGCTCCGGCATCAGCGGACTTGGCTTGCCGATGACCACCGGCTCACGCCCGGTGGCATTTTTGATGCCGATGCACACGCTTCCGCAGTCCGGCACGCTGCCGAACTCCGTGGGACACACCAGATCCGGGTTGGTGGCGATGTAGGGAATGTCCTTTTTCGTCAGCAGAATTTTCGACACATCCCACAGCTTCTGGAAGGTCAGCTCCGTGTCAAAGCCCATGACCACACACTCCGTCTTTTCGATGTCCGTGGTGGTCTCGAAGCCCTCGCTTTCCAGCTCCGCGATCAGAGATTTCGTGCCGCAGACATAGAGCCGTTTGCCCGGATGGTACTTTTTCAAATAGTAGGCCGTGGCCTGGGAGGAGGTCATAAAATCCGCCCGTGTGGCGGAAATGCCCATTTTCGCCAGCTTTTTCACATAATCCTCCACGCTTTTGGAGGAATTGTTGGTCATAAACAGATATTTTCCCCCGGCTTTCCGGATTTTTTCCAACAATTCTTTCGTAAAATCATACAGCCGGTCACCCAGATACAGGGTGCCGTCCATATCGAAAAGATACAGCTTTGTCTTTTGAACAAGTTGCTCCATAGGTCAGTCCACCCTTTGTGTCGCAATGATTTTTGTGCCCAGAATGTCGCCGACGATGATCGCGCCGAGCGCCACCGGCGCGGTGACGGTGATGGAACGCAGACGGGCCATCACATCCATCATCTTCCCCTTGGGAACGGGGGCTTCCGTTTTGACGGACAGCATGGTGTCCCGGCGGTTTGCCACACGGACGGTGGCGGTGACAGTGCGCACCGGGTTGGTACATTCGTCGGTGGCGTATTTCTCGCCCCGGGGGCAGGAATTGCCGGAAACTGTCAGATTTTCGCCCACATTCAGGGTGCATCCTCTGGGGCAGAGGATGCAAGTCAATTTTTTCGTCATTTTTCTTCCTCCAATGCCAAGGTGACGGTGTCGCCGGCCTTTTCCAGCAGGACAGCCGGGATGTTGAGACGCTCCATTTCACCGGGGGCGGCCTTGCTCCGTTTGAAGCTGGCAAGGACAGTATCCCCGGAGGAAACGGTAAATTTCACTTTTCCGAAAGGTTGGGTCACCCGTAAAAACAGGGCGCAGTCCCCACCCTTGCGGATGCGCTGAGGAAGAACATAGCGCACGCCGTTTCCGGCGGCGGTTTTCACATAAGTAGGGGTGTTTTCAGCGGATACCACAAATTCCGCGGCGGACACGCCGGCCCGCTCCGCTTCCTCGGATACATAGTCCACCAGATCGTGGACATGGAGCACATTGCCGCAGGCAAAAATGCCGGGTACGGCAGTCTGACAGCCATCGTCCACCAACGCGCCGCCGGTAACGGGATCAATAGGAATGCCCGCGGAGCGAGTCAGCTCGTTTTCCGGGATCAGTCCCACGGAAAGAAGCAGGGTATCGCAGGGGATGTAGCGGCTGGTTTCCGGCAGGATCTGCCGGTTTTCGTCCACCTGGGCGACGGTCACGCCCTCCACCCGCTTGGTGCCGTGAATTTTGGCGACCGTGGTGCTCAGATACAGAGGAATTCCGAAATCCTCCAGGCATTGGACGATGTTTCTGGTCAGGCCGCCACTGTAAGGCATCAGCTCGCAAACGGCCTCTACCTTTGCGCCCTCCAGGCTCATACGCCGGGCCATGATGAGGCCGATATCCCCGGAGCCCAGAATGACTACCCGTTTTCCTACCAAAAATCCGTGGCAATTGATGAGCTTTTGCGCCGTTCCGGCGCTGTAAATACCGGCAGGCCGGTCGCCGCAGATGTTCAGCGCGCCCCGGCTACGCTCCCGGCAGCCCATGGCCAAAATCACTGCCTTGGCCCGGATATTCAAAATACCGCTGCGGTTCTGGGCGGTGATGACCCGATCAGAAGTCAGGCCGGTGACCATGGTCTCATAATACACCCGGATGCCCCGTTTTTCAACCATTTCTTCAAATTCGGCCGCATATTCCGGGCCGGTCAGCTCCCGGCCCAGCTTGTGCAGACCGAAGCCGTTGTGGATGCACTGCTGCAAAATGCCCCCCAAGTGGGCATCCCGTTCCAAAATCACCACATCCGTCGCGCCCCGGTCGTATGCCGCGATCGCCGCAGCCATACCGGCAGGGCCGCCGCCGATGATCACAATATCATGCTTTTCCATATCATTGACCGATCCTTTCTGCGACCATGTAGGAATCGCCGCCGTTTTTGGTCACTTCTTCCATGCCGATCCCCAGCTCCCGGCTGAGCAATGCCATCACCTGCGGCCCACAGAAGCCGCCCTGACAGCGGCCCATTCCAGAACGGGTGCGGCGTTTGATGCCGTCCAGATCCCGTGCGCCGGGGTTGCGGTGGATGGCGTCCAAAATCTCCCCTTCGCTGATGGATTCGCAGCGGCAAACGATTTTGCCGTAGGCAGGATTCTTTTGGATGAATGCGTGCTTTTCGGCCTCGTCCATGTGGGAAAATGCGTGGGTATTTTCCCGGGTGTCGTTCCAGTTTTCCTTGGGGATCAGGGGTATGGGAAGCATCTGCACTGCATATTGGGCGATGGACACACAGCAGGTCAGGCCCGGGGAGTCGATAGCAGCAACATGAAGCACATTTTCTGCGTTTTTTGACCGTTCGATGATGAAATCCCCATTTTTTTCGGACGCCCGGACACCGGTGAACGAGGTGATCACCTGCCGGAAATCCACGGATGGCACACTTTTTGCGGAGAGCTTTCGCACCTGGGTCAGTCCCTCGGGGGTGGTCTGCCGGCAATCCGGGGATTCCACCACAGCGGCGGTGGGCCCAACCAGCAGATTTCCGTGGACGGTGGGAGACACCAAAATGCCCTTGCCCTCTTTTGAGGGGACTTGGAAAACGGTGCGGCTTACCCGACTGCCCTCGGCCTTGTCCAGAAGCATATATTCCCCGGCCCGGGGGATGATGGAAAAGTGGCTGTCGCCAACCATATTTGCAATTTTGTCGGCGTATCCCCCGGCGCAGTTGATGAGATATTTGCCCCGGATGACCCTGCCTGCGGCATCGGCAACGGCATAGCCGTCCCCGGTGGCATTGATGGCGGCAACTGCAAAATTCCGTTCCAGGATAACGCCGTTATCCATGGCATTGCCTACCGCCGCAACGGTCAGATCGTAGGGGGAAATGATGCCGGCGGAGGGAACCAGCAGAGCCTTGGTAATGTCCGGAGACAGGTTGGGCTCCAATTTCCGGGCCTCATCGCCGGAAATGACGGACATTCCGGTAATGCCGTTTTCCAGACCCCTGCGGTAAAGCTCGTCGATTTGGTGTTCTTCCTCTGTGCCAAACGCACAAACCAAAGAGCCGTTGCGCACATAGGGCACCTGCAGTTCCGCTGCCGCCTGATACAGCAGCGGCACGCCCAAAATGTTGAGCTTTGCCTTCAATGTGCCGGGCTCCGGGTCGAAGCCGCCGTGAATGATACCGGAATTGGCCTTGGATGCGCCGCAGGACACATCATTTTCCTTTTCCAGCAGGCAGACGGAAAGCTCGTACCGGGAAAGCTCCCGGGCGATCATACCGCCTACCACCCCTGCGCCGATGATCAAAATGTCGTAAACCATGGTATTCCTCCTAAAAAATAAAAAGAGAAACGGCAAAGAAGAGCATGCTTCCATGCCCGCCTTGTCCGTTTCTCCAAATCTCTACGGTAAATATGAAATTACAAATACCAAAGTGCCTCACAGCCGGTGGACACCGCAATGGCACCGCCGCCCAACGCACCCGTGATCTCCGCCTTGGTTTCGATCAGACCGCCTGCGATGACAGGGGTCTGCCCGGCGGCAAAGCGCTGTAAGACCTTCGGGATCACCCCCGGCATGATCTCCATAAAATGGGGATGGGAGGATTTCAGCATTTCCTGAATACTGTCCAGCCCTTGGGAATCCAACGCGAAAAAGCGCTGCACCGTCAAAAGTCCGGCATCCTTTGCAAAGCGGATGATCTGCGCCCGGGTACTGATGATGCCATCCACGCCCGTTTGGGCCAGATACTGCACGCCCTCTTTGTCCTTGCCGATGCCCTCAGCCATGTCCAGATGGACGAAGATCCGTTTTTCGGCCTTGTGGGCCTGGGTGACTCTTTCCGCTATCGTGCTGAGGTGGGGTTCCAGATAGAACAAAACCTCCGCAGGGGATGCAAGGGCCGCTTGCCACTTACTGTCCCGAATGGCGGCAATCACAGGACAGGATTCCAGCCGATCCGACAATTCCGATACTTGCATAGAACCCCTCCCTTGTTTCTATGGACAATTATAGAAGAGGGGCGGAAAAATGTCAAGTCCGGGGCGGTTTTCGTATTGACTTTTATATAGAAAGGTGCTAGAATTCAATCAATACTATTTTACCGAAAGGAAAGATACATATGGATATGACATTGGAATCCTGCCGGAAATTCGTGGAAGTTCTGGCATCTGACGCACCCGCACCCGGCGGCGGCGGCGCAGCCGCCCTGGTGGGCGCCATCGGCACTGCTCTGGGCAACATGGTCGGTTCTTTGACCGTGGGCAAGAAGAAGTACGCCGATGTGGAGGCAGAGATCATCGCCCTGAAAGCCAAGTGCGACGCATTGCAGACCGAGCTTTTGAATCAGGTGGAGGCTGACGAGGTCAACTTCCTGCCCCTGGCAAAGGCCTACGGCATCCCCAAGGACGATCCCACCCGGGACGCCGTGATGGAGGAAGCCACCATCATCGCCTGCTCTACCCCCATGAAGATCATGGAGCTGTGCTGCGAGGCCATTGAATACATCGCTGTGTTTGCCGCCAAGGGCAGCCGTCTGGCTGTTTCCGATGCCGGCTGCGGCGCAGTTTGCTGCAAGGCCGCATTGCAGGCCGCCTCTCTGAATGTGTTCATCAACACCAAGAGCCTGAAAAACCGTGAGGTTGCTGAGGAAATGAACGCCAAGGCCAACGGCATGCTGAATAAGTACTGCGCCATGGCTGACGAGATCTTCAACACCGTCAAGGCCGGTTTTGGGCAGTAAAAAACACCGTGCCAAAGGCTTCCCCTCGAGGGGAAGCTGTCACCACCGCAAGGTGGTGACTGATGAGGTGTAGCTGCGAAGCAGCGTTATCCTCGCACCCTGCACCACATCCGTCAGCCCTTCGGACTGCCACCTTCTCCTCAAGGAGAAGGCTTTTCAGAATGATTATATTATAATAGGAGAACATACATATGGCTAAGTTATTACTGGGCAAGGAAGTTACCGATGCCCTCAACGCAAAACTGCAAGAGCGCACTGCTGCTCTGCGGGCAAAGGGCATCGCCCCCACTCTGGGCATCATTCGCGTGGGTGAAGACCCCTCCGACCTGTCCTATGAAAAGGGCGCTACCAAGCGCGCTGAGCTGGTTGGCGTGGATGTGAAGAATTTCATCCTGCCCGCTGACGCTTCCAAGGAAGATGTACTGGCCGCCATCGACCAGGTCAACGCCGACGACAGCATCCACGGCGTGCTGATGTTCCGTCCCCTGCCCAAGCACCTGAAAAACGATCAGAACGAGATCTGCAACCGTCTTGACCCCAAGAAGGACGTGGACTGCATGACCCATATGAGCAACGCCGGCGTGTTCGAGGGCCTGGACGATCTGGGCTACGCCCCTTGCACCCCCGCGGCGTGTATGGAGATCCTGGATTTCTACGGCATCGACTGCAAGGGCAAGAACGCTGTCGTGATCGGTCGATCTCTGGTGGTCGGCAAGCCTGCCGGCATGATGCTGATGGGCAAGAACGCCACCGTCACCACCTGCCACACCCGTACCGTGAACACTGCTGAGATCTGCAAGAATGCAGACATCATCGTGTCCGCCGCAGGCGTGCTGAACAGCCTGACTGCTGATTTTGTCCGTCCCGGCCAGATCGTTATCGACGTGTCCATCAACTGGGATGCCAACAAGCCCAACGCAAAGGGCGGCCTGGGCGGCATCGCCGGCGACGCCAAGTTCGACGAGGTGGAGCCCATTGTTGAGGCCATCACCCCCGTCCCCGGCGGCGTGGGCTCCGTTACCACTTCCGTGCTGATGAAGCACGTTGTGGAAGCTGCTGAGAAGATTTAAGGAATTACTGACAAAGGCTTCCCCTTGAGGGCGGTGCTCCGCGCAGCGGATAAATATCCTAATGCTTGCCAGAGGCAAGCATACCTACGCAAATAGCTGGCAAAAATCTCTGATTTTTGACTGATGAGGTGTAGGCTGCGAAGCAGCCGTGTAAATTCTGGTTGTCGCTTCGCGACACCACCACATCCGTCAGCCCTTGCGGGCTGCCACCTTCTCCTCAAGGAGAAGGCTTATATAACCCGCTGTATGACTGGCGAAAATGGGGAATACCCCAGGGGAGTACAGCTGTGTAAATGCCGATCGCCTGGGCAATCCGATTTACCTGGTCGGATTGCCCTTTTTAATGAAAAGAGGTATGAAAATGAAAAAGCTCAACAATCTGGCGGAAAGCAGCTTTCTGCGTCTGTTTTTTGCCTTCGTTTCCCTGTGCTTCGTGATCGCGGCCTTCTTTATGCCGGACAGCAGCACCATGTTCACCGGCCTGTGGAAGATCACCACGGGGACTTGCAAAATTTCCACCAACTATTTCGCATTGGGCGGCTATGCGGCTACCTTCCTGAACATGGGTCTGGTGGGTCTGTTCTGCACCGCGCTGTGCTGTCTGCCCGGCGCAAAGCCCAACAATGTCACCACTTTGGGCGTTCTGCTTACCATCGGCTTCGGCTCCTGGGGCATGAATCTGCTGAATATGATCCCCACCGTTCTGGGTGTCATGCTGTATGCTTTGGTGAAGAAAGAAAAACTCGGCGCGGTGAGCAATGCCATGCTGTATTCCACGGGTATCGCGCCCCTGATCTCCGATCTGCTGTTCCGCTACCCCGGCGTGGAGTACATCGGCTTTAACTGGCTGGGACTGGGACTGGGTTTGTTCGTCGGCTTGATTATCGGCTTCTTCCTGCCTGCCGGTCTCGCCCACGCACCCAATATCCACAAGGGCTATGACCACTACTCCGCCGCTGTGCCCATCGGCATGACCGCGTTTTTCCTCCGGGCAGTGCTGTACAATGTGATGCTGGGCACCACCCCCGGCGCCCAGGGTCTGTCCACCATGGCGGCTCTGGATGTGGCATCCTTCGCCAATACCAACATTTTCTGCTTTGTGGTGTTCGGTCTGTGCGTGGTCTTCGCCCTTTTGATGGGCTGCACCCCCAAGGACTACTGGAATCTGATGAAGGATTCCGGTCACGGCGTCAGCTTCACCACCAAGTACGGCTACGCCCCCTTTCTGATGAATGTGGGTCTGTACGGCCTGATGATCGTCACCTATTTCAACATCGCCGGCAACATCGACGGCAGAAACGTCTGGACGGGTATGACCTTCGGCATCGTGTTCTGCATGCTGGCAACCTGCAATTCCGGCAGCCATCCCGGCAATGTGTGGCCCATTATGGCAGGATATATGATCACTTCTTTCCTGTTCGGCTGGATCTTTAGGCTGCTGGGCGGCGAAAACTACGGCCTGACCATCGGCAGCCAGAGTATCCTCATCGGTCTGTGCTACGCCAACGGCCTGTCCCCCATTTCCGGCAAGTACGGCGTGTTCCACGGCATGCTGGCCGCGGGACTGCACTATCTGCTGGTGACGGCTGTGCCGGATATGCACGGCGGCTTCTGCCTGTACAACGGCGGCTTCACCGCTGCGCTGATCTGCCTGATCTTCGTGCCCCAGCTGGAAAAGTTCTGCAAGACCAAGGAAGAACGCAAGGCCGCCAGACTGGCGAAAAACGGAAAATAAATCTTGCCGCCGACCTACGGGTCGGCGGTTTTTTGTTGCACCGGGGGACAAATGGTGTTATAATGTAGAAAATATGGGCTTTTGCCCAAGGAAGAGAGGATTTTTCTATGAAATGTATCCATTGCGGCGCGGAAATTTCCGAAAATGCCAACTTCTGTCCTGTGTGCGGACAAAACAGCGGCAAACAGCCCAATTTCTGCATGAATTGCGGCAGCAAGGTGGAGTGGAATATGCAATTCTGCGAAACTTGCGGCAAGCCTGTTGAAAAGCTGAATCAGCAGAAGGAAGAACCGGAGGGTGTTTCCGAAGATGTGAAAGAGGCCGCTGAAAAGGTGGCTGAGCATTTTCAGGAGAGTCCCGTGCAACCCCAAACTCCCGTTCAGGCACCCGTGCAACCCCAGCCGGTGGTTCACGCGGCTGCCCCTGTGACATCCGCCGGCGTGCAGGTGGGTGCGGAAGTGGTGCGCGCCACCGGCAAGGTAGCGGTGGAGGGCGTGAAAAAGACGGTCAGCACCGGCAAAAAAATTGCCATCATTGCGGCAGTCGTGGTATTTATTATCGGCGCATTGACCGCCTGTTTGAATTTCTTTGTTTCCGCTCCCAGCGATGCAGCGGAAGATTTCTTCGCTTCCATGGAAGAAATGGATTATGAAAAAATGCTGGGTTGTTTAGACAAAAAGACCGAGTCCACCATCCGGGCCGCCATGGGTATCACCGGCGATTTACTGGGCTCTTTCACAGGTATCAGCCTGGATCTGGAAGACATTATGGCCCTCGGTCCCTCTATGGCGCCCATTATGGACACGCCGGACATGGGTGTTGAATCGGTGGAGACGGTTTTCTATTCCGACTGCTCCCAAAAGGAAATAATCCAATACTGCATCGATGCCAACTCCGGCAAAGCCATTCCTGATGGCTACGATTCCGACAATGCCCTCATCAGCTTCCTGGATGATTACAATCTGACTCTGCCGGGTCTGGAAAATCTCATTGCCCAGTCGGCGCTGGTGAAGATCACATCGGAAACCGGAGAAGTGATATACCTGCCTCTGATCAACGAAGGCTGGGGCGACTGGCGGATCCCGCTGATGGATCTGAGCTATGCCATGGAAGGCGTGGAGTAATTTATGAATACCCTGCTTCATATCTGCTGCGCGCCCTGCGCAAATCAATGCATAGAAGTGCTGCGCACAGACCATTTTGATGTTACCGGATATTGGTATAATCCCAATATCCACCCCTTTACGGAATACCGGGCCCGGCGCAACTGCCTCCGGGACTACGCCGCCACCATCGACCTGCCCCTGATCGAGCAGGACGAGTATGCCCTGCGCCCCTTTATCCGGGAGGTGGCGGAGGACATCGGAAACCGCTGCGTCAAATGCTACGAAATGCGGCTGTTTGAGGCCGCCCGCACCGCCAAGGAAAAAGGCTTTAACAGCTTTACATCCAGCCTGTTCATCAGTCCCTATCAGAATCATGAGCTGATGAAAGAGACGGCGGAGCGCGCCGCCCATGAATACGGCGTGGAATTTTTGTACCGGGATTTCCGTCCCTATTTCAAGGCCGGGCAGGAAAAGGCCCGGGAGCTGGAATTTTATATGCAGAAATACTGCGGCTGCGTCTTTTCCGAGCAGGAAAGATATTTGAAGCCCGGTAAGATTATACCGTAAGCCCTGTGTAATGTTGGTGTCCTAACGCTTCCCCCGAGGGGAAGCTGTCGAAATTCGGAACGTCAGAGACGAATTTTGACTGAAGAGGAATACGGGCGAAGAAGTCAGATTAGTGCCATTGTATAGACTTATTCCTATGCTCTGTTCTGCCGCCATTCCTCTTCCGTCACGCCTGACGGCGTGCCACCTTCCCCCCGGGGGAAGGTATAGATGCACTCTCATATACCCCCTTAAGGGGAACAGTCAAGATCGGAGGAACTATGAATTTTGAATTTGCGGCCCCTACCTTATTTGGGTTGGAGGGCATCACGGGCGACGAGCTGCGCCGATTGAACATCGAAAATGTCCGGGTGGAAAACGGCCGGGTGCTGTTTTCCGGGGACGAAAATACCCTGGCCCGGGCGAATCTGAACCTGCGGACCGCCGAACGGGTGTTGCTGGTGCTGGCGGAATTCAAGGCCACCACCTTCGAGGAGCTGTTCCAGGGGGTCTACCGCGCCAATTTGGAGGATTACATCCCCAAAAACGGGGCGTTTCCCGTGAAAGGCCACTGCCTCAGCAGCCAGCTCATGTCCGTGCCGGACTGCCAGGCCATCGTGAAAAAGGCCGCGTCCAAGCGGCTGGGCGAAAAATACGGAGTCAGCTGGCTTCCCGAGGACGGGGAGAAATATCAGCTGCAATTTTCCCTTATGAACGACCGGGCGGTGCTGTATCTGGACACCTCCGGCGCAGGCTTGCACAAGCGGGGCTACCGGGCCGTGGGCAACGATGCCCCCCTCCGGGAGACCCTGGCCGCCGCTATGGTGATGCTCACCCGGTACCGTGGCCGGGAATTTCTGTGGGATCCCTTCTGCGGAAGCGGCACCATTCCTATCGAAGCGGCGCTCATCGCCAAAAATCGCGCACCCGGCCTGAACCGGAGCTTTGCCGCGGAAAAATTCGCCTGGATGGAAGAAAAAATCTGGCAGGCCGCCCGGAGCGAGGCCTTTGACAGGGAATTCAAGGGGGATTACCGCATTCTGGGCTCGGACAATGACCCCAAATGTGTTAGTTTGGCCATGGCCAACGCCCGGAAAGCCGGCATGGAGAAGATCATCGAATTCCGGGACGGGGATGCCACCAAAATGAGCTTGCCGGCGGAAAGCGGCATTCTCATCTGCAATCCCCCCTACGGACAGCGGATGATGGAGCAGAGAAGCGCCCAGCGGCTCTACGGGGAGCTGGGACGGCATTTCAAATTTGCCGACGGCTGGAAAAAGTATATCATCACCTCTGAGCCGGAGTTTGAGCATTATTTCGGCCGCCGCGCCGACAAAAAGCGCAAGCTCTACAACGGCATGATCAAGTGCGATTATTATATGTATACGGATAATAGTCGGAGAAAAGAGAAATAAATATGACCCACCTATTCATCATCAATCCTGCGGCGGGAAGCCGGGACAGAACCAAGGATTATTCCGAGAAAATTGAAAAGATCTGCACAGAAAGAGGCCTTGATTACCGCATCGAGGTGTCCGGCGCGCCGGGAGAGTGCACCCGCATCGCCCGGGAAGCGGCCCAAAGCGGCGAAAAATACCGCATCTACGCCTGCGGCGGCGACGGAACGCTGAACGAGGTGGTCTCCGGCGCGGCAGGCTTTGACAATGTGGCGGTCACCGTGTTTTCCGGGGGCAGCGGCAACGATTTTGTGAAGCTGTTCTCCGAACCCGAAGCATTTTTCCACTTGGAGCGGCTTTTGGATGCGGAAGAAACGACTTTCGACCTGATCAAATGCAACGACGATTTTTCTCTGAACATCTGCTCCGTGGGTCTGGATGCCCGAATCGGCACGGATGTTGCCAACTATAAGCGCATCCCCCTTCTTAGCGGCTTCCGGGCCTATGCGGCATCCACAGTGGTAAATGTCATACGGGGCATTGCGGAGCACTATATTGTGGAAGTGAACGGAGAAACCATCGACAAGGAGCTGACCATGATCTGCATCTGCAACGGCCAGTATTACGGCGGCGGCTTCCATCCGGTGCCGGAGGCAGATCCCACGGACGGCCTTTTGGATGTGCTGCTGGTGGACAAAGTCTCCCGTCTGCAAGTGGCTCAGGTCATCGGAAAATACAAGGACGGGCGATATAAGGAACTGCCCAAATTGGTGCGCCATTTCAGGACGGATCATGTGACCATTCGTTGTGATGGCCCTACCGCCATCAATCTGGACGGAGAATTGCGGGTCAGCGATGTGGTGGATATCCGCATTGCCGACGAAAAGATCCGCTTCTTCTATCCCAAGGGACTTACATATTAAGCCTTCCCCCAGGGAAAGGCTTTGGAGGTAACTATGGCCCGGTGTATTATTTTTGGAGCGGCAGAATTTGACTCCCTGCTCCTGCCAATTGAAAAGGATGACCTGATCATCGCCGCAGACGGCGGCTTGCGCCATTTTCAGGGCGCGGCCCGTCAACCGGATGTGATCTTGGGGGATTTCGACTCCCTGGGCTATGTTCCCCAGGGAGCGCAGGTGTTTCCCATGGAAAAGGACGATACGGATGTAATGCTGGCTGTGCGTCACGGCTTGCAGGCCGGCTTTCGGGAGTTTCTCATCTACGGCGGTATGGATGGCCCCCGGGTGGATCATACCATTGCCAATTTTCAGACCCTGGGGTATCTCCGCGCCCGGGATGCCCGGGGTTTTTTGGTGGGCAAGACCCACATAGCCACCGTCATTTCCGGCGAAACGGCGGTTTTTTCCGAGGATTGCACCGGGATCCTTTCCGTGTTCTGCCTGGGGCAGGATGCTGCCGGCGTGACCATCCGGGGCTTGCAGTATCCTCTGGAAAAGGGTACGCTGACCGCAAGCCACCCTCTGGGCGTGAGCAATCATTTTGTTGGAAAACAAGGGGAAATCCGGGTGGAAAATGGCAGTTTGCTTCTCATCTGGGAAGTAAAGAACGGCCTGCCGGATATTGGATGAGCTCCTATACCGGAGTGTAAGGGCGGCAATCTGCCGCCCGCTTTGCTCAACCTAGCAAATATGTCATTCCGAGGGCCGCAAGGCCCGTGGGAATCTCCCGGTACGATGTTTATTTTCTGCATAGCGTACCGGTGGACTGAAGCAGGAGATTGCCACGCCACCCCTTACGGGGTTCCTCGCAATAACATACAAAGAACGACACGGCATCCATTTTTATACAAGGAGAGCGTATGGGAAGAAAGAGGAAAGTATACCGTCAGGAGGTGGCGGTGCTGGAAGCCACGCCGGAGACCGGCTTGACCGGTGAACAGGCGGCGGAGCGTGCCAATGCCGGCTGGTCCAACGGTCTGGCCAAAAGCGCCGGCAAGACGGAGTGGGAGATCGTTGCCCAAAATCTGTTTACATTTTTCAACCTGGTGTTTGTGATCCTGGCCGTGGCCCTGGCTCTGGCCGGTTCCTCTGTGAAGAATATGACCTTTCTGGTGGTAGTAGTGTGCAATTTGTGCATCGGCTGCTACCAGGAGATCCGCGCCAAGCGGGCGGTTGATCGACTGACCTTGGTTGCGGCGCAAAAGATCCGCACCATCCGGGAGAGCAAAACGGAAGTGCTCCCCTCGGATCTGTTGGTGCGGGATGATATCGTGGAATTTGTGGTGGGGGATCAGATCTGCGCCGATGGCGTGATGCTCACCGGCGGTCTGCAAGTGAACGAAGCCCTCATCACCGGCGAAGAAGATGCCGTGGCGAAAATGCCGGGAGACAGCCTGCTTTCCGGCAGCTTTGTGATCTCCGGCAAGGCCCGGGTGCGGCTCACCGGCGTTGGGGAAGATGCCTTTGCCGCCAAGCTGGCTCAGGCCGCCAAGGAAGATCCCCGGGCAGCAAAATCTGAGATGATGCGCTCTCTGGACAAACTCATCCGCTGGGTGGGCATTGCCCTGATCCCCGTGGGACTTTTGCTGTTTTATCAGGAATTTTGGGTGTTGCAGCAGAGCTTGCGCTCCAGTGCCGAAGCTACCGTGGCGGCCCTTGTGGGCATGATCCCCGAGGGGCTGTACTTACTGACCAGCATCGCCATGGCGGCATCCAGCCTGAAGCTGACGAAACGCAAGGTGTTGGTGAAGGATCTGAACTGTATTGAAGCCCTTGCCCGGGTGGATGTCCTGTGTGTGGACAAAACCGGCACCATCACCGAGCCGGGGATGGAGGTGGAGCAGGTCGTACCCCTGACGGAGGACTCCCACGACCGGCTGGAGGACATCCTCACCGCCATTTACACCGGCACAGAGCCGGAAAATGACACCGCCGGGGCGTTGATAGAAATGTTTGCCGGCCAGACGAATTGGGTCTGCGAGAAGCGGATCCCCTTCACATCCGACAAAAAATGGAGCGCCGCCCTGTTCCGCGGACAGGGAGCGTTCGTGGTGGGTGCGCCGGAATTCGTTATGGGTCACCGCTATGAGCAGTTACAGGAAAAGGTGGAAGAATGGTCAAAACGGGGCAGTCGTGTCCTGTTGGTAGCCGCCCACGCCGGTGAGCTGAGCGACTATTTGGAGCCGGGAAAGCTGCGGCCGCTGGCTTTGATCATCCTTTCCAACCGCATCCGCCCTGCCGCGCCACAGACATTTGCGTACTTTAAGGAGCAGGGCGTGGCCATCAAGGTCATTTCCGGTGACAATCCGCTGACGGTTTCCCAGGTTGCCCTGCGGGCCGGCATTGAGGGCGCGGAAGACTATGTGGACGCGTCCACATTGGAAACCCCGGAGGAAATTGCCCGTGCGGCAGTAAATTGCACCGTCTTCGGACGGGTGACACCGGACAAGAAGAAAGCCCTTTTGCAGGCTCTGAAAGCCGCCGGACATACTGTTGCCATGACCGGCGACGGAGTGAACGACGTACTGGCTCTGAAAGAGGCGGACTGCTCCATAGCCATGGCATCCGGAGCCCAGGCCGCCAGTCAGGTGGCCCAGCTGGTGCTTTTGGAGTCGGATTTTGCTGCCATGCCTGCCATCGTGGGTGAGGGCCGCCGGGTCATCAACAATATCCAGCGGGCGGCATCCTTGTTTTTGGTAAAAAATATGCTGTCGCTGGGACTTTCCCTTGCCTGTTTGGTGGCAGGATTCCCCTATCCCTTTGTTCCGTTACATCTGACGCTGATTTCCGCGCTGACCATTGGCGTTCCGTCCTTCTTTTTGGCCATGGAGCCCAATTATGAGCGAGTTTCCGGGCGATTTTTGCCCACGGTTTTGCGCCGGGCATTGCCGGGCGGCCTGACCAATCTGATTGCGGTGTTCACCGCGCAGCTCATTATGATGAATCTTTCCTTTACTCCCGGGCTGATTTCCACGGCCTGCGCCGCAGTTTTGGCCACGGTGGGTATGTTGGTGTTGCGGCAGACCTGCAAGCCTTTCGACCTGTTCCGCCATATTTTGTGGTGGGTCATGGCCGGTGCGCTGGTGTTCTGCTTTACGTTGCTCAGCGGCTTTTTTGACCTGACCCACGGCAGTTTTACCGAAACTTTGGTCCTGCTGGGGATGATGGCCATGGCAGCAGCGCTGTATTTTGGGGTTTACATGGCGGTACAATGTTTACCGAACAAGGCTTCCCCTTGAGGGCGGTGCTCCGTGCAGCGGATCAAAATTCTAATGCTTGCCGGGGGCAAGCATACCAATACAAATAGCTGTCGCCGCTTCAAAGCGGTGACTGATGAGGTGTAGGCTGCGAAGCAGCCGTGAAATTGTAATTGTCGCTTTGCGACACCACCACATCCGTCAGCCCTATCGGGCTGCCACCTTCTCCTCAAGGAGAAGGCTTTGCATCTTTCACTTGCGTTTTGAGACAAATATCGATATAATATTCTAAAAACAACCAAAGGAGGGGTATTATGGGACAAAAACAGAGCCAAAACCGGGGTGTTTTCCTGGGAATGGCCGTGGGTGATGCCATGGGCCACACCGTGGACCGCCGGAGCCTGGAAGAGATCTGCAATGACTACGGTCCCAACGGCCTGCTGGGTTACGACCTGGTCAACGGCTATGCCGACATTACCTCCTATACCCAACTGGCGGCATTCACCGCCAACGGCCTGATCTTGGGCCTGACCCGGGGGCAGACCCAGAGCCGCATGATGGCCCAGATGCGTTACATCACCATGGCCATCCGGGAATGGTCCCGGACCCAGTCCTTCAGCCTGCCGGAGAAAAATTACTGCTGGCTGACCCGGATTCCGGAAATGAAGCGGAAATTCTGCATGGACAACCGGATGCTGGACGCCCTGAGCAAGGAGACCCTTGGCTCGGTGGACGAACCCCAGTACCGTTCCAATCAGGCGGGCTCGCTGACGGCGGTTGTTCCTGTTGCCCTGTTACGCAAGGAGATGGAGCTGACACAGGAAGAGCTGGACCGTTTGGGCGCGGAAATCGTGGCTCTGACCCACGGCGACGCGGAGGCCTGGCTGTCCGGTGCTGCGCTGACCCATTTGCTGTGTCTGCTGCTGGAAGAACCCGATACCCCTATAGCGGAGCTGGTGCAGCACACGATCAACGCCGTCGGTCTGCAATTCGGACAGGGTGGAAAGCTGTGGGAGCTGCTGCAACTGGCTTTGACTCTGGCAATGTCTCCCAATGTCACCCCCATGGAAGCTATGCAGACCCTGGAATGCCGCACGGCGGCGGAGGTGCTTGCCGGCGCGGTCTATACCGTGTCCACCTGCGGCCGGGATTTTGATGCCGCCATGATCACAGCCGTGAATCACTCCGGCCGGAGCAGCGCCGTGGGCGCCATCGCCGGGGCCATGCTGGGCGCTGTGTTGGGCGACGAAGCGTTGCCTGAATTCTATCTGGAGAGCCTGGAAGCCGCGCCGTTTCTCACGGAATTGGCGGACGATATGGCCGCCGGTTTCTCGGAAATGGTGGGCAAGAGCCTGTTTGACATGGACTGGGACAGAAAATACCTGTCCGCCGGGAAATAAAATAACCGCACCACGAGAGTGGTGCGGTTTCTTGTTTTTATTTACAAGGCAGCTTGACGATGATCTTGGTGTACTGCTTTTCTGCATCCCGGTGCACGCCGGGGGCGTGGGCATCCTCGGGATACACCACATAGCAGTAGCCGGGGCGAATGTCGATGAGGTCGCAGGAGCCGGCGAAATGCCACACATCCTTCACATCGTTGTAGGGCTTGGCAGGCTCCAGAGTCTCCAACGGAGCCCAGCCCATGGTCTCCACGCTGTCCAGAATGTACTGGATGTCCAGGAAGTTCTTGTGAGCTTCCAGAATTGCGCCCTCAGCAGGCTTGGTGGTGATGTTTTGCACCAGTACGCGGCCGCCGCACTCCGGCAGGGGATAAGTTGCAGGTTCAAAATTCTCCAGACCTGCCACCACATCCATGGCTTCTTTCAGGCCGGGGATGACGGACTCGTAACGGGCAAGGTCTTTCCAGGGACAAATAATCATGGTATTTCCTCCTTAATTAAACGGCATTTGTGCCGTCCAGATGCTGTTTGATGCGGCCCAGGATCATATCCAGTGCCACCAGGTTCTTGCCGCCCTCGGGGATGACCAGATTGGCGTATTTTTTGCTGGGCTCCACGTATTTTTCGTGCATAGGTTTGACGGTTGCCTGATACTGTGCAAGCACCGATTCCAGGGTGCGCCCACGCTTGGTCACATCCCGCTTGATGCGGCGGCAAAGCCGCACATCCGCGTCCGTGTCCACAAACAGGCGGATGTCCATAAGATCCCGCAGAGGCTCATTTTCGAAGATCAAAATGCCCTCCACGATGATCACGGGCTTGGGCTCTAACCGGATGGTCTCGTCGCTGCGGTTGTGCCGGGTGAAATCGTACACCGGGCAGTCGATGGCCTGCCCGTTGCGCAGCTGCATCAGATGCTCTACCATCAGGCTGGTCTCGATGGCGTTCGGCTCGTCGTAGTTCAGGCCGCTGCGCTCCTCGAAGGTCAGCTCGTCGTGGCGTTTGTAGTAATTGTCGTGGCTCAGAACGGTGACCATGCCCTCAAACCGGGTCATGATGTTATTCATCAAAGTAGTTTTGCCGCTGCCGGTACCCCCGGCAATGCCGATGACGAGAATGTTCTCTGCCATATGTCGCCTCCTTATAAGTACAGGGGTTGTCCCGGTTCAAAACCCTGGGGCTTGTATGTAACCGAGCCGATGGGCTTGCCGTCAATGCCATATTTGGGACTGTATCCGAAAAGGTTTACATAACATTGTAAATCGTCCTTTTCTTCTTCCATTTTCTTCATGACCGCCAATGTGGCCAGCACATCATCCACCGCCCGGTGGGAATTGACCACCTTGCCGGCAAGGCCGTAGGCCTCGATGGCGTTGCACAGCTTGTGAGGATAGGCCCGGCGATCCTTGTAAACCGTTAAAAGATCCAGCTTGTCCTTGCCCTTCAGGATCATGGGGTCGCCGTCCCGAAGGAGCATATAATAAAGAAAACTCAGGTCAAAATGAGCGTTGTAGGCCAGAAGCAGGGTGTTTCCTGCCAGCATTTCCCCAATATCCCGGCAGACCCGGGTCTTTGACAGGCCACGCTCCAGAATGTCCTGGGTGGTGATGCCCGTCAGATTCTGGATCACCGGGGGCACGGAATTGCCCGGAGTCAGGCTCACCAGCTCGTCATATTCCCGGATCACCACCGGCTCGCCGTTTTGGCGCTCCACCACAATGGCGGCAAATTCGATGATCTCATCTCGGGAAAAGTGCAGACCGGTGGTCTCTGTGTCGAACAGCACCAGACGGTCATATTTTTCAAAAAGTGCGGAAAAATGTCCCATATTATTCTCCTTTGGCAAGCAGAGATGCCCGACGGAATTTGCTTTGGTTTTCCGGCTGTAAGTCGAATTTTGCCGCCAGGGATTTTGCCCATAAAACGGCCGCGTTTTCGTCTCCGGCCTTGAATTCCACTTCCACCTCGCAAAGGGGGATCTGCCGACCGCCGCCCATCAAAACGCCCTCATCCAATGCGATTTCCACGGTGCAGCCGGGGATCTCCACGGTTTTTGCCAACCGGGTGAACTTTGCGCCGCACACAGGGTGCAAAGCGTCAAAGGCGATGGGCTCCCGACCGGCTTTTTCGAACAGCTCCGCCACCGTTTTGGCACACCAATCGGCTTTTTTGTCCCACTCGCCCCGTCCGAAACCGGCGATGGGGGTCTTCATGGTGCAGACGGAAACGCCGTTTTCCATACGGCAGCGCAGGGTGCAATGCTTGGCTGACAGCGCGCTGTCCCGGGTGTCGAAATAAGTGGTTTCCATGGAAATCCTTTCCCAATTTTCCCACATTTGGCGGATTGCCGCCAGCTTTTCCGGGGCAGCGGCGTATTTCAGTTCAAATTCCCGTCCCATAGGCCGCCTCTTTTCCTCATTTTTTGCATTATATCAATTTTTCCGGGAAAAGTAAAGCAGGATGCTGAAAAAACACCTTCCCCCGGGGGGAAGGTGTCACCGCCTCAGGCGGTGACGGAAGAGGAATGCGGGCGAGCATCTATAAATATGGAAAATGTATAGGCATATTTCTATGCTGGTTCTGCCGCCGTTCCTCTCCCGGCTTTTTGCTTCGCAAAAAGCCACCCTCCCCCCGGGGGAGGGTTAAAAAGTAAGCGATTAAAATAGGGGTGACAAAATGCGGCGGATATTGTCCATAATTTTATGCTTCAGCCTGTTGGCTATTCCTACAGCCCGGGCGGAGGAAACAAAACATGTTGCCCTGACCTTCGATGACGGCCCGTCGGGGCGTTTCACCCGTCGGCTTTTGCAGGGACTGGAAGAACGGGATGTGCAGGCCACATTTTTGCTGTGCGGATACCGATTAAAAATCTATCCGGAGCTGGCCCGGCAGATCTTCGATGCCGGGCATGAGATCGGTCTGCACGGTTACAGCCATGACAACATGGCCGCCATGACCGACTGGGAGATCACCAAAGAGATCGTGAACACGGAAAAACTGCTCCCGGAGGGCTGCACCCCTGCGTTTTTGCGTCCGCCGGGGGGAAACGCAACGGCGGTGGTATCCCGTGTAGCGAAACGAAAGGGCCTTGCCCTGCTCTTATGGTCTGTAGACCCCCGGGATTGGGCGGTGCACGACGCGGCGGCGGTGGAAGCGGCGGTGATCAGCCAGGTACAGGATGGAGATGTGATTCTGCTGCACGACCTTTCCGATTCTTCCGTGGATGCGGCTCTTGCCATCGTTGACCGATTGCATCAAGAGGGCTTTACCTTTGTCACCGCGTCCCGTCTGGCCCAGCTTCGGGGCACGAAGATCACGCCGGGACAAACCTATCTGTCTTTTCCTTGACACCGTTTTCCCTGTTTGCTATACTAGACAAAAAAGGGAGGATTTGCCATGAAACGCACGGATTATATCAGTTGGGACGAATATTTTATGGGCATCGCCATGCTGGCGGCCAAGCGGAGCAAGGATCCCAGCACCCAGGTGGGCGCCTGCATCGTGTCCCAGGATAATATTATTATTTCCACCGGCTACAACGGTATGCCCAAGGGCTGTTCCGACGATGAGTTCCCCTGGGGTCGTGAGGGAGACGACACCAAGTACCCCTATGTGGTCCACGCGGAGCTGAACGCCATCCTCAACGCCAACGGCCGTGACCTGCGGGGCAGCCGGGTGTATGTAGCGCTATTTCCCTGCAACGAGTGCGCCAAGGCGATCATCCAGAGCGGCGTGAAGGAAGTGGTGTATTTGTCCGATAAGTACAAGGACAGCATGGAAAACATCGCCTCCAAGCGGATGCTCACCGCCGCCGGGGTGAAATTCACGAGACTGAACAGCAAGCTCAAAGATTTGACCATCAGCTTCGTCCCGGAAGAGGAGAAATAAAAAAACTTCCCCCTGGGGGGAAGGTGCCGAACGGATGTGAGGCGGATGAGGGGTAGTCTTATTGCCCCTCACCCGTCTTTTTGCTTCGCAAAAATCCACCCTCCCCCTTGGGGGAGGGTTATATTTATGTCTTCTTCTGGAATTTTTCCCTACATTTGGGGCAGGTGATCATGATCTTGCCCTTGCCCCGGGGCACACGCACCGGCTGGCGGCATTTGGGGCAGTCGAAATACCGGTGCTGGCGGTCCTTGATTCGGTCGAGAAGCATCAAAAATCGGCGGTTTTCCCGATACCGCTTGTAGGTGTTCCGGGAAAAGGTGCGGAAAATGGCCCAGATCATCAGAATATAAGAGACCGTGGTCAGTCCAAGATTGACCGGCGGGAAGTTGATGAACACAGAAACCAGACACACCGCCACGCCTGCGCCCAAAATCCACATATTCAGTTTGTCCGTGCCGTAGCGGCCGGCCATGAAGCGCGCCAGCGCCTGCTTGATTCGGTTCATAGAAAATCACCCTTTTTCTTAGTAGCACTGCAAAGCCTTCCCCTTGAGGGGAAGGTGGCAAAAATCTTTGATCTTTGACGGATGAGGTGGCGTTCTGAAAGGCTCATAACAGTTGCTTTGCAACCTACACCTCATCAGTCACCTGCGGTGACAGCTTCTCCTCGAGGAGAAGCCTCTTTAATTATAGGCCAAAATTTCCATACATGCAACCAAACCCAGGTAAAATTTACGGATTGTTTAATTTTAATACCGCAGACAGCGTTGCAGGCGCTTCTCCGCCCTGTGCAATGTGCGGCAGACGGTGCTTTTGTTTACGCCCCGCTCCTGGGCAATCTGACATATATTCAAGCCCTGAAAATAATATGCCAGCACCGTTTCCCGCTGCAGGGGTGTCAGCTCCTGCTCGATGACATTTTTCACCCGTTTCAGCTGCACCTGCCGGGGCAGACGGGGCCCCTGATAGTCATTAAAGAGTGTATTTTTCACTGCGGTAGTACCCCCTTTCGTAGTAATGTGCGGTCAGCTCCGCTAGTTCGTTCATTTGGGTGAGCATGGGTGTCAGCTCCAGGATCCGCCGTTTCAGATGCCAGATCTCCTCCGGATCCTCCGCTGCCGCCAGTTCCTGCCGAAGCCGGCGCAGGCGTGTCCGGAGCAGCGCTGCGGATCTTTCGTATTCCCGGCTCATTTCCTGCAAGGACAGCATCTTTTTTCGCACCGGATACAAATCAGGCTGGGGGCGTACAGTTCGCCGCCGCACTCCGGGCAAAAGGCGGCAGGCTTTTGGGCTTGGGTGTCTATGTATAAAACAGGTTCTATTTTGGTTAACATAACATTTCCTCCTCTTTGGTATGATGGGATCACGCTCCTATTGTATTACACGGATTGTGTGATGTCCGTCGAAACGTGTATGCGGCAAAATACACCAAACTTTTCTGCACAAGTTTGCTATGCTGTGTTCACAATTCTGATTTGATGTTGTAGGGGCGGCGTTTTGCCGCCCGAAACGGGACGGAAAACCCGTCTCTGGGTTTCAGGGGAGGGATACTATGTTAGGTGCGCGGATCGCGGCGTTGCGCCGGGCGGCTGGCTGGAGCCAGGGGCAACTGGCGGAATTATTGCAGGTCAGTCCCAGCGCCGTGGGAATGTACGAGCAGGGCCGCCGGGAGCCCTCCGGGGAGATTTTGGTGGCCATGAGCCGACTGTTCCATGTAACGGTGGATTATCTGCTGACAGGCTCTCCCACACCGGAGGAACTGCAAACGGCAGAATCGGCAATGGACAATCTGCTGGCAGATGCGGACAACCGCCTGGAAAGCCGACCGAAACGCCCCCTCTCCCGGGAAGAACTGGCGGTAATTTTTGCTGCTTTACTGATGGGGAATTAAAGCCTTCTCCTTGAGGAGAAGGTGGCAAAAATCTTTGATTTTTGCCGGATGTGGTGGTGTCGCGCAAGCGACAAGGAATTTTTTACGGCTGTTTCACAGCCTACACCTCATCAGTCATTTGCTCGTGTCTCGCAAATGCCAGCTTCCCCTCAAGGGGAAGCCTTTCGGGCGGCAGGTTGCCGCCCCTACTTGACGAAATTTTCGATCTGGGTTATGATAGAAAAAACGCCAAGGGGGTGGACCTGTGGAAGATATGGAACTGATGAAAGCCGCGCTGGAGCTGGCAAAGGAAGCGCGCGATGCCGGTGAAGTGCCGGTGGGCTGCGTCATCGCTCGGGGCGGCGAGATCGTCGGCCGGGGACGCAACCGCCGGGAAGAGGGCAAAAATGCCCTGGCCCATGCGGAGATCGAAGCCATCCACGATGCCTGTAACAATCTGGGTGGCTGGCGGCTGTGGGACTGCACCCTGTATGTGACTCTGGAGCCCTGTCCCATGTGCGCCGGTGCCATCGTCAACGCCCGGATCCCCCGGGTGGTTTTCGGCGCGGCGGATAAAAAATGCGGTGCCTGCGGCTCGGTGTGTGACATTTTCTCCATGGATTTCAACCATCACCCGTCTGCGGAGCAGGGACTTCTGGAAGAAGAATCCTCTGCTTTACTTTCGGAATTTTTCCAAAATTTGCGGCTGGAATTGCGGGAGCGCCCCAAATGGCGTCCCCAAGGACGATAAACAAATGGCCTGTTGCAATAAGCAACAGGCCATTTTTGTATATGAAAGCATATGTCATCGCGAGGAGGGCGAATGCCCGACGTGGCGATCTCCTGGTACAATATCGCAAATCGGTAGACACTACCGGGAGATTGCCACGGTCCCCTGGCTACGCTCAGGGTCCCTCGCAATGACATGGAGAATTTAGGGGGGGTTATGATGTTTCAACGGAAGGAAGTTCTCTCCATCGGCGTTTGCGCGGTGGTGCTGGCGCTGATCCTGCGCCTTCTGTCTGCGATAGGCATCCAGCCCCTGCAGAATGGGGATATGCTGTCCTTTCTTGTGTATCTGCAAACGGGACGGGTGGTCCGTTATCCCAGCGCATCCGCCCCGGAAACGCCCCGTCCCACCGCGCCAAACCCAACAAATCCCCAGACGCAGACGCCCTCCGGGCTGGTTCTCACCGCCGCGGATGCAGAAGCGGTAAAATTAAATGACCTTGTTGGCTATGGGCCGAACATCCAGGAATTACTGCTCTCCCAGTTAAATTGGGATTTAACCGGAAGTCAGCCCACGGTGCTGATCATCCACACCCACGCCACGGAGAGCTACACCAAAGAGCCGGGGCAGATCTACGAGGAGGACAGCGACTACCGTACCTTCAACGCGTCGTATAATATGGTCTCCATCGGCGAGGAGTTGGCCCGTGTGCTCACCGCCGGGGGGATCTCCGTGCTTCATGACCGCACCCTCCACGACTATCCCTCCTATAACGGCTCCTACGACCACGCCCGGCAGACCATCCGGGCTTATTTGGAGGCGTTTCCGTCTATCTGCATGGTCATCGACCTGCACAGGGATGCTCTGGATTTTGAGGAAGAGCCCCAGCTCACCACCATGGCCACCGTGGGTACCCAGTCCAGCGCTCAGCTCATGCTGGTAGCCGGGACGGATCACAATGTTTCCTACACCGGATGGCAGGAAAATCTGGCCCTTGGGGTCAAATTGACGGCGGTACTGGAAAAAATGTATCCCGGCATCACCCGGCCCATCCAGCTCAGGCCCCAGCGGTTCAATCTGGATATGACGGCGGGGAGTATTTTGGTGGAGGTGGGGGCGAACGGGGATACCCACACCCAGGCCGTAGTGGCGGTCCGCGCCCTTGGCGCGGCGATTCTTGCTATGGCAGAGGGAGTGAATTTAGAATAGTAGGGGGCGGCGCCCACGACGCCCCGCGGTGAACAAGTTGGGCATTTCGGGACGTCCAAGGGGCCGTCCCCTACAAAGCATGACACTGGTGTGGCAATGATCACAGCACGCTCCACCATCTCAGGGCGTGGGATTCATCGATGGCCTCGGACAATTCCGCAAGGGCATAGCAGGCGGATGCGAATTCCACCTCCAAGCGCCGGGCCTGAAACAGCTCCAGCTGGGAAAACAGATTTTGCACCTGCTCCACCGGCTCGTGGTCGGTAAAGGACGCCCAAAAACGCCGGTAATTCTGCCATTTTTCCCGACTTTTCGCCAACTGTTTTTCTGCCGCTGTCCAGTTGCCGGCCATGGCAAACTGACCGGCTTCTTCCAAACCGGTGGAAAATTCCTCATGGAAATCCCGGCTGACAAACAGCATTGTCAACCCCAAAGCCAGCAAAATCACCAACAGCCCAACGCCGATCCAAAGTCTGCTCATCTTCGCTCCTCCTTGGGTATCCACACAATGTGCCCCTTTTCGTCCACCGTCAAGAGCCAGGTTTCTTTTAGGCTGGTGCGGTGTTCATTCAAGATTTTTTGCACCCATTTTTTGTCCTTTTTCGCGATCGCCAGGTTTTCTTCGCACAGATAGCCATCCTCGATGATGGAAATGGGCAGATGCTGTCCCTTTACCTGCACGCCTGCATCCTTGGCGGATGCAGGCATTTCCTTGGGCCAGGGGAATACGGAAAGGTTGCCGTTGGTCTCCAAAATGGCGTACTGGACAGCGCGCACATCCAGCACATCCTTTTCCCGGAGATGCCCGGTCAGTTCGTCCAAGGTGATGCGCGTAGCCCGGAGGGCGGATTGAAGAATATGCCCGTTTTCAATGAGGATCACCGGCTTGCCGCACAGCACCCGGCGCACCCACACGCTGCTCATGGACGCGGCGGAGAGCACAAGCTCCACGCCCAGCACCGTCAAAATGGGCACGACACCGGAAAACAGGGGGATGCCCCCATCCTGCATGGGGATGGATGCCAGATTTGCCACCAGCATGGTCACCACGAATTCCGACGGCTCCATCTGTCCGATCTGCCGCTTGCCCATGAGCCGGATCACGGCGATCAGCACCAGATATAAAATGATCGTGCGAATGTAAGATAAGAGCATACTATATCGTTTCCTTCCATATACCTTCCCCCGGGGGGAAGGTGGCCGAGCATAGCGAGGTCGGAAGAGGAATTCGGGAGTAAGCTTTTAGGTTTTCTCCGTTTAACAGACTTCCTAAAATGTCCAACATTTCGCCGTTCCTCTCCCGCCCCCTACGGGGGCACCCTCCCCCCGGGGGAGGGTTTATGTTAGATTTCCGCAATTCAGGAAAACTATTCAAATTTACAAACAGTCTATGAATTTTGGAAAAGTTGTGGTATAATGGTTAAAATCGGCCAAAAATGACTATTACGAAACCGAGAGGTAACTTGATATGGGATTGTTTTCTAAAATTTTCGGCACCCGGTCTGCCCGGGAAATTAAAAAGATCCAGCCGCTGGTGAACAAAATTCTGGCGTTGGAAGAGCCCTATTCCAAAATTTCCGAGGAGGAGCTCCGGGGCAAGACTGCCCAGTTTAAAGAGCGTCTTGCTGAGGGCGAGACTCTTGACGATATTTTGCCCGAGGCCTTTGCCGCTATTCGGGAAGCGTCCTGGCGCGTGCTGGGCCTGAAGCCCTATCCCGTACAGCTCATCGGCGGCATCGTGCTGCATCAGGGCCGCATTGCGGAAATGAAGACCGGTGAAGGTAAGACCCTGGTTGCCATTCTGCCCTGCTATCTCAACGCCCTGAACGGTCAGGGTGTCCATGTGGTCACCGTCAACGACTACCTTGCAAAATATCAGTCCGAGTGGATGGGTAAGGTCTATAAATACATGGGCCTTTCCGTGGGTCTGGTGATTCCCGGTATGAGCCCTGCGGAGCGCCGGGTCAGCTACGCCGCAGACATCACCTACTGCACCAACAACGAGCTGGGCTTCGACTATCTTCGTGACAATATGGCCATCTACAAGCAGGAGCTGGTGCAGCGCGGTCACGCCTTCGCCATCGTGGACGAGGTGGACTCCATCCTCATCGACGAAGCCCGTACCCCCCTGATCATCTCCGGCAAGGGCGAGGATTCCTCCAAGCTCTATGAGCTGGCGGACTCCTTCGTTGCCACCCTGCGCAAGAAGGTCTTTGCCAAGACCGAGGACAAGGAAGTTCATGATAATTACGACTGCGACTACTTTGTGGACGAAAAGAGCCGCACCGTTTCCCTGACTGCCGAGGGCATCGCCAAGGCGGAAAAATACTTCAATGTGGAAAATCTGGCGGACGCGGAAAACACCACCCTTTCCCATCACATCAACCAGGCCATGAAGGCCCGGGGTCTGATGAAAAAGGACATCGACTATGTCATCAAAGACGGCGAGATCATCATCGTGGACGAGTTCACAGGCCGTCTCATGTACGGCCGCCGCTACAACGAGGGTCTGCACCAGGCCATCGAAGCCAAAGAACGGGTAAAGGTTGCGGAGGAGAGCAAGACCCTGGCGACCATCACCTTCCAGAATTTCTTCCGTCTGTACGGCAAGCTCTCCGGCATGACCGGCACGGCCTTGACGGAAGAAGCGGAATTTGCCACCATTTATCAGCTGGACGTGGTGGAGATCCCCACCAACCGTCCGGTGATCCGTCAGGATCACACGGATGTGGTGTACAAAACCGAGGCCGGCAAGTACCGGGCCATCGTGGAGCAGGTCAAGGCCTGCCATGCCAAGGGTCAGCCGGTGCTGGTGGGTACGGTGTCCATTGAAAGAAGTGAGCTGCTCAGCAAGCTTTTGAAGCGTGAGGGTATCCCCCACCATGTTTTGAACGCCAAATATCACGATGTGGAAGCTCAGATCGTGGCCCAGGCGGGTAAATTCGGCGCGGTGACCATCGCCACCAACATGGCAGGCCGTGGTACGGACATCATGCTGGGCGGCAACCCGGAGTTTTTGGCCAAGAACGAGCTGCGCAAGACCGACCTGCCGGAAGAACTGCTGGCAGAGGCGGATTCCCACGCAGAGACCAACGATCCGGAAATTCTGGCAGTTCGTGCAAAGTATAAAGAGCTGCTGGCAAAGTTTAAGGACGAAATCGCCGACGAAGCCGTTAAGGTCAAGGAGGCCGGCGGTCTGTTCATCATCGGTACGGAGCGCCATGAATCCCGGCGTATCGACAATCAGCTCCGTGGCCGTTCCGGCCGTCAGGGCGACCCGGGCGAGAGCCGGTTCTACCTGAGCCTGCAGGACGATCTGATGCGCCTGTTCTCTTCCGAACGAGTGATGGCCATGATGGATGCCATGGGTCTGGATGAGGACACCCCCATCGATGCCAAGATCCTTTCCGGCGCGGTGGAAAATGCCCAAAAGAGCGTGGAAGGCCGTCATTTCCGTTCCCGTAAGAACGTTCTGGAATACGATAATGTCATGAACACCCAGCGGCAGATCATCTACGCCCAGCGGCAGAAAGTGCTGGACGGCGAGGATCTCCGGGAGAATATTCTGTCCATGCTCCGCAGCACTGTGGACAGCGCGGTTGCCGACGCCATCGCCGAAAACGGCGGCGTGAACGAGGGCACCGTCAATACCATCGCCACCGCGCTGGGCTTCTGCCTGCCCAAGGGCCTGACCATGCCCACAAAGGAAAGTGAGCTCGGGGATGCCGTTTACGAAGCGGCTGAGGCGGTCTACGCCCAGAAGGAAGCCCACTATGGCGCGGAAGTTATGCGGGAACTGGAGCGTGTCATCATGCTCCGGGTGGTGGACGAGCTGTGGATGGAGCACATCGATGCCATGGACGATCTGAAACAGGGCATCGGCTTGCGCGCCTACGGTCAGCATGACCCGGTGGTGGCCTACAAGGAAGAGGGCTTTACCATGTTTGAAGCCATGGTGGACTCCATCCGTGAGGAGACCGTGCGCCGACTGTTCCTGGTGCAGCTGCGGGCTCAGCAGGAAGTGAAGCGTGAAAAGGTGGCAAAGGAGACCGGCACCGGCGCGGCGAATAATGCCCAGGTGAAAAAGCAGCCCATCCGCAACAAGGACAAAAAAGTAGGTCCCAACGATCCCTGCCCCTGCGGCAGCGGCAAGAAGTATAAAAAATGCTGCATGCAGAAGGATAAGACAGCGGAATAACCCCCCGTACCCCTCAGCGAGGGGGCAAGAATGACTGCAACAGATCTAATAGGTAATTTCTATGTACTACAACAATACAAATGTCCCCAAGGCCCGAAAACTCCGCCGGGAAATGACACCATGGGAAAGAAAACTATGGTATTGCTACCTCAGCAAGCACGCAGAGGTTAGATTTTACAGGCAAAAGCCCATCGGAAGTTATATTGTGGACTTCTATTGTCCTAAAGCATCATTGGTAATTGAATTGGATGGTGGCGGACATTATGAACCAGAACAAAAAGCGAAAGATGCGGAAAGAACGAATCTTCTGGAATGGGAAGGTCTGGAAATTGTGCGATTTTGTAATCGGGATATTGATAATAATTTCCGTGGAGTGTGTGCAGTTATTGATCAAAAAATCTACGAACGTAGCTTGTCCCCCTCTTTGAGGGGGATGTCAGCCGAACAGGCTGACAGGGGGAGTGACCCGTTTTAATTAGGAAACTTCCCCAGTCAAAAATCGAAGATTTTTGACAGCCCCCTCAGCGAGGGGGCCAAGAAGCACAATCAGGAGAATCTATGTCAATAACATCAAAAAAACTCGGAACATTAGAATATCTTACTGCCGAGGGCATTTCCGCACCCCACTGCTTCACCACCCGGTTGGGGGGTGTGAGCCAGGGGTATCTGAGCAGTCTGAACATCGGCATGCACCGGGGCGACGCGCCGGAAAATGTGGCGAAAAACCATGAAATTCTGGCAAATGCTTTGGGTTACGATGTGAAAAACACCGTCATGGCCCACCAGATCCATTCGGACATCGTACGTGTTGTCACAAAGCAGGACTGCCTGGGCCTGGACCACCACGAATACCCGGAATGCGACGGCCTAGTGACCAACGAACCCGGCCTTGCCTTGGTGATTTTTACCGCCGACTGCACGCCCATTTTACTGAGCGACCCTGTCACCGGGGCGGTGGGCGCGGTACACGCCGGCTGGCGCGGCACAGCCATGGACATTGCCGGAAAAGCGGTGCAGACCATGGTCTCCGCTTTCGGCTGCGATCCTGAAAATATCCGGGCGGCTATTGGCCCGAACATCGGCTTTTGCTGCTTTGAAGTGGGCGGGGAAGTGCCCGGGGCGATACTGGAAACCTTCGGACCGGCGGTGGAAAAGGATATCCGCCCCGTGGACGAAAAATATTATGTAAACTTAAAAGAAGTGAACCGCTACGCCCTCACCCGGGCCGGTGTCCGCCACATAGAAGTGAGCGAAGAATGCACCGCCTGCCGGCATAAACGGTTCTGGTCCCACCGTGTCACCCGGGGTCAGCGAGGCTCCCAGGGTGCCATCATCGTGTGCAAGGAGAGAAAAAGATGAAGCGTTTGCTTGCAATTCTGGCGCTGGTCTGTCTGTTGACCGGCTGCGCCGAAGAAAACGCCTATATTCCCACCGGCGGCGGATTCCAAGACGGCTCCAGCCCCAGCTCCCAGCCGGTTACCCAGGTCACGGGGGAAGTGCGCCTTGCCTACGACAAGGACGGCAGTCTGCACCCCTATACCGCCAGCGACCGGAACAACCGGGCCTTGCTGTCGCTGATCTACCAGGGATTGTTTGCCATCAATGGGGATTATGAAGCAACACCCGTTTTGTGTCGTTCCTACCAGGTGTCAAGCGATATGCGCACATGGACATTTTACTTGGAAGACGCCACTTTTTCCGACGGCCAGGCGCTGACGGCCGCGGATGTGGTGGCCAGTCTCCGCGCCGCCCGGGCAGAGGGCTTCTATTCCGGGCGTTTTCAGCATATTAAGAGCATTGATGCCGCCGCGGGCGGCAGCGTGGTCATCACTTTGTCCACGCCCATGAACAATCTGCCCCTTTTGCTGGACATCCCCATCATCAAAGCTTCCCAGACCGACTCTGCCACCCCTCTGGGCACCGGTCCCTACATTCTGGAAAGCACCGCAAGCGGTATGCAGCTGCGCCGTCAGGCGGCCTGGTGGTGTAATGCCGCCCTGCCGGTGAGCGCGCAGACCATCCCCTTGTACCACGGCACCACCCAAAGTGAGCTGTGGGACCTTTACAAATTCTCCGGCGTGAGCATGGTCTGCACCGATAATTATGTGGACTTCCGGGGAGATTACGAGCTGTGGGAAAGCGAAAACGGCATTTTTGTGTACCTGACCTGCAATCTGGACAGCCCGATTTTCTCCAATAAATCCGTTCGCAGCGCTCTGACCTACGCCATCGACCGGGATACCCTGGTGAAAAAATATTACCGCGGTTTTGCCCACAGTGCGTCCCTGCCCGCGTCCCCGTCCTTTCCCTATTACAGCACGGCCCTGGCGGAAAAATACGACTATGAGCCGGAAATTTTCACCCAGGCGGTGGCGGATGCCCAATTTGTTGGCCGGGAAGTGGTGCTGCTGGTGAACCGGGACGATCCTCTGCGCCTGCGCACGGCTCAGGCAATTGCAGAAATGCTCACCGCCGCCGGACTGACGGTCACCATCCCGGAAGTTAGCGGACAGGATTATCTCAACAAGCTGGAATGGGGCGAGTTTGACCTGTTTTTGGGACAGACGAAGCTCTCCGCCAACATGGATCTGACGGCGTTTTTTGCGGAAAAGGGAAACCTGAATTACGGCAGGCTCACAAATGTGGCGGCCACTGCCATGATGAGTGAAGCCCTGGCGGACGGCGGCAACTACCAAAGTCTGCACAAGCTGGTGATGGACGACGGACGGCTGTGCCCGATCTTGGTGCGCAGCGACGCGGTCTATGGCCGACGGGGTCTCTTCCCCGGTCTTTCCCCTGCCCGGGACAGTATTTTCTACTATTCTTTGGGCAAGACCATGGAGGATGCCAAGGTTACGGAATAAAATACCCTCCCCCGGGGGGAGGGTGGCAGCCCGTAGGGCTGACGGGAGAGGAACGGCGGCAGAACAGAGACCGGAATATGTCTATACATTTCCTAAATTTTCGGGTTACTGCCCGTATTCCTCTTCCGCCTCACATGTATTTAGGTATGCTTGCCACCGGCAAGCATGTAGATTTTGAACGCTGCGCTATGCAACATGTTCGGCACCTTCCCCTCGGGGGAAGGTTTTAAAGGCACCCCGGTTGGGGTGCCTCTTTTCATTTAGCAGCAGGTGCGCTCGCAGCCGTTGTCGCAGCCGCACATACCGTTGCCGCAGCAGCAGAACAACAGAATGAGAATGATGATCCACCAAATACCGCCACCACAGAAGCCATTGCCGTTACACATAACCGTTACCTCCGAAATCAAATTTTTGAGCACTGGGCTCATTCCATGGTATTCCGCAGGCCGAAAAAGGTGCAACGTTCTACATGTTGCCGTGCCATTTGCTGTCGGACAGGGCCAATTTCAGCTTTTGCAGGGCCTTTTTTTCGATCCGGGACACATAACTGCGGCTGATGTTCAGATTTTTTGCCACCTCTCGCTGGCGTTGGGGCGGCGCGCCGTCCAGACCGTAGCGCAGGACGATCACCTGCCGTTCCCGGTCGTCCAACCGTTCCAAAACGGCCCTGCGCACCTGACAGATCTGCTCCTGAGCGCAGATCTTTTCCAGCAGATCCGTGTCCTCTCCCACCACATCCATCAGCGACAGCGCCGCCCCGTCGTTCCCGGTTTCGATGTAATCCGACAACGACACATCCTGACTGGATTTTTTCTGCGCCCGAAAATGCATCAAAATTTCATTTTCCACGCAACGGGCGGCGTAGGTGGCCAGGCGGGCCCCCTTGGATGCGTCGAATGTGGAAATGCCCTTGATGAGCCCAATGGTGCCGATGGAGATCAGGTCTTCCTGGTCGGAAGTTTGGGTGTAATACTTCTTCATAATATGAGCAACCAGGCGCAGGTTGCGTTCCACAAGAATATTCCGGGCTTCCAGGTCGCCCTGGGCTGCCCTTTCCAGGTAGTAGGCCTCCTCCTTTGCCGTCAAAGGCCGGGGAAAGCTGCCGGAGGACAGCTGCAATGAGTACAGCAGCGTTCCCAGCATCAGCCATACCGCGCTTATCAAATTCCCACCTCCCCTACACTCTATTGCCCATTGCCCGTCCATTTTCCTGCAAAATTTTCCTTGATTTCTTAGGGGAAGTGTGCTATACTGCTCCTGCAAACGAAATAATGCTTATATATATTCATGATTGGATGAATGTTTCTACGAACTACCGTAATAGTTCCCTATAAGCCCAAGTGGGTGCGGGATGCTGTTACGGCTTTTTTGCGCCCGGAAAAGGAGGCATTATGGATAAAAAACAGGAAATTCAGCTTCTGGGAGAGGAAAAGATCCCGAAACTTTTGTTGAAATTCTCCATCCCCTGCGTCGTGGGACTGCTCATCGGCGCATTTTACAACATCGTTGACCAGATCTTCATCGGCAACAGCGAGCTGGGCTATCTGGGCAACGCCGCCACCGGCGTGTCCTTTCCCATCATCTGCATTGCCAACGCCTTCGCCTGGTGCATCGGTGACGGCGCGGCGTCCTTTTTGAGCATCTGCTCCGGGCGGAACGACTCCGACCGGGCCCACAAGTGTGTGGGTACGGGCATCACCGTCAGCACGATCATCAGCATTCTGCTCGGGGCTGTGTGCCTGATCTTCGCCCAGCCCCTGATGCGGCTGTTTGGCGCGTCCGACCAGACGGAGCAGATGGCTGTGGAGTATTTTCAGATCATCGCCGCCGCGTTCCCCGTCTATCTGCTGTCCAATGTGATGAACAGCATGATCCGGGCGGACGGCAGTCCCGCCTTTGCCATGATCGCCCTGTCCACAGGCGCGGTGATCAATGTGATTCTGGACCCCGTCTTTATTTATGTGGCAAAATGGGGCATCGCCGGTGCGGCCTGGGCCACCGCCATCGGACAGATCGTGTCCTTTGTGCTGTGCGCGGTGTATTTCATCCGTCCCAAGTGCTTCAAGCTGACGGCGCGGAGCTTCCTACCCAACTGGCCGGTTTTGAAGGAAGTGGTCTCTCTGGGACTTTCTACCTTCGTGACCCAGATCTCCATTGTGGTCATGGCGTTGGTGTGCAACATGACCCTGGCCCACTACGGCGCGCTGTCCCCCTACGGCCAGGACATTCCCATTTCCGTGTTCAGCATCCAGACCAAGGTCTACACGGTGGTGGGCAATATCGTCACCGGCATCGTGCTGGGAGGCCAGCCGATTTTCGGTTACAACTACGGTGCAGGCAAGCTGGATCGGGTACGGCAGACCTATCGCATTGTGCTGCTGATCTCCATTGCTGTGGGACTGATCGCCACCACCATTTTCCAATTCTGGCCGGAGCTGGTGATCAACCTCTTCGGCGCCGGGGACGAGCTGTATATGGAGTTCGCCAAAAAGACCTTCCGCATTTATCTTTCCCTGGTGACCATCACCGGGCTGACGAAAATGACCACCGTCTTCTTCCAGTCCATCGGCAAGTCCTTCCAGGCAGTCACGGCCTCCCTTGTCCGGGATCTGCTGTGCTTCACGCTTTTGGCGATCTTCCTGTCCGCCGGTCTGGAGCAGAGCCAGCCGGGTACAGGCATCAACGGAATTCTCTGGGCCGCGCCCATCGCCGACGCCGTGGCGGCAGTGGTGATTTTGATTTTGACCGTGACTTTCTTCCGCAAACTGGAAAAAATAAGTGAGGAAACCATGGATCAGAATATAAAACAGCGGTGGGTCTGCTATTTGGGCATACCGGAGCATTACGAATATGCGCCTGCGGCGCAGCTTGTCAGGAAATACGATCACCCGGATTTTGACGGGGAGCTGTATATCCAGGCCAATGGCCCCGGGACTTTTCAGCGGGTATTGTTGCTGCTGCCGAAGAATATCACCGGCCCGGTTCCCGGCGTGGTGGTTCCCTTCTATTTTCCCGAGGCGATGCTGGGCTTTGAGCCTGACACGGGCGAGCAGCTGCCCCGTTATGAAGGCGTTGAGATGATGCTCCACCTGGTGAAAAAAGGTTATGCTGTGGCATCCGCGGATGCTTATCACTTAACATATTTGAAAATGAATGAAGACCGAGGAGATTTTTCCCGCTGGATGAAAGCTTCTGCGGCATTGCTGCGGGATCATCCCAACTGGACGGGAATGGGCAAGCTGGTGGCAGATACATGGCTTTTGACAGATCTGCTGGCGGCAGATCCCCGGGTGGACGAAAAACGCCTGGGCATCGCAGGACATTCCCTGGGCGGCAAGATGGCCTTTTATAACGGCTGTCTGGATGAACGGATACGTGTGATCCTTGCCAGCGATTTCGGTATGGGCTGGGATCAATCCAACTGGAATGAGCCTTGGTATTGGGGTCAGCGTTTGCAGGCTTTGAAGGACGAGAGTTTGGATCATTCTTCCTTGTTGGGGATCACCAGCGGCAAACCCTTTTGCTTGCTGGCAGGCCAGTATGATGATCACCGCAGTTGGGAAATGATGCAGAAAGCGCCCGGATATACACAGGAACGACTGAGGATCGTCAACCACGCCACCGGCCATCGCCCTACTTGGGATGCACTGTGCCAGGGTTACGATTTTCTGGATCAATGGCTGAAATAAAAGACCGGCTTTTGCCGGTCTTTTTTGCGCAAACGGCAAGGGTGTATTGACAAATATTACAGTATACAGATATAATAAGTATGAAGATTTGGGAAAAATGTCTTATTCTGTTCAATTTGGGAGGTAACCTATGTTAAAACGATGGATTCTATTTTTAACTGCTGTAACCATGACCGTTATCCTGGTTGCCTGCAATGCGACTCCGCAAAACGACTCCGCACCAACGGACAGTGAAGGCGGCATTTCTGACACCACACATACCCACGCATTTACTCAGCAGAAGAGCGATGGCGAGTCCCATTGGAAGGAATGCAGCTGCGGAGAAAAGGAAAGCTCTGCATCCCATGCCTTTGGAGATTGGACGGTAACACAGGAAGCAACAGAAACTACCGACGGAAGTAAGTGCCGCACCTGTTCGGAGTGTGGCTACGAGGAAACACAAGTCATTCCCGGCACCGCCCATACCCACGCATTTACCCAGCAGAAGAGCGATGGCGAGTCCCATTGGAAGGAATGTAGCTGCGGACAAAAGGAAAGCCCTGCAAACCATAGCTTTGGAGATTGGACGGTAACAAAAGAGGCAACGGCCTCTGCCGATGGCAGCAAATACCGCACCTGTTCGGAGTGTGGCTACGAGGAAACGCAGGTCATACCTGCCACCACCCACACCCATACATTCGGCAGTTGGAAAAGCAATTCCGGCTTCCACTGGAAGGAATGCAGCTGCGGACAAAAGGAAAGCTCCGCAAGCCATAGCTTTGGAGATTGGACAGTAACGAAAGAGGCGACGGCTTCTTCTGAGGGCAGCAGATACCGCGTTTGCTCTGTGTGCGGCTACAAAGAAACCGAAAAGATACCCATGACGGCCCATACCCATACCTTCAAGAGAACCTCCGCAGGTTTGAAGAAGGGAAAATGCGACATCTGCGGAGCAAAGATGCCGATCTATAATTTGGGTACGGAAATCTACGACAGACCCGGCGAAAATCTTTGGCTTGTCATAAACGACAACGGCTCCGGCGATTGGTACTACGAGGCAGAGGTAAATGCAACTGTTGAGGATTACTGCAATGCTGAGTTTGCGAACAATTATTCCAGCTACCGTTATCCCATCATGGAGTTCAAAGTGTTTGACGGTGAGGCAGACCATCGGTATGTGCTTATCTTCTACATTGAGGACGGAGAACTCAAGCATATCATCCCCTCTGATCCCAATTGGGACGGGGTGGTCCCGGAGAATGTGGTCGATCCCAAGGAAATATTCTGCAGCGACGGCAGCCTGCGCAGCACCTATGAAGCCACCGCATGGTCCGACTATGTCATTACCACGGGTACGACCACCCTGGGCGGCAAAACGGAAGAGTATACCGTAACTCTTTCTATGCACACCCCACGCTCCAAGCGCTTCTGGGAGATCAACCGAAGCGGCCCCACCTTCTACACATACTATACGACCAGTTTTTTGGCTCCCTTCCAAAAGCTGGAGAATAACTCCTCTGCTTTGCAAAACACAGTTCACTACAACGCAAGCGGTGATTTTTACACAGTCTCTGCTTACACGGAAAAATACTATCAGGCACCGGATGTTTACGATCTTTATTACTATCAGAACAGCGGCCTGTTGTCCACGATTACAGCCGGTTATAGTCCGATGTATTACCTGTATGCGGATATGACCTGCGAAAAGATCAATTCCACAAGTGCGCCACTCTCGAAGGAAATCTATCAGGGTTTGCCCTACGGACTTGAGTTTACCTTGATGTCTGATAACCCCAACGAGGTGGTGACCTACAAATTCGTAGTGGATCATCCCGAATTCCGCAATATTACCGAAGCCTACAAAACAGTCAATACAAAGCACAAGCTTTATCTGGTGAAAAACGGCTCCGGCGGATATACGCTGACGGAGACCCGCCCCACCTGAGCAAATAAAAAGACCGGCTTTTGCCGGTCTTTTTCATTGGTGCGGATAGCAGGACTCGATTTGCATTTTCACCCATGGCGAAAATTATGGTGTCGCCGGGGTGGGACCCGGCGAGCAACAGTCCACCGGACTGTTGCATTTAGATCGGTTCGAGTCCTTCTCTACAAAGATAAAAAGGGTTATCCCCAATGGGATAACCCTTTTCATGGTGCGGATAGCAGGACTCGAACCTGTACGATCGCTCATTGGAACCTAAATCCAACGTGTCTACCAATTCCACCATATCCGCAAATATACATTGACAATTATATAAATATAAAGATTAGTTTAAGTCCGAAAAAAATAAAGCAAAAGATTGAGTGTGGGCGTTCCTTTTCCCAGTGTACGATACCCAATAATAACCATCCAACGCAAAAAATAACATCCAAAAGAAGATCTATACCCGTCAGAATATCCATAACATCGAGGATAGTAAGGGTAATACCTACAATCAAACACAGAATCAACGCAATAAAGGCAACTTTACTAAGCATTGCCGTTTCTTTTCGTTCCATTGCAGATACCTCCCACAATATTCTATGAGTTGACGTCGTTGCATTTTCACCTAATTCCTGCCTGCATATTTTACCATGCAGGAAAATTTTTGTCAATGTTCCGTTGGCGTGGGCGAAAAGTGCTTGACATTCTTCCTTTCCACAGGTACAATAGTACTCGGTATAGTGTACGCTGGGTAAGACTGGCGTTTCATTCATAACCGGCATAAGCCGGGTCAAGCGTTTTGCGCCTCATGGCGTTGTTTGTTAGAGTTTACAGGCCCTGCATATCACGCACAATGTGACAGTGCTGTCATTCCGAGGCCCAACGGGCCGTGGGAATCTCCCAGTACGATGTTTGTTGCTGCATACCGTATCGATGAACGGAAGCAGGAGATTGCCACGTCGGACTTCGTCCTCCTCGCAATGACATCCGTGAATAAAAGGGTTGCTACACAATCACAAATTGCACATGGGACCATTGCGCCCACCCCGTTGGCTTTTGCCAATCTAGTAAGGAGGTGCGCATAGAGATGATGGAATTGTATCTCGCAATCATTCTGATCGTCGCTGGTTCTGCCTTGGGTTTGGGTGTCGGCTTTGGTTTCGGCATCGTTTACCGCAAAAAGGTTGCTGAACGGGAGATCGGCTCTGCGGAGGCAGAGGCTACCCGTCTGATCAATGAAGCCATCCGCAGCGGTGAGAGCCGCAAGAAGGAAATGCTTCTGGAAGCCAAAGACGAAATCCATAGATCTCGCACAGAGTACGAAAAAGAAGTCAAAGAGCGCCGTGCGGAGCTGAGCAAAACTGAGCGCCGTTTGGAGCAAAAGGAAGTCGCTCTGGATAAAAAGAGCGAAGCCTTTGAAAAGAAGGAAGAAGAACTGGCAGCCAAGCTGCAAAAGGTGGCAGAAGCACAATCTGAGGTGGATGCCATCAAGGCTTCCCAGGTCAAGACCCTGGAGATCATCTCCGGTCTGTCCCAGGAGCAGGCAAAGCAGCACTTGCTGCAAAGCGTGGAGGAGGAAGTCCGCCACGAGACCGCAGTCAAGATCAAGGAGATCGAGCAGCAGATGAAGGACGAGGCCGACGAAAAGGCCCGGGAGATCCTCTCCATCGCCATTCAGCGCTGCGCTGCCGACCATGCCGCCGAGGCTACCGTTTCCGTTGTGGCTCTGCCCAACGACGAAATGAAGGGCCGCATCATCGGCCGTGAGGGCCGGAACATCCGCACCTTGGAGACCATCACCGGTGTGGATCTGATCATTGACGATACCCCCGAGGCTATCACTGTCAGCTCCTTTGATCCGGTGCGCCGGGAGATCGCCCGTCTGGCACTGGAAAAGCTGATCGTCGACGGTCGTATCCACCCCACCCGCATCGAGGACATGGTGGAAAAGAGCCGCAAGGAAGTGGACCGCACCATCCGCGAAGAGGGCGAGCGCGCCTGCTACGAGGCCGGTGTGCATAACCTGAACCCCGAGCTGGTGAAGATCCTGGGCCGTCAGAAGTACCGTACTTCCTACGGTCAGAATGTGCTGAATCACTCCATGGAGGTTGCCCACATCGCCGGTCTGATGGCCGCGGAGCTGGGCGTGGATGTGGCTCTGGCCAAGCGCGCAGGTCTGCTGCATGACCTGGGCAAGTCCATCGACCATGAGGTTGAGGGCAGCCACGTACAGCTGGGCGCAGATATCGCCAGGAAGTACAAGGAAAATCCCGTTGTGGTCAACGCTATCGAGGCCCACCACGGCGATGTAGAGCCCAAGACCGTCATCGCGGTTCTGGTTCAGGCTGCTGACGCTGTGTCCGCTGCCCGTCCCGGCGCCCGCCGTGAGAACGTGGAAAACTACATCCGCCGCTTGCAGAAGCTGGAAGAGCTCACCGGTTCCTACCCCGGCGTGGACAAGGCTTACGCCATCCAGGCAGGCCGCGAGGTGCGGATCATGGTCAAGCCCGAGGTGGTATCCGAGGACAACATGGTGCTGCTGGCCCGGGATGTGGCCAAGAAGATCGAGTCCGAGCTGGAATACCCCGGCCAGATCAAGATCAACGTCATCCGGGAAACCAAGGCTGTGGAATACGCAAAGTAATCAAAATGCCCCAACCTCCCGGTTGGGGCATTCTATTATACCTTCCCCCGAGGGGAAGGTGCCCCCGCAAGGGGGCGGAAGAGGAATACGGGGAGAAATGTCGAGGAACCACCGCTGTATAGGCATATGCCGTATCGGTTCTGCCGCCATTCCTCTCCCGTCTTTCAATTTGCCTGGCGTCAAATTGAAATCCACCCTCCCCCGGGGGGAGGGTTTGAAAACGGAGGTATCTATGTACAACACCACATTATGCTATGTACTCCGGGGGGATGAGGTACTCATGCTCCACCGGGTCAAAAAGAAAAACGACATGAACCAGGACAAATGGATCGGCATCGGCGGCAAATTCGAGGGCGAGGAAAGCCCGGATGAGTGCCTGCTCCGGGAAGCAAAAGAAGAGACCGGCCTGACCCTCACATCCTGGAAATGCCGGGGCGTGATCACCTTCCTCACCGATGGAAAATGGGAGGGCGAACACATGTACCTGTTCACCGCCGACGGCTTCGAGGGCGAGCTCGCCGACTGCAATGAGGGTGAATTGAAGTGGGTCAGCCGGGAATTCCTGAATGAACTGCCCAAGTGGGAGGGTGATCAGATTTTCCTCGACCTTTTGTGGCAGGATGCCCCCTTTTTCCTGCTGAAGCTCCGCTACGACGGAGAAAAACTGGTGGAAGCCGTGCTGAACGGCAAAAAAATACGATAAAATGTAGGGGACGGCCTCTGGCCGTCCCTCATACCTTCCCCCGAGGGGAAGGTGCCCCCGTAAGGGGGCGGAAGAGGAATACGGGCAACAGTGCTAGACTATCATCGCTGTATAGGCATATTCCTGTGTCGGTTCTGCCGCCATTCCTCTCCCGACCTCACTTCGTTCGGACACCCTCCCCCCGGGGGAGGGGGCGTTTATCGCCCCAATAACAATGGCTGTATCTGCTTTCCCTGCAACGCGAAATGAAGCGTTGCGGGGATTTTTTCAAAATCCGCCACCAGACTGGTGGGCTTATTCAGGGCATCGTCCTGTCCAAAGGGGACGAAATAGTAATTTTTCCGCACCAGAAGCCGCCCGATATTCTCTGCCGCGCCGGCCAAAGCGTCGTTGGTGGAGATGGCAACCACCACGGGCCGGGCGTTGCGCAGATGGCTCTTTGCCGCCATGGTCACTGCCGTGTCGGCAACGCTGTGGGCCAGTTTGGACAGCGTATTCCCCGTACAGGGCGCAATGATCAGCGCATCCAGCAGCTTTTTCGGGCCGATGGGCTCCACCTGTTCGATGGTATGCAACGGCGCCGTGCCGCAAATTTCCGTGGCTCGTCGGATGTGGCTTTCCGCCGTGCCGAACCGGGAATCCACGGTGCAGGCAACCGGCGAAAAAATGGGAATTACCTGATATTCCGCCGCCAGGCGCTCCATCACGGGAAACACCTGAGAAAATGTACAAAACGAGCCGCACATGGCAAAACCGACGGTCATGCAGATCCCCCTTTCAAATGCCGCAAAATCCCCCGGGCGATCAGCGCTCCGGAGCTTTCCGGAAGCATCTTCCCCGGCAATCCCCGGGCCCAGATCACCGTCTCCCCTGCCAGTCCCTGCCGGGATGCCAGATCGATTTGGAGGTAGTCGCCGTCCTCTGTCAATATGGGCGCAGGGGCGGTGTTGACGATGGCCCGGTATTGCTCCGGTACGATTTCCGACACCGCCACCGCTTTGTAGCCCAAAGCCGCCAGCATCCCCAGATCCGACGGCTTTCGCGCCGCCACCGTCACAGCCGCTTCCAACGCTTTCAGCATGGCCGCCAGGCATTTGCCGATGCGTCCCCAGCCGATGACCAGAACAGGACACCCACGAAATGCCACGCCCAATCGATCACCCAGCAGACGCAGAGCGCAGTCGGCGGTCAGATGGGCGTTTTCCGCCAGATATTGTTCGTCCCGGAGCAGATCGATCTTGGGAAACCCGTCCGGCAGGAAATCCAGATTGCCCCCGATGACCGTCACGCCGTCGGGGATATTTTCCGCTTTTGTGGGTACGGGAAACAGCACATGGGTGGCCCGGGAAAGTGCCGCCGTCACAGCTACGCCCGCTTGTTCCAGCGCCTGGGCGGCAAAGGAAACGGCCGGGCTGTCCGACATGGGAAAAATCACCGTTGTGTCCATAAAATCACCCTTTCTTTCCACAATATGTATCCGGTTTTCCAATGGTGCTTGATTTGTTACCGTATTTGCGGTATAATAGTTGCATGAGGTGATGCAACGTGCAACGACTTGGATTTATACATGATATGCTGGATGTGAAGGTGCTGGTGCTGTTTGTCACCGCCCGGGCCAATTACCCCCTGACCAGCCAGGAAATTTATGAATTGTGCTATCAGGATGACTGTTTGAGTTATTTTGATGTCTGTACTGCCATTCCGGAAATGGTGGCCTCCGGCCATTTGAAGGAATTGGAGGGCGAACGCTATGAGATCACGGACAAGGGCCGGGAGACCGGCGAACTGACGGAAGATTCCATTGCGTTTACCGTCAAACAGGCGGCGGAAAATGCGGTGGCCCGGTTCAATCGGCAGATCCGCCGGAGCAGCTTTGTGAAAACCCAGATCATCCCCCGGGAGGGCGGCGATTTTTCCGTTTTGCTGTCGTTGGACGACGAAACCAGCAACCTGATGACCCTGGAGCTGATGGCTCCCGATCAGCGGCAGGCGGTGCGCCTGAGCCGGCTGTTCGAGAAAAAGGCGGAGGATGTGTACAATCTGACCATGTCCGTCCTGCTGGACAGCGAGGATGAATTGGAAGACTGAAAGAACCGGGCTTACGCCCGGTTCTTTCAGTCTTCTCTTATTCAATGTTTGTAGGGGGCGTGGTGCTCCGCGCAGCGGATCCAAAATATAGATGATTGCCGGAGGCAATCATACCTTAGTTTATGCCTTCGACGCCCCGCAAGGAGAATTTCCTTTTTGCATAACGGGCTGTCGTGGGCGCCAGCCCCTACATTTTGTTCCTATAATGACACATCTTTTTGTGTGTCCAAAAAAGTATTGCAATTTCAGGGAAACTGCAATATAATGATACTATCCCCCAGAGGATAAATTATAGAAGGGAGAAGATATGGCTCTGCCATATCGACAGTAAAATGGAATTGAAGAAGTTACTGAGAACCGTTTTGTCCGTGGTCATGGTGGCCACACTGATTTTGGGCAGCGTTTCCATGCTGGCAGGCTGCCAGCCGACTGACACCCAAAACCCCGACAGCGACAACAACCACGCTCTGGACTATGTAGGTCTGGAAAAAGAGGAATACCTGCAGAAGCTGGGTGAAAACAACCTGGGCGATGCCATCGACTCCGTAGGCGAAGTCTACGGCGAGCTCCTGGCCGGTCTGGGTAACAGCTCTGCGGCAAGTCAGTCCGGCGGCGCCAAGGTGAACATGACCATCACCGTGGGCGACACCGCGCTGGATCTGTTCGAGCAGCTGATTTTCGGCGGCGAAGCACCTGTGGACATCTCTTTCCTGAAAGAGATCAGCCTGGATATGGATCTGGGCATGGACGGCCAGAAGCAGGCCATCCAGATGGCTCTGGGCCTGAAGGGTCAGCACATCATCACCGCAAACCTGCTGATGAACATGGCGGATTCCGTTATGCATATCGGTCTGCCCGAGTTGAACGACCAGTGGCTGAAGATCGCAACCGGCGAGAATGTCCCCAATGTGATCACCGGCGGCATGTCTTCTACCGCAATGCTGGCTGAGCTGGCAGATGCTCTGCCTGATGCAGAGACCCTGACCAAGGTGCTGGACCGTTATCTGGCCATCGTTCTGGACGGCCTGAAAAATGTGGATCAGTCCACCACCACCCTGAGTGTGGGCGGCGTGAGCCAGGAATGCACCGTTCTGACGCTGAAACTCAACGAAGAAGATGCTATGAACATCGTCAAGTCCGTTTTGACCAAGGCCAAGGACGATACCGATCTGAAGAAAATTATCGAAGATTTTGCCAAGGCTGTTGAGGAAATGGCCGGCGAGGACATCGGTGCTGATGAGGCCTATGTGGACTTCAAGGAAGGCATCGAGGATCTGCTGGCTGAACTGGAAGCAGAGACCGAGTTCGATACCGAGAGCTTCATCCAGGTGGATACCTATGTTGACAAGAACCATAATGTCATCGGCATGAAGATGTATGGCATGTCCGAGCAGGACAGCGAGCGCGGCATGATGTACTTCTACTCCCTCACCGAGGGCAACAAGACCGCATTTGAGTTTGCCATCCCCAGCGATGTGGACGACACCGACGACTTCAAGATCTCCGGCACCGGCACCAAGACCGGCGGCAAGACCAGCGGTACATACACTGTTTCCATGCAGGACATGGACATGGTGACCATTAAGATCGCCGATCTGAATGAAGAAGCCGGTACCATCACCCTGGCTCCCAACATGGATCTGTTCCCCGGTGAGGTTGCTGACATGCTGGGCGATCTGGCTTTGGAGATCAAGCTGTCTGCCGACGGCATTGCTCTGAACATCCTGGGCGACAGCGAAGTGCTTCTGGGCATCGCCCTGAAGGCTGTTGATTCCAACGGTCCTTCTTTGGATGCACCTTCCAACGCTGTGGATATCACCGACAGCAGCGCATTGGAGCGCTGGACCGAGCAGTTGGTCATGGATAAAGTTATGGACAATCTGGAAAAGGCCGGTGCATACGAGTTCTTCGAGGCTCTCTTTACAGCGGTAGAATCTCCTAAGCAGGAAGCTGTTGTCCAACCCAACTACGGCTACACTGACGACGGCTGGGGCTAAGAACCCCCAAAGGTAAGCACGGATTGATTTTGCAAATCTATCGTGCCTTGTATGTCATTGCGAGGAACCCCGTAAGGGGTGACGTGGCAATCTCCTGGTAGAACCTGCCGAGTTGCCACACTGTACCGGGAGATCGCCACAGCCCTGCCGGGCTTCGCGATGACATATTTGTAACAATGACAGAAAACAAAACATCGGTATTTGGCGCTGGACACAGCGCCAAATACTTTATCATGAGGAAATATCATGAAGATAGAAATTAAAAACATCGCGAAAAAATACAAAAAGAAGCAGGTTTTGCAGGATATCAATCTGGTGGCCGAAAGCGGTCACTGCATCGGTATCCTGGGCGCAAACGGCTGCGGAAAATCCACGCTCCTGTCCATTTTGGCCCGGGTGCAGTCCTGCGACCACGGCAGTTTCCTCTGCGACGGTGCGGACTTGCTGAAAAATGCAAGGGAGCACGCCCGCTTGGTGGGTTATGTCCCCCAGGGAACGCCGCTGATCGAGGAACTGTCCGCCAGGGACAACCTGCTTTTGTGGTATGACAAGAAAAAGATGGCGCAGGAACTGGAAAACGGCGTGCTGTCCCTGCTGGGGATCCCGGAATTTCTGGGCGTGACCGTGTCCAAAATGTCCGGCGGTATGAAAAAGCGCCTGTCTATCGGCTGCGCCATGGCCACCAATCCCCCGGTTCTGCTGCTGGACGAGCCCACTGCGGCTCTGGATCTGGCCTGCAAGCAGAGCATCGCTGCCTATTTGCGTCACTACAAGGAAAACGGCGGCATTTTGCTGCTGACTACCCACGATGTGATGGAGCTGGATCTGTGCGACGCCTGGTATATCATCCGTGACGGCGTGCTGGTGCCCTTTGATTACGACGGCGACATTCAGAACTTGGTAGAGAGCCTGTAATATGAAAAAGTATTTGCTTTTACAACTCAAACGGCTGGCCCGGATCCTGCCTCCGGTGTTGCTGGTGGCGGCGGTGCTGTTCGGCTGCATGGCTCTGGCCTACGATGCCATCGGGGACATGACCAACGAAGACGGCGAGCAGACGAAATTCAAGGTGGGTCTTGTGGGAACCGCCGGGGATACCTATATGCAAATGGGTCTTGCGGCAGTCCAGTCCTTCGATTCCACCCGTTTTTCCGTGCAATTCGTCCAGATGGATGAAAACGAGGCGGAAACGGCTCTGCGCCGGGGTAAGATCGCCGCGTTTATCCAGTTCCCGGAGGGTTTTATGGATGCGGCCATGTACGGCAACATTCTGCCTATGAAATTTGTGGCCAGCGTGGGCTCTGACAGCTTGGTGACCATGATCAAGGAGGAGCTCACCGGCATCGTGGAGATCATGATCGCCCACACCCAGAAGGGTATCTACGGCGCAGGCGCGGCGGCAGGTGCCAACGGGGGCAATGCCGGTGCGGCCATCGGCGATATCAGCCTGCAATATGTGGATTTCATCATCTCCCGCTCCAAGGCCTACAAAGTGACCGAATCCGGCGTGTTTGACGGATTGGGCATGGAAGGCTATCTGATCAGCGGCCTGGGAATCGTGCTGTTTATGCTGATCTGCCTGATTTTCGCCCCGGTGATGATCCGCCGGGAGCAGGCCATGGCCAGAATGCTGAAATCCCGTTCCCGGCCGGTCTGGGCCCAGGTTTTGTGCGATTTTGCGGTGTATATGGCGGGCCTTTTGGGCATCGCCTGCGTGGTTTTGGTGCTGCTGCTCCTTCGCCCGGAATCTCAGATCTCCGGCCAGATGATCCTGCAATGCCTGCCGGTGGTGTTCTCTCTGGGCGCCATGAGCTTTTTGATGTACGAGGCGGCATCCGACCTGATCAGCGGCGTGCTGATGCAGTTTTTCGTCACTCTGGCGCTGTGCTTCGTGTCCGGATGCCTGTATCCCATCACCTTTTTCCCGAATGCGGTGCAGAAGATCGCCAAATTCCTGCCCACGGGTATCGCCCGGGAGCAGGTGGGCAACTGCATTTTGGGTGTCCACTCCCCGGAGACACTGGCCGCACTTTTGGGATTTGGCTGCCTGTTCCTGGCAGGGTCGATGCTGATCCGCCAGGTCAAGGTGACCGGAGTCAGGGGGTGACGGGATGAGAAATATAGGAAAATGGTTCCTTTTGCTGAATAAGCGGCTGTATAAAAAGGTGACGTTTCTGCTGATCCTGGCGCTCATCCCCGTGCTGGTGATGGGCTACGGCACAGTCGCCCGGGAGGAAAGCGGCCTGCTCACCGTTGCTCTGGCCTGCAAGGGGGAAGATCCCACAGCGACCCGGATCATGCAGGAGCTGAAAGACGGCAGCGATCTGATCCGGTTTGTGATCTGTGACGATCCTCAGGAGGCGCAGTCCATGGTCAACGGACAGCAGGCGGATGCGGCCTGGATCTTCGATGACGATCTGGAAGCGGCCATCAACCGCTTCGCGGCAGCGCCCAAGCGGAGCAATGCCTTTGTGCAGATCATCGAGGCAGAAAGCACCATCCCCTTGAAGCTGGTACGGGAAAAGCTGAGCGGTGTGATCTTTGCCAAGACCTCCCAAGCCTTTTATCTGGACTACCTGCGGCAAAATGTGCCGGAAACAGAGGTCGTGCCGGATGAGGAATTGCTGCAATATTACGAGGATTTTGCGGCGGAGGCCACCTTCTTTGAGTTTGCCTATCTGGATGGCGAGATCAAAGAGGAAACCGAAGAAAATGCCAACTACCTGCTGTCCCCGGTGCGGGGATTGCTGGCGGTGGTGATCGTCCTGGGCGGACTGGCGGCGGCCATGTACTATGTGCAGGACGAAAAACTGGGAACATTCTCCTTGGTGCCCCAAAAAAGAAAGGGCGCGGTGGAATTCGGCTGCCAGCTGATCGCGGTGCTGAATGTGTCCGTGGTTGCGCTGATCGCCCTGTTCACCGCCGGGCTGACGGTGAGTGTGGGACGGGAATTGCTGATGGTTTTGCTCAATGCCCTGTCCACGGCCCTGTTTTGCATGACGGTGCGCCGCGTTTTCGGAAGTATCACCGCCCTGGGCACGCTGCTGCCCATGCTGGTGGTGGGGATGCTGGTGGTATGCCCCATATTCTTCGACCTGGGCGCGCTGCGCGCGGTGCAGTATCTGTTCCCGCCTACCTATTATATCAACGGGGCAAATTCGGATTATTTCCTGGGCCTGCAAGGGGTCTATACCGCCGCCTTGCTGGGTGTGTATACCCCGCTGGGCAAAGTTCTGCATAGACAATAATATACAAAAGAGGGACTGTTGCACCATTTGCAGCAGTCCCTAAAATTATATTGTAGGGGGCGGCGCCTTCGACGCCCCGCGAGGATAATTTACTTTCATGCACAACGGGCTGTCGTGGGCGCCAGCCCCTACATAAAAACGGTACAAAAGGCAAAAGAGAAATCAAATCGTAATTTCTCCTGCCAGACTTTGGGCGAACAGAGCAGGCATATCCTTGGCGGTGACGCCCTGTCCCAGGGCCCACATCAGCTTGGTCAGGGCCGCTTCCGTGGTCATGTCCCGACCTTGGATCACGCCCAGCTCCAGCAGCTTGTTGCCCACCTGATAGACCCGAAGATCGGAGCTGTCGTACAGACATTGGGTGGTCACCACCACGCTGACGCCCTTTTCCACTGCCCGGCGGATGCCATCCAGGCCGGAGCCCAGCACATTGATGCCCCCAAGGCCGAAGGCCTCCACCACGATACCCTTGTATCCCATGGAAGTCAGGGTTTCAAAAATATCCGGCGACAGTCCGGGGGTCAGCTTCAGCAAAAATACATCCTTGCTGATCTGCGTAAGCAGCTGGGGTGCGGCGGCACCCGTCTGCACGATTTCCTCGTCCACTTCCAGACCCCGGTTGCTGACCTGGGCGGCGTACCGGGCATTGACGCTCTCAAAGGCGGAAAAGCCGGAGGCCCGTACCTTCACCGCCCGGCAGCCGCGCATGACCTTTCGGTCAAAGGCGAGAAATACGCCCCGGTGACCGGAGGCCGCCATAGCAAAGGCGGTGCGCAAATTGCCGGGGCCGTCGCTGAGCACATCCAGCAGAGGGAGCTGAGAGCCGGTGAACACCACCGGCAAATTGATCCCCGGCAGCATAAAGGTCACCGCGGAGGCGGTGTAGGCCATGGTATCCGTTCCGTGGGACACCACGATGCCGTCGAAATCGTTGCGGCAGGCAAAGACCACCTCTGCGATCTGCTGCCATTGCTCCGGCTGGATGTTGGAGGAGTCCAGGCACATAATATCCCGGACGGTTATGTCGTAATAGGCGCGAAGCTCGTCGATCTGCCCATCCATGATTCCGGCGCGGTGGGGCTCCAAGCCCTCTCCCCCAGCTACGGAAGCGATAGTTCCGCCGGTGGTGAGCAACAAAATATGTTTCTTTTTCTGCATAAGCGGCTCCTTGTGGTTGTTCTGTTTACATTATAGCTGCGACGAAGCAAAATAGCAAGAATTTTCCCGGGCTACCTACCGCCTATGCGCAAATATTCGTAGGGGGCGGCGCCTTCGACGCCCCGTAAGGACGTTTTTTAACACAACGGGCTGTCGTGGGCGCCAGCCCCTACGAAAATTGCCACCCGGATGGGTGGCAATTTCATTGGTTATGCATATCAAAGAATGTTCCGGGCCTGGATGTTTCTCAGGCTTCTTTCCAGACAGTCCATGGGGTCTTCATCATAGCACTTATCCTGCTCGATCAGGGCATACTCACAGCCGGCCTTTTTCAGAGCGGGGATGTAGAGGTCATAGGGAGCTTTGCCCTCATAAATGGGCCGCAGATACGCCCGGGTTTCTTCAATGCTGCCGTCTTCGGGGATGTCTGCGTGGTCCTTCAAGTGGATACGGGACAGGCGGCCGGACAGGGTGTCGATCAGCTTCAGCACGTCTGCGCCGGCAAAATCGGCCCAGCCAACGTCCAGTGTAAAGTCCACACTGTCCGCGGGGAAGTCCTCCATCATGCGCTCCATGACGCTTGTGCCGTACACCTTGTTAAACTCAAATTCGTGGTTGTGATATTGGAATTTCACGCCCATATCCCGCATTTTTTCCGCCACGGGGATGTACATCTTGCAGAATTCTTCGTAACCTTCCAGGGTGTTGCGCATGGGGCCGGGCATACCGCCGATGCCGATGTTCCGGCAGCCGTAAACGGCGTGCTCCTTCACGACTTGCTCCAGATTTTCCACCACATCCATGTTTTTTACATGGGTCACGGCGCAGACCAGACCGTTTTCCTGCAGTTGATCCCGGAGCCACTCCGGCTCAAAGGGGCATACGGCGCCAAGGGATACCTGAACGGACTTAAAGCCCATGGCAGCCACCTTTTTCAAAGTCGCGGCAAAATCATCCAAATTCTGCATGTACTGGCGTACTGTGTAAAGTTGTGCTCCGATTTCCATAATCGTTCCCCCCAGAATTTTTATATGATGGTATGTTTACTTAGATTGGACATTCTTAATGTACTGCGTTGGGGACCGTCCGGTTTGCTGCTTGAACAGCCGGCAAAAATAGTGCACGGAACTGAATCCCAGTATGTCGGAAATCTCCGTTATGGAGAGCTTTCCCTGCCTCAGGCAGGATTTTGCTTCCCGGATCCTGAGGGTATTGATATAGTCCAAAATGGTGGTATCGTAGGTAGCTTTGAAATCCCGGCAGAGGGTTGTTTTGTTCATGCCGAAAAGAAAGCACAGATTGGCAAGGGTGATCTTCGTGCGGTAATTTTCCGTTATGTACTGATGAACGGATTGGATATTTCCCTCTGCCCCGGCTTCGCTGATAACAGAATGGAAGCTGCGGACAAGAGAAATGAGAAACGCCTCCAAACCGATCTTGATCAGCTGGTCTGCCCCAAAGGGGTACTCCGCCCGCTTGGGCATATAGCCGGTGTTGGGCACATTATAGGGTGGCTCGTAGATGCGCATGCCCTCCTGCATGATCCGAGACAGGGCCCGGGTCTGGTCAGAGGAAAGGGTGATGGGCTGCCGGGCAAAGGGGGAAAGACTTTCGCTGTCACACTCAAAACCGATGATGATCACATTGGGCGCAACGGCATGGTCGGCGGCAAGGGAATGTAGCTCGTTGGGCCGGTGGATGAGCACCTGATTTTCCCCCAGAATACCCGAATAATTTTCCGCAAAAATGGAAAGAGAGCCCTTGTCTACATACAGAAGCTCGCAGAAATTGTGGCGATCCTGCATGCTGTGAAAGGCATCGGAAAACTCAAAATACTGCAAATTGGCGATCCGGGAAACGTTGATCTGGATCACGGGTGGCTGAAGCGTAAAGAACATAAAGCGGCCACCTCACTTTGCGAAATATGCTGAATATCAGCCAGTCAATTTTAGCATGGCGGGAATATAAAGTCAACAAAGAGATTGCAAAAAATACATATGTTGACGATTGTGCAAAAGTAAATTTAGATTGTGCAAATACAAGGGTGCGGATCTTCTATATAATGAGGGTGTATCAGTCTGGAATAAGGAGTATAGCCTATGAATTACGGTAAAAAAGTTTGGATATTTCCGGATGCGGAGCTGCCGCCGGTGGGCGAAAATCCGATCCCCGGCCATGAATCCGTGATCATCACCAATGTGTCGGACAAAAAGGCCGTGATCAAGGTCACGCTGATCTATACGGACAAGGAGCCGGTCAGCTTTACCGCAGAGGTGGAGGCAATGCGTGTGCGCTGCCTGCGGACAAATCAGGAAAAGGACTTTGGCCCCTATACCGCGAAATTTGAGGAACAATACGCCATTATGCTGGAAAGTGATGTGCCCATCGTTGCCCAGTATGGCAGGGCAGAGCCCAGAACTGTCAGTTTTTATACCACCCCAGGATACTGTGAATAATTTTTACATAACAGGAGGAAATGAGTATGTCCAGAATTTGCATTCCCGATCACGAGTACAAGGAAAGAGTTGCCCGTGCAGCGAAAATTCTGCAGCGGGAGGGCCTGGATGCCCTGATCGTCAACGGCAACGAGGCTGACTACGCCAATCCCCGGTATTTCTCCGGTTTTTGGCCCCTGTTCGAGCGCAGCGGCGTTGCCATCTCCGCCGATGGCCGGGCTGCCCTGATGGTGGGCCCCGAATCCGCGATTTTTGGCGCTGACCGCAACAAGCTGGACAAGACCTTTGTCCTGACGGCCTACCGCGAGGGCGCTGACCCTGCCTATCCCGAGCTGAAGCCCGATACTTTTGCGGATGTGTTCCGGTATATCGGTGTCACCGGCAAGAAGATCCGCATCGGCGTGGCATCCTTCCTGGATACCTCCGTTACCATTTTCAACGCCATCCGGGACGCATTTCCCGAGGCGGAGATCGTGGATGCCGGCAAGGTCATGGTGGAGCTGCGCTCCGTCAAGACGGAAAACGAGCTGGCCTGCCTGCGGGAGGGCTACCGCATCGCCAACATCGCCACCGAGGAGGTCATCAAGGCCATCCGCCCCGGCATGACCGAGCTTCAAATGGTGGGCGTGGCCCAGAAGGCGGTTTACGAGCACGGTGCGGAGTATGAAGGCCTGCCCATGTATGTCTTCTCCGAGGCTTCCACCCGTCATGCCATCTCCCGTTCTTCCTACCGGGAATTCCAGAAGGGTGATATCGTCCAGCTGAACCTGTCCGCCAAGATCGACGGCTACTCTGCCGCCATCGGCTATCCCATCTGTCTGGGCAAGCTGGAAGGCCAGCGCCGCGACATCGTGCAGTTCTGCCGGGATGCCCACACCTGGTCTGCAAAGCAGGTCAAGGCCGGCGTTTGGGCTGCCGATATTGCAAAGGGCTTCTATCAGTACTATGTGGATCATGGCTATGAAAAGAACTATGTTTACGGACCTCTCCACGGCACCGGCATCATCGAGGTGGAAGCGCCCTGGTGCGAGACCTCCTCTGAGTACTTCCTGAAGGAGAACATGTGCTATCAGGTGGATACCTATATTTCCGCCGACACCTTCGGTGTCCGCTGGGAAAAGGGCATTGCCGTCAAGGAAAACGGCTTTGAGATGCTCAGTCCCGAGATCCCTGAGGTCTGTCCCGAGCTGTTCTTCTAAGGAGAGAAACGTATGCAACTGATCGAAATGCTTTACGATGAGATCCGGGATGCCGTGGATCGCAAAGTCCCCTTTGTGATCCCCATTGGCACATTGGAATATCACGCCCGTCATGCCTCCTGCGGCACGGATACCCTGGTGGTGACCGGCTGTCTGCGGGAGCTGGAAAAGGAAAAGGAGATCGTGGTCTGTCCCCCTGTCTGGTACGGTGTGGCGTCCTATGCGGTCTGTGGGCCCAAGCCCGGCCATTTCCATGTGGATGAGGATGCGTATACCAATTATCTTTACTGTATCCTGAAATCCATGATCGACGCCGGCCATAAGAATATCTATCTTGTGCCCCATCATCAGACCGAGGGCGCAGGCCTGATGCCCATGACCATTGCCTGCCATAAGGCGGCAAAGAAGGTGACCATGGAGTACATGGAGGAAAAAATGGGCAAGGGCTGGTGGGGCAGCGATGCTTATGCCGCTTATTACGAAAATTTGGGCACGGGAGATGATCCGTTCTCCTATATCAAGGTCATCCCCCTCATCGGCGCTGAGGCACAGATCCAATGCGGCGGCTTTGACCATGCCGGCAAGTGGGAAACCAGTCTGCTGATGGGCACATATCCGGAGCTGGTGGACCTGAGCCGCTGTCAGCGTAACACCGAGTGGTTTGCCCAGTCCGCCAAGGAAGCGAGCCGGGAGCTGGGCGAGCACATGGTGGAATGTACCCTGGAATGGCTCCGCAAAACGATCGTATAACAAAAGCTGCTCTGCTAATAAAAGCAGAGCAGCTTAGTTTTTTATCAGAGAAAACATGAAGGTATTATCCTTTGGCTTTCAAAGTGATTACCGTTGAAACCAACATTCTACGCAGTTCAATACAAGCGCTTTGAAACTTCTTAAACTCATTTGCGTCTATTGAATTTGTTTCATAAAAAAGGTTCAACCAATATTCGCTTTCGTTGCACTCTTTGAGTGCTATTTCACATTTGGAAATAAAATCTTTTGTACTTTGTGCGTATTGTGCTTCGTGAACATTAGCACCAACAGAAGTGCCGCTTTTGAGCAATTGGTTGATTAAAACGCCTTCAACTTTCTTTTCTTTAAGGTTTCGACAAAGGAAAACGATTTCTTTGGCAAATGTTTTTGATTTATCCCTTTAAATGCTGTCTGCCATAATGTCCTCACCTTTTAGTTATGAGTGTAGAGTTATGAATTCGGCTCCGCCGAATGTTATGATATGATTGCCAGACAAAGTCATCGTTGCCGCAAGGCAACTCATAACTTGGCGAAGCCAATCATAACTGATAACTTGCATCAGGCAATCATAGCTGAGTTTTGCTCTGCAAAACTCACTCCCACTCGATCGTACCAACAGGTTTAAATGTCAGATCGTACAGCACCCGGTTGATGCCTTCCACCTCGGCGGTGATGCGGCTGGTGATCTTATGCAGGACCTCGTAGGGGATCTCCTCGATGGTGGCGGTCATGGCGTCGGTGGTGTTCACCGCCCGGATGATGGCCGGCCAGCCCTCGTAACGCTTGCCGTCACGCACGCCCACGCTCTTGAAATCCGGCACGGCGATGAAATACTGCCAGACCTTTTCCGCCAGACCGCAATTGTCGAATTCCTCACGCAAAATGGCGTCCGCCTCACGCAGAGCGTGGAGCCGATCCCGGGTGATGGCACCCAGACACCGCACGCCCAGGCCGGGGCCGGGGAAGGGCTGACGGTAGACCATGGCATGGGGCAGGCCCAATGCTTCGCCCACTACGCGGACTTCGTCCTTGTACAGAAGCCGCACCGGCTCCACCAGCTCCATCTGCATATCCTCCGGCAGACCGCCCACGTTGTGATGGGCCTTCACGCCGTCGGATTCCAGAATGTCGGGGTAGATCGTGCCCTGGGCCAGGAAGGAAATGCCCTCCAGCTTGGCGGATTCCTCGTCAAATACCTTGATAAATTCGTTGCCGATGATCTTGCGCTTCTTTTCCGGGTCAGCCACGCCGGCCAGCAGATCCAAAAAGCGGTCGGTGGCGTCGATGTAGATCAGATTGGCATCCAGCTCCTTGCCGAACACTTCAATGACCTGCTCGCTTTCGCCCTTGCGCATGAGGCCGTGGTTCACATGGACGCAGACCAGCTGACGGCCAATGGCCTTGATCAGCAAAGCCGCCACGACGGACGAATCCACGCCGCCGCTGAGGGCCAGCAGGACCTTTTTGTCGCCCACCTGGGCGCGGATTTCTGCCACCTGCTCGTCGATAAACGCCTGAGCCAGGGCGGGAGTGGTGATTCTTTCCATGGATGCGGGACGAATGTTGTTAGCCATACTGAGTCCTCCGTAAATTTCCAAAATATAGCATTATTATATAGCTGTACCATTTCGAATGCAAGAAAAAATTATAAAATTTGTTGCACCGGGGAAAACTGGGGAAAAGGAGGGAATGTCGTGAAGAAAGAAGAAAAACAGGAAGAAACGAAGCCCATCCCCTGGGAAGTGGCCGACCCCAAGCCCCCGGTGATCCAGTCCGGTTCTCTGCAACAGCGGAAAGTCCATTAAATGCACGTCATTGCCAAGTGCACCGCACCATCATCTGTGTCATTCCGAGGAGGGCGAAAGCCCGACGTGGGAATCTCCCGGTACGATGTTTGCTGTTGCACAGTGTGCCGATGAACTGTACCAGGAGATTGCCACGTCACCGCCTTCGGCGGTTCCTCGCAATGACAGATGTTGAAATTAGTTTGCAATTTCCAAAGGACGCAAAACGCCGTAGGCGGTGAAACGGGTGTCCAGCAGATCTGTCAGGAAGACCAGCTGTGTTTCCGGGGTCTCCAAATTCAAAGATGCCACCAACTCCGGGATATCCGCCGCGGCCACATCGTCCATGTAGATCCGGCAACGGGTGCTGGGCAGCGTGATCTGAGAGCTGGCGAAGGACACCACAAAGCTGTCCGTGGCGCAGGCCTGCACCAGGGTCTCGGCAGCGCTGTTCAGCGCTTCCAATTTGTCCCCGTTAAACCTGATCTTCTCCGTATTGGGGAAGCGGAAATCGTCAAGAAGCACCTCGTCAAAGCCCAGACTTTTCACTTCCGAGATGATCTGCACCAGATAATTCAGCGTGCCGGTGGATGCGGGGTTGAACCAGTAGTGGGACAGATCCTGGATGCTCACATCCTCCCACAGCGAGCCGTTGCCCCCTGCCAGGGGCAGGCCGTAGGGCACCCGGCCCATTTCGTCTTCGAGGAAATACCAGCGGTCCCGGAATGCGGGGAAACGGGCGATCAGATAGCAGTTTTTGGCCTGCAGATCCCGGATGAGTGTGTCCACAGCGGCGGTGTCCACCTTGTTGGCGGCCCGGCCGAGGGACGAGGTGTAGTAAAATTCGCCCCGGACATTGCGCACATCCAGCAGCACTGTCGAGCCCTCGGGAAGGGCATCCAGCGCGGCCTTGGTGGCGGCAAATTTGTCGGATTTCAGCATATCGGCGGTGACGGTGCAGCCCTCCAGCTTCATAAGGGTCTCCGAGGGCAGATTGTCCAGATCGTCGGTGTTGCCGTAGGAGATGGATACATCGATACCCCCCTCCGGCGGACGGGCGATCTCCCCCTCTGCGTGGTCAAAGGTGAGGGAAAAATCCAGCTTTGCCCCATCGTCGGTATACACCACATAGCGGCTCAGCCACAGCATCCACGCCCCAAAGGCGACAATGCAGACGAGAGCCAGCACGCCGGCGGTGATGAAAAATCGTTGCAGTCCACGGCGGACGCGGTAAGGAATGGTCATAAGGCTTATTTCTTGGCGATGACGCACCGCCAATCCTCCTTGGATTTGGTTTCAATAACGGCCAGTCCGGCTTTTTCCAGGGCGGCGGTCACATCGGAAAGCCGTGTATCCAGAATTCCGGAGCAGATCAAAATGCTGTGCTCCTGCAAAAAGGCAGGGAGCGTGGGGGCCAGATGGATGATCACATCCGCCACGATATTTACCAGCACCGTGTCGTAATTTTGGGTATTCAGCCGGTCCATCAGCCCTTTGTCCGCGGTGACATCGCCGGTACAGGCGGTGAACGCCGGGGCGGAAAAGCCGTTGTAGGCGGCATTTTCCCGGGCGATGTCCTCTGCCTTGGGGTCAATGTCCACGCCGGTGGCGGTTTTCGCCCCCAGACGCAGGGCGGTGATGGAGAGGATACCGCTTCCGCTGCCCAAGTCCAGACAATGACTGCCGGGGGCAAGGCGCTCCTCCATGGCTTCCATCACCATCTGGGTGGAGGGGTGGGCGCCGGTGCCGAAGGTCAGGCCGGGATCCAAAATCACGGGGATGCGACCGCTTTCGTCGGCATCCGCCAGCCAGTAGGGCAAAACGATGAGCTTCTGCCCCACCTCCACGGCGGGATAATGCTCCTGCCAGCTGTTTTCCCAGTCCGTTTCCGGCAGGGCGGTTACGGTCATATCCAGCCCCATGCTTTGCAGACGGGAAAGACTTTGGGTGTCCGTCTCGTCCAGATACAGCTTGATGTGGGAAAGACCCTGTAATTGCTGCTGTAACTGCTCGTCGATATAGTCCCAGCAGGCCCGGTTATCTTCCAGAAAATCTTCAAATTGGGTCTGATCTTCCAGCACCAGTTCCGAAAATCCGGCGGCGGTGAGCATAGCCGCGGTATCATCGATGGAATCGGCGGTGGTAGAAACGGTGATTTCCAGCCATGCCATAAAAACGCCTCCTCGTAAACGGTGTCATTGTGAAAGGCTTCCCCTTGAGGGGAAGCTGGCATTTGCGAAGCATGAGCAAATGACTGATGAGGTGTAGGTTGCGAAGCAACCGTAAATTGTCGCTTTGCGACACCACCACATCCGTCAGCCCTTGCAGGCTGCCACCTTCTCCTCAAGGAGAAGGCTTGTGTTCGCAATGACGTAGTTTTCTTCCATTGTACCCTATCCGGGCAAAATTCGCAACCGGAAAGATGTTAAATTTCTTCGGGGCACTTCCTATTTTGGAAAAACTGTTATATAATAGGCCTACTACATGAAAAGGAGTCCCAGTATGGAACCCATGGTTTTGCCCGGCGGCATACAATTTTACAGTTACCGGGATACCCGTTTTAAGCAGGGCGCGCTGAGCATCCAGTTCCTCTGCCCCATGCAAAAACGGGAATCGGCGTACAACGCCTTGCTCCCGGCGGTGTTGCTCCGGGGAACGGAAAAGCATCCCGACCTGCGCAGCATCACTTTGCGGCTGGACGACCTTTACGGCGCGGCAGTGAGCGCGTCGGTGCGCCGGGTGGGAGACTATCAGACCACCGGCTTTTACTGCAACTTCATGGAGGACAAATTCGCCCTGGACGGGGATGAAATTTTGGCGCCCATGCTGGATTTTGTCTTTGAGCTGCTGCTGGATCCCGTGTTGGAAGACGGCGGATTTTCTGGGGATTTTGTGGAAAGCGAAAAGAAAAATCTGATCTCCACCATCGAAGCGGAATTTAACGACAAACGGGTCTACGCCGGGTCGCAGCTGCTGAAAAATATGTGCAAAGAGGATGCCTTTGGGCTGCCCCGTCTGGGCGAGACGAAGGACGTGGAAGCCATCACGGCCCGCGCTTTGTATGAACACTACCGCACGGTTTTGGAAATGTACCCGGTGCAGGTGTTTTATGTGGGCAGCGCGGAGCCGGAAGGGGTGGCCCGGTTGCTGGAAAAGCAGTTTGGGCGCATCCAAAGAGCGCCGGTGTCTCTGCCGCCGCAGACCGCCCTGCGGTGCGGAAAGGAAAGCCATGAGACGGAGGAGTTGGACATTGCCCAGGCAAAGCTGTGTATGGGATTTGTGACGCCCATCACCAACCGCACAGAGGATTTTGCCGCCATGCAGGTACTCAATGCGGTGTTCGGCAGCGGCATGACCAGCAAGCTGTTTATGAATGTACGGGAACGGTTGTCCCTGTGTTACAGCGTTGGCTCCATGTATTACGGCAGCAAGGGCCTTGTAACGGTCTCTGCCGGTGTGGAGGAATCCGATGAGGAAACCGCCCGGCGGGAGATCCTGGCCCAGCTGGAAGCCTGCAAAAACGGGGATATTACGGAGGAAGAACTGGCGGCAGCCAAGGAGGGCGTGCTGTCGGCTCTGCGCACGGTGCACGATTCTCCCGGCGCCATTGAAGGCTACTATGCCACCGCTGCCCTCAGCGGTCTGACCAGAGGCCCCGAGGCCCACGCCCGGGCCATCCGTGCCGTGACGGTGACGGATGTGACCAAAGTGGCGAATACACTTTCCTATCATTCCAGTTTTCTGCTGAAAGGAGCAGGGCAATGACCACGACCTATTATGAAAAACTGGATGAGACTGTCCACAGCCATGTCTGCCAAAACGGCCTGACAGTCCGGGTGGTACATCGACCGGGCTTTACCCGGAAAATGGCCTATTTCGTCACGGATTTCGGTGCTGTCCATACAGATTTTGAGCTGGACGGAAAGACCTATCATGTGCCGGCAGGCATCGCCCACTTTTTGGAGCACAAGATGTTCGAGTTGCAGGGTCGGGATGTGTCGGCGGAGTTTGCGGCGCTGGGGGCGAATGTCAACGCCTTCACCAGCTACGACATGACCGCCTACTATTTCACCTGCTCGGAAAATTTCCGGGAAAGTCTGGCGCTTTTGCTGGAATTTGTGTCCACACCCTATTTCCCGGAGGAAAGCGTACAGCGGGAAATGGGCATCATCGACCAGGAGATCGGCATGTACCAGGACACGCCGGACAGTCAGGTGTTTGAAAATCTGATGCAGTGCATGTACCAGAGTCATCCCATCCGCGTGCCCATTTTGGGCAGCCGGGAGAGCATACGGGAAATCACGCCGGAGCTGCTCAGTATCTGCCACCGGGCGTTTTACACCCCTGCCAACATGATTTTGTGCGTGGTGGGCGATGTGGACGCACAGGAAGTGATCGCCGTGGCGGACAAGGTACTGGGCAGGTCAAAACGGTCTGCCGGGCAGAAACTGCGCCCCTGGCAGGAGGAAATGACCGTGGAAAAGGCGAACTGTCACGCCAATATGGAGGTGGCCATGCCCACCTTCCAGATGGCCCTGAAAGCCGAGCCGGAGCCTGAGGGCGAAGGGGCGGCACGGGCGGAGATCGTGGGAGATCTGGCGGCGGAAGTGCTGTTTGGCGAGTCCTCGGAGCTGTATCTGGAGCTGTACGAGAAGGGACTCATCGATTCTTCCTTCGGCGGCGGCTACGAATCCGTGGACGGCTGCGCCATGCTCAGCTGCGGCGGCGACAGCGACGATGCATTTGCCGTCCGGGACGCCATTTTGGCGGCTGCACCCCGACTGATGGAAAAAGGTATCGAAAAAGAAGCGTTTCTGCGGATGAAGCGAAGCGCCATGGGGCGGCGCATCCGGGATCTGGACAGCTTTGATTCCACCTGCTTCCGGGTCTGTGCCTACCATTTCAGCGGCTTTGACTATTTTGATTTTCCCAAGGTGTACGAAACCGTGCAACCGGCGGAAGTGCTGGAATTTATCCGCCGCGTGGCTGCGGAAGAACGCTGTTCCCTGTCGGTAATTGATCCGAAGTGACACCAAGGCTTCTCCTTGAGGAGAAGCTGGCAAAAATCTCTGATTTTTGACTGATGTGGTGTAGGCTGCGAAGTAGCCGTAAAATACAAATTGTCGCCAAAGGCGACACCACCACATCCGCCTCGCAATGCTCGGCACCTTCTCCTCGAGGAGAAGGCTTTGTGTGGGCCTTATTGTATCCAACAACCTCAAAGGAGGAAACATAAATGAACAACTATACAACCATTTCGTTCCCGTTTTTCGGCATCGAGTTTAACCCCATCCGGGTGATTGAGATCGGATCGTTTTCCTTTCACCTGTACGGTCTGATCATCGGTCTGGGCCTGATGATGGCGGTGCTGTACGGCTGGCGGCGTTGCCGTCAGTTCGGCATCAAGACTGATGACATCACCGATGGCGTGCTGTGGGTGGTGCCCTTTGCGATTATTTGCGCCCGGGCCTATTACTGCATTTTTGAGTGGGAGCAGTTTGCGGACGATCCCATTTCCGTACTGTACATCTGGAACGGCGGCATTGCCATTTACGGCGGAATCATCGGTGCGGTGATCGGCATTGCGGTATATTGCTATTTCAAAAAGCTAAAATTTGCGGCTGTACTGGATCTGGTGCTGTTGGGCTTTCTCATCGGTCAGTCCGTGGGTCGCTGGGGCAATTTCTTCAACCGGGAGGCCTTTGGTGCGGAGACCGAAGTGTTTATCCGCATGGGTCTGTTTGACAGCGCAACAGGTGTGACCACCTATCATCACCCTACCTTCCTGTACGAATCTTTGTGGAATGCAGTAGGTTTTGCGGCACTGCACTTCCTGTCGAAAAAGCGGCAGTATGACGGCCAGATCGCTTTGGGCTATGTTCTGTGGTATGGCCTGGGCCGCACCATGATCGAGGGCCTGCGTACCGACAGCCTCATGTGGGGCGATCTCCGGGTCAGTCAGGTCCTGGCGGGCGTGACTGCCATCGCCGCGGCGATCGCGCTGTTCGTGCTGTCCACCCGGAAGCACGACCCGGAAAAGCTGTTTGTCAACCAAGTGGCGGCCTTGGAAGAAACAACAGAAACAGAAGAAACTGAGGAAGCTGAAGAAGCGGAACAAGAGTGATAACTTTATAGCATGTCATCGCGAAGCCCGTCAGGGCTGTGGCGATCTCCCGGTACGATGTGGTAATTTGGTAGGTACTACCAGGAGATTGCCACGTCACCCCTACGGGGTTCCTCGCAATGACAGCGTTGTTGTCGGGGATTGACAACCCCCGTTTTTTGGGGTATAATACGGCAGAAATAACCAAAAAGGCAACGAACAGGAGAGTACGCGCGCGGATGCGTTCAGCGAGCCCCGGTAGGTGAGATGGGGGTACGGTTGAGGCGGCGGAACATGGCCTGGGAGCCGAGGGGTCGATAGGTAGGCCTCTCCGGGTACGCCCGTTATTGCGCAATGAAGGCAAGATTTGTTATAGGTGTGCACCTCGCATACCCTCCCCCGGGGGGAGGGTGCCCCCGCAAGGGGGCGGGAGAGGAACGGCGAAAGGTTGGACATTAGAGGAAGCCTTTGAAACGGTGAAAACCCAAAAGTTTTCTCCCGTATTCCTCTTCCGGCCTCGCATTTGCTCGGCCACCTTCCTCTCAGGGGAAGGCATTATGACATGTATTGCAAAACAAGGTGGTACCGCGTCGATTTTTCGCCGCCCTTGCGTCAGCAAGGGCGGCGTTTACTTTTTAGGAGGAACATTATGAGCGAAAAGAAACCCTATTATATTACCACGGCAATTGCCTATACCTCTGCCAAACCCCACATCGGCAACACCTATGAGGTGGTTCTGGCGGATGCCATCGCCCGTTACAAGCGGCAGGAGGGATACGATGTATACTTCCAGACCGGCACCGACGAGCACGGTCAGAAGATCCAGCAAAAGGCGGAAGCCGCCGGCATCACACCCCAGGAGCATGTGGACAATGTGGCCGGTCAGATCAAGGACATCTGGGATCTGATGAACACCACTTATGATCGCTTCGTCCGCACCTCCGACCCGGAGCACAAGACCAAGGTGCAGAAGATCTTCAAGCGGCTGTACGAGCAGGGCGACATCTACAAGGGCAAGTACACCGGCAAATATTGCACACCCTGCGAATCTTTCTGGACAGAGAGCCAGTTGGTGGAGGGCAAATGCCCCGACTGTGGCCGTGAGTGCGTGGATGCGGAGGAAGAGGCCTACTTCTTCAAGATGAGCAAGTATGCCGATCGGCTGATGGAGCACATTGAGTCCCATCCCGAGTTCATCCAGCCCGAGAGCCGGAAAAACGAGATGATCAACAACTTCCTGAAACCCGGCTTGCAGGATCTGTGCGTGTCCCGTACCAGCTTTACCTGGGGCGTGCAGGTGGATTTCGACCCCAAGCATGTGGTGTATGTATGGCTGGATGCCCTGTCTAACTATATCACCTTCTGCGGCTACGATCCTGACGGCAACCATGAGGCGCAGTACAAGAAATTTTGGCCTGCCGATCTGCATCTCATCGGCAAGGATATCGTCCGTTTCCACACCATTTATTGGCCCATTTTCCTCATGGCTCTGGGCGAGGAGCTGCCCAAGCAGGTGTTCGGCCACCCCTGGCTGCTGGTCAAGGGCGACAAGATGTCCAAGAGCCTGGGCAATGTGATCTATGCCGACGACCTGGTGAATATGTTCGGCGTAGACGCGGTGCGCTACTTTGTGCTGCATGAAATGCCCTTTGCCGCCGACGGCATCATGACCTACGAGCTGATCATCGAGCGCATCAACAGCGAGCTGGCCAACATTCTGGGCAACCTGGTGAACCGCACTGTTGCCATGGACAACAAGTATTTCGGCGGTAAGATCTGCGAGCCCAATACGCCCGCTGCCCTGGATGAGGACCTGAAAGCGGTTGCTCTGGCAATGCCCGGCAAGGTCAAGGCCAAGATGGACGAGCTGAAGGTTGCGGACGCCATTGACGAGATCTTCGTGTTGCTGCGCCGGGCAAACAAGTATATCGACGAGACCGCCCCCTGGGCGTTGGCGAAGAATGAAGCCGACCATCCCCGTCTGGGTACGGTGCTGTATAACCTGCTGGAGTGCATCCGCTTTGCGGCGGTTGCCCTGGAGCCTTTCCTGCCGGATACTTCCGCCCGGATCCTCAGCCAGATCAATTGCGAAAACGGCGGCTTGGAGAGCCTGAACACCTTTGGCGGCCTGACTGCCGGTAGCAATGTGGGCGCAGGCGAGATCTTGTTCGCCCGTCTGGACATGGAAAAGAAACTGGCTGAGATCGATGCCTTCAACGCAGAAAAGGCCAAGGCCGCCTTGCCTCCTCTGGAGATCGAGCCCTACGCAGAGGAAACGGTGGATTTCGACACCTTCTGTAAGAGCGATCTGCGGGCTGTGAAGGTCAAGGACTGCGTCAATGTGAAGAAGTCCGACAAGCTGCTGCAGTTTACTTTGGATGACGGCACCGGCACGGATCGGCAGATCCTTTCCGGTATCGCCAAGTACTACAAGCCGGAAGAACTCATCGGCAAGACCCTGGTGGCCATCACCAACCTGCCCCCCCGGAAGATGATGGGAAGAGACAGCTGCGGTATGCTCCTGAGCGCTGTCCACACCGAGAAGGGCGAGGAAAAGCTGAATCTGATCATGATCGACGATTCCATCCCCGCCGGCGCAAAATTGTGTTAAAATAGAAAACCTTCCCCTTGGGGGGAAGGTAAAAAGCCCGGTGCGAAAGCACCGGGCCATTATTTTCAATCTTCTAAAAACATAACAATATCGTTAGGCGTACATTGGAGTACTTTGCAAAGCTTTTCCATAGTATTCATGGTGATGCTTTTGTTGCGTTTTAAGTTGGTAATTGTATATGCACTAAAACCCATTTTGTAAATCAGGGTATAAGTTGTAACACCTTTTTCTTTCATCGTCTTCCATAGGGGATCATAACTGATCATAGGCTTGCACCACCTTTCAAATAGATATGTATATTATCTACTGAAAAATACTGCTTGAATATTAGCAAAGATTTGCCTATACTATTGGCAGGAGGTGGTGTTGTGGAATGGTTGAAAGCAAACCCGTTGCCAGATGTCTGTGTAGATTGTACTGAGGAAGATTGCTATAACTGCGACCATGCCGGTAAACGTTGGTATTTATCCCGAGTGGATGAATTGAGATTGCGAAGAAAAATGTTAGTAAGAGCAATTGAGCGCTTACAACGGCAAGTAGCGGCCATTGACGACGAATTAAGAAAAATACAATAAAAACAGCCCGGTGCGAAAGCACCGGGCCATTATCTTTTTTACTTCCACAATCCATTGGGATACAGACCGGCTTCGGTCTTCTCCTTCAATGCGGCGACCACCATGGGCTTATCCGCCGCATAGGTCACGCCGTACCACTTGTCCGGGGACTGCAGCACCTTGACGGTGGCCTTGTTCTCTTGCAGCAGATTTTCCACAGCCAGGGGCAGGAAATACTCCGCCTTTGTGGGATTGGCAGCTGCCAGAGTGTCCAGGAAATTGGGGAACCGGGCCTGCAATTCATCCAGAAAGCTGGGGGTGAAGCCCCACATATTCATGGAAACCACGGTGTCCGCGCTCACATCCGTCCAGTTTTCGCCGTCCTCGGTGAAATGGATGCCGCCGGCGTATTTTTCGATCTTGGTGCGCTCCACGATCTGGGTCAGCAGACCGTTTTCCGTCTGACACACGCCCCGGGCCACGCTGCCGTGGTCGGTGACGGTGTTGCCCAGCAGATAGCCCACCATGCAGTAGTCATAAACTGCGCCGTCCTCAGCCTTGCACAGGGCGTCATAGAGCACCTTGTAGGCGGATTTTCCATAGTAATCATCAGCGTTGATGACAGCAAAGGGCGCGCCGTCGATGGCGTCCTTGGCGCACAGCACCGCGTGACAAGTGCCCCAGGGCTTGGTGCGCTCTGCCGGGACAGTATAGCCGGCGGGCAGGGCATCCAGCTCCTGATAGGCGTAGCGGATCTCCATGGGGCATTTTTCCAGCCGTTTGCCCACGGTGGACATGAAATCCTCCCGGATGGCTTCCTTGATGATGATCACGGCGGTCTCAAAGCCTGCTTCATGGGCATCGAACAGAGAAAAGTCCAGAATCGCCTCTCCCTGGCATCCCACGGGGTCGATCTGTTTCAGACCGCCGTAGCGACTGCCCATACCGGCGGCCAAAACGACCAAAACGGGTTTCTTAGCCATAATAAATTCTCCTTGTAAGTAGTGGATGCGCTTATCATACTATGTTTTGTGGAACTTTTCAAGGGGGTTAAAGGGTTATTTGCAACTGAATATTGTCCTTTTCCAACTTTTTCCACGAAAATTCTGCCGCCAGCTCCTTGGCGGAGATGGCTTCGCTGCGATCCATCAGGCCACTGCTGTATGCCAGCGCGCCGATGATCTCTTCCGCCTTTTTGTGCAGACGCAGGAATCCCAGGTCCAGATCCTTGTCCCGCTTGCTCAGCCGCCGTCCGTCAGGCGCGACTAAAAGCGGCACATGACCGTACGCCGGGTGTGGAAAGCCCAAGAGCTCCTGCAAATACATCTGCCGCGGTGCAGAGCCCAAAAGATCCACGCCCCGTACCACCTCGGTGACACCGGCTTCGGCATCGTCCACGGTGACCGCCAGCTGATACACATACACGCCGTCGGCCCGGCGCACCACAAAATCGCCGCAGTCCGTGGAAAGATCCTGGGAAAACGGCCCCTGGCACAGATCCGTCAGGTGATATTCCTTTGCCGGCACTTTTACACGCCAGGCGGGCAGACGGTCAAAGGCGGCCTTTTCGGCCTTCGACAAATTCCGGCAAGTGCCGGGGTAGACATAGGTGCCGTCGCTCAGATGGGGCGCGTTGACGCTGTGGAGCTGGCTCCGTGTGCAGTAGCAGGGGTACAGCAGACCCATTTCCTCCAGCTGGGAAAAATAGCGGTCGTAGACATCGCTTCTCTGGCTTTGGGGGGCGGTCTCCGCATCCCAGTCAAGGCCCAGCCACAGCAGATCCTGCCGCAGAATTTCGGCAAATTCCGCGCTGGTGCGCTGTGTATCCAGATCCTCCATCCGCAGAACGATCGCGCCGTTCCGGCTCTTTACGGAAAGCCATGCAACCAGAAATGCGAACACATTTCCCAGGTGCATACGCCCGGAGGGCGTGGGGGCGAAACGGCCCACGGGGGTTGTTGCCGCCGCCATTACTTCAAAAAGACTTCCAGCCAGTAGATCAGCACGGCGATGATGCCGATGCAGAGGAAGCTGGCAATGGCCATCAGGGTGACGAGCCAACGGTCTTCTCTTTTTTTGCTGTTTTTCGTCTTTCTTGCCCGTTTCATAGGTTCGGATCTCTCCTCCACAGGGGGTTCCGGGATGATCTCCGGTTCCTCAAAATCAAGATTCAGCAATTCTTCGTCGGTAAAAATCTGGGTATCGTCCCAATTGGCGGGGGTGGTGTCCAGCAATTCGATGGGGATATCCGCCAACAGATCGTCATCTTTCATGATGTCCGCCAAAAGCTCTTTTTCCAGACGCTCCAATTCCTGTTCTCTGTCGTTTGCCATGGATGTCGCCTCCTTTGTTTATGCTATTTTACCGCAAAAAAAGCGGAGTGTAAAGGGAAAAACCGGGGAGAAATAAAAAATTAACAAGTAACTTAATACTTATTTAACAATTATTCACTTTTTTTATTCACAAATTCCGATTAAGATATAGGTAAATAACATCTCTTTTTCATTTTTCATCTCCTCTTTTTCTTGCAACGAGGCCCGCAGACAGCTGCGGGCCTCATTGCTTTTTGGAAGGGAGAGTAAAAAAGCCTTCCCCCTGGGGGGAAGGTGGCAAAAATCTCTGATTTTTGCCGGATGAGGGGGAAAACTAACGGCAGAATACTCTGCCGTTAGTTTCTTTTCTTATTATTGGTCAGACCGGCAATGTAATCCAGGGATACATGGTAGAAGTTCGCAAGGGTGATCGCATGGTGGAAAGGAATTTCCCGGTCGCCGCGTTCATAGAGGGAATATTGCTGTGTGGTTATATTCAAAATCTCCGCGACCTCTTTTTGTACCAAGTCCTTGTCCTCGCGCAGGTCTTTGATACGGGAATAGCAGTACATGGTTATCACTCCATTGTTATCAGGATGAAAATAATCATATCATGCAATTAAATGAATACTTGACAAAATCATTCGTTTGAGTGATAATAATATTATCATCCAAATAAATGAATGGAGAGAAAACAATGGAAGCTTATTTGAAAAACAATCCCTTTTTTAGTGAGCAAAAGGATGTACAGAGAATTTTGGATTACTTGGTGTTGTGTTATTTAGAAGAACATCCGGTAGCAAGCGAAAAGATAAAAGCAATTCAGAAAGAAATTACACCGTATTTTGAGGATACCCCTTTTGAAGCGTCAAATCATCTTTTTCGCTTGGTTTATGATTTGTGTGGTGCTTACGAGGACGCCGCATTTCGCGAGGGATTTAAGGTGGGATTGCATTTGTGTCATGAAATAGGAAAGGAATAGGTATGAAAGATAATGGACAGATGCCAACAGACGTACCGCCTGCCGTCATCTGTCCATGGACTCTCCCACGGCCTAAAAAGTGTCCACCGGACACTTTTCTTAACGGCCTTTCGAGTCCCATCACCGCCCCAAATAGAAAAAGAAAGGAGACCAAAAGGTCTCCTTTCTTTTTCTGGGGTGGGTGATGGGACTCGAACCCACAACGCCTGGAACCACAATCCAGTGCTCTGCCAATTGAACTACACCCACCATATTCAAATAAAACTGGCACGCCAGGAGGGGGAGCGACCCGACCGCCGCCGGGGGCGGAAAAAGGGAGGGGAGCGAGTGGCTGCGGTCAAAATTTCGTGAGCAAATAGCGAACAGGAAATTTTGGGAACCGCAACAGGATACGACACACACCCTTAGTGGACGCTACCTTCTGTTTTTGCTTGGCACGCCAGGAGGGATTCGAACCCCCGACCTACTGCTTAGAAGGCAGTTGCTCTATCCTGCTGAGCTACTGGCGCATTTCGATGGAGCGGGTGACGGGAATCGGACCCGCGTATCCAGCTTGGAAGGCTGGTGTTCTACCATTGAACTACACCCGCGCATACGCTACCTGGCTGTTTACAGCCATAAAATCGTAACATAAGAACGGGTATTTGTCAAGCCCTATTTTCCAGGATTGCCGGGATCTTTTTATAGATCACATCTGCCACAGCACCGTCGCCGCAGGGGCACACATTGGGAAACAGATGGGCAACCGCGCCGTCGCTGGGACAAAAGGCGTAATCCGCCCCTTCCAGCATGGTCAGATCGTTCTCTGCGTCGCCTACGCAAACCAAAATCTTCCGTCCCAGCTTGGCTTGCAGCTCCCGGGCGGTGCGGATCTTGGAGGTCTCGGCGGAATGGACATTCAAAACCTTTGCGCCGGCCCGATAGACCACGATTTTGTCCCCGTACTTTGCTTGCAGCCAGGCCTTGGCTTCGTCGATCCGGGCCATCTCCTGGGCTGTGCCGGAAAAGACCTGATAAAAGGTATCGTCATGGAGCGCGCCGTAGACGTTGAATTTCAAAAACGGGCCGAAATCCATCCCGGACTGTGCCAGATGATACTCAATTCCCCGGGCGGCGTAGTATTCCTCCCAGCAGCCCACCGGCTGAAAGCCAAAGTGGGCGGACATGCCGTGCAGATCCACATTCAGATCGGGAAACGCCTCGCAGACTTCCCGGAGGGTCTGCTCCAAGGGCAGATCGATGGTGTGGGCCAATATGACCTGTCCGTTTTCCGCCGCCAGACTGCCGTTGTAGCACAAAAAGGGGGCGTTCATGGGGATCTGCTCCAAAATCAGCCTGGATTGGGGCAGACTGCGGCCTGTGTTGACGGTGAACGCACCGCCGTTGTCCATAAAATAGCGGATGGCTTCCAGATTGCGCGCTGGCACACGGCCGTTTTGGTCTGTCAGCGTAAGGTCGAAATCCGCGGTGAGTAAAATGTCAGAAAATAGCGCCATTATCCCATTCTCTCCAATTTTTCGATTACCTGGGTGAAATATTCCGGCAGGGGGGCAAAAACCATCACCGGACGCTGATCCCGGGGATGCTGAAAGCACAGCGCCCCGGCGTGGAGGCATTGGCTGGACTGTCCCAGCTCCGGCTTTTTGTGTCCGTAGACGGCATCCCCCAAAATGGGATGGCCGATGTGGGCCATGTGCACACGGATCTGGTGCGTACGGCCGGTTTCCAGACGGCAGCGCACATGGGTGTAGCCACGATACCGGGCCACCACTTCCCAGTGGGTCACCGCATTTTTGGAATTACGCTCTGTGACGCACATTTTCTTCCGGTCCGACGGATGCCGTCCGATGGGGGCATTGACGGTGCCGCCGTCCTCCCGGAACGAGCCGCAGACGATGGCCTCGTAAGTCCGGGCCATGGTGTGGTCTTTCAGCTGGGATGCCAGCATCCGGTGGGCAAAATCGTTTTTTGCCACCGCCAGCAGGCCGGAGGTGTCCTTGTCGATTCGGTGGACGATTCCCGGGCGCAGTTCCCCGTTGATGCCGGAAAGCTGGTCACCCTTGGCGAAAAGCAGACCGTTGACCAAGGTGTCGTCGCTGTGACCGGCGGCAGGATGCACCACCAGCCCCTTGGGCTTGTTGATCACCAGCACATCCTCGTCCTCGTAAACGATGTCCAACGCCATCTCCGTGGGGGCAATGTCCACCTCCTTGGGCTCGGGGATGGTGAGGGTGATCTCGTCACCGGGATTCAGTTTTTCGTTTTTCTTGGCGGCCTTGCCGTTTCGCAGCACACAGCCCTCGTCGATGAGCTTTTGCACAGCGGAGCGGGTCAGATTTTCCACCGTCCGGGCCAGATATGCGTCCAGTCGCTCCCCGGCGGTCTCCACATGAAGGGTCATTTTTTCTCTTCCTTCCAGAAATCCTTGTTGAAAAAGATCATATGCAAAATCAGCAAAATGCAGCCGCAGGAGATGAAGCAGTCTGCCACATTAAACACGGGAAAATCCATGAATTCCGTGCGGATCATGTCCACCACATAGCCCAGCCGCACCCGGTCGATCACATTGCCCAGACCGCCGCCGTAGACCGCGGCGATAAGCCACCGTTCCGCCGTGGTAAAGGGCATCCGGAACTTGAAATATTCCAGCAACAGAAGCGCGGTCAGGATGGCGAAAACCAAAACAAACAGCCATTGCTGACCGGAGAGCATGGACCAGGCCGCACCGGTGTTTTGCGTGTAGGTGAAGCCCAGAAAGCCGGGGATGAAATCCACATGGCCGTACAGGGGGATGTTTTCCACCACCAGCCACTTTGTCCACTGATCCGCCAGCACAATGGCAAGCACGAACAGGATGTATTTGATGAGTTTTTTCATATGCGCTCCTTAATCAATCCGATACAGCCGCTTGCCGTTTTCAAAGGTGATTTGTTGGGCTTCTTCCGGGGTAATGCCCCGAAGCTCTGCCAGCTTTTCCGCTACCCGGTAGACCAAAGAGGGGTCGTTCCGCTTGCCCCGGAAGGGCTCGGGGGCCATAAAGGGGCAGTCGGTCTCGATGACGATCTGTTCCAGAGGGATCGCCTGGGCCGTCTCCACGGCTTTCCGGGCGTTTTTGAAGGTGAGCACGCCGGTGAAGCCGATGTACCAGCCCAGCTTGGTCAGCTGCCGTGCCATTTCTGCCGAGCCGGAGTAGCAATGGAACACGCCCTTGACGGTGGGGAACTGGCGGATGATGTTCATGCCGTCCTCGTGGGCGTCCCGTTCGTGGACGATGACGGGCATATCCAGCTCTTTTGCCAGCTCCATCTGGGCGATGAAGGCCTTTTTCTGCACCTCCCGGGGGATGTCCTCGTAATAGTAGTCCAGGCCGATCTCGCCGATGGCCTTGACCTTGGATTCTAGTTTACATAACTTTCGATATTCTTCGATTACATCCTCGTTGACCTCGTCCGCGGAGTCGGGATGACTGCCCACGGAGCAATACAGCCAGTCATAGGGCGCGGCCATTTGGAGCGCCTGCTTGGAGGTTTCCAGAGAGCAGCCGGCGTTCATGGCAAGGCCGATCCCCTTTTGGGGCAGGGCGGCCATCAATTCGGCCCGGTCCGCGTCAAAGCAGGGGTCATTCAGGTGTACATGGGTATCAAACAGCATCAGTATCCTCCAAAACGGCAACATAACAGCCGTTTATTTCCTGTATTCTTTGGTCAAACGGGTGGAAATCCGTATTTTTCATCCAGTTTCCGATCCCTTTGCCTGTCAGCTTTGCGAGGGCCTCTTTCAGCACCCAAAGACGCAAAAATGCGTCCTGGGGGTCGTCTCCCAGCCGACTTTTTTCGACGGCGGAGGTGAATTTTTCCACCATGGTCGGGCTGACTTTCCGCCCTTTTTCTTCCGCGTCCAGGCCGATGTTATTTTGGCTCAGGGCGCAAAAGGCGTAATGCTCCGTATGGGAAATGGAAAAATGCCAGTGGATGCCCGGGAAATAGGGTTTTCCGTTTTCCGTCGCGACGATGGTGGGCAGATCTTCTCCGGTGGCCTGCCGGTACAGCCGCACCAGCAGCTGACGGCCCACTTCGTGGCCGCTGCGGCCATTCAGCGCTTCACTCAGTAACAACATCCGCCTACACCCCCATTTTACTAAATTATAGCTGGATTTTGCGCGTGTGTCAACAGATTGTGGGCACATACCCTCCCCCGGGGGGAGGGTGCCCCCGCAGGGGGCGGGAGAGGAATGGCGGCAGAAACGATATAGGAATAGGTCTATACATTTCTGAAACTTATAAATTACCGCCCGTATTCCTCTTCCGTCTTGTAAATTGCCGAAGGGCAATTTACAATCCACCTTCCCCTCGGGGGAAGGTATAAAAATCCCGGGGGCGCACCAACGCCCCCGGCTCAGAATATCTTAGTACATTCCGCCCTGTGCGGCAGCTGCGGCAGCGGCTGCATCAGCGGCAGGATTGGGCTGATCCACAACCAGAGTCTCGGTGGTCAGCACGCAGGAAGCGATGGATGCGGCGTTCTCCAGAGAGGAACGGGTCACCTTGGTGGGATCCACGATGCCGGAAGCGATCATGTCCACATAGGTCTCGGTGTAGGCGTTGTAGCCGTAGCCCACCTTCTTGGAGGAACGGATCTTCTCGTAGACCACGCTGCCGTCCACGCCGGCGTTCTCCGCGATCTGGCGGATGGGTGCCTGCAGAGCGATGGCGATGATCTTCGCGCCGGTCTTTTCGTCGCCGTGCAGAGTGCTGACCAGCTTTTCAACAGCGGCGATGGCGTTGACCTGAGCAGTACCGCCGCCGGCCACGATGCCTTCTTCCACAGCGGCACGGGTAGCGTTCAGAGCGTCCTCAACACGGAGCTTCTGCTCCTTCATGGCAACCTCGGTCTGAGCACCAACCTTGATCACAGCTACGCCGCCGGCCAGCTTCGCCAGACGCTCCTGCAGCTTCTCGCGGTCGTAGTCGGAAGTGGTGGTTGCGATGGAAGAACGGATCTGGTGGGCGCGGGCCTTGATGGCCTCGGTGTCGCCTGCGCCGTCCACGATGGTGGTGTTGTCCTTGGTGACCACGACCTGACGGGCGCGGCCCAGATCATTCAGGCTGGCCTCGGTCAGCTCCATGTTCAGCTGGCTGGAGATCACAGTACCGCCGGTGAGAACGGCGATATCCTGCAGCATTTCCTTACGGCGGTCGCCGAAGCCGGGAGCCTTGACACAGACCACATTGAAGTTGCCGCGCAGGCGGTTCATCAGCAGGGTTGCCAGAGCGTCGCCCTCCACATCCTCAGCGATGATGACCATCTTCTTGCCTGCCTTAACGATGGGCTCCAGAATGGGCAGCAGCTCCTGGATGGAGGATATCTTCTTGTCGGTGATCAGCACATAAGCGTCGTCAATGACAGCTTCCATCTTGTCGGTGTCGGTGACCATGTAGGGGGAGATGTAGCCCCGGTCAAACTGCATGCCCTCTACCACATCCAGGCCGGTTTCGGCAGTCTTGGACTCTTCGATGGTGATAACACCCTCGGTGCCAACCTTTTCCATAGCCTCAGCGATCAGCTTACCGATGGCCTCGTCGCCGGAGGAAACGGTGCCGACTCTTGCAATGTCGTCGGAGCCGTTCACGGGAACGGAGTGCTCTTTGATGGCGGCAACAGCGGCTTCCACAGCCTTCTCGATGCCCTTACGCATCACCATGGGGTTTGCGCCGGCGGACAGGTTCTTCAAGCCCTCACGGGTGATGGCCTGTGCCAGAACGGTTGCGGTGGTGGTGCCGTCACCGGCAACATCGTTGGTCTTGGTGGCGACTTCGCGGATGAGCTGTGCACCCATGTTCTCGAATGCGTCCTCCAGCTCCACTTCCTTGGCGATGGTCACGCCGTCGTTGGTGATCAGGGGAGCGCCGAACTTGCGGCCCAGGACAACATTGCGGCCCTTGGGGCCCAGGGTTACCTTAACGGTATCGGCCAACTGGTCAATACCTGCCTGCAATTTTCTGCGAGCTTCCTCGCCGTAAACGATCATTTTTGCCATAACAATTTCCTCCTTAGTCTACCACGACAGCCAGGATGTCATCCTGCTTGACGAACTTGTATTCCTCGCCGTCCAGCTTGATCTCACTGCCGACGAACTTGCCGACGACCACCTTGTCACCGGCCTTGACGGTCATGGTCACGTCCTTGGTGCCGGGACCTGCGGAAACGACCTCGTAGATCGCGGGCTTTTCCTTGTTGGTGGTTGCCAGAATGATGCCGGAAGCCGTGGATTCCGGGGCTTCGTGTGCTTTGAGCAGAACATTGTCTGCCATGGGTCTGAGTTTCATACTTTTGCCTCCATATTCTTATTCGTAGTAGCAGTTGCCTGCCTTTATTTCTCTTTTTAGCACTCTTTTCTTCCGAGTGCTAAACTATCATACCATAATATTTCAAAAATGCAAGGGGTAATTTTCTTTTTTGGGTAAAAATTTTGTGAACGCTTCATTATACCCGTATGTCATTGCGAGGAGCCGTAGGCGACGTGGCAATCTCCTGGTAATATCCATCGACAGGCATTGCAAAACAAACATCGTACCGGGAGATCGCCACGGCCCGTTGGGCCTCGCGATGACATTCTCAAAAAAGTGGGACAAGCGGATGACCAAAAACTGGATTTGCGGCAGGGCATTTGGTTATTCTGATGAAAAAATCTGCTAAAAAATGCGTCTCAGCCCTTGCTATTTGTGCGAAATTCCTTTATAATAACGGCATTAAAGGGCAAAGGAGGCTTTGCAGATGGGCGAACTGATCGCTGTACTCTCCGGCAAGGGCGGCACCGGCAAGACCTCCCTGTGCGCCGGTATTTCCACCGCGCTGGCGGCTTTGGGCAAAAAAGTGCTGTGCATCGACTGCGATGTGGGCCTGCGCAATCTGGATATTTCCCTGGCTTTGTGCGATGCCGGAGCGTTGAGCTTTGCGGATGTCTACCGGGGCGGTTACACATTGTCCCAGGCTGCTACACATGCCCAGTATCCCAATTTGTCTTTTCTGACCGCCCCCGTGAATCTGCGGGCGGAGGATGTGGACGAGCAAGCTTTTGCCAAGATGCTCCGTCAGGCGAGAAAAGAATTTGACTATACTTTTTTGGATGCGCCCGCAGGTTTGGACGCCGGCTTCCGGCTGTGCGCCAAGTACGCTGACCGAATCATTTTGGTCACCAACCCCGAGCCCTCCGCCATCCGGGACGCGGGCCGTACCGGTCAGGAACTGGAACGGATGAAGAAAAATTCCGTGCGCATCATCGTCAACCGGGTGCGCAAAAAGCTGCTGGAAGTGACCAAGCGCACCATCGACGATGTGATGGACGAATCCGGACTGCCCCTGCTGGGCGTTGTGCCGGAGGATGAAAATGTCACCCTAGCTGCCGCGTTTGAAACGCCGCTGCTGAAATACAGCCGCAAGGGCGCGGCTGCGGCCTGCAAGCGCATCGCAAAACGAATTCACGGCATTCCGGTGCCCATCGATCTCCGGTAATTTTTTAAAGAAGGAGCGTTTCTATGAACATTGCATTTTTGGCACACGATAAGAAAAAAGAACTGATGGTGCAGTTCTGCACCGCCTACAAAAGTGTCCTGAGCAAGCACGCCCTCTTCGCCACCGCTACCACCGGCCGGCTCATCGCCGATAACACCGGTCTGCCCATCACCATGCTGCTCAGCCACAAACAGGGCGGCCATCAGCAGATCAACGCCCGGATCGCCTATAACGAGATCGATCTGGTGCTGCTGTTCTCCGACCCCAACACTGTGGATCCCTGGGACGATGCCCAGATGATCGAGACCATCCGACATTGTGACAAGCACAATGTCCCCATTGCCACCAACCTGGCTTCGGCAGAAATGCTGATCATGGGCCTGCAGCGGGGCGATCTGGATTGGCGCGAAATGCTCCACGGCAAGGTGCACTATTAAGAAAATTTACTGTCATTGCGAACCAGGGCGGAAAAAGGCTTCCCCTTGAGGGGAAGCTGGCAAAAATCTTTGATTTTTGACTGATGAGGTGTAGGCTGCAAAGCAGCCGTAAAAATGCAATTGTCGCTTTGCGACACCACCACATCCGTCACGCCTGACGGCGTGCCACCTTCTCCTCGAGGAGAAGGCTTTGCTCATCTCGCAATGACATACTTGTTTTTAGGAAAGGAAATATATTATGGAAATCATCAAACCCCGGACGTTATCCGGTTTTATGGAATTGCTCCCCGGCAAGCAGGCGCAGTTTGAGCGGATGCTGGCCATTCTGCGCCAGACTTACAGCAGCTACGGCTTTGCCGCGCTGGATACTCCCGTCATCGAGGACGCTCAGATTTTGCTGGCAAAGGGCGGCGGCGAGACGGAAAAGCAGATCTACCGCTTCCAGAAGGGCGACAGCGATCTGGCTCTGCGCTTTGATCTGACGGTGCCCCTGGCGAAATATGTTGCCCTGCATTGCAACGAGCTGGCCTTCCCCTTCCGCCGGTATCAGATCAGCAAGGTCTACCGGGGCGAACGGGCGCAGCGGGGCCGCTTCCGTGAATTTTATCAGGCAGATATCGACATCATCGGCGACGGCAAGCTGGACATTCTCAACGAAGCAGAAATCCCGGCTATTATTTATAAGGTATTCCGCGGCTTCGGCCTGAACCGTTTTCAGATCCGCGTCAACAACCGCAAGATCCTGAACGGCTTTTACGCCATGCTGAATTTGGCGGAGAAATCCGGGGACATCATGCGCACCGTGGACAAGCTGGACAAGATCGGCGCGGAAAAGGTCAAGACCATTTTACTGGATGACTGCGGTCTGACCGATACGCAGGCAGATGAAATTTTGAAATTCATCGCCATCCGCGGCACAAACGCAGAGGTTCTGGCGGCTCTGGACGGCTACGCCGGACGGAACGAGCTGTTCGACCTGGGGTTGGCGGAGCTGAAGGCCGTCACCGAGAATTTGGGCGCTTTCGGTGTTCCCGAGGCGAATTTTGCGGTGGATCTCACCATCGCCCGTGGCTTGGATTACTATACCGGCACGGTTTACGAGACCACGTTGCTGGATCATCCGGAGATCGGCTCCGTCTGCTCCGGCGGCCGGTATGACAACCTGGCCGGTTACTATATCGACAAGGCGCTCCCCGGCGTTGGTATTTCCATCGGCCTGACCCGGCTGTTCTATGTGCTGGACGAACAGGGCCTGCTGAATCCCGAGCTGCCCACCGCCCCCTGTGATGCGCTGGTTCTGCCCATGACTGCCGAGGCCGCGCCCTCCATCGCGGTTGCGGAAGCACTGCGCAGCAGCGGCTTGAAGGTGCAACTCTACGGCGAGCAGAAGAAGTTTAAGCAGAAGATGGCCTATGCGGACAAGATCGGCGTACCGTTCGCCATTTTGATGGGTGAGGACGAGATCGCCGCCGGCAAGTGCGCGGTGAAGAATATGCGCACTGGTGAGCAGGTGCTTTTGACGCCTGACGAGGCTGCTGAGTTCATCAAGGCCGCCCTCTCCGCCAACAACGGCCCCATCATTTTGGAGAAGTAAGATGGAACAAAAATTTATTGCCGCGTGGGCGGCGGCCCGGGAAGAGGCCGCCAGACTGGGCGTGCGGATGCGTCCCATTGCGGATGGGGATGCCATGAAGACCGCCCGACGGGCCCTTTCCGGCAATCGGGAAAGCGACGGCTTCGCCGCCTTGGAATCAGCCAAACGGCTGGATCTTTCCTTGGAAGCCTTGGTTGTGGACAAGCGGTTTACCGGTCTGTTTTCCGACGAGGAAGCCAATACCGCCCTCATGCGCCTGCTGGATGCAGGATTTTACAGATAAGAAAACCGCCGGCCTGTTGGCCGGCGGTAGTTTTATGCTTTTAATTACAGCAGAGTGGAGAAGTGCTTGATGGTGCGGACCATCTGAGAAACGTAGGAGTTCTCGTTGTCGTACCAGGAAACGACCTGAACCTGAGTCTTGCCGTCGGGCAGGGCGCAGACCATAGTCTGAGTAGCATCGAACAGAGAACCGAAGGTCATGCCGATGATGTCGGAAGAAACGATCTCGTCCTCGTTGTAGCCGTAGGACTCGGTAGCAGCAGCCTTCATAGCGGCGTTGATCTCGTCCTTGGTCACGCTCTTAGCGCAAACAGCGTTCAGAATGGTGGTAGAACCGGTGGGAGTGGGGATTCTCTGAGCAGCGCCGATCAGCTTGCCGTTCAGCTCGGGGATAACCAGGCCGATAGCCTTGGCAGCACCGGTGGAGTTGGGAACGATGTTGATCGCACCAGCTCTGGAACGACGCAGGTCGCCCTTTCTCTGAGGACCGTCCAGAATCATCTGGTCGCCGGTGTAAGCGTGGATGGTGCACATAATGCCGGACTCGATGGAAGCCAGGTCGTTCAGAGCCTTAGCCATGGGAGCCAGGCAGTTGGTGGTGCAGGAAGCAGCGGAGATGATGTTGTCTTCCTTGGTCAGAGTCTCGTGGTTGACGTTGTAAACGATGGTGGGCAGATCGTTGCCTGCGGGAGCAGAGATAACGACCTTCTTGGCGCCGGCGTCGATGTGAGCCTGAGCCTTAGCCTTGGAAGTGTAGAAACCGGTGCATTCCAGCACGACGTCTACATCCAGCTCGCCCCAGGGCAGCTCAGCGGCGTTAGCCTTGGCGTAGATGGTGATCTTCTTGCCGTCAACAACGATGTTGTCCTCGCCAGCCTCGACAGTATGAGCGCCGAAGGGAGCAGCGTAAGCGCCCTGGGTGGAGTCATACTTCAGCAGGTGAGCCAGCATTGCGGGAGAGGTCAGGTCGTTGATAGCGACAACCTCGAAACCCTCAGCGCCGAACATCTGACGGAAAGCCAGACGGCCGATACGGCCAAAACCATTGATAGCAACTTTAACGGACATTGGAAATTCCTCCATTTCAAAAATTACTGCGATGCAGTATAGAATATGATGTTGTGGGCTTTTGACCCCATACGACAGCATTATACAACAATTTGCCAATAATGTAAAGTATTTGTTTTGCACGAAATGCGTATATTTTTATCGTTTCGGATTGGATTGGTTGACAATTTCTTCCCGTTGAAGGAAACAGAAACATAAAGAGCGTGTCATTCCGAGGCCCAACGGGCCGTGGGAATCTCCTGGTACAGTTCACCGATACGGCGTGCAAGAACATACATCGTACCGGGAGATTGCCACGTCACCCCTTCGGGGTTCCTCGCAATGACATATGAATTACGATACATATACTGCCTTACTCCACGATTCCCAGCAAACCGTCTTTGTGAACATCGGTGATTTTTACCCGGGCGATCTCGTTATGTCGTCCGGTAGCCGGAACATACACCTTCATATAATTGGGCGTATGACCCACATCGTAAGCACCGTCCGTTTCCTCGAAAAGCACCTCTGCCACCGTGCCGATCTGGGCATTGCGATAGCTGCGGTTCATTTCCTCCGCAACGGCGATGGCCCGGCGGCTGCGTTCTTCCTTGGTGGCATTGCCCAGCTGACCGGGCATTTTGTCCGCCGGTGTGCCCGGGCGACGGGAATAGGGAAAAATGTGCATATCCCCGAAGGCGCATTTTCGGATAAATGCCAGACTTTCGGCAAATTCTTCCTCGGTCTCACCGGGAAAGGCTACAATCATATCCGTTGTGATGGCGCAGCCGGGGAAATATTCCCGGAGCAGGGCCACGCTTTCGTAATACCGGGCTGTGTCGTACTTGCGCTTCATCCGTTCCAGTACGCTGTCACAGCCGGACTGCATGGACAGGTGGAACTGGGGACACAGATTGGGATATTTCGTCATTTTTTCACAAAATTCCCGGGTGATGACCCGGGGCTCCAGGCTGCCCAGTCGGATGCGCAGCGCCGGCACGGCTTCGCAAATGGCGGCGAGCATGGCGCTCATGGGAGGCTTGCCCGGCAGATCCGTACCCCAGCTGGCAATTTCAATGCCGGTGACAACGATCTCCTTGTAGCCCTTTTCCGCCAGCTCCTTTGCTTGACGGACAACCAAGGCCAGGGGCGCGGAGCGCACCGGCCCACGGGTATAGGGGATGATGCAGTAGGAGCAGAAATTCACGCAGCCGTCCTGCACCTTCAGCATGGCCCGGGTGCGGCCTTCCAGACCGCCGGCGGGGAGAATTTCAAATTCCCGGCGGCGCAGGGCATTGTCCAGCGCTTCCAGATGGGCTTTTTTGTTGGCTGCTGCCAGCATCATTTCCACAAAGGCTTCCCGACCGCCGCTTCCGCCCAAAACATCCACACCCAAAGCGCGAACGGCCTTGGCATCGTGCTGGGTGTAGCAGCCGCACACGCCGATGATGGCATCGGGATTTTCCTTCCGGCAGCGGCGGATCACCGCCCGGTTCTTTTTGTCCGCAACCGCGGTCACCGAGCAGGTGTTGATGATGTAACCGTCGCATTTTGTGTCGAAGGGGACGATCTCATGGCCCTTGGCTGCAAAAATCTGCTCCATTGCCTGAGTCTCATATTGATTTGTTTTGCATCCAAGCGTGTAAAAACCGAATTTCATTTTCAATTTCACCAAATTTTGCTGTGTTTTTTTGCGTATCTACACCGCCGAAGGCGGCCCCTCTCCCGGGGAGAGGGTGTCAGCCCGGTTGGGCTGACGGGAGAGGAATGGCGGCAGAACCGACATGGGAAAAGGCCTATACAGAGGCAATCATCCAAAATGATCGCCCGCATTCCTCTTCCGTCTTCAAAATTGCTTGCAATTTTGAAGCCACCTTCCCCCCGGGGGAAGGTTTATTACTTCTCCAAAGCCGTAATTTTGTCGATGCGCCGCTGATGCCGGGCTTCTCCGGAAAAGGCGGTGTTCAGCCATGTGTCCGCGATCTCCACGGCCAGCTTTTCATCCACCACCGTTGCGCCCATGGCAAGCACATTGGTGTCGTTGTGCTCCCGGGTCATCCGGGCGCTTTTTACATCCGACAGCAGGGCGCAGCGGATGCCCTTGATTTTGTTCGCGGCGATGGAAACGCCGATGCCGGTGGTGCACAGGACGATGCCCTTGTCGCACTTGCCCTGAGCCACAGCCCGGGCGGCAGCGGCGGCAAAATCCGGATAGTCGCAGGACTCCGCGGTGTCCGTGCCAAAATTCACCAGTTCGTGCCCCTGACCCTGCAAATGGGCCATCAGGGTATTTTTCAATGCCAATGCGCCATGGTCGCAGGCGATTGCTATTTTCATAGTATTCCTCCTATATCACATATCCGCCGTTGACGGCAAGCACCTGTCCGGTGACAAATTCCGCATTTGCCAGATATTCCATGGCCTTGGCCACATCCATAGGCGTGCCGTTGCGGCCCACGGGGGCTTCGGCGGCCATTTCTTCCAGAATTTCAGGCGCCACATTGGCGCACATATCCGTCAGGATCACGCCCGGCGCCACGCAGTTGACCCGGATGCCGCTGGGGCCCAGCTCCTTGGCGAGGGCCTGGGTCAGGGCGATCACCGCACCTTTGGTGGCGGAATAGGCGGCCTCACAGGATGAGCCCACCTGTCCCCACATGGAAGACACGGTGACGATGGAGCCGGCGTGCTTTTTCAGAAATGCCGGCATGGCGGCGTTTACGCAGTTGTAGATGCCCTTGACATTGACAGCAAAGATCCGATCCCAATCTTCTTCCGGCAGGGCGCTCATCAGCCCGGAGCGGCAAATGCCGGCATTGCAGATAAGGATATCCACATCCGGGATGGACGCAAAGGCTTTTTTGACCGCTTCGCTGTCTGCAACATCACAGCAGATGGCCGTTGCGCCGGTGTTTTTTGCCACGGCTTCCGCAGCGGCATGATTCTTTTCGTAGAGGAAATATACCCGGTTGCCCTGGGCGGCAAACAACTCCACCGCCGCTGCGCCGATCCCCCGGGATCCTCCTGTAATGACAACATGTTTCATAGCACACATCCTGTAAGCATAAAGGTTTTCTTTATTGTATCATTTTTTACGGAAAAGACAAGAGAGAAAAAAGCTTTCCCCCGGAGCGGATGCGAGTCAATACGGCGGCGCAGCCGCCCTTGGCCACCTCTGAGGAGGGGGCTGTCACGCAAACAGCGTGACTGGGGGAGAGATATTCTTTTCTCTCCCTCCGTCATTTGCTCGTACCTCGCAAATGCCACCTCCCTCCTCAGAGGGAGGCAAGCCGCCTTCGGCGGGTATGTCCCGCAGCGGGCTGGGGGAAGGTAAAACCCCGAAGCAGATTGCTTCGGGGATAAAAATCATCTTCTGCGGCTTTTGGTGCGGTGTTCGGCACGGATGCCGGAGATCTTGCTGTCCGATTCGGACATAAACGCTTTCAGCTTTTCCTCAAACAACTGGTCAGCCGTTTTGGGTGCGGGGGGCGGTGTGGGTGCAGCTGCCCGGACAGGCCGATTGGTAGGTGCGCTGTTGCGGGGAGTGAAATTCTCCCGCTGCGGCTTCGCTTCCAACCGCTTGATGGACAGATTCACCTTTCCGTTTTCTGTGCCGATGACCACGACCTTCACATCCTGTCCCTCTGTCAGATGCTGACGAATATCGCTGACATAGGAATTGGCCACTTCGGAAATATGTATCAGGCCGGTTTTGTTCTCCGGCAGAGCCACAAAGGCACCGAAATTTGTGATCGTTTTGACTTTACCCTCTAAAATTGCGCCGACGGTTAACTCCATGTTTGTTTTGCTTCCTCCAAAAATCAATTTTCCGGTTCGAGAATAACGGAATCCGGGTCTACCAGACCCAGCTCATCCTGGGCGATGTCTTTAATGCCTTCCAGCGTGCCCAGATTTGCGATCTTGTCTTCCAGCCGGTTTTTCTCCTGTTCCAGCTGCTGTGCTTTTGTTTTCCATGCCTCGACCTGTGCCTGTGCGTCCTGGGTGGAGGCGTGAAGCGCCAGAAGGGAGATGACGGATACCACGATAGCGCCGCAGACGGCGATCTTGGTCGACCGGGAGCTGCGCTTGACTTTCAACTTGAAACGGCGCGCCATTTTGCGGATGTTCATAGTCCTTTCCTCCTGTTTGCACGGTTTTTCTCATCTTAATTGTACTCATTTTTTTCAGATATGCAAATAGTTTTTTCGAAAAAACGGCCATTTTTTCGAAAATTTTTCGGAAAAGACGGAAAAATGCCCACACAGGCGCCCAAATCCACCCCCAAACCGGGCGCAAAAGCCGTCCGAGGGTACATTCAAACAAAAATCCACCCAGAAACAGACTGGACAAATACCCCAGTCCAAGATCCCCTTGGCAGACGGCGAAGCTGAAATAGATCCACACAGGAAAGACACCCAGCAAAAACAAAAAATCGGCAAACGCCCGTTTTCTGCGGCCCAAAGGCCGCAAAAAACCGTACAGCACGCCCAATAGCGCCCCCAGGGCCAGCCCCCACAAAAATCGCCCGGCGGCGATAGCCGGGGTCGTCATCCCAGCAGACGGCGAAACCAGCCGCCGGGGGTGCGGCTTTGTTCATAATGCAATGCCGCCACAGAGCCCTCCACAACCACCTGGCCGCCGTCCAGGGAGAGGGTTTTCAGCTGCAGCTCCTGGCCCTGAATGACCAATGTGCCCAGCTCGGTGCGCAACACCACGGCGGTATCGTCAAAGCTCACCACCTCCGAAACTCCGGTCATGGACAGCTGCCGCCGTTCGTTTAATGTCAGACGGTGGGGCATCTGCATTTGGTTCTCCCCCATAATCGATCACCTCACACTAACCTATGCGCCGGGGCTGGGAATATGCCCGGAATTGACACCAACCAAAAAATGGGGTACAATAAATTAATGTCATTCCGAGGGAGCAAAGCGACCGCGGGAATCTCCCGGTACGATGTTTGTTACTGCGTGCTGTTTCGATGGATTGTGCCAGGAGATTGCCACGTCACCCCTTCGGGGTTCCTCGCAATGACACGATCTTAAGGACATTGAGATAAAACAGGATTTCTTCCGAAAATTTGAGGTAGATTCAATGAACGGAATTGTAATTGTGGACAAGCCCCGGGACTGGACCAGTCAGGATGTGACAGCGCGGCTGCGCCGTGTTTTCAACACCCGGCGTATCGGTCACGGCGGCACCCTTGACCCCATGGCCACCGGCGTTTTGCCGGTTTTCGTGGGTCGCGCAACCCGGGGTGTGGAGTTTTTTGAACACGCGGAGAAGATCTACGAGGCAACCCTGCGTCTGGGCGTGATGACCGATACTGAGGATATTACAGGTACGGTTTTGGAAAAACGGGAAGTTACCATTTCTGAGCGGGAATTTCTGGATATTCTTCCAAAATTCCGGGGAAAAATCCAACAAATTCCGCCTATGTACTCCGCCATCAAGGTGGACGGAAAGAAGCTCTACGATCTGGCACGACAGGGCAAGGAAGTGGAGCGCAAGCCCCGGGAAATTGAGATCTTTGAGCTGACCTGCCTGGAATTTTCCGGAGAGACCGCAAGACTGCAGATCCATTGCTCCAAGGGTACTTATATCCGCACGCTGTGTAAGGATATTGGCGCAGCTTTGGGCTGCGGCGGTTGTATGGAAGCTCTGCGACGGGTGCAGGCCGGGGAATATGCCATCGAAGAAGCCGTTCCGCTGGCAGAATTGCTGGAAACGGAAGATCCGGAAAAATATCTGCGCCCGGTGGACAGTATGTTCCGCAATTATCCGGCGGTGACGCTCACAGCCAAGCAGGAGAGCCGTTGCAGAAACGGAAATTCTTTTTCCATCGCCCTGGACGACGGTACGTACCGGGTCTACGGCCAAAACGGCGATTTTCTTGCCCTCAGCCGGGTAAATTCCGGTATTATGTCAACTATAAAAAGCTTTTTTGATGTTTAATGCCTTCCCCTGGGGGAAGGCTTTTAGGAGAGCCATGAAACAGAAAAAAATATTCGCCCTGGGTTTTTTTGACGGGGTACACAAAGGACATCAGATGGTTCTGCATCTATGTCAACATCTGGCGGATGATGCCGGCGTGGCCACGGCGGCCATCACCTTTGACAGGCATCCCCAAAGCCTGTTTACCCCCACGCCCCCGGCGCTTTTGAACACAACAGAAGATCGCCGCTTGCTCATACAGGAATGGGCCGGGATCGAGCATCTGCTGATCCTGCCGGTGAACGAGCAGGTAATGACCATGCCCTGGCAGGACTTTTTGGAAGCATTGCTGGAAGAAGGCGCAGTCGGCTTCGTCTGCGGTTATGATTTCCGCTTCGGCAAAAACGGCGAGGGCAATGCAGAAAAAATGGCCGCGTTCGCGGAAGGACGGGGTCTGCCCTGGTGCATTGTGGACGAACAGGCCATGGACGGAGAGAAAATTTCCTCCACCCGGATCCGCGTCCTCATCGAAAAAGGCGATATGGAGGGCGCAAAGGAGCTGTTGGGTCATTTTCACATGTTTACGGGAAAAGTCGTACCCGGAAGAGGCTTGGGTCACACCATCGGCATCCCCACCGCAAATCTGCACCTGCCGGGAGAATTGGTCTGCCCCGCTTTCGGCGTTTATGCCTGCAAGGCTGTTGTGGACGGCAATTGGTATAACGCTGTGACCAACATCGGCACACGACCCACAGTAAATGGGCAAAATGTGACCGTGGAGCCCTGGATCCTGGATTTTGACGGGGATCTGTACGGCAAGGAAGTCAGGTTGGAATTCTGCAAATTCCTCCGCCCGGAGCAAAAATTTGAAAATTTGGATGCGTTAAAAGCCCAAATTCAGAAGGATGCAGAGGAAACCCGGAAGATTATTGCATAAAAAATTTGTATTTTGTGAAAAATTCCCTTTACTTTTGGGAAAACTTGTGATAGAATAGCCGAGCTGGCTATGGCCAGACGATGCCTACGGCTAGGTTTTGGGACGACACCGACCCTTTACTTGGCGTGAGGTAAATATTAAAAAAGGTGGAAAACATCATGATTCTGAAGGAAAAGAAGACCCAGGTAATCCTGGACAACGCAACCCACGAGGGCGACACTGGTTCTCCCGAAGTTCAGGTCGCGATCCTGACCGCTCGTATCAACGAGCTGACCGATCACCTGCGTGTGCATAAGCACGACAACCACTCCCGTCGTGGTCTGCTGATGATGGTTGGTAAGCGCCGCAACCTGCTGGACTATCTGGCAAAGAAGGACATCAACCGTTACCGTGCGCTGATCGCCAAGCTGGGTATCCGTAAGTAAGATATCGAAGGGGCGATGGCAGCATCGCCCCTTGTTTCTTATTTGCAAAACCCAAGCCTTCCCCTTGAGGGGAAGGTGTCAAAAATCTCTGATTTTTGACGGATGAGGTGGTGTCGCATGGCGACAATTTATAAAAGTGACGGTTGCTCTGTAACCTACACCTCATCAGTCACCGCCTTGCGGCGGCGACAGCTTCTCCTCAAGGAGAAGCCTTAACACATCAATCCATCGGGAGCGCATTTAGCAGTTGAAAGGGCTGTCGAATTTCGACATTCGTTTCAAGTGCTAAACCTCCCGTACAAACAAAAAATATAGGAGGAAACACAAATGATTACTCGCAAACAGTATCCCAATCACCGCATTTTCGAGACCGAGATCGGTGGCCGCACCTTTACCGTAGAAACCGGTAAGGTGGCAGAACTGGCAAACGCAGAATGCATCTGCCGCTACGGCGACACCGTGGTTCTGACCACCTGCACCTGCAACCCCATCCCCAAGGCCGGCATCGACTACTTCCCTCTGACCATCGAGTTCGAGGAGAGAATGTACGCCGTGGGCCGCATCCCCGGCTCTTTCAACCGTCGTGAGGGCAAGCCCTCCGAGCGCGGCATCCTGAACAGCCGTATCATCGACCGTCCCATGCGTCCCCTCTTCGACGAGGAGCTGCGTAACGACACCGTTGTTACCTGCACCGTCATGGCTGTGGACAACGACTGCCCTGTTGAGATCGTTGCTTCCCTGGGCGCTTCCATCGCCATCGCTTCTTCCGATGTGCCCTGGAACGGACCTGTTGCTACCACCAACGTGGCTTACCTGAACGGCCAGTATATCGTCAACCCTTCCGCCGAGGAGCGTGAGGCTTGCGAGTGCTTCGTGTGCATCGCTTCCACCTTCGAGAAGGTGGTCATGATCGAGACCGAGGCTAACGAAGCCCCTGAAAACATCGTCTACGAGTGTATCCGTGTTGCTCACGAGACCAACATGGAGATCGTCAAGTTCATCAACGGCATCGTCGCTGAGATCGGCAAGCCCAAGTTCACCTTCGAGAAGGCTGCTGTCAACCACGACCTGCTGGACGACCTGATCGCCTACGGCCTGCCCCAGATCGAGAACGCTCTGGACACCGACGACAAGAACATCCGCGAGGAGCGTCTGACCGCCGCCCGTATCGACTTCAAGAACCAGTTCGTGGAGAAGTACGGCGAGGAAGAGTTCGAGATGCACATCGAGGTGTGCCTGTACAAGATGCAGAAGAAGGTCGTTAAGAAGTGGCTGCTGGAAGGCAAGCGTGTGGACGGCCGTGGCATGGACGATATCCGTCCTCTGGATGCCGAAGTCGGTGTTCTGCCCAGAGTACACGGCTCCGGCCTGTTCTCCCGTGGTCAGACCCAGGTTCTGTCCATCTGTACTCTGAACACTCTGTCCGCTGCTCAGAAGCTGGACACCATCTACCCCGAGGAAAACAAGCGCTATATCCACCACTACAACTTCCCCTCTTTCTCCACCGGTGAGGCCCGTGCAGCCCGTTCCACCAGCCGTCGTGAGATCGGTCACGGCGCTCTGGCTGAAAAGGCGCTGCTGCCTGTGATCCCCTCCGTCGAGGAGTTCCCCTACTCCATCCGTGTGGTTTCTGAGGTTCTTTCTTCCAACGGTTCTACCTCTCAGGGTTCTATCTGTGGTTCTACCCTGGCTCTGATGGATGCCGGTGTGCCCATCAAGCGGCCCGTTGCCGGTATTTCCTGCGGCCTGATCTCCGACCAGGAGACCGGCGAATGGAGAACCTTTACCGACATTCAGGGTGTTGAGGACTTCCACGGCGAAATGGACTTCAAGGTTGCCGGTACTACCGAGGGTGTTACCGCCATCCAGATGGACCTGAAGAACAAGGGCCTGACTATGGAAATCATCGCTGACGCTCTGGAGCGCTGCCGCGTTGCCCGTCTGGAGATCCTGAGCGAAGTCATGTTGAAGGCCATTCCCGAGCCTCGCGCTGAGGTTTCCGAGTTTGCTCCCAAGATGATCAGCATGCAGATTCCTGTGGACAAGATCCGCGAGGTTATCGGCTCCGGCGGCAAGACCATCCAGAAGATCTGCGCCGACACCGGTGCAAAGGTCGACATCGAGGACGATGGCTCTGTCTTCATCTCCGCTGTTGACTCCGCCGCTGCTCTGGCTGCCAAGAAGATGGTGGACGACATCTGCTTCGTTCCCGAGGTTGGCAAGCTGTACTACGGCAAGGTCGTCCGCATCCTGCCCATCGGCGCATTCGTGGAGATCGCTCCCGGTCACGACGGCATGGTGCACATCTCCAAGCTGGAGAACCGCCGTGTAGAGAAGGTTGAGGATGTCCTGAACCTGGGCGACATGACTTGGGTGAAGTTCATGGGCTTCGACGAGAAGGGCCGTGCAAACTTCAGCCGCAAGGATGCTCTGAAAGAAATCGAAAATCAGTAATAAGCAATTACACCGCCGGGTTTCCCGGCGGTGTTTTTTATGCGGAACAGCCGCTTTTAAACCTTCCCCCGGGGGGAAGGTGGATTCAAATTTGCACATACTTGGGCAAATTTGAAGACGGAAGAGGAATGGCGAAACTGAAAAACTTAGAAAATGCCTGATAAGTGGTGCAAATCGCAACATTTCTGCCCGTATTCCTCTTCAGTCACCGCCTTACGGCGGTGACAGCTTCCCCCCGGGGGAAGCTTTGAGAGTCGTCGAAACCGCAAAATGTCGAAAAAACAGGAGTTTTTCTGCAAAAAAGGGGTTGCATTTCCCGGAAAAGGGTGTTATAATCCCATTGTAAGATGTTGGACTGTTAGGAGAGAGGGGCGCGCCCCTCTCTCTTTCTTAATGACAAAGGAGGTAACGATGAAAGTAACAGAACTGGTAGCCGGCTTTGCTCAGCCCATCGTGGAAGCTCACGGATGCTCCCTGTGGGATGTGGAATATGTCCGGGAAGGCTCGGAGCGTTTCCTGCGGCTGTACATTGAAAAAGAGGGCGGCGTGGACATCACCGACTGCGAAGCCATTTCCCGTGCGGTCGATCCCATTTTGGATGAGAAAGACCCCATTGCGGAATCCTATCATTTTGAAGTATGCTCCGCCGGCTTGGAGCGCAAGCTCACCCGTCCCGGCGATTTTGAGCGATTTATGGGAAGCGCGATCATGGTCAAGCTCTACCGCCCCTGGAACGGTCTGAAAGAGATCCCCGGCATTCTGCGGGCCTATGAAGACGGCAAGGTGACCGTGGAAGCCGGAAAAGAAACCATTACCTTTGAAAAATCCGAGGTCGCTATGGTGCGGCTTCGTGTAGAATTTTAAGAAATACACAAACACTTATATATAGGAGGAATTTAACGACAATGGCACAGAGAAGAAGCAAAAAGACAGAAGCTCCCAAGATCGACATCGGTGTCGAGATTTTCGAAAGCCTGCGGGAATTGGAGAAAATCAAAGGTATCAGTGTGGATTACATGGTGGAGCGCTTGAAGCAGGCCATGGCCAACGCCTACCGCAAGGACCGTGAGGACCATCGTGACATCCCCGCCGAGAATGTGGTGGTGGATCTGAGCGAAGAGGGTCTTTATATGTACCAGGTCAAGACCGTGGTGGAAGAGGTGGAGGATTCCGCAGTGGAGATCCACATCGATGCCGCCAAGAACATCAACCCCGATGTGAAGCTGGGTGACAATGTGTCCATTCCCGTGGACATTCAGAAGTTTGGCCGTATCGCCGCCCAGACTGCAAAGCAGGTGGTGATCCAGGGTATCCGGGAAGCTGAGCGTGGCATGGTCTACGAGAGCTACTCCTCCAAGACTCAGGAACTGCTCAACGGCACGGTGCTCCGGGTCGATCCCGAAAGCGGCGACATTCTGGTGACCGTGGGCCAGGGCAACGAACAGCACAACGCCATTCTGCGCGCTTCCGAGCAGATCCCCGGCGAGAGCTACCGCCCCGGCGATCATGTTCGTGTTTACGTATTGGAGGCCCGTCAGGGCAGCCGTTCCACCAATGTTTATGTCTCCCGGACTCACCCCAATGTGGTGCGCCGTCTGTTTGAACTGGAGACTCCCGAAATTGCGGACGGTCAGGTGGAGATCCGCAACATCGCCCGGGAAGCCGGTTCCCGTTCCAAGATGGCGGTTCGTGCCGCTATGGAGGGCATCGATCCTGTGGGCGCCTGCGTCGGCCCCCGTGGCGGTCGTGTGGCAGCTGTTGTGGAAGAGCTCCACGGCGAGAAGATCGACATCGTGGTGTGGTCCGAGGATCCCTGCCAGTATGTCAGCGCTGCTCTCAGCCCTGCGGACGTGATCTCCGTGGAGATCATCCCCGGTCAGAAGAACGCCTGCCGTGTGGTGGTGCCGGATGATCAGCTGAGCCTTGCCATCGGCAAGGAGGGCCAGAACGCCCGTCTGGCTGCCCGCCTCACCGGCTTTAAGATCGATATCAAGCCTGCATCTCAGGCAGAGTAATCAAATATGTTAATTTCTCGCATGTCATTGCGAGGAGCGCAGCGACGTGGCAATCTCCTGGTAGAGCTCACCGATCTGCTGTGCAGTAACAAACATCGTACCGGGAGATCGCCACGGGCCTATCGGCCCTCGCGATGACACCGTGTTTTGGAGGTGCGATTCGTGCAAAAGAAGATCCCTCAGCGGCAGTGTATGGGCTGCCGGGAAAGAAAAGAAAAAAGAGCAATGATCCGCGTGGTGCGTTGTACGGACGGGGAAGTCCGCCTGGATTTTTCCGGTAAGCTCAACGGCCGGGGCGCGTATGTCTGCCCGAACCCGGAATGTCTCGCCAAGGCAAGAAAGAGCCGTTCCCTGGAACGGTGTCTGGAAACTCCCATTCCGGAAGAGGTCTACGACCGACTCGCCAAGGAAATGGAGGGAACGCCTCTTGGATAAGGCTCTCAACTATCTGGCATTGGCCAGAAAAGCAGGGTTTGCGGAGCTGGGCGAAGAGCCGGTTGGCACCGCAGCCCGGGATGGTCACGCAAGACTGGTGATCGTGGCATCGGACGCATCCGACCATACCTGGCGCAGAGCCAAAAGCTTTGTGGCCGGTACCCATCAGCAGGTTTTGCGCCTGCCCTACACCAAGGATGAGATGGGATTTGTCATTGGCCGCACCAGCCTGGCCATTGCGGCGATCACGGATGCCGGCCTGGCGGTTTCCATGGTGAAGGCCTTGAATGACCCTAAAAACCAAGCGGTTTTGGCGGCTCTGGAAGAAATGGCACAGAAAGCCAAGCAGCGCCAGAAGGAAGCCAAGTCCCATGCGCGGAACAAGCGTTTCGGTAAGCGGAAAAATTAAAAATAACCCCCGTCATTCCGAGGCCCAACGGGCCGTGGGAATCTCCCGGTACAATGTAGCAAATCGGTAGATTCTACCGGGAGATTGCCACGTCACCCCTTCGGGGTTCCTCGCAATGACATTGATTTGAGTACGAACTATGATTACGGAGGTGCAGTTTTTATATGATTAAGTATCGATTGAAAGAGGTTGCCACAGACTTTGGTATGGCAACCAAGGAAATAACAGAAATTGTTGCGAAATATGGGGAAAAGCCCAAGTCCACCAGTCAGGTGATGACGGACGAGGAGCTGAACATCATTTTCGACTACCTGACCCAGAACAACCAGATCTCCTCTCTGGAAGTGGTTTTCGCGGTGCAGCCCAAGCCGGTCGAACCCAAGGAAGAGCCCAAGGAGGCTCCCAAGGCCGAAGCTTCCAAGGCGGAAAAGAAGCCTGCCGCGGCCAAGGCTGATGCCCCCAAGGCAGAGCAAAAGCCTGCCAAGCCCGCAGAGCCGGAGCGCAAGCGTGAGCGCCGGGTGGTGGATACCTCTGCGGTGCAGGTGAACACCAACCGCTTTGCCGATGTGGACAATTTGGTATCCGAGCGTGAGCAGAATTACCAGGGCGGCAAGCAGAAGTTCGGCAAAAAGGGTCAGCAGAACAAGAAGGACAACAAGTTCAAGGGCAACAAGTCCCGCAACGAGGAGCAGGAGAAGCTCCGCCGCTTGCAGATGGAAGTGGCCCGCAAGGCTCCCGTTACCGTCAAGATCCCTGATGAGATCACCGTGGGCGAGCTGGCCAGCCGGATGAAGAAGACTGCCGGCGAGGTCATCAAGCTGCTGATGCAGAACGGCATCATGGCCGGCATCAACCAGACCATCGATTTTGATACCGCCGAGTTTGTGGCTACGGAATTGGGCTGCAAGGTGGAAAAGGAGATCACCGTTACCATCGAGGAACGGCTGATTGAAGACCACGAGGACACCGCAGATGAGCTGGTCACCCGCGCTCCCGTTGTGGTGGTCATGGGTCACGTTGACCACGGTAAGACTTCTACTCTGGATGCCATCCGGAAGACCTCTGTTACTGCCGGAGAGGCCGGCGGTATTACCCAGCACATTGGTGCGTATACTGTCGATGTGAACGGAAATATGGTGACCTTCCTGGATACCCCCGGTCACGCTGCCTTTACTTCCATGCGTGCCCGTGGCGCAAAGAGTACCGATATCGCCATTCTGGTGGTTGCTGCCGACGACGGCATCATGCCCCAGACCATCGAATCCATCAACCATGCCAAGGCGGCGGAGGTGCCCATTATCGTTGCCATCAACAAGATGGACAAACCCACCGCAAATCCCGATAAGATCAAAGAGCAACTGACCAAGTACGACCTGATCCCCGAAGAATGGGGCGGCGATACGGTGATCGTGCCCATCTCCGCAAAGACCGGTCAGGGTCTGGACGACCTGCTGGAAATGGTCATTCTGACTGCCGAGGTGCAGGAGCTGAAGGCCAATCCCAACCGCCGCGCTAAGGGTACGGTCATCGAAGCCCGTCTGGACAAGAACCGCGGTCCCGTGGCTACCCTGCTGGTGCAGAACGGCACCCTGAATCAGGGTGACATCGTCATTGCCGGTACTTCCGTTGGCCGTGTCCGCGTGATGACCAACGACAAAGGCCGCACCGTCAAGACTGCCGGACCTTCCGTGCCCGTGGAGATCACCGGCCTTGCGGAAGTTCCTGCTCCCGGTGATGAGTTCAACGCCGTTGCTGACGAGCGTATGGCAAGAGAATTGGTGGAGCAGCGTAAGCAGGCCGCCAAGGATGCCGCCGCCAACGCCATGACCAAGGTGACCCTGGACAATCTGTTTGCCCGTATGCAGGAAGGCCAGATGAAGGAACTGCCCCTGATCGTCAAGGCTGATGTGCAGGGCTCTGCCGAGGCTTTGAAGGCTTCCCTGGAGAAGATCTCCAATGAGGAAGTCCGGGTCAAGGTCATCCACACCGGCGTGGGCGCTATCAACGAAAGCGATATTCTGCTGGCTACCACCGCAGGCGCGATCATCGTGGGCTTCAATGTCCGTCTGGATGCCGGCGCACAGGCCAGCGCCCAGCGCAGCGAAGTGGATATGCGGTTCTACCGTGTTATCTATGATGCCATCGACGAGATCGAGGCAGCTATGAAGGGCATGCTGGCTCCCAAGTACGAGGAAGTGGTCATCGGCCATGCCGAAGTGCGCATGACCTACAAGGTCTCCGCCATCGGCACCGTCTGCGGCTGTATGGTCAAGGACGGCAAGATCACCCGGGATGCCCAGGTGCGCGTATTGCGTGATAACATCGTTATCCATGAGGGTAATGTTGGTTCCTTGCAGCGGTTCAAGGACGCTGTAAAGGAAGTAACCGCCGGTTATGAGTGCGGTATGAGCATTGAAAAGTTCAACGATCTGAAGGAAGGCGACGTATTTGAATGCTTCGCCATGCAGGAGATCAAGCAGTAATGTTTTATTCCGCCGCGTCGCCTGTGCGGCGTGGCGGAATTGCCACAAAGGAGGATGAATTATGGCATCCAATCGAATCAACAGAATCAACGAGGAGATCCAGAAGGCCCTTGCCGAACTTTTACGGAATGTAAAAGATCCCCGGGTCAGCGGCACCATGATCTCCATCACCCGGGTGGAGACCACCCCGGATCTGCGTTTTGCAAAAATTTATGTGAGCTTTTTGGAAGAGAACAAGGCCAAAGATGCTTTGAAAGGTCTGGATTCCGCCGCGGGGTATCTGCGCCGGGAGCTGGGCGCAGCGTTGCAACTGCGGCATACCCCCAGCCTGCAATGGGCCTTTGACGATTCCATTACCTACGGCGCCAAAATGTTGAAGCTCATCAACTCTCTGGACACCGGTGAGAACAAAGAGGACTGATTTTTCATAACTGCCCGTTTTTGGGGCAAATCTATCATGAGGTGATTTCTATGCAAATCAAGCAACTGGCTTCCCATTTCCAACTGGACGGAACGCCCATTTCCTGGCGTGAGTTCGGCCACGGCCACATCAACAGCACCATCAGGGTCACCACCGATACCGGTGCAGAATATATTTTGCAGAAAATCAACAAATATGTTTTCCGTGACCCCATTCGTCTGATGTCCAATGTGGTTGCGGTTACGGACTACATCCGCACCCGGGTGGAAGATCCCCGGATGGCGCTGCATGTGATCATGACCAAAAAAGGTCGCTCCTATTACCGGGATTCCGAGGGTGAATTCTGGCGTGTCTACGACTTTTTGCAGGGCTTCTGCCTGGATGCCCCGGAAAGCGACGAGGATTTTTACCAGAGCGGCGTGGCTTTTGGCCGTTTTCAGGATATGCTTGCGGATTTCCCGGCGGAGACTCTGTACGAGACCATTCCGGAATTCCACAACACCATTGACCGCTACCGTCAGTTAAAGGAATCCGTGGAAACCGATCCCGTGGGTCGTCTGGACTCCGTGCGGGATGAAGTGAATTTCGTGTTGGCCCACGAAGAATTGGGCGGCACTTTGCAGAAAATGCGCATTTCCGGCGAGCTTCCCCTGCGTGTGACCCATAACGACACCAAGCTGAACAATGTTATGCTGGACCGGAAGACCCGGAAAGCCACCTGCGTGCTGGATCTGGATACGGTTATGCCCGGCCTGAGCGCCCACGATTTTGGTGACTCCATCCGCTTTGGCGCAGCTACCGCTGCGGAAGATGAGCAGGATCTGAGCAAAATGTCCCTGGATCTGCACATGTTCGAGGTGTACACCAAGGGCTTCCTGGAAGCTGCCACCGCCCTGACCGACAAGGAAGTGGAAATGCTCCCCATGGGCGCATTGATCATGACACTGGAAGTGGGTCTGCGCTTCCTGAAAGACTATATCGACGGCGACCTGTACTTCAAAACCGCCTATCCGGAGCATAATCTGGTTCGCGCCCGGACACAGCTGAAGCTGGTGGCGGATATGGAAGCAAAAATGGACGATATGAAGCGCATCGTGGAAAAAGTCAGAAAATCCGTGCGCGGCAAATAACGGAGGGACAAAAATGAAGTATTTGGGTATTGAATTTGATTTGAAGAACATTCCTGCCTTGGATCCGGAGTTTATTCCCTTTGGCGTTTGGATGGATGCCTACCTGAAAGAGGCCAAAATGCCCATCGCCATCGCGGTGGAGCGCCAGGAGGGACAGATCTCTGTCCGCCGCACCTTCATCCACGGCACAGCCGAAATGGCGGATGCCGATTACCGCTATGTGGAGCGGTATATGAAGTTTTTGCTGTGGTCTATCGGCGGCTTCAAGGTCTATGTCTGCGGCTGCAGCGACATTGCCAAGAAGCTGCAAAAGGCTTACAGCGTCAGCGGCGGACGGGCCTTTGACTACGACTTTTTCCAGAAACTCTACGAGAAGGAGCTGACCATTCTGGATCTGCCCTTGGGCGAATGTCCCGAGGCCAACGAAGCTCCCAGACCCCTGGGCGGCCATCTGGACGGCTGCCGCATCGGTTTTGACGCCGGCGGCTCTGACCGTAAGGTTTCCGCCGTCATCGACGGCGAGTGCGTCTACTCCGAGGAAGTGGTGTGGCATCCCAAGAAGAATCCCGACCCCAACTATCAGTATCAGGGAATTCTGGATTCCTTCCGTACCGCTGCGTCCAAAATGCCCCGAGTGGACGGCATCGGCGTTTCTTCCGCCGGTGTGTTCGTGGGCAACGCACCCATGATCTCCAGCATCTTCTACTGCGTGCCCCGGGACCGTTGGGACGAGGTAAAGACCGTCTTTGACCGGGCTGCTGCCGAGATCGGCGATGTGCCCATCGTGGTCGCCAACGACGGTGACGTTTCCGCTCTGGCCGGTGCTATGGGCATGAACTGCGGCAACATCATGGGCCTGGCTATGGGCACCAGCGAAGCTGTGGGCTATGTGGATAAGGACAAAAATGTGCTGGGTTGGATCTCCGAGCTGGCCTTTGCCCCCGTGGATCTCAGCGAGAACGCCATGCAGGACGAGTGGTCCACGGACTTCGGCGTTGGCTGTAAGTATTTCTCCCAGGATGCCGTTATCAAGCTGGCACCCCGGGCAGGCATCGAACTGGACGAGGAGCTGTCCCCTGCGGAAAAGCTGAAGGTGGTTCAGAAGCTCATGGAAGCGGACGACGCCAGAGCCCAGGCCGTTTTCAAGGACATCGGCACCTACCTTGCCCACACCGTGGTGCTGTACAACAAGTTCTACGACATCCGTCACCTGATGCTCCTGGGCCGGGTCATGTCCGGCAAGGGCGGCGACACCATTTTGGCTACCTGCCAGCGGGTGTTGAAGGATGAATTCCCGGCTCTGTACGAGAAGGTGGAGGTCATGCTCCCCGACGAAAATACCCGTCGTGTGGGTCAGTCCGCCGCCGCCGCAAGTCTGCCGGATATTAGAAAGTAAACCAATAACGAATGTCATTGCGAGGAGCCGCCCCAAAGGCGGCGACGTGGAAATCTCCTGGCAAAGTTCACCGACACGCTGTGCAGCAACAAACATCGTACCGGGAGATTCCCACGGCCCTATGGGCCTCGGAATGACACCCTTTTTTGAAAGTCTGCGCGGCGAAGCCGCATAAACCCTCCCCCGGGGGGAGGGTGTCAGCCGATCAGGCTGACGGGAGAGGAATGGCGGCAGAACCGACATAGGAATATGCCTATACGTTGGTGACAATTCCACTTCGTCGCCCGCATTCCTCTTCCGGCCTCGCATTGCTCGGCCACCTTCCCCCCGGGGGAAGGTATTTGCAATGACACCATATTCAGGAGGACTCTTATGTTTTACAAAAATGCGCGAATTTTCTGCTCCGATCTGCGCTTTCATCTGGGCGCGTTTGAGGTGAAGGACGGCGTTTTTGGCGCGGTTCTGCCGGAAAACGTACCGGAAGAAGCCATTGACCTGGAGGGCGCGACCGTCATTCCCGGCCTCATCGACTGCCATATCCACGGCAGCGTCCTTGCCGATGCTTCCGACGGATGCTATGAGGACATGGTCCGCCAGGCAAAATATCTGGCAGAGCAGGGTATCACCGGCTTTGCTCCCACCACCATGACATTGCCCTACGACACGCTGAAAAAGGCGTTTTGCACCATCAAGGATTTGCAGGATGCCGCCCCTGAGGGCTGCGCCCGTGTGCTGGGCATCCACATGGAGGGCCCCTATTTCTCCTACGCCAAGCGGGGTGCACAGAACGCAGACTACCTGAAAGAGCCGGATTTCGAAGGCTTCAAGGAGCTGTATGACGCCTGCGGCGGCATCGTGCGCATCGCAGACGTTGCTCCGGAGCTGCCCGGTGCGGCGGAATTTGTGGAAAAGGCAAGCAAGCTGTGCGCTGTTTCCATTGCCCACACCGACTCCGACTATGACCACGCCAAGGAGGCCTTCTCCAAGGGCGCGACCCATCTGACCCACCTGTACAACGCCATGCCCGGCATCCACCACCGCAAGCCCGGCGTGATCCCGGCGGCTGTGGAAAATCCCAAGGTGCGTGCGGAGCTGATCTGTGACGGTCTGCACGTCCATCCCGCCTCTGTGCGGCTGGCGTTCTCCATGTTCGGTGGTGAACGGATGATCCTGGTTTCCGATGCTCTGCGCTGCTGCGGCATGCCCGACGGTGAATACGAGCTGGGCGGCCAGACGGCCCATCTCTCCGGCGGCGTGGCAAAGCTGGCTGACGGCACCCTTGCCGGCGCGGCCACCAATCTGTATCAGGGCATGGTCAACGCCATCCTCTTCGGTATTCCCGAGGCGGATGCCGTCCGGGCCGCTACCTACAATCCTGCCTGCGCCCTGGGCGTTCAGGATCAGGTGGGCTCCATCGCCCCCGGCCACAAGGCCGATTTCATCATCTGCCGCAGTGACTACACCGGCAAACGGGTATTCCTGGGCGGCAAGGAACTGTAATTGAGGTAAAAATGTTAAACAGATATATCGGCGATCGGGCGTTTTACCGCCGGGTGATGGGCGTTGCCGTTCCCATCGTCATTCAGAACGCCATCTCCAGCTTTGTTTCTCTGCTGGACAACATTATGGTGGGACAGGTGGGCCAGCTGCAAATGAGCGGCGTGTCCATCGTCAACCAGCTCATGTTCATTTTCATGCTGTGCATCTTCGGCGCAAATGCCGGTGCGGGCATCTTCACCGCCCAGTTCCACGGCAATAACGACGACACCGGCATCCGCCATACCTTCCGCTTTAAGGTGATGGTATGCGCTTTGCTGGTGGCGGTGTGGACGGCGATCCTGCTCCTGGCTGACGGGCCGCTGATCGGCCTTTACCTGCAAGGAGAGGGCGATCCCCGGGATGCCGCCGCGATTTTGGGCTACGGCAAGGACTATTTGAAGATCATGCTTTGGGGGCTTCTGCCCTTTGCCCTGAGCAATGCCTACGCCGGCACTCTCCGGGAGACCGGACAGACGGTGGTACCCATGGTGGCAGGCATTGTGGCGGTTTTTGTGAATCTGATCTTCAATTATGTATTCATTTTCGGTCACTTCGGCGCCCCGGCCATGGGCGCGTCCGGCGCGGCTCTGGCAACGGTGATCTCCCGGTTTGTGGAGCTGGTTATTGTTGCCGGCTGGACCCATTTTCACCCGAAAAAGTGCCCCTTTATCAAGGGAGCGTACCGGTTCATGTATGTACCGGGCACGCTGCTGGGGAATATCGTTCGAAAAGGTATGCCCCTGCTGGTCAACGAATGCCTGTTCGCTACCGGTGTGACCGTCGTCAATCAGTGCTATTCCACCTGCGGACTGGCTGTGGTGCCGGCCATGAACATCAGCAACACCATTTGGAATCTTGCGTCTGTTTCCTATTTGGCCATGGGCAACTCCGTTGGCATCATTATGGGACAGATGCTGGGGGCAGGTACTGCGGAAGCTGAGGTTCGGGATTACAACCGGAAGCTTTGCGTTCTGTCCACAGTTGCCGGTGCGGTTTTTGGCGGCCTTTGCGCGGCCTTTGGCGGTCCGTTCCCCCAGCTGTACAATGCCTCCCAGGAGGTGCGCACATTGGCGACCCAGTTGATCGTGATCTCGTCGCTGATGATCCCCTTCAACGCCTATGTCCACGCGGCCTATTTCACCCTGCGTTCCGGCGGCAAGACGGGAATTACCTTCTTGTTTGACTGCGGCTTCATGTGGGGACTGCTGGTGCCGCTGGCCTTCATCCTCAGCCGTTTTACGGATATTCCCATCATTCCTCTGTACATAATCTGCCAGTGCGCGGAGATCGTGAAGAGCATCGTGGGTTATTTCATGGTAAAAAGCGGCATGTGGATCCAAAACCTGGCGAAATAGAATTTCCCAGCCCCAAAGATTATATGTAGGGGCTGGCGCCCACGACAGCCCGTCCGGTAAATGCGGAATTCCCATGCGGGGCGTCGAAGGCGCCGCCCCCTACAATAGTAGCGCAAATATACATAAAGGAAAAAATATGAAACCTACGAAAATTCTACTTCTGCTGCTTGCGGTGCTGCTGGTTTTCAGCGCCTGCGCTCCGGCGGAAACACCCCAGGAGCATCCCAACATCATTCCCTTCCGGCCCCAACAGCATGAGGGGCAATGCCCGGACGCGGACCCCTATGCCGCGGTGAGCAAGGAAGCGTTTTACGCCAATTATACCATGGCCTGCTGTCTGACCAACGCCAAGTACAGAAGCATGCACGGCCTGCTTTCCGGCTCTCTGGAAGTGCCCGGTCAGTACGCTGTGGACGCACAAAATCGCCCCATGGCGGACGGAAAGTACATCCGCAACACCACCGCTTACTATCTGGACGGCGGCAGTACCTATGTCATTACCGACGAAACCGGCAAAGAGGTGATGCGGATCTACAAGGGCGGCGCTTACATTACATTGGAAGAAGTGGCGGCCTATATGTACGCCTTTGGCGGCGACAGCATCCCGGCAAACTACACCACCAGCAAGAAGACCCGTCCCTCGGAAAGCATCTGGGGGGAGTATCTCCGGGTCAACCACTCCAAATTCTCCGGCAATACGAGAAAGTATCCCTATGAGCCGGAATTGCCGGATATTTCCGGTTGCGGCGGCGACCTGCAATACTACGAAATGGACATCGGCACCACCGGCACGGAGACTCCCGGTGGCTATGCAGTAAAAACCTATAATGATGGCACAGTCATCACCCGGGGCGCAGGCCGGTTGGTCTATGCCCGGCAGGACAAAAACCGCAACGGCAGTTTTGAGTCTGACGAGGTCTATGTGTTCTACACCCACAATCACTACAATGATTTCCGGGAGTATCTGAACTACTACGGCGGCTGGGGCGAAATGTTTGGCAATGTCACCGGCGGCGGAGAGCACAGCAGCAAAACCAACTGCAATCCCACGCCTTATCCCGTAACCGCTTACGAAGAATTTGTATCCTTGGATCAGGCTGCATGATGAAAGTGAAAAACCGCCCGAAAGGGCGGTTTTTTCGACACTATAAATCAAAATCTTGTGGTTTTTCGTGAAAAATTACACCAACATCTTGTGTTTCGACAAATTCTGCGCATTTTTTGTAGTATTATGCAGATGACCCGTGCAGACGCACCACCGCGACAGTGGCATCGTCTGTATGGAGCGTCCGACTGCTCTGGAGGATCTTGGCGGCCAGTTCCCCGGCTGGCGCATCCTCATCCATCCAGACCCGGCGCAGGGAATCCTCTCCTCCCGCGCCGTCGCTGAGCAGAACCAGCGTCTCTCCCCGACGCAGGGACAGCCGTTCCACCGTTTCCCGGCCGTCGGCCACCGACAGCCCCGGGGGCGGTGTGGCTGTCCCAATTTTTATGACCTCGCCCCGGGATACTACATAGGACGGGGCCGCGCCCCATTTGTAAATGGTGGCTTTTCCTGTGTCCAGCCGCAATTCCGCCAGATCCAGGGTCACCGCCCCGGCGCGGCCCTGCAGCGCGCAGAGACTGTTGACGCTTCGCAGGGCATAGGCCGCCGGATAGCCGCAGGAGAGCAGCCGCCGGAGCATTTCGCTGACTTGTTTGGCATCCCGGGCGGCCTCCGGGCCAGTGCCCATGCCGTCGCACAAAAGCACATAATAGCGTGGGGCAATGCCTGCAAACCAGATACATTGATCCCCGTTTTCCTGCTTTTTCCCGGCGGAGCTGGATCCTACCTCCGCTTGATACCAGGCCTTGGGCGGATCGTTGCGCTGGGCCAGGGTATCTGACAGATCCTGCAAATAATCCGACAAAAAGCGATACTGCTGCCCAACCGCCGCCCGGTATTCCTGTTGGCGGTCCCGGTCCGCCCGGATGGCCCGCAGCTGCTCCTGACTGCGGCGCATTTCCATCAACAGCCGCCCGGATTTCCGGCATCCGCCGGGCAGATCTGCCCCATTGCCCAAGGGTTTATGCAGAATGGCAGGGGAAATCTGCTCCGGCTGCTCCTTGCAGGTCTTGCGGCAGGGGCAGCTGCCGCAGGCACGCTCCGCCGCCCGGACGATCAACGCCTGTTCGTCGATGGGTGCTTCCTCCGTGTCCAAAACCATGGCCTCCATCTGTTGTAATACCGACGATGCCAATTCCAGATGCACCTGGGCTGTGCCGGTTTCCCCTCTGCGCTGGGGGATGCCGGTCTGACGGGGCAGAAGCAGCGCGCCAAAAGAGCCAATCACCAGTCCCGGCAGGGGCATCAGGTCAAAGACACCGCAAATGCTCATCACGCCGATGTACACCACGCCCGGGCCGAAATACTTTAAAATGCCGCTGAGCCGGGGGAGCATCCGCACAAAATAGGCAAGGCACAGCACCGCGGTCATGGGTACGGGCGTTATTTGCGCCAGATCCAGGGCCAGACCGGCCAATGCCACCGCCGGAAAGGGGGCGGTGATGGTCAAAACGCCGGCGACGATAAATCCGAAGCCAAGATAGGGAACGGGCATCACCTGAGCAAGGCACAGGACGCTCAGTCCGTACACCAGCCATTCCACGATGGCGTCCCGTCGCTCTGTGGCGGTGCAGAAAACGGCCGCAGACCCAGCGGCCATGCCGATTTGCAGCAGATACATGCCGATGGGTGGCCCAACCTGCTGGTAATACTGAAACAGCAGTCCTGCCCCGGCGGTGATGAGGGCGGCGATAGCTGGCATCAGAAGGGGCGTTTCCCGCTGGATGCGCCGTCCCTGCAGCAAAAGCGCCGCCCCAAGGCCCATACTTGTCCAAACTACCCCCACGGGGCCCTGATTTCCCCAAAACAGCAGATAGCCCACCCCACTTCCCACGGCGGTCAATACCGCCGGCCAGCCGGTCTGGGCGCACAGCAAGCCCAAGGCAATGGGTTGCAGGCGGTGTCCCAAACTGGCCGCGCTGGCAAAGAATCCGGCCAGAAGGTAGCCGCCTGCCTGTAAAAATGCGTGCACTCTGGGATTCGCCGCCCAGCGGCGCAAAAGCCGCTGACTTCGCCGCATGTATATGCCAATCGTCACCATCATATGTACCACAGTCCTTTCCGTTGATAGAAGACCTATTTAAGGCTTCCCCTTGAGGGGAAGCTGGCAAAAATCTTTGATTTTTGACTGATGAGGTGTAGGCTGCAAAGCAGCCGTATAAATCTTAATCGTCGCTTTGCGACACCACCACATCCGTCACGCCTGTCGGCGTGCCACCTTCTCCTCAAGGAGAAGGCTTAATATAAGTAAATCCTATCACGGAAGAGGGGGGATTTTTTGTCAAATCCTGCAATGGAAGAAAGTTTCTTGCATAGTGGGCCATCTCGGTGTATAATATAAAAAATTGAGCCTTTTTACAGGAGTTTTTATGCTGAACAAGTTGCACAGCGTTGCAGACCGCTATGATGAGCTCTGCGCCCGGTCGGAACAGCCGGATTTTTATGCCGATCCTCAGAAAGCGGCGAAGCTCCTCCGGGAGAAGAATGACCTGGTACCCATTGTTGAGGCGTTCCACGCCTACAATGCCGCCTTGCAGGAAATGGAGGATGCCCTGGAGCTGATGAGTGAGGAAGGTCTGAAGGATTTTTGTCAGGAGACCTATCAGCAGGCCAAGGAAAAAAGCGAAGAGCTATACCGGGAACTGCAAATTTTGCTCCTGCCCAAAGACCCCAACGATGAGAAAAACGTCATTGTGGAGATCCGTGGGGGCGTTGGCGGTGAGGAAAGCGCCCTGTTTGCCCACAGTCTGTTCCGGATGTACTCCATGTACGCCGCCGCCAAGGGCTGGCAGGTGGAGCTGATGAACTACAACGAGACGGAGCTGGGCGGCGTGAAGGAAGCGGATTTTGTCATTTCCGGCCGGGGGGCCTATTCCCGGATGAAGTACGAATCCGGTGTCCACCGTGTCCAGCGCGTGCCGGAGACGGAGTCCGGCGGCCGTGTCCACACCTCCACCGCTACGGTGGCGGTGCTTCCGGAAATGGAAGAGGTGGATGTGCAGATCAACCCGGCGGATATTGAAATGCAGGTGTATCGGGCCAGCGGCGCAGGCGGTCAGCACGTGAACAAGACCTCCTCCGCGGTGCGGCTGATCCACAAGCCCAGCGGCATCGTGGTGGCCTGCCAGGAGGAACGGAGCCAGCTGCAAAACCGGGAAAAATGTATGCGTATGCTGGCATCCAAGCTCTACGAGATCGAGCAGGAAAAGCAGTCCTCGGAGGTCACCGGCATGCGCCGCAGTCAGGTGGGCAGCGGTATGCGCAACGAGCGTATCCGCACCTACAATTTCCCCCAGGGCCGGGTCACCGATCACCGGGTGGGACTGACGCTGTATAAGATCGATGCCATCATGGACGGGGCGATCGATGAGATCATCGATGCCCTCGCCACCGCCGACCAGGCAGAAAAGCTGAAAAATGCGCAGTAATATACCCTCCCCCGGGGGGAGGGTGGATTGAAATTTGGTCAACATGGCCAAATTTCAAGACGGGAGAGGAACGGCGGCAGAACCGACTTAGGAATAGGCCTGTACGCTGTCAAAATTTATAGGTTACCGCCCGCATTCCTCTTCCGCCTCGTTAACACTCGGCACCTTCCCCCCGGGGGAAGGTTTAGATAGAACACTGAGGTAAAACTATGGAATTTATCACCCATTCCCCGGAGGAGACGGAAGCTCTTGGGGAAAGATTAGGAAAAATACTGACCCCCGGCACGATTCTGGCCTACCGGGGGGATCTGGGTGCGGGGAAAACCGCCTTTACCCGGGGACTTGCCCGGGGTCTGGGCTGCAGGGAGCTGGTCACCAGCCCCACCTACACCATCGTCAACGAATATCTGGGCGGCAGATTGCCCCTGTTCCACTTCGATATGTACCGCCTGCGCTCCTCCGACGACCTTTTTGACATCGGCTGGGACGATTATCTGGAGCGCGGCGGCATCTGCGCCGTGGAGTGGAGCGAAAATGTGGCGGATGCCATGGAAGACCCGGTGATGGTAACCATTGAGAAGACCGGTGAAAATTCCCGGCGGATCACCATTGAAAGGAGCGAGAAAAATGCGCTTACTGGCCTTTGAGACCTCGGCAAAAGCCGCCTCGGTGGCGCTTTTTGAGGATGGGAAACTGCTTGCGGAGCAGTATCAGAACACCGGCCTGACCCACAGCCAGACCCTGATGGTGATGACGGAGCAGATGCTGACCCAATGCGATCTGACCGCCAAGGATGTGGATGCGGTGGCGGTAGCCAACGGCCCGGGGTCTTTTACCGGCGTGCGCATCGGCGCGGCGGCGGCCAAGGGCTTTGCATGGGGTCGGGAAATTCCCATTTACGGCGTGTCCACCCTGGAAGCTATGGCTCTGGGTCTGGGGATTTACGACGGGTTCGTGTGCCCGGTGATGGACGCAAGAAGACAGCAGGTTTATAACGCGCTGTTTTATGTAAACCAAGGAACGGTGACCCGGCAAACTCCCGACCGGGCGATTGCCTTGGACGATCTGAAAAATGAGCTGAAAAATCTGGAAAAGCCTGTTTTTTTGGTTGGCGACGGCAGTGTTTTGTGCTATAATACCCTCAAAGAGGATATCCCCAACCTGATTTTGCCCCCGGAGGGGCGGATGCATCAACGGGCTGTCGGTGTTGGCCTTGCGGCGTTGCGGAAGGAAACATCCGACGATCCGGCAACCCTCACTCCCAATTATCTGCGCCTTTCCCAGGCTGAACGGGAACGCATGGAACGGCAAAAATAAAATAACGGGGCGTCGAAGGCGCCGCCCCCTACAAAGAGTATGTAATGTAGGGGCCGGCCCCCTGGACGGCCCGCCCGTAAATATAACTATTGTTAATAAGGAGACAGAAAAATGGCAGAAGTACATGTACTCGATCACCCCCTCATTCAGCACAAGCTGGCAATTTTGAGAAACGAAAACACCGGCGTTAAGGAATTCCGGGAGCTGGTCAGCGAGATCGCCGGCCTGATGTGCTACGAAGCCACCCGCAATCTGCCCACTGAAGAGGTGGAAGTCAAGACCCCTGTGGCCATTGCAAAATGCCGGATGCTGGCAGGTAAGAAACTGGCCATTGTGCCGGTGCTGCGTGCAGGTCTGGGCATGGTGGACAGCATGGTGGATCTGATCCCCTCTGCCAAGATTGGTCATATCGGTCTGTACCGCGACCCCGAGACCCATCAGCCCGTGGAATATTACTGCAAGCTGCCCGAGGATATTGAAAGTCGTGTTGTATTTGTGGTTGACCCCATGCTGGCTACCGGCGGCAGCGCGGTTGCGGCCATTGATTTCCTGAAAGCCCGGGGCTGCCGCAACATCATTATGATGAACATCATCGGCTGTCCCGAGGGCGTGAAGGTGGTGCAGGATGCCCACCCGGATGTGGAAATGTATCTGGCGGCTGTGGACGAAAAGCTGAACGACCACGCCTATATCATCCCCGGTCTGGGCGATGCCGGCGACCGCATTTTCGGCACAAAATAATCATTTGGCGGACTGCAGTGCAGTCCGCCTTTTATACCCTGCCCCGGGGGGAGGGTGGCTTTGGATTTGCCCACAGCAAATCCAAAGCCGGGAGAGGAATGGCGGCAGAACCGACACGGGTTTATGTCTATGCAGTTGCAGAAATCCAAAATTTTCGCCCGAATTCCTCTTCCGCCTCGCTGTGCTCGGCACCTTCCCCCCGGGGGAAGGTATAGTACACTGCACCTCGGAGGGTCTTGCAATTTACTTTCTCCCATGGTAGAATTATTATGAGAAGAAATCGGAAAGGGGGATATCCATGAACCGGAAGGAAGACTACATCGGCGTGTTTGACTCCGGTGTGGGCGGCATCAGCGTTCTGCGGCATTTGCGCAAGCTCCTGCCCAACGAGCGGTTTCTGTATTACGGAGATTCTGCCAACGCCCCCTACGGTCGCTGCACCACGGCGGATGTGCAAAAACTGACCCTTACGGCGGTGGAAAAGATGCTGGAATTTGGCCTGAAAGCACTGGTGGTTGCATGCAATACGGCAACCGCGGCGGCCATCCAGGAACTGCGGCAAAGATACCCCGATCTCATCGTCATCGGCATCGAGCCCGCGCTGAAACCGGCGGCGGATCAGTTCCCCGGCGGTCGTATCGGTGTGATGGCCACGGAAGTGACCCTGCGGGAGGATAAATTCGACAATCTTTTACACCGCTTTGACGCGGAAACCACGGTTTTCAAGATCGGCGCGCCCGGTCTGGTGGAGCTGGTGGAGTCCGGCAAGGGGGACTCCGGGGAAGCGGAAGCCCTTTTGTTTGAAATTCTCCGCCCCTATGTGGGCAAGCTGGACGCTTTGGTGCTGGGCTGCACCCACTATCCCCTGGCGGCAAAGGCCATTCGCCGGGTTTTGGGCCCGCGGGTGGTGCTGCTGGACGGCGGCGAAGGAACGGCACGGGAGACCCGGCGCAGACTGGAAAATGCCGGTCTGCTGGGCGACGGCCCGGGCCACATTCTGTGGAAAAACAGCGGTAAAAACGAGGAAATCATTGCCTTGTGCGAGGCATTGCTGAATACATAACAAAACAGGGAGGTGCCTTATGGATCTGCAGCTGGCGCAGGAAGAATATGCCCTGGCTCTGAAAGCCGGTCAAAAAGAATATAAGGCACTGATGGTGGAGGGAAAAGACCCATTCCCTCAGGTTTTGGACACTCTTTTGGAGGGCCGAAACGGGGATTCCGTGGAAGATCTGGGGATTTTGGAGATCCCTGCGGAGCTGATCGTGGGCACAAAGGCCGCCGGGCGCACCAGCGCATTCACCGCCGGTTTTCTGCCTCTTTTGAGCCCGGACAGCGAATTTGCCACCAAGTGGATCCAGCTTTGCGATGCCCACCTGTCGGACGACGGCATCCGGGAGCCCATCCTTTGCTACGAATTTTTGGGAAAATTCTATGTACAGGAGGGCAACAAACGGGTCAGCGTACTGAAACACATGGGCGCGTCCCGGATCCCCGGCATCGTCAAACGGATCTTGCCGGCGAAGGACGGCTCCGAGCGCATCAATGCCTATTACGAATTTTTGGAATTTTATCGGGTGTCCGGCATTTATGACATTCAGTTCACCTGCCCAGAGGACTACGCCAAGCTGCTGTCCTTCCTGGGCAAAGAGCCCGGCGAGGTCTGGACGGAACGGGAAAAACGGACATTTTCCGCCAATTATCAGTATTTCCGGGAGGCTTTTTCCTCTCTGGATACCAAAAAATTACCCATGCTTCCGGAAGAAGCGCTATTGTTGTGGCTGCAGGTCTATCCGTTTCGGGATTTGAAGGAGCTGTCCGCCAAAGAGCTGAAAAAGACCCTCTCCGCCTTGCAGGATGACCTGTTCACCTACTCCGGGGCGGAAGAGCCTCTGGTGAGTACCGAGCCGGAGACCAAGGCAGGTCTCCTCAGCCGGATCACTGCCCCATCCCATTTGAAGGTGGCCTTTGTCCATCCTCTGGACACGGAGGTAAGCACCTGGATCAAGGCCCATGACGAGGGCCGTCAGCATTTGGAGGACGCCTTGGGCGATCAGGTGGTGGTGCGCAGTTATTTCCATGCGGATGATCCCCAACGGGCAGAGGAGCTGCTGGAGCAGGCCGTTGCGGAGGGTGCGGATGTGGTTTTTGCCACCACGCCCCAGCTGCGCAGAAGCGTTCTGCGCACCGCGGTGAAATACCCCAAGGTCCGCTTTTTCAACTGCTCCGTGGATACCCACTATTCCAGCGTCCCGTCCTATTACGGGCGGATCTATGAAGCGAAATTCATCACCGGCGCGTTGGCCGGCGCCATGGCCAACAACGACCGCATCGGCTATATCGCCGCATCGCCCACCTTTGGCGTGCCGGCATCCATCAACGCCTTTGCTCTGGGTGCGCAGCTGACCAATCCCCGGGCGAAGATCTATCTGCGCTGGTCCTGCCAGAAGGGCGCGCACCAGCAGGATTTTGTCAAGGACGGTATCCGGGTCATCTCCAACCGGGATGTTCCCACGGAGAACCCTGCCTATCTCCATTTCGGAAATTACGGCACATACTGGCTGGATGACAGCGACCGGTGGGAGGCCATCGGCTCTCCCGTGTGGGTCTGGGGTCGATTTTATGAGAATATTCTCTCCTCCATGCTCTCCGGTGCCTGGGACAAGGAAGATCCCCACAAGGCTATCAACTACTGGTGGGGTATGGACAGCGGCGTGATCGATGTGGAGCTGTTTGACCGCCTGCCGGAGGGCTTGCAGGCTCTGGCGGAAATGCTGCGCAGCGGTATCAAAGACGGCACCGTGGATCCCTTCCGCCGCAAGATCCTGGATCAGCAGGGCGCAGTCCGCAACGACGGAAGCCACACCCTGCTTCCGGATGAACTGCTTTACATGGATTGGCTGTGTGACAATGTCATCGGCCGGATCCCGGAATTTGACGAGGTGGAGCCCTTCGCCCAGCCCATGCTCCGGGAATTGGGCATCCACCGGGACAGCATCCCCATGGAAAAGGAGGGCTCATTATGAAGATCCTTGCCGTATCCGATGAAGAAAGCCCGGCTTTGTGGGAATACTATGTTCCCGGGCGGCTGAAAGAGTACGATCTGATCCTGTCCTGCGGCGATCTGAAAGCGGATTATCTGTCCTTTTTGGTGACCATGGCCCGGTGCCCTGTGCTGTATGTCCACGGCAACCACGACGAGTCCTACGACCGGAAGCCCCCGGAGGGGTGCGACTGCATCGAGGACAAGCTGGTGGTGTACAACGGTCTGCGGATCTTGGGCCTGGGGGGCTGTCGGCAGTACCATCCGGGGAAATTTCAGCACACCGAGGCCCATATGCGCCGCCGCATCCGCAAGCTCCACCGGCAGATCCAAAAGGCCGGCGGCGTGGATATCGTGGTGACCCATGCCCCTGCCCGGGGACTGGGAGATGCGGTCGATCTGCCTCACAGGGGCTTTGAGGCTCTGCGGGAATTGCTGGATCAATACCGTCCCCAATATCTGGTGCATGGGCATGTCCATCTGCGTTATTCCCAGGGCGCGCCCCGGGTGATCCGCTACGAAAACACCACGGTCATCAACGCCTGCGAGCGTTATGCCTTTGACATCCCGGATCGGGAATATCCCCCGGAACACAAAAATGTCCTTTTATGGAAAGGGAAGAAGCTTTGTTAAAAAACTGATTGATTTGCAACGTTATCGTCTCTTATATGTCATCGCGAGGCCGTAAGGCCGTGGCGATCTCCCGGTACAATGTGACAATTCGGTGGGTATTACCAGGAGATTGCCACGTCGGGCTAGCGCCCTCCTCGCAATGACAGCAAAGGAAGGAGATTGTTATGACATTTGAAGGTTACAGCCCGGAAACTGTGGATTTCCTCTGGGGCATCCGCATGAACAACAACCGGGAATGGTTCATGGCCCACAAAAAAGACTATGTGAAAAATCTCTACGAACCCACAAAAGCCTTGGGCGCCCACGTTTTTCAGCCTTTTCTGGACAAAGAGGGGACACTTCTGAAAGTCAGCCGGATCTACCGGGATGCCCGGCTTCATCACCCTCTGCCTTATAAGGAAAGTCTATGGATCTGCATCCGGCAGGATGTGGAGTGGTGGGCAGAAAATCCCTGCCTGTTTTTTGAGATCAATCCGGAGGGCGTGGAGTACGGCTTTTGTCTGTGGAGTCCCAAACCGGCGACCATGAAAGCGTTTCGTCGGAAAATCGGGGAAAAGCCGGAGGAATTTCTGAAAATCGTGAAAAAAGCGGAAAAAGCCACCGGCATGACCGTGACCGGGGAGCAGTACAAACGCCCGGAGGCTTGCCCCGACAAGCGGTTGGAACGATTTTATCTGTGGAAAGGTCAGTTGACCTTGATTCGACATGAGGATTTCGGCCCGGAAACCTTTGGCCCGGAGTTGGGTGACCGCGTCCGGGATTTTCTTGAAAAACTCTTTCCCCTGTATGACTATTTCACCAGAATCGGAGGAGAAACACTATGAAAAAGACTGTCTTTACCGGAATGGCCACCGCATTGGTGACACCCATGACCCCGGAGGGTATTGACTACGAAGCCTTTGGCCACTTCATCGATTTTCAGATCGACAGCGGCATCAACGCCCTGGTTGCCATGGGCACCACCGGCGAAAACGCCACCATCGAGCATCTGGAGCAGACCCAGGTCATCCGCTATACCGTGGAACGGGCCGCAGGCCGTGTGCCGGTGATCGCCGGTACGGGCACCAACAACACCGCCCATGTGATCGAAAACACAAAGAGAGCCTGCGATGCGGGCGCGGACGCGGTTTTGGTGGTCACGCCCTACTACAACAAGGCCACCCAAAGCGGTCTGATCACCCACTTCACCGCCGTGGCGGATGCGTCCACCGTTCCGGTGATCCTCTACAATGTCCCCGGACGCACCGGCTGCAACATCCAGCCGAAAACTCTGGCGGTGCTGGCGGAGCATCCCAACATTGTGGGCCTGAAAGAGGCCAGCGGCAACATGGCCCAATTTATGGAGATCATGCGCCTTGTTGGCGATAAAATTGCCGTTTACTCCGGCGAGGATGCCATCACCGCGCCCATGATGAGCATGGGCTGCAAGGGCGCCATCAGCGTGCTGAGTAATGTGGTGCCTGCCAAGGCGGTCGCCATGACGGATGCGGCGCTGGCCGGCAATTTTGAGGAAGCTGCCCGGTTGCAGCTGGAAATGCTGCCTCTGGTGGATGCCCTGTTCAGCCAGGTCAATCCCATTCCCGCCAAGGCGGCGGTGGCTGCCATGGGCTTCTGTCAGGACTATCTGCGTCTGCCTTTGACGCCTATGGAAGAGCCCTTCCGCACAAAACTCTACGAAGAAATGAGAAAATTGGGGGTTACTGTATGAAAGTGATTCTTTGCGGCGCAAACGGCGCCATGGGTAAATTGATCGATGAACTTCTGGGCGACAAGGTGGTCGGCCGGGTGAGCATCGACGGAGAAAACAATGTTCCCAAGACCTTTGGTGAGCTGGGTGATGTGGATGCCGACATGATCGTGGATTTTTCCCATCACAGCGCCGTTGCCGACGTGATGGCCTACGCCAAGTCCCATAATTGCGCCGTGGTGGTGGGCACCACCGGCCACACGGCGGAAGAAAAGGAATTGATTTATCAGGCCAGCGAGACTCTGCCTGTATTCTATTCCGGCAATATGAGCCTGGGCATTGCGGTGTTGTGCCGCCTGGCACGCCAGGCCGCCGCCGCCTTCCCGGATGCGGATATTGAGATCGTGGAGGTGCATCACAACCGCAAGGTGGATGCGCCCAGTGGTACGGCTCATATGCTGTTCAATGCCATCCGGCAGGTGCGTCCCCATGCTGTAGAAGCCTGCGGCCGTGCCGGTGAGGGCAAGCGGAAAAAGGATGAGATCGGCGTTGCCTCTTTGCGTATGGGCAACGTGGTGGGCGTTCATGAGGTGCATATCTGCACCCCCAGCCAGACCCTGACCCTGCGTCATGAGGCTGGAAGCCGGACGATGCTTGCCGAGGGCGCGGTGGATGCCGCGGTGTTCATGGAGGGCAAGCCCGCCGGATTGTACACCATGGAAGAATTGTTGGGATAACCAATTATAATGCTGTACTCTTGTACCCTCCCCCGGGGGGAGGGTGGATTTTTGCGAAGCAAAAAGACGGGAGAGGAATGGCGGCAGAACCAACATAGGAATAGGCCTATACAGTGGCAATCATCCGACGTTAACACCCGTATTCCTCTTCCGCCTCGCGATGCTCGGCACCTTCCCCTCGGGGGAAGGTATAAAAGTGCGGAGGAAACTTTATGCGTTTTCACCATATGAACGGCGCGGGGAATGACTTTGTGGTCATGGATGTCCGGGGGCTGGAATTGGATTTCTCCCGTTTGGCGATGGAGTTATGTAAACTAACCGGCGCCGACGGTTTTTTGGCTGTGGACAAATCCGACACCGCCGATTTTCGCCTGCATTTTTACAATCCCGACGGAAACCGGGGAGAAATGTGCGGCAACGGGGCGCGATGCGTCTGCCGCTACGCCTACGAATTGGGCTTGGCCGGGGAAGAAATGGTGGTGCAGACCGATGCCGGCCCGGTGACGGGCAAGCGCATCAGCGAGAGCATCTACCGCATCGGACTGAATCTGCCGTCCGTCGTGGATTTGCATCGCCTGCCCAACGCTGCCTATATCGAGCTGGGTCAGCCCGGCTGTCCCCACAGCATCACGGAAGTTCCGGGACTACGCTGGGAAATGCGGGAGGAGCTTCGGGAAATGGCGAAAAATCTGCGGTACCATCCGGCGTTTCCCAAGGGGACGAATGTGAATCTGTACACCTGGGTGGATGCAGACACCGTGCGTATCCTTACCTACGAGCGCTATGTTGAGGACTACACATTGGCCTGCGGAACAGGCTCCGCCTCTACCGCCGTTACATTGTGGAGCCAGGGAAAGCTGCCCGGCGGTGTGCTGACGGTGCAAAATCCCGGGGGCGACCTGAAAATCACCATCCGATCCCATGGCAACGCCATCACGGCCTTGCTTCTGGAAGGCCCGACGGAGATTACAAAAATTATTGAGTATTAAAAATTTTTCTTTGGGGATTGTAGGGGCTGACGCCCACGACAGCCCGTTCAAAAAAATACGGGCCCCCTTTCGGGGCGTCGAAGGCGCCGCCCCCAACGGTATATTTTAAGAGACTGTTGCAAAATGGATGCAACAGTCTCTTACATTTTCTTACAGATCGTTCAGGATCTTGATCAAATTCTGGGCGGCGCAGTCAAAAGCGGCTTCTTTGGATTCAAAGGCCATGTGGCCCACATGGCTGGTCTGACCCTCCTGCTCCAAATCAGCAAGGCCGTCAAATACTGCCAGATGGGGCTCCAGAGTGAACAGCTTACCGCCCTGCTGGGTGTACTTCTTTATGATTTCGGGAACATGGCCGTCGCCCGTGCCGGGCAGAACGATGGTGCCGTCGTTCCGGGAGTCCTTGATGTGCATATAGGTAATGTAAGGATGGAGCATCTCCCATGCTTCCAGGGTGTCCTGACCGCACTGTACAAAGTTGGCCGGGTCGAAGATGCCGCCCAGCTCGGGCACAGCCTGGAACAGCTCCAGACAACGGCTGGCTACGTCGCCGTAAATGCCCTTTTCGTTTTCGTGGCAGGCCTTGATACCGAAGGCCTTGGCGGTCTCGGCGATGATCCCCATTCTGTCCAGAACCAGGTTCTTGAACTGGGCAGGATCCTCGCCCTGGGGCAGGAAGAAGCTAAAGAGACGGATCTTGTCCGCGCCCAGAATGTTGCCCTGCTCCAGGGCGTGCTTGTACAGCTCCATGTGGGCATCAAAATCGCCATCGATCTTGATCTTGCCGATGCTGGAGCCCAGGCTCTGAACGGCAATGCCGTTGTCGGCCAGAATTTTCGCCAGCTCCTTGGTTTCATCAAGGGTCAGTTCCTGGTAGGACTTCTTGTCGATTTTGCGGATCTCCATAAAGGTATAGCCGTTGCGCTTCAGGGCATCGATCTGCTCCAGCAGATTGGGACTGCTTTCGTCGGAGAAAGCCGCCAATTGATATTTCATGGGAAAAACCTCCATATATTCAAGTTTATGCTATTATACATGAGAATATTTTGCAAAGCAATAGGAAAAAAGTAAAATCTTATTTCCAAAATGCCGTGATTTCGTCCCGGGTGGCGTGGACACAGCCCTGCTGGAACTGGGGCTTGCCGCCGCCGCGACCGTTCAGCGCTGCGGTCATGGCCTTGTTCAGCTCACGCAGGTCGCCGTCCCGTTGGGCAAGGCAGTAGGCGTAATTTCCGTCTTCCCCGGAGAATACTGCCGCCAGGCCGCCGCAGACCTCTGCGATTTTGTCCGCAAGGGCGCGCAGGGCGCTTCCGTCCAGTCCCGGCTCAAAGTGAATCACATTTCCGCGGTTTACATAACTTTGTGCGACGCTTTCCAAGATCTGATTTTGCAGACCCACAGCCCGGCTCTTTTCCGCCGCCAATACCTCATTCATCCGCTGGGCGGCCTCGCCGGTGGCGTGCATGGGGGCAGAAAATGCCTGGGAAACCTTGCGGTTTTCCTCGAAAATCGCCGCTATGTGCCCATAGGCCCGGCTGCCGCAGACCATTTCCAACCGCACACCGCCCCGGAGTGCGGTGCAGGAGAGGATTTTGATCAGTCCCACTTCGCCGGTGGTTTTCACATGGATGCCGCAGCAGGCGCAGGTGTCGTAACCGGGAATGCGGACGATCCGCACCGGCCAGGGAAGCTCCCGTTTTGTGCGGTAGAAGATATTGGGAAGCTCCTCGGGACTTGGGATCCAGCATTCCAGGGGGATGTTGGCCCAAACCGCCTCGTTGGCCTTTCGCTCGACCTCCATCAGGTCGGCCCAGGACACGGGGCCGTCAAAATCCACTTCCATCCTATCCGTGCCCACATGAAAACCGGTGTTCATGTAGCCGAATTTGTCGTACAGCAGGCCGGATATGATGTGCTCGCCGGTGTGCTGCTGCATCAGGTCGAACCGCTTGGCCCAGTCGATCTCGCCGGTGACGGTCTGCCCCACTTCCAGCGGCCCGTCGCACAGATGGAGTATCTGCCCCTCTTTTTCCTGCACGTCCAGCACATTCACGCCGCCCAAAACGCCGCTGTCCGCCGCTTCGCCGCCGCCCTCGGGATAAAAGGCGGTGGCATCCAGCGCGATCTGCCAGCCGGTGTCCGTTTTCGTGCAACCGACTACCGTGGCAGAAAAACTGCGCAAATGGCCGTCCTCATAGTATAATTTCCGTGTTTCCATCTCAATTTCCGTCCTTAAAAAACAGCAAGGATACCCATGTGACCACATTTTCACCGAACTGGAAGGGCAGTCCCAATTCCTCCAAAAGGGGCAGAATGTTGATGCCGTGGCTCTCCACGCAGGGGTGCATTTTTTCGGGATAGCGGCAGGGCTGGCCGTCCAGATAGGCGCAGCGGTCGCAAACGGCGCAGGCCTCGGTGGACAGTATGTAGGGGGTCACGCCCTCGGCTTTCATCAGCGCTTCCACCGCGTCCGTCACCGCTTCGTGGTCACCACGGGTAGAAAGGGTTTCGTAAATATTGGTGATGTCCGATACCTCGGTGATGGTGGAGATCATCAGGCATTGGTCGAATTTTTCGCATTTTTCGGAGCATTCCGCCACCGCGCCCACGCCGGGAGGGCAGGCCCAGGTTTTGCCGTACATGGGGCACTCGTTTTCGCAGATCCAGCGGATCCGGTCGGAGAATTCCAGTTTTTTCGGGTCGATGAAGTCGCAGAAATACAGGGGAAGCTCCTGCAATTTCGCCAGCAGCAGATCTTTATCCATCATGACAGTTCCTCCATGATCCGTTTGCACCCCTCGGTGATGTCTGCAAAGGTCTCGTCAAAATTGCCGCAGTACCAGGGGTCGGCCACATCCCGGCTGAGCAGGCTAACGCATTTTGCGGCCTTGTCGCCGAACAGACGGCGCAGATATTGGGCGTTGCGGCTGTCCATGTAGTAGATGCGGTCAAAATGCGCTAAGTCCGCTTCGGTGATCTGACGGGCCCGGTGACCGCTGTGGGCGATGCCGTGCTTGTCCAGCTCCCGGCGGGCGGGGGGATACAGCGGGTTTCCCTCTTCTTCCCGGCTCACAGCCACGGAAGCAATTTCAAATTCCCCGGTGCGCCCGGCCTTTTGAACCATATCTTTCAGTATAAATTCCGCCATGGGACTGCGGCAGATGTTGCCATGGCAGACGAAAAGTATTTTGTGCATAAAGATTCCCCACTTTCGTAGGGATATTGTAGCATAAAAGGCCCCCTTGTGTAAAGGGGGCTGGATTTTTGCGAAGCAAAAAGACTGGGGGATTGACAATCCCTCCTCGGCCACTTCCCTTTACACAAGGGAGGCTTTTCGTCGGCAAGAGTTACGCATCTATAGTAGATGACGAAAAATCGGCTTTTGAGCAGCGGAGCAAACACCGACAAAATGGGCATAAAAACCCGCTACCTCTATTTTAGCTGCGTTTGCAGATAAGGGCGGGTAGCGGGATTTGAAACGGATGAAGCAGAATCTCCTTTTCTATTGACAAAGGAGCGATTGGCTGTTATGATGGACGAAAGAAAGTGAGGTGGGCAAAATGACTATTTGTAGGTTGATAAAATCAAAAGCCGTTTTGTCCGTTACTTAAAATCTCTTTATGTAGGTAATGGGTGCTCTTGATTTTATCAAGGGCATTTTTTATTTGATAAGGAGAGTATATATGGCAATTTTAGAACTTAGCAATTTTTATGACGAGAGATTCAAACAATG
>SVLT01000004.1 GCA_015067845.1 Oscillospiraceae bacterium
ATTCCTTAGAAACTAAGGCATAAAACCGCCTGTTTTCTCGATAATTGTTTGGACATGATCAGCGAAAAACCCAGTGTTTATGCGGCTTTATAGCTCTTGGTGTTATTATACCTCATTCATCCACCCTGCGAACTATTCCAGTTGCTTTCATATATCTATCTCCTTTTACAGTTCTATAGGCCTTCCCCTTGAGGGGAAGGTGGCCGAGCGTCAGTGAGGTCGGATGAGGTGTTTTCCAATTTTGTTTCCACCTCATCAGTCAGCTTCGCTGACAGCTTCTCCTCGAGGAGAAGCCTTTCCTCGTGCCTACAATAATTTTACAAATTACGCTGTTAGTATCTGTAAACAGGAGCAGATTATACTGGCTGATTTACTTTTTCGTTTTGTTGTGATATAATGCTTCATTGAGGTGATACTTTGAATATTTGGATCGTTTTATTGGTAACATTTTTTGCAGGTATGGGCGCAGGCTTGGGAACCGGCTTTGCCGGGATGAGCGCTGCTGCCGTCATCAGCCCTATGCTGATTACCTTTTTGGGCATAGAACCCTACACCGCGGTAGGCATTGCCCTTGCCTCGGATGTGCTGGCAAGTGCGGTCTCCGCCTTCACCTATGGAAAAAACAAGAATCTGGATATCAAAAACGGCCTGCTTATGATGGCTATGGTCTTGCTGTTCACGGTTGTGGGTAGCTATGTTTCCAACATTGTCCCCGCCCAGACGATGGGCAGTTTCAGCACCGTTATGACTCTGATTTTAGGCATCAAGTTTATCGCGAAGCCAGTTATGACCACCAAGCAGGAAATGGAAGCCGTCAGCAAGAAAAGGAAAATTACCGGCTCGATTCTTTGCGGTATTTTCATTGGCTTCATCTGCGGTTTTGTAGGCGCTGGCGGAGGTATGATGATGCTCCTCATTCTCACCTCCGTGCTGGGATATGAGTTGAAGACCGCCGTAGGCACCAGCGTGTTTATTATGACCTTTACCGCGCTGACCGGCTCTGTTTCTCACTTTGCCTTCGGTGACAGTCCCGATCTTCTGATTATGGTGCTGTGCATCCTGTTCACCTTCCTGTGGGCGCAGGTAGCCGCCATTTTCGCCAACAAAGCCAAGCCCGCAACCCTCAACCGTGCCGTTGGCGTGGTGTTGGTGGTGCTGGGTGCGGTGATCCTTGCATTTAACTATTTTACGAAATAACCTGCACAACAGCGGAGTGAGCAATCACTCCGCTGTTGCTTTCTATATCTTTCTCCTTTACAGACATCTTGTAGGGGCGGGGTCTCCCCGCCCGCGGGACGGGAAACCCGTCCCCTACACCACGAATATCGGAGCAGGTATAAAAATTCCTGTCACGTGTGAAAAAACGGCATTGAAACAAAAATATTTATTGTGTATAATATATTTTACAACAAACTTTATCGATAATTTTGCTAAATATTGAAAATTTATCGGTGTTTTTTGTATAATACAATAAGACGAATGTGTCTTGGAATGGAGCAATGTATGGATAAGATTGATGTGGGTATTATTCGCTGTCTGACCCAGGATGCCCGGATGAACGCATCCCAGATCGGTGCAAAAGTGAACCTGTCCGTTTCGGCGGTGATCGAGCGCATGAAGAAGCTGGAAAGCTCCGGACTGATCCGCCGCTACACCGCGGTGATCGACGAGCACAAGGCCGGTTTCGGCACCCAGGCTCTGATTTCTGTCCGTCTGGAACACCCCAAATACAACGAAAGCTTCAGCAAGCAGATGTGCGCTCACCCCAGCGTGGTGGAGTGCTTCTACCTCACCGGTGATTTCGACTACATGGCCCGTGTGACCGTAGGCTCCGGCGAGGAACTGACCAAGGTACTCAACGACATCAAGCAGATCCCTGGCGTATCTCTGACCCGTACTTATGTGGTGTTGGAAACCGTCAAGCAGGACACCCCCGTCATTCCCAAATTATCGTAATTCAGCGGCTGAAAGCCGCAAAAATAAAAAAATTATACTGGAGGACTCATTATGATTATCGGTATTCCCAAGGAAATTATGCACGACGAAGCTCGTGTAGCCGCAACCCCCGACACCGTCAAGAAGTACGTTGCTGACGGCCACAAGGTTCTGGTGGAAAAAGGCGCAGGCGTTGGCGCTACCCACTCTGACGACGCTTACGCAGCCGCAGGTGCTGTGATGTGCGACACTGCTCAGGAAGTTTACGACGGCGCTGAGCTGATCCTGAAGGTTAAGGAGCCCCTGTTCAACGAGCAGACCGGCAAGCACGAAGTGGACATGATGCACAAGGGTCAGTATCTGATAACCTTCATCCACCCCGCTGCTCCCGTTAACCACAAGATGGTCAAGCACATGGCTGAGGCCGGCATCATCAGTATGGCTATCGAAGGCGTGCCCCGTATCTCCCGCGCTCAGTCCATGGACGCTCTGACCTCCATGAGTACCTGCGCAGGCTACAAGGGCACTCTGATGGCTGCTTCCGACCTGACCAAGTTCATCCCCATGATGCCCACTGCCGCTGGCATGATCAAGCCCTGCAATATGCTGGTCGCCGGTGTTGGTGTTGCCGGCCTGCAGGCTCTGGCAACCGGTAAGCGTCTGGGCGCAAAGACCTACGCCATCGACATCCGTCCCGCCGCTGCTGAGCAGGCTACCTCTCTGGGCGCACAGCTGGTTGAGTCCGGTGTCGCTCCCGAGCTGGCCATCGGTCAGGGCGGCTACGCTCTGGCTCTGCCTGAGGACGTTCTGGCTGCTGAGCGCGAGCTCATCGCCAAGGTCCTGCCCAACATGGACATCGTGTTCCTGTCCGCACTGGTTCCCGGCCAGCTGGCTCCCATCCTGATCACTGAGGATATGGTCAAGCTGATGAAGCCCGGCTCCGTCATCGTTGACATCGCCATCGACCAGGGCGGTAACTGCAGCATCACCACTCCCGGTGTCCGTGATGTAAAGCACGGCGTCATCCTGGAAGGCATCAAGAACATCCCCGGCATGCTGGCTGAGTCCTCCACCTTCATGTACGCTGCCAATATGTACAACCTGGTTAAGTACCTGACCAAGGACGGCACTCTGAACCTGGATGAGAGCGACGACATCGTTCGTGGCATGATGACCACCAAGGACGGCAAGGTCGTTCACGCCGGCGCTTTGGCAGCTATGGGAGAGTAATTATGAATCCTGTTTGGCTGGTTGTTATTTTTGTAGTATCCGCAGTTCTGGGCTACATTATCATCCGTAATGTTCCTGCGCTGTTACATACTCCCCTGATGTCCGGCATGAACGCCCTTTCCGGCATCACCGTTTTAGGTGCAATCATCGCCGCATTTACCGCAAACGGCACTCTGGCGCTGGTTTTGGCGCTGGTGGCTGCTGTGATCGCCATGATCAATGTGGCCGGCGGCTTCGCTCTGACGCACAAGATGCTCAGCAGCTTTGTTAAGAAGGGAGCGAAGAAGGAAGATGCCTGAGATTCTCTATTACAGCCTTTGCGGCGTTTGTATCCTTGCTGTCCTTTTGGGCATCGCTGCCATGAGCAAGGTCAAGTCCTCTGTAAAAGGCAACGCTCTTTCTGTCCTGGCTATGGCCGGTGCCATTGCTTTGATCATTGTCACCCGTGTGGCCGGTGTTGGCATGACTGCCATCATCGCTCTCGCCGCTGCTTTGCTTGTGGGCGCTGTCATCGGTATCTACTGTGCAGCAAAGGCAAAGATGATCGCAATGCCCCAAATCATCGCTCTGCTCAATGGTTTTGGCGGCGCAGCTTCCGCATTGGTTGCTGCTGTTACCGCCGTCAACGGCGGCGCGCCCGCTTTTGAGGCCGCTACTGCCGGTCTGGCTCTGGCCATCGGCGGCGTGACCTTCACCGGTAGTCTGATCGCTGCCGGCAAGCTGGCCCGTATTCTGGACGCAAAGCCCAAGGCCCTGCCCGGCCACAGCGTCATCATGGGCCTGATGGCCCTGGCTTGCGTTGCTGGCATCGTCCTGCAAACTGTCCATTGCGACGCATGGGCAATTCTGGTTGCTGTGCTGTCCCTGGCTCTGGGCGTTGTGTTCGTCATGCGTGTGGGTGGTGCAGATATGCCCATCACCATTTCTCTGCTGAACTCCCTGTCCGGCGTGGCCGGCGGCATTGCAGGTATGGCCATCAATGAGCCCCTGCTGGTCGCCATCGGCGGCATCGTGGGTGCTTCCGGTCTGATCCTGACCCAGGATATGTGCAAGGCTATGAACCGTAAGCTGAGCGCGATCCTCACCGGTAAGACCACCGCAACCGCCCCCATCGCAGCAGCCCAGCCCAAGGAAGAAGCTAAGGAAGAATCCCCGAAGCTGACCGAGGCTGCCATGGCTGCCAAGCTGCAGGATGCCAAGAATGTCATCATCGTGCCCGGCTACGGCATGGCTCTGTCCCAGGCTCAGGCGGATGTTGCCGAGCTGGCCGTCGCCTTGGAGCGCAAGGGTGTGGAAGTGAAGTTTGCCATCCATCCCGTAGCAGGCCGTATGCCCGGCCACATGAGCGTTCTGCTGTGCGAAGCTGATATCGATTACGACAAACTGTTCATGATGGAAGACATCAACGAGGAATTCGCCTCCTGCGATCTCGCCATCGTCATCGGCGCAAACGATGTCACCAACCCCGCCGCCAACACCGCAGAGGGCACTCCCATTTACGGTATGCCCGTGCTGAATGTTGCAGACGCCCCCATGGCTGTGTTCTGTAACTTCGACACCAAGCCCGGCTATGCCGGTGTCCCCAACCCCCTGTACGAAGCCGACCAGGTGCTCCTGATGCTGGGCGATGCCAAGACATCCGTACAGACTCTGATTGGCTATGCCGCCGGCGCAAAGGCCGCTGAAGCCGCCCCGGCAGAAGCTCCCGCCACCAGCGACAAGCTGACCCAGGAAGGCGTCGCTGCCAAGCTGCAGGAAGCCAAGAAGGTCATCATCGTTCCCGGTTACGGCATGGCTCTGTCCCAGGCTCAGGCAGATGTGGCCCGACTGGCCGCCGCCCTGGAGCGCCGTGGCGCAGAGGTTAAGTTCGCCATCCACCCTGTGGCAGGCCGTATGCCCGGCCACATGAGCGTTCTGCTGTGCGAGGCCGATATCGATTACGATAAGCTGTTCATGATGGAAGATATCAACGCAGAGTTCGCTACCTGCGATATTGCCATCGTCATCGGCGCAAACGATGTAACCAACCCCGCCGCCAACACCGCAGAGGGCACTCCCATTTACGGTATGCCCGTGCTGAATGTTGCAGACGCACCCATGGCTGTGTTCTGTAACTTCGACACCAAGCCCGGCTACGCCGGTGTCCCCAACCCCCTGTACGAAGCCGACCAGGTGCTCCTGATGCTGGGCGATGCCAAGACATCCGTGCAGACCCTGCGTTCCGCTTTGGACTAAAATATACAAAAAATGGCCTCCGGTTACTCCGGAGGCCATTTTGTTTTTAATCCCGTCTGAATATATCTCTTGTATACACCTTTTCCTGAACATCATCCAAGCAAGTATCGTATCTGTTTGCAATAATGGCATCACACATATCCTTGAATTTTGCAAGGTCGTTCACAACCTCGCTGCCAAAGAAGGTTTCTCCATCGGTGAGTGTCGGCTCAAAAATAACCACCTTTGCCCCTTTTGCCTTAATACGCTTCATGACACCTTGAATAGAAGACTGCCGGAAATTATCCGAACCCGCCTTCATGGTTAGGCGGTACACACCAATGACCGGGGGCACTTCCTTCGCCTTATTGTACGTATTATCCGCTTCGTAACCATAGTAGCCAGCCATGCGCAGAACACGATCAGCAATAAAATCCTTACGAGTTCGGTTGGATTCCACAATCGCAGACATCATATTCTGCGGCACATCCTCATAGTTTGCCAGAAGCTGCTTTGTATCCTTGGGCAAGCAGTATCCGCCATAGCCAAAAGATGGATTATTATAGTGCATACCAATTCTCGGATCGAGACAAACGCCATTGATGATCTGTTGCGTATCCAGCCCCTTTATTTCTGCATAGGTGTCGAGCTCATTAAAATAAGACACCCGAAGCGCAAGATAGGTATTAGCAAACAGCTTGACCGCTTCGGCCTCAGTATAACCCATAATGAGCGTGTCCACATTTTCTTTGATCGCGCCTTCTTGCAGGAGTTGTGCAAAGGTATTGGCCGCTTTCACCATGCGTTCATCATGAATGTCCGTCCCCACAATAATTCTGCTGGGATAGAGATTGTCATAAAGCGCTTTGGATTCCCGCAAAAATTCCGGGCTGAAAATGATGTTATTGCTGTGGTATTTTTCCCGAACCATCGCCGTAAATCCGACAGGAATTGTGGACTTGATCACCATAATGGCATCGGGATTGCACTTGAGCACCAGCTGAATGACTGCTTCTACCGCAGATGTGTCAAAGAAATTCTTTTGGCTGTCATAATTTGTCGGTGCTGCAATTACAACAAAATCCGCATCTTTATATGCCGCTTCGGCATCCAGCGTAGCAGTTAGATTCAGTTCCTTCTCGGAAAGATATTTTTCAATATAGTCATCCTGAATGGGAGACTTTTTCCGATTGATCATCTCCACTTTTTCAGGGACAATGTCAACCGCTGTTACTTTGTTATGCTGCGCCAAAAGCACAGATATTGACAGACCCACATAACCGGTTCCCGCTACTGCTATGTTCATAATTCTCCTCCCCGCCATTCCAATCACCAAAAAATGTCTTGGCATCTTCTTTGAAATATTCCCGCACAGCGGTCCTTATACCCACATGCTTACCCTTTTACATACTTCATTTTTTTAATAAAACCAAAAAACAGATTCCGCATCATCAGTGCTGCAGAGGTCACACAGTCTCTTTTTTCTGCTTCGCGGTACAGCTTATAATGCCATTTGATTAACTTTGCATACCCATGATTGCTGATAGAACCGCTTCTTTTCCTGTATCTGGCAAGCGTTTCGTCCAAAAGATAGCAATCTGCCTTTTGGCATACTTTTAACCACATGGCATAGTCATTATTTTTCTTGATGTCCTCGATCTGTACCAAACCAACCGTCTGCACATCGTACATGACCGTCAGACATCCCATCCAGCAATAGTTATACATGCCGTGTTTGGTAATTTTTCTTGGTCCGGTCACCCATTTTCCGTTAGGCTTGGAAGCTTCGTCGATCTCAACATAATTTGTATAGGAATAATGGTAGCCGTTGTCCTCCATGAATGCGATCTGCTTTTCCAACTTCTCCGGCTCCCAAAGATCATCGCTATCCAAAAAGGCGATCCACTTTCCCTTTGCTTCACGCAGAGCCCGATTCCTGGATACCGCCGCGCCGCTGTTCTTCTCATTTTTTATGTAGCAGATTCGCGGATCTGCCAAAAAAGGTTTAACCACCTCGTCGGTATTATCGGTCGAGCAGTCATCCACGATCAGCAACTCCCAGTTTTCATACGACTGGGCCAATACCGATTCAATTGTCTCTTTGATAAACCGCCCCGTGTTGTACGAGGGCATTATGATAGATACCAACTCAGACATACTCTTTTCCTTTCGTCGTTCACTGCCTATTATAGATTTTCAAAAATCTGCTCCTTTTTACCGTTCCGCACAATTCGAAACCCGCTTTTTCAATACCGCGGATGGATGGTATATTCTGATCATTCACGATCATATAAAACACCGTGTCTTCGTTTGCAAAAGTTTTGCAAATATGCCTCAAAACCGCCGGATAGATTCCCCGGCCGCGATACTCGGGGAGTGTGGCACACGGGCCAATTTCCAGATCTCCCTTTCTCAAAAACGGAAATTTCATACACCGAGGAACCACATAAGACGTGTGCATTACACTTCCATCTTTATCCACAGCATACACAATCGTGGTTTTTCCGCCCGTAAGGACGGAGAACATAATCCGAACCAAAAGGTCCTTTTTGCTTTTTTGCTCCTTGGGGATGTTCCATTTTCCTAATCCTGGGCTTATCGTTTTGATTTCAAACTCGCAGGGATGTACGGATTCCCGATTTTGCTGTTTTGCGCTGTAACTGTACAGTAGGTTCATTTGAACGACGCCTCTTTGCGATGTATTTCTTCCATTTTCAAAATGGCATTCATTTGGTGTATGATGCCAATCCCATCCAGCTTTATAAACAACTTGCGGAATGGGTACAGCAATCCAATCAACCATCTGATCTTTGGCTTATAGTCAATATGTAGGCGGCAATACGCTTTGCGGAAACAGAAGTATTTTTCAAGGTAATCTTGGAAAGCTGTCTCATGATTAATGCTTCTGGCGCCGTCGCAAAGAATGCCTCCATCAGCAAGGAAAGCGTCAAAATGCTGTAACACACCCGCTACCAAAGCCGCATTTACTCCAGCTTTCTCATGCTCTGGCTTTGTTTTTAGCACGCTGAAATCAACATATTTATCTCCCACTCGTTGCAGTAACGCGTAGCCGCTCAGTTCACCAGTTTCTCTTTGAAAGGCACCTATGATCGTATACTGTGTCCAACCTGCAACCGAGTCAAGAAACGACTCCCGTTCCACAGTCGGACGATACTTTTCAGGATAGGCTGAAAATGCAGCAATCTGGACCTCATAAAGCGCTTCTTTATAGTCACAGGGATCAACGACTCTCGTTTCATAACTTTTAACACCTTTATTGATCTCATATCGGCGTTTTGCCTTCAACGAAAGCAGGTCAAAGGGGGTATCCTTAATCACATACCACCAACCAGTTTCATGGCCACAGTCAAAGTCCGTTGTCCATCTGGCCAGCAGAGGGGCGCCATCCAGCTTCCATATACGCCCATCTCTTACTGGTGCGGTGTCCGGCTCTTCGTGTGGTGGAGTTGTGGGTATGGCTGCATGGTTATAGTATCTCCAGCCCTTAATGTCCATGCTTACACCCCCAGTAATTCCTTCGCCTGCGCCTGTTTCTCATCATAAGTATCCTGGTCTACTTTTCCTTCCAGCATCAACCAGTCGCCAAAATCCATATCCGATACCGTTCCTTCGCGCACGATATCGCTCCGTTTCAAAACCTTTGCAACTGTTTGCAAAATGATCTTCACATCGCCAAGAAATGTGATCCCGTTGTCAACATATTGAAGGTCGTATTCAATCTTCTGTTCCCAAGTGATATTATTTCGTCCGTTTACCTGTGCAAGTCCCGTCAAACCCGGCCGAACATCATGCCGTCTGCGCTGTTCCTCGGACATAAAAACCACATCCCGCACCAAGAATGGGCGGGGACCGCAAATACTGAGCGTTCCGCAAAGTATGTTGATCAGTTCCGGCAGCTCATCCAGCGAGGTAGACCGCAGCCACGTACCATATTTACCGAGTCTTTGCTCGTCAGGTAGCAGGTTGCCGTTTTTATCCTTCGCATTGCTCATCGTACGAAATTTGATCAGTTTGAAGATTTTTTCTTTGCCGTCTTTTCCTTTTTTGCCCGGTCTGGGCTGCAAAAAGAAAGGATTTCCCTTCATTGCAATCGCGCCGACAATAATGAGCACCAAAAAAACAGGCGACAAAACAACCAATGCAGCAAATGAGGCAACAACATCTATGATTCTTTTACAACACTTAGCGTACATAATCTACCCTCTTGTCAGATTACGCAAAGCAGCTCTTTACGATCTCGATTACCGCAGTCTGCTCTTCCGGGGTCATTTTGTTGTCACTGGGCAGACACAGGCCGCGCTCAAAAATATCTGCACCCACATCCTCGCAACCGCCTGCAATATAGGCGTTGGTTCTGCACCGTCCGCTGCCCTCACGGGTAACAAATTCATGCATACGGTACATAGGCTGCATGTGCATGGGCTTCCACAACGGTCTTCCCTCGGCATTATATTTTGCAAGCGTTTCCAAAATCTCCGTAGGACAAGTCTTGCCCTTTTCGGATATGTACAGTGCCTTGGAATCGTCACGCACCTGCCGGCACATGGCTTCCTTGTCAATGATTATACAGGAAAGCCAGTAGTTGGGCTCCGTGTCCTCTGTAATTGTATTCATTTGCACCGGAAGATCCTTGAAGCCCTCTTTGTAACGCTCATAAATCGCCTTTTTCTGAGCAATATGCTCTTCCAGGTAGGGATATTGACCGCGCACCACACCGGCGATCACATTGCTCATCCGGTAGTTATAGCCCACTTCCTCATGCTGATACCAAGGAGCGTTTTCTCTTGCCTGTGTTGACCACTTGCGGGCTTTGTTTGCCACCTCAATATCGTTGGTGAGCAGGCAACCGCCGGAGGAACCGGTGATGATCTTATTGCCGTTATAGCTGATTGCAGAATAGTCGCCAAAAGAGCCGCACTGTCTGCCGTGAACGGTTGCACCCAGTGCTTCCGCTGCATCCTCGATCAAAAGCGCCCCGTGCTTCTCGCAGATCGCCTTGATCAGATCCATCCGTCCGGGGAAGCCGTACAACTCGGCAGAAACAACCAGTTTTACCTCGGGGTACATCTCAAAGGCTTTTTCCAAGGCAATGGAATCCATGTTCCATGTCTCTGCCTCCGTATCGATAAAGACAGGGATACCACCTTCATAAACAACCGGATTGAGGGTGGCAGCAAAGGTCATATCGGAGCAAAACACTCGCTTGCTCTCCAATGCGCCATGACCGATCGCCGGTTTGCCGTAAAGGGTTTCTCCTGCGTGCTTAATTGCCAGATGCAGCGCGGCAGTGCCGCAGGACAGGCCTACTGCATAGCGCATTTCAGCCTTTTCAGCAGCAATGCGCTCCACTTCGTTGATGTTTGCACCCACTGTGCTCATCCAGTTGGTATCATAGGCCTGCTGAACATATTTCATTTCATCGCCGTGCATCGTAGGAGTAGCCAGCCAGACTTTATTCTTAAATGCTTCGTATTTCATCGGATGTTCCTCGGTTCAATTGTTATTATACACCTGTTGGGATTTTCCTTTTCTCAGCTTCTGAAATTTGCTGTTCGTATGCCTCATCTTTATCCTCGCTGCCGTGCTCGCCTGCCGGCTTGTAGGTAGGAACGACCTCTGCAACCAGTTTGCGGATGGTATCCTCTTTCCCGTCGTAGGCCGCATCCATCAGCATTTGCAGCTGCTTCAAAAACACATTGGTATCAAAGGGGATGGGACATCCGATATGGATCAGGTGGTTGGGCGTTGTACGCATGCCCTCTTCGGACATCAGCTTTTCCTCATACAGCTTTTCGCCGGGGCGCAGGCCCGTATAGGTAATTTGGATATCCACATCCGGTCGCAGTCCGGAAAGACGGATCAAGTTTCTTGCCAGTGTATCGATCTTCATGGGAGAGCCCATGTCCAGCACGAAAATCTCGCCGCCGTCGGCGTATGTACCGGCTTGCAGCACCAGGGACACTGCCTCCGGAATGGTCATGAAATAGCGGATGATGTCCGGGTGTGTCACCGTAACCGGGCCGCCCTTGGCGATCTGTTCCTTAAATCTGGGAATTACGGAGCCGTTGCTTCCCAGAACATTGCCGAAGCGCACCGCCACAAAGTCCGTTGCCGGTTGCACGGTGATAGCAGGCAGCTCCTGGCTGTTCTTTTCCTTGCTGACCCGGTGAACCCGCAGCAGGGACAGCTCGTCCACTCTGCCCTCCCGGATCTTTCTGTCAAAGGACTGAATGATCATTTCGCACAAGCGCTTGGATGCGCCCATGATATTGGTGGGATTGACGGCCTTGTCCGTGGAAATCAGCACAAATTTCTTACAGCCGTTCATCATAGCCGCAAAGGCGGTCTTGTATGTGCCGATGGCGTTATTTTTGATGGACTCGCAGGGGCTGTCCTCCATCAGGGGAACATGCTTGTGGGCCGCCGCGTGGTAGACCACATCCGGGCGGAAGGTCTTAAACACCTGATTGATCCGCCGGCTGTCCCGGACGGAGCCGATGAGCACTTCCAGATCCAGCAGGGGATATTTGTCCCGCAGTTCCAAGCCAATGGCATGGGCGTTGTTCTCATAAATATCGAAAACGATCAGTTTTTTAGGGTTGTGCTGGGCGATCTGTCTGCAAAGCTCGCTGCCGATGGATCCGCCGCCACCTGTCACCAAAATGACTTTTCCTTCGATGAAGCGGAAAATCTCATCCATATTTACCTTGACCGGTTCCCGGCCCAGGAGATCCTCTACCGCAACATCTTGCAGGGATTTTGCTGTAATATCCTCATGTATCAGGTTGAAAGTAGCGGGCAAATTTTTCAGCTCGCAATTGGTTTCCTTGCAAATCTCCAAAATCTCCCGGCGCTGTGCAACCGTTGCGCTGGGAATTGCCAGAAAGATCTTTTGAATGCGATATTTTTCAACGCTTTCCAAAATCTTATTTCGGCCACCGACAATAGGCACATCCTCAATAAAACGGCCCCATTTGTTCCGGTTGTCATCGATGATGCAGCACACCCGTTCGTTGATGGTTTCCGCGGTATGCAGATCCCGCAGCAGGAGCTGTCCTGCCGCACCTGCACCGATCAGCATCACCCGGCTGGCAGATGCCTGTTGCTCAACACGCAGTCTCTTTTTGCGTTCCAACAGGATGAACCGATATCCAAACCGGATAGCCAGCACCAGAGAAAACTGGACAAACGCGCCGATAAAATAGTAGGTGATGGGCATCCGCTGGAACAGCAGTGTAATACCCACGGCATGACTGACGGTCAAAATTGCAGAACCCACGATGGTCCGTTCCACTTCCACAAGGCTAGCGAAGCGCCAGATGCTTTGATACAAACGCAGCGCCAAAAACACCACAATGCTCAAAACCGCATGGATGGGCATATATTTCAGCCAGGCATCCAGATACATTTCCGGAATTTCGCTGAATTCACAGTCAAAGCGAAGCCACAGCGCAAGAAAATAGGATGCCATGGCTACCGCCAAGTCAAAGAGCATCAAAAACACATTTACCCAATGCCAATGCTCCATACCGGGCTTTTTTCGCGTTAAATTGTCGGCACTGCGTACCGTAGTCTTGCTCATAGTTCTTCTCTCCAATGTCGAATTCTATCGGCAATTTGCGGATTTTGCACAGGGCGCAATTCCGCAGATTATCACATCGTAAAGTATACAGTATTATCTCGCAAAAATCAAGGAAAATTGTTACTTTTTCCGCATAAAAGCAGCGCAATGTTAACACATTGCGCTGTTTTTTGCAAAATTTGGAATAATTGGTTGTAGGAAAGCTTCTCTTGTAGGGGGCGGCGCCTCGACGCCCCGTTTTGAAATACATCTCACTTGCGGGACATCCAGGGGGACCGTCCCCTACGAAATTCCTCACAACAAGCCATTCTCAGTTCGTTTCTTTCAGCTTCCCGATCATCTGTGCGCGCAGGTCTTCCAGGAACGCATTTCCCTTGGGATAGCAGTCAAAACGCAGATCCATTCCCGCGGCTGCATCTATCATGGCAACCACCGCATCCCGTCCGATTTTTTCTTCCAGGGCATAGCAGATGTCCGCATCCTGCATGGCTTCAAAGGTGATCTCACCCCGGATAGAAGGATACGCCCCGTTTTTGCCGGGATAGACAATGAAGCCATCCCCTGCCGGGTAGCTCTTGTCACCGGATGTGGTCTTATAAGGATCGATGGTATACAAGGACCGGCAGGCGTTGTAGAAATTAAAGCCCCAGTGCAGGAAGCCTTTTATTTGGAACTTGTATAGCATAAAGCCCATGATCCGCGTCCGGTAGGACGGCATCGCCAAAAAGGAATTGGTGTAGACTTTCGTGGGGTAACAGCAGTAGTAGACCCATTGATTGGGAATATTGTGGGGCAAAAATTCCTTGATCTCATAGACCGCGGTGACCGGGCACTCTACCAGACCGCTTTCATAGAAATCGTACTCCGAAAGGGCATCCATAGTCTTGCTGTTTCCGATTAGGGGCCGGATGATATCCGCCGCTTTTTTATAGGCTTCCAGCTGTTCCAGCTTGGGTTCGTCGGAGATGTGGAAATAGGTGTTTTCGCTGATCCCCTCGGCCTGCAATTCCTTGGCAATGGCCGCCAGATACTGCTTCAAAAACTGCACATATTCAGCAGAATCCGCCGCCACATGCCAGCCAAACATATACTCCGTTTTCCCGTTTTCCGTCACCCGGATATTGGGCGCGCACTTTGCGCCCCACTGGGAGAACAGGTGAGCAATTTCATAGTAGCGCACACCGTTTCGCTTGCAGATATCGATAAACCGATGGAATTTATCAAAGCAAAAATGATAGATCTGTCCTTGCTTTTCAATGTCCACCAGCTGCACACAAGGTCGGGTCGTGCCGATCTCCGTATCCAAGGGCGGTGTATGCACCGGCACAAGGATCATGTTCACGCCCACGTCCACCGCAGCGGCAATGTATTTTTCCATCAATGCCCAGTGGTCTTCCGAAAAGATCTCCACATTGTGGGCATTGGCTATGCAGTCCGCATAGAACCAACGGGTATAGATGACCTTTTGCTGAGGCATCTGTACCGGGATGACCTCCACCGTCATATTCTGCTCTGCTGTTTCAAACACTTCCCCACCCGGCTTGCGGAAAGAAAAATGAACCTTGATCGTATAATTTCCGGGCTTGCAGTCCTTGGGAATGTCCACCTTGACCCAAAGGGTGCCCGGTGTATCCCGGACCAGCATCCGGTTATTTTCTTCTGCCAGGGGCACCAGAATATCCGGCATTGGGCCGGGGGTAAGGGTGATATAGTCCTCCATAGGATTATCCGGGTACATGGGATAGTCCATATTGGCCTCCCGGACTCTGTAAAGCTGAATGTACTCCGCCAAAGCCGATTCCAAAGTCACATCCGCGATCAGCTGATCCCGGCTTTTCAGACAGATCTGATAGGAAAACCGTTCCCCTGTCAAACAGGTTTTGCTTTCCAGTTGGGGTAAATCCAGGCTGTCGGTACTGCGAATCTTATGCAACGAGGATACTTGTTTTACAGTCAGTTCCATAGAATACTCCTTTTACTTTCTTCTGTGCTTCTCCAAAAAGTCCGCCAGCTCTTCCATAGCCCGGTGCATCACATCCGGCTCCGGGAGCATGACGATGCGGAAGCGCAGATCCTCATGCCAGTCGAAGCCCCGGCCGGGAACCACCAGAATGTGCTTTTCGTGCAATAGCTGCATGGCAAAATCCTGGGCATTTTCAAAATCAAACTGTTCCTTATCCAGCGCCGGGAACAGGTAGAACGCCGCCCGGTTGGGCACCAAAGACACCCCGGGGATCTTTTCCAAAACCTCGATGGTTGCCTTTCTCTGCTCGTACAGCCGGCCGCCGGGAATCAGCATTGCCTTGGTGCTTTCCTCGTCCGCCAATGCAGCCGGCACCGCCAGCTGGGTCACCGCGTTGCCACACAGCCGCATGGCCGCAAGCTGCATCACCGCGCCCTTGACCTCATCCAAAGCATTGCCGCCGGAGAATACCATCCAGCCGCAGCGGAAGCCGCAGATGATATGGGACTTGCTCAGGCCGTTGAAGGTCACGCAGGGCACATCCGGGGCCAGAGCCGCCAGGGAATAATGGGGCAGGCCGTCCATCACCAGACGGTCATAGATCTCATCGGACAGCAGAACCAGATTGTGTTTCCGGGCAAGCTCCGCGATTTGCAACAGAGTCTCCTTGCTGTACACCGCGCCGGTGGGGTTGTTGGGGTTAATGACCAAAATGGCCTTGGTGGCCACATTGATCTTAGACTCCATGTCTTTCAAATCGGGATTCCAGCCGTTCTCCGGATCACAGCGGTAGAATACGGGAATGGAACCGCAGGTATAGGCATTGTTGCTCCACAGAGAATAGCAGGGCGCGGGCATGAGGATCTCGTCCGCGCTGCCCATCAGGGCTGTCATCAGCATGGAAGCCACCTCGCTGACACCGTTTCCGATAAAAATATCGTCCATGGTAATGTCCTGCAAACCGCGGCTCTGATGATAGCGCAGGATGGTCTCCCGGGCGGCAGGCATACCCTTCACATCGCAGTAGGGCACCGCCTCATCCAGATGCTCGCTGACGGCTTTACGCACGCTGTCCGGCAATGTAAACCCAAAGCTTGCCGGGTTGCCGGTGTTGAGCTTCAGCACCTTCGTGCCGTTTGCCTGCATCCGCAGGGCTTCTTCGTACAGTGGGCCGCGAATGTCCGAATGAATTTTGCGGACTCGCTCCGATTTGCGTATGATCATGACGATGCTCCTTTGTTGCTTTTTTCGTGATTATATTATAGCAAAAAGGGCCACATAATGCAATCGTGCGTTGTCACAATAAAAAATCCCCCGACAGGTAATTGTGCGTTGCAATATAGCCAAAACAGGGATGATGGTACGGTGCGCTCGGCGATGGGGATTGTCACGGCCTTCGGCCTCGCAATGACATCTGAGTTTGTAGGGGCTGGCGCCCACGACAGCCCGTCCTGTGTCGTCAAAAACGCTTTTGCGGGGCGTCGAAGGCGCAGCCCCCTACAAACATGCACCAGCATTTCAAATGCAGGGGCGGCCATTGGTCGTCTGTAAATATGCCCTCCCCTTTGGGGAGGGTGGTACGAAGTGCCGGGAGAGGTTCCTTACCTCTTCCGTCTTTTTCTCCCTTCCGGTCGAAAAATCCACCTTCCCCAGAGGGGAAGGCTTTGCTGACGACAAAAAATCCCCCTGTCGGGGGATTTTTTATCAATAATTTTCTGCGTGGATCTCGAAATAGCTCTGGGGATGGTCGCAGGTGGGGCAGACCTCGGGAGCCTTGGTGCCGACCATGATGTGACCGCAGTTGCGGCACTCCCAAACCTTGACCTCGCTCTTGGCGAAGACCTCGGCGGCTTCTACATTGTGAAGCAGGGCGCGGTAGCGCTCCTCATGGTGCTTTTCAATAGCGGCTACCAGACGGAACTTTGCAGCCAGTTCCGGGAAGCCTTCCTTCTCGGCAGTCTCGGCAAAGCCGGCGTACATATCCGTCCACTCGTAGTTTTCACCTGCGGCGGCGGCAACCAGATTTTCAGCGGTGTTGCCGATTCCGTTCAGTTCCTTGAACCACAGCTTTGCGTGCTCCTTTTCGTTGTCAGCGGTCTTCAAAAACAGAGCCGCGATCTGCTCAAAGCCCTCTTTCTTGGCCTTGGATGCAAAATAGGTATACTTGTTGCGGGCCTCGGATTCACCGGAAAAAGCGGCCATCAGGTTCTTTTCGGTTTGGGTACCGGCATATTTATTGGACATTTTCATTACCTCCTGTAACAATCGGACGGTCAAGCCGTCTTCTGACAACAGTATACCACATTTTTTGATTCTTGCAATGGGAAAATTTATTTTTCCTGCGCAATACTTGCAAATTTCTCTCTTTCATGGTATGCTAAGTGCAGCAAATACAAAGGAGATATGGTATGGCATTGCAGGAATCCGGCGAAATGTATTTGGAAACCATTTTGGTCCTTTCCCGTGAAAAAGGACAGGTGCGTTCCGTGGATATCAGCGAACACATGGGTTATTCCAAGCCCAGCGTGTCCCGGGCCGTGGGTCTGCTGAAAAGCGATGGCTTCATCACCGTGGAAAAAGACGGTTATATCCATCTGACGGAAAAGGGCCTGACCCTGGCTGAGAAAATCCTGGACCGCCACACCATCCTCACCCAATTGCTGATCCGTCTGGGGGTATCCCGGGATACGGCGGTCAACGATGCCTGCCGGATCGAGCATGTCATCAGCGATGAGACATTTCATGCCATCCGGCAACACATGAACGATTACACTTGATATTTTTAACAGGAGGCAAATCCATGACATCCAACGAAAAGAAGCAGCTGCAATGCATTGCAGCAAAGGTCCGTATGGGTATCATTGAATCCACCCATGGGGCCAAGGCCGGTCACCCCGGCGGCAGCCTGTCTGCCACAGAAATGTTCACCTATCTGTATTTCAAGGAGCTGAACATCGATCCCAAGAATCCCAAGGCCGAAAACCGTGACCGCTTCGTGCTGTCCAAGGGCCACACTGCCCCCGGTCTGTATTCTGTCCTTGCCAACCGCGGCTTCTTCCCCGTGGAGGATCTGCCCACTCTGCGGCATATCGACAGCTACCTGCAGGGCCACCCCAATATGAACACCGTTCCCGGCGTGGATATGTCCACCGGCTCTCTGGGTCAGGGCATTTCCGTTGCTGTGGGTATGGCTCTGGGTGCCAAGCACCAGGGCAAGGATTTCCGTGTGTACACCCTCTTAGGTGACGGTGAGATCCAGGAAGGCCAGGTTTGGGAGGCCTGCATGGCCGCCGCCCACTACAAGCTGGACAATCTGGTGGTGATCGTGGACAACAACGGTCTGCAGATCGACGGAAACATCGCCGACGTTATGAGCCCCTACCCCATTTTCGACAAGCTGGTAGCTTTCGGCTTCCACACCATCGCCATCGACGGCCATGACTATGACGCCATTGAAGCGGCTATGAACGAAGCAAAGACCGTCAAGGGTCAGCCCACCGCCATTCTGATGTCCACCACCAAGGGCAAGGACGTTTCCTACATGGAAAACGATGCCGCATGGCACGGCAAGGCACCCAACGACGCCGAATATGAGATCGCAATGAACGAATTGAAGGCAATTCTGGCAGAATTGGAGGGCAAATAAGATGGCAGAAGTAAAAAAAGTAGCAACCCGTGATGCCTACGGCGCTGCCCTGGCCAAGCTGGGCGCAGAATACGACAATTTGGTGGTTCTGGATGCCGACCTGGCAGGCGCCACCAAGACCGGCACTTTCAAGAAAGCTTTTCCCGAGCGTCATTTTGACTGCGGCATTGCCGAGGCCAACATGATGTGCATCGCCGCAGGTATGTCCACCACCGGCCTGGTGCCTTTCGCATCCAGTTTCGCAATGTTCGCCGCCGGCCGCGCCTTTGAGCAGGTGCGTAACTCCATCGGCTATCCCCATCTGAATGTAAAAATCGGCGCTACCCACGGCGGTATCTCCGTGGGTGAGGACGGCGCAAGCCATCAGTGCTGCGAGGATTTCGCCCTCATGCGTTCCATCCCCGGCATGACCATCATCTGCCCTGCCGACGGTGTGGAGGCCGAAGCCGCTGTCAGAGCCGCTTATGAGATCGAAGGCCCCGTTTACCTGCGTTTTGGCCGTCTGGCTATCCCCCAGTTCCATGAGGAAGGCTTTAAGCTCCAGGTTGGCAAGGGTGAAATTCTCCGTGAAGGCAGTGATGTTGCCATCATTGCCAACGGCCTGCTGGTTTACGAAGCCATCCAGGCAGGCGAGATCCTGGCTGAGGCCGGCATCAACGCCATGGTCATCAACATGGCCACCATCAAGCCTCTGGACGAGGAGCTGGTGATCGCAGCTGCCAAGAAGTGCGGCAAGGTCATCACCTGCGAGGAGCACTCCATCATCGGTGGTCTGGGCGAAGCCGTTGCCGCTGTGCTGGCTGAGAACTGCCCCACCGTCATGCGCCGCATCGGTGTAAACGATGAGTTCGGTCACTCCGGCCCTGCTGTGCCCCTGCTGAAACAGTTCGGTCTGGATGCCGACCACATCGTGGAAGCCGCCAAGGAGCTGTGTAAGTAATTGAATTGTTTGGGTGCGCTGCCACACGACAGCGCACCTTTTTATGCCCTCCCCCGGGGGGAGGGTGGATTTTTGCGAAGCAAAAAGACGGGAGAGGAACGGCGGCAGAGCGAGTATCGGAATAGGCCTATACATTCCAGTAAGCTATTGATTGCCGCCCGTATTCCTCTTCCGCCCCCTTGCGGGGGCACCTTCCCCTCGGGGGAAGGTATATGGGCAGGCTTTTATCTTGTCATGATTGACTTCCTGTGCTATAATAAGAAAAATGCAATTTGTGAGGTTATCCTATGGCAAAGGTAATTTTTCAATTGGAAGGCGCGGGGCAAGTGGCCATTGAAGCCAACGTTGGCGACAATCTTCTGGAACTGGCCCGTCGGGCCAATGTGGCCATCGATGCCCCCTGCTCCGGCAACGGCTCCTGCGGCAAATGCCGGGTGAAATTGCTGGAAGGCACCGTGGACTCCATCCCCTCCCGGCACATTTCCGAAGAAGAATTCGCTGCCGGCTGGCGGCTGAGCTGCAACTGCAAGGTGGTGGGCGACTGCACCGTTTTGGTGCCGGATATCGCATCCGCCTATCAGTCCCGGATGAAGACCGCAGACCTGAGCAGCCCCAAGGAGATCGCCATTTTTGAGACTGCGCAAACGGAGCTGAAAGCCAGCGGCATTGCCTTCCACAATACATATCGCTGCGCTGTGCTCACCATGTCCGCCCCCTCGGAAGACGACACCATGCCGGACATTGAACGGCTGACATGGGCGGTGCAGGAAGCGTTGGGTGCATCCAAAGTGGAGATTCCCTATGCCGTCATGGTCAAGCTGGCCCGGGTTCTTCGGGAATTTGATTTCACCGTAGCAGTAAAAGGCCGTATGGACGGTGATACATTCCGTTGCATGGAAGTATGCAACCCCAGCGACACCGCCTTGGTTGGCTGCGCCATTGACATTGGCACCACCACCGTCACCATGGTGCTGGTGGATATGGAAAACGGCAAAATTTTGGCCAAGGGATCTTCCGGTAACGGCCAAATTCGCTACGGCGCGGACGTGATCAACCGGATCATTGAGCAGAGCCGTCCCGGCGGCAAGGAAAAGCTGCAAAAGGCCATTGTGGACGAGACCCTGAGCCCCATCATCTGCAATCTGTGCCGGTCTGCCAAGATCGCTCCGGAAAGCATTGTGCGAATGAGCGTGGGCGCAAACACCACTATGAACCACCTGCTCATCGGCGTGGATGCCGACCCGGTGCGGATGGATCCCTATATCCCCAGCTTTTTCGGCTGGGAGGGTCTGCTGGCAGGAGATCTGGGCCTGCCTGCCAATCCTCTGGCGCCTGTCATTATCGCTCCCAATATTGGCTCCTATGTGGGCGGTGACATCACCGCCGGTACCCTGGCAAGCCTGATTTGGGACAAGGACGAAATGAGCCTGTTCATCGACCTGGGTACCAACGGCGAGATCGTCTTCGGCAACCGGGATTTCCTCATGAGCTGCGCCTGTTCCGCCGGTCCTGCCTTTGAGGGCGGCGATATTTCCTGCGGCATGCGTGCAACCGACGGCGCGGTGGAAGCCTGCGTTCTGGACAAGGACACCATGGAACCCACCCTGACCGTTGTGGGCGATGCCGGGCAAAAATGCGTGGGTATCTGCGGCAGCGGTATTATCGACATCATCTCCGAGCTGTACCGCTGCGGCATCATCAACGCCAAGGGTCTGTTCGTCCGGGAGGGCAAGCGTGTGCTGCGGGATCAGCACGGCATGGGCCGCTACATCCTGGCGTTCCCCGAAGAAACAGAAACCGGCCGGGAAGTGTCCATCAACGAAGTGGATATCGACAACTTCATCCGTGCCAAGGGCGCGATCTTCTCCGCCATCGACACCCTCTTGCAGTCCGTGGATATGACGGTGGAGTGCATTGACCGGGTGTATGTGGCCGGCGGCATCGGCTCCGGCATCAACATGAAAAATGCAGTCAATATCGGTATGCTGCCGGATGTGGAGCTGGAGAAATTCAGCTATATCGGCAATTCCTCTCTCACCGGCGCGTACGCCATGGTCATCAGCGACGAGGCAACGGCAAAATGCGCCGAGGTGGGCGCAAATATGACCTATCTGGAGCTGTCCACCTATCCCGGCTATATGGATTCCTTCGTCGCCGCCTGCTTCATTCCCCACACGGATGCTGGATTGTTTCCCAGCAGCATCCAGGAGGTTTAATATGCAAATAGAAAACAACAAAGAAGAAGTGCCTTTTTCCTATTATGAAAATCTCTTTCGGGATTTAGCGCCCACCGCGGCAGTGGCACGCACCGGCGCAAAATGGGACGGCAGGGAATTTTATGTAAACCTAATTAACCGGGAGTTCGCCATTTCCCATCCGGATTACGCCATCCGGGCCATGGACGGCGGCTCATTGCCGCCCCTGCCCACTCAGACCTTTCTTTTGCGTTATCTGCTGGAGGGCAAAACCGTTGCTGACAACGGCACTTGGCTGACCTTCCGGGAGATGCCCTGGGGCGAGCTGTACATCAAGCCCTACACCGGCCGGGTGCTGACCCGTGCGGCGTTCACCTTCGGCACACGGATCGACGCGTTCCGCGCCGCCTGCGAGAAAATGGGCGCAACGGCAGTCAACCACGGCGATGCCGGGTATCAGTTCCATCTGCTGGGCGGTTACCGGATGCAGATTTTGGTCTGGGAGGGAGACGACGAGTTTCCGCCCAATGCCCAGATCCTCTATTCCGATAATTTCTCCGACGGCTTTGCCGCAGAGGACCGAGTGGTGGCCGGTGATATTCTGATTTCTGTGATCAAAGGGAATATGTGACAGAAAAAGCCTGCCATCCGGCAGGCTTTTTCCTTTTACGAAACCGTCACGCTTTTGCGCATGGCGGAAATTGCGCCCTTTTCCAGCCGGGAGACCTGCGCCTGAGAGATCCCCACCATGTCCGCAACCTCCATCTGGGTCTTGCCGTCATAAAACCGCAGGGAGAGGATCTCCTTTTCCCGCTGCCCCAAGGCATTGAAGGCATTTTGAAGGGTGATGTGCTCCATCCAATGGCCCTCGGTGTTTTTTGTATCCCGCACCTGATCCATCACCGTCAGAGGATCGCCCCCATCGGCATACACCGGCTCGTACAGGCTCACGGGAGCGCACACCGCATCCAGAGCCTCGCTGATGCTCTCCACCGGCAGATCCAGCTCCTGAGATATCTCCTCCAAGGTGGGCTCTCTGCCCAGCCGCAGGAGCATCCCCTCCTTGCATTGCAGCACACGATAAGCCACATCCCGGATAGATCTGGAGACCCGGATGGCGCTGTTATCTCTGAGATAGCGGCGCACTTCTCCGGCGATCATGGGCACGCCGTAGGTGGAAAAACGGACATTTTTCGTGGGATCAAAATTGGAAATGGCTTTGATCAGGCCGATGCATCCCACCTGAAACAGATCGTCCGGGCTTTCGCCCCGCTTGTCAAATCGCTGGATCACGCTGAGCACCAGGCGCAGATTTCCCTCGATCAGCGCTTGACGGGCATCTTCATCCCCGGCGCTGGCTTTTTTCAGCAAATCCTCCATTTGGTCTGGCGGCAAGGTTCTTAGTCTTGCGGTATTAACACCGCAGATTTCTACTTTTCCCTGCATTTGCAACCTCCTATTGACTTTGTTTCCAGTATCTCCACTTGGCGGCAGATGATACCTCAAAGTCTTTTGGTGATTTCACCAAAAAAATGTGGAAGGAGTTTCCTGTTTCCGGATTTTTTCCATCACTGTTTCCGAAAAAACCAACTTTTTCACCAAAAAAGAACTGGAACTTCCTTACAGTTTTTGTTTCCGTAACACGTAATTACCGCAACTTTTAAAACCGCATTTTTCTCAAAAAATGGCGTTTTTGTCCCGCGCCCCAAGGGGTGGTTTTCAGGTTTTTTTGTTGACAGAATTGACTTTTCCACATTTTCCACAACTTTTTCCACAGGGCGGTTTTTGCAAAAAAAGTGCGAGGAAAATACCCCTTCGTTTACATAATTATTTTCGACTTTCTTCGACTTTTTTCCCACTTTTTCGCCCTCTGCATTTTTCACAATACCTATTTTTCGTCCCCAAAAATTACCCTTGACAAATCCGCATTTTTCTGTTTTGGGCTCTCCGCATTTTGCTTTTCGGAAAAATAATCTTTTTTTCAAAAAAGGGATTGATTTTATTGACAATAGGCGTTATAATGTTTCAATGTATGAGATTATGGCATAAGGAGGTGTAACACGATGCCCAACATTAAGTCCTCTAAGAAGGATGTCATTTCTTCCAAGATCGCTTACGAGAAGAACAAGGCAAACAAGTCCGAGTTGAAGACCAACCTGAAGAAGTTTGACGCCGCCCTGGTGTCCGGCGACAAGGCTGAGGCCGAGGCCGCTTACAAGGTTGCCATTAAGGCTGTTGACCAGGCTGTCAACAAGGGTCTGCTCCACAAGAACAACGCTGCCCGCAAGAAGAGCAGCATGACTTTGAAGCTGAACAAGCTGGCCTGATTCTCTGAAAATATCTCCTTCCGAGTTTGCCTTGGAGGGAGTTTTTTCATACCCTTTTTCCCTCTTCCATTTGCCGGGAATATGGTGTATAATTTCCTTATCAACTACTCAGGAGCCGTATATGCGTATTTTGTTCGACAGCAAGTTGTCCGCCTTCAAGGAGCCCTTCGGTACTTTGATCCCCGGGCAGACCTGCACACTGCATATTCATATCCCCGAAACCGTTCCCACGGTAAAGGTGGAGTGCATCCTCTGCCACCCGGACGGCAGCCTTGCGCTGTCCGTGCCCATGGAAAAGGTTTCAAAAAAAGGAGCATATGAGATCTTCCGGGGAGAATTCTCTTTCCGGGATACGGGTCTTTACTTTTATCACTTCTATATCACTACCCGCGGCGGCGGCTTCCGTCTGTTCAAGTACGGCAACGACACCAACATGGAAGACGGCGCCCTGTGGCAAATAAGCTGCATACCCGGGGATTTTCACACCCCGGACTGGTCCAAGGGCGCAACCATTTATCAGGTATTCCCCGACCGGTTCTGCAAAGTTGGGGATTGTGACCTGACGGGTAAATTAGAACCCTACACCGTCCACGAAAACTGGGACGACGAGGTGGACTGGCGGCCCAATGCCAAGGGTGAGATCCTTAACAACGATTTCTTTGGGGGCAACTTCCGGGGAATCACCGAAAAAATGGACTACATTGCCTCTCTGGGAACCACGATTTTGTATCTGAATCCCATCAGCAAGAGCTTTTCCAGTCACCGCTACGACACCGGCGATTACAAACAGCCCGACCCCATACTGGGCACTATGGAGGACTTCCGCGCGTTGTGCGATGCCGCCCATAAGCGGGGCATCAAAGTGATTTTGGACGGGGTGTATTCCCACACCGGCTCCGACAGTCTGTATTTTGACAAAAACCGTACCTTTGGCGGCAACGGCGCTTACTGCACGAAAAATTCCCCCTATTACAGCTGGTATCAGTTCAAAGACTGGCCGGACAGATACAACTCCTGGTGGGGCTTCGACACCCTGCCCACCGTCAACAAAATGGACCCCGCCTTTGTGGAGTATATCATCACAGGCCGCGACAGCGTGGTGGAGCATTGGCTGAACGCCGGGTGCGACGGCTTCCGTCTGGATGTTGCCGACGAGCTGCCCAACGAATTTCTGGTGCTGCTGAAAAAGCGCATCCGCCAGATCCGTCCTGATGCCCTTTTGATGGGCGAGGTGTGGGAGGACGCTTCCAACAAGGAGTCCTACAGCCAGCTGCGCCGCTATTTTGTGGACGGTGAGCTGGACAGCGTGATGAATTACCCCTTCCGCACCGCTATTTTGAAGCTCCTCCGAGGTCAGGATGACGGACGCGGTTTGGAAAACACAGTGATGACCATTGCGGAGAACTATCCCCGGGAGGTTTTGCTCAGCAACATGAACCTGCTGAGCACCCACGATAGCCCCCGCATTTTGACCGCCCTGGTGGACGATTTTGAGGGCAGCCGGGAAGAAAAGGCCGCCCGTCGGCTTCCCCCGGAACAGATGGAAACCGCCCTGCAGCGGCTGTATCCGGCAGCATTTTTGCAATATACCTTGCCGGGCAGCCCCAGCATTTACTACGGCGACGAAGCCGGCATGGAGGGTCACAACGACCCCTTCAACCGCCGCACCTACCCCTGGGGCAGAGAAAACCGGGAGCTGACGGACTGGTTCCGGAAGCTGGGTGCTCTGCGCAATGCGCAGGATGCGCTGCGGTTGGGTGACATTCGCTTCTTCCATGCCCGGGATGGCAAAATCGGCTTCACCCGGGAGTACGCAGGGAAAGCTCTTAGATGTTATGTAAACCTCTCTGAGGAGAACTGGGAAATTTCCGGTGGCAAGGTGCTTTTCGGACATGAGCTGCGCCCTCTTGCCCCGGACTGGATCGCTCTTGCGCCTATGGGTGTGTGCATCACGGAGGCGGAATAATGGAAAAAGAAGTATTTTTAAGCGGCTACTGCCGCTGTATGGATGCCAGCCGCATGGTTGCGGTCACATTGGAAGACGGACGCATCACCGATGTGGATTGTAACTTTGGTTCTTGTCCCTATGAAAAGGACTGTGTATTGGCGCAGAAGATAAGGGAAGAGGTTGGTTGATAACCGTCTCCCAAGGCTTCTCGCTTCCGGAGAAGCTGGCATTTGTGAGGAACGAACAAATGACTGATGTGGTGTAGGCTGCGCAGCAGCCGTAATCATTTAAATGTCGCTGCGCGACACCACCACATCCGTCAAAAATCAAAGATTTTTGACACCTTCTCCTCAAGGAGAAGGCTTAGGAGGTGAACACCATGGCAAGACTGACAGATCCCATTACCATCTTAAAGGGCGTGGGCCCCACCATGGCAAAGCGGTTTGCCGCGCTGAATATCTTTACCCTGGGCGATCTGATCTGCCACTTCCCCCGGGGCTACGAGGATCGCACCAAGATCCTGCCCATTGAGAAAATGGAGGTGGATGTTCCTGCCTGCTTCAAAGCCATGGTGATGAACACCCCCCGCACCGCCCACATCCGCAAGGGTCTGGATCTGACCAAGGTGCAGGTGGCTGACCACACCGCCCGTCTGACTCTCACATTTTTCAACAACAAATTTGCCGCAGAGCAGCTGCAATACGGCAGAGAATACATTTTTTACGGCACACTCACCGGGGATTTCGTGGGTTACAGCATGACCAACCCCGTGTTTGAGGCCTTGGAGTCTCAGCCGATGACCACCCGTCGTGTTCTGCCCATTTATCCCCTCACGGCCGGTCTATCCAATGCCGCCATGCTGAAAGCCGTGCGGCAAGCCCTGGCCATTTGCGACACCCCGGCAGAGATCCTGCCGGAATCCGTGCGCCGGGAATTCGGCATTTTGGATGCCAGCCGGGCCTACTATGCCATCCACGAGCCTGCCAACATGGCAGAGGCGGAAATGGCGAAAAAGCGGCTGATCTTCGAGGAATTTTTCGTTTTCTCCGCGGGACTTTCCCTCATGCGTGCCGCGAGGACGGAAAAGAAAACTGCACCATATCGCAATTTGAATTTGTCACCCTTTACCGATGCCCTCCCCTTCTCCCTGACCGGAGCGCAAAAGCGTGCCATCGACGAAATCGTTCACGATTTTTCTTCCGGTGCGCCCATGAATCGGCTGGTGCAGGGCGATGTGGGCAGCGGTAAGACCATGGTGGCCGCCGCGGCGGCTTATCTGGCAATAAAAAACGGCCATCAGGCTGCCCTGATGGCACCTACGGAAATTTTGGCGGAGCAGCATTATCATTCCCTGTCTAGGCTTTTGACGCCCCTGGGTCTGCGGATCGCCCTGCTCACCGGTTCCATGACCCCCAAACAAAAACAGCAGGTGCGCACCGCTTTGGAAAACGGAGAAATGGATTTGGCTGTGGGCACCCACGCCCTGCTGTCCGATGCAACGCAATTCGCCAATTTGGGACTGGTCATTGCGGACGAACAGCACCGCTTCGGCGTAGGCCAGCGGGCCAAATTGTCCGCCAAGGGCAGCGACCCCCATCTGCTGGTGATGTCCGCCACCCCCATTCCCAGAACTCTGGCTCTGCTGATGTACGGCGATCTGGAGGTGTCCATCATCGACGAGCTACCCCCCGGGCGGAAAAGCGTGGATACATTTTTGGTGAATGAATCCTATCGCGCCCGGATCAACGCCTTCATCCGCAAGCAGGTACAGGAGGGACATCAATGCTTCGTGGTCTGCCCGGCGGTGGAAGAAAATGAGGATCTGGGCATCAAGGCCGCCACAGTCTGGGCGGAAACACTGCAAAAAACCGTCTTTCCCGATCTGCGGATTTTGCTGATCCACGGTCAGATGAAGGGCGCGGAAAAAGAGGCCGCCATGACCGCCTTCGCCCGGGGCGAAGCGGATGTTTTGGTGGCAACTACCGTCATTGAGGTGGGCGTGGACGTGCCCAACGCCACATTGATGGTGATCGAAGATGCGGATCGGTTCGGTCTGAGCCAGCTGCACCAGCTCCGGGGCCGCGTAGGCCGGGGCGGTCATCAAAGCTACTGTATCCTCACCAGCCACAACCGCAATCAGGAGACCCTTGCCCGGTTGAAAGCCCTGTGTAAGACCACGGACGGCTTCAAAATTGCAGAGGAAGATCTGAAAATGCGTGGCCCCGGCGATTTCTTCGGCTCCCGGCAGTCCGGTCTGCCCACCTTCCGTGTGGCGAATCTGAGCATGGATCTGCAAACCCTGAAGGATGCCCAGGCGGCCTCCGCCCGGTGGATCGACACTGAGGGCACGGCGGATACCCCGGAAGCCATCGCCCTGCGAGAGCGCATCGGAACGCTTTTTGCGCGCGCCGAGGGGACGATGAATTAAAAAACGGACGAGCAATGCTCGCCCCTACGCTCATGTATCGACTTCCAACATGTAGGGGCTGGCGCCCACGACAGCCCGTTATGAGTTTATGAACAGTGTCTTTTCGGGGCGTCGAAGGCATGAATTATGGTATGATTGCCCCCGGCAATCATTTAGATTATAAATCCGCTGCGCGGAGCACCACGCCCCCTACATTTTTGGTGTCATTGCAACAAACAAAAAACCACGGCCGAAGCCGTGGTTTTTTATGTAGGATTTAGAACTTCTTGGGCATGGGGTTCTGAGCGTGCACAGTCTCGATAACGGAGATAACCTTCGCTGCCATCTCAGGAGTGACATACATGGGAGTGCCGTTGACGATCTTGTTGTAGAGGGACTCGTACAGATCGCCGGTACCCTTATCGAATGCGTCACCGGCAAAGTCGAATTCCTCGGTATGCTTGTTCAGAGGAATGTTGCAGTACATGGGATCGCCGTTGGGATCTCTCAGAGTCTCTTCCTGCACGGGAATCTCGGGGTTCTCTTCGTCCAGGATGTAGGTCATTTCGCCGGCCTTGGTGTTGCACTTGAAGGTACCGCGGGTGCCCTGGATCTTCAGGTTGTAGCCGGAGTATGCATCAATGTTGCTGACCTCAACGTCAACCAGGGGCTTGCCGGGGGCAGTGAGCAGGATCTTTGCGTAGTCGTCGGAGTCGCCGCTACTCAGAGCGTTCGCCAGCTTGCTGTAAACCACCTGAGTCTCATCGGAGAAGTCCAGGAAGCCCAGAGCGATACCGATGGGATGAGGGCCGGTGTTGTAAATGCCGCCGGCGCATCTCTTCTGCAGGGTCTGCCAGTCATAACGACGGGACAGGGCGCTGTAATGAAGGTTGACCTGCACAATTTCACCGATCTTGCCGGACTTCTTCAGATCGTAAGCGAACTGACAGAAGGGTGCGTGGAAGGTCTGCTGGAACACAGCCAGAACCAGATTCTTCTCCTTTGCGATTTGGATCAGCTCGTCGCACTCGTAACGGGTACGGGCGAAGGGCTTTTCCACCAGCACATTGAAGCCGTGGAGCAACAGTTCCTTGGTGATGGGACCGTGCATTTCGGAGTATGTGGAGTTGACGACCAGATCGATATCATCAAATTGGTACAGATCGGTGTACTTATCAAAAGTCTTGCAGCCGGGATAGATCTTCTCAGCCTTTTCTCTGCGGTAGGCATCAGCATCCACAACATATTTCACAGTATAAAATTGATTTTTCTCGCTACGGAAATACTTGCCGTGGATGTTACAGCCACTTCTGCCCTGGCCAATAATGGCAACGTTCAGTTTCTTCATATTTACCGTTCTCCTTTTTAGATAAATCAGCAATTTTTTGCGATTGCTTATACGCCATTTATACAGCGAATTTTTTGAAATGTAAATGGCAAAAAATCCATTCCACATTGCAAATAATCCACTATCGATAAACCTCTCCGGATTTCAACGCTTTTCCCCGTAATAAAACAGCGCTTCGTTGTCTGTATCGCTGTCCGTGCCGATATAGACCCGGAACGCGCCGGGCTCGCTGGTGTAGCGCATATCGATGTCATAAAAACGCAGCATTGGCTCGGTGATGGCAAAGGAAACTTTCTTTTGCTGCCCGGGCTGCAAGGTCACCTTTTGGAAGCCCCGTACCGTGGCCTTGCCCATTTCGCTGTTGAGGTAGGGGTCTTCTCCCGTTCCCTCCATGACACGGCCCCATCTGGGGTCTCTGGTCAAGTCCAGCATAGGCGCGAAGGTGACATGGATACCGGTTGTCGCGGCCTCCACAGCGGATGCCCGGGCCACCTGCTCTGCCAGCTCCGGAGAAAAGGTGCAGCCCTGAGCCAGGGGGATGGGGAACGCCGTTTCCAGACCGTTGACCACATCCAGCATCGTCAGCAAGGGAATGTGATGGGGATGCTTTTGGATAAACTCTGCCTGCACCTGACGCAGCTTTTCCGCGCCCCGGATGTTCAGCACAGAGCCCACCATGGACTTCATTTCCTCGGACATTTCCACCGTCTCCGTTGGGCCGGTGATCACGTTGCCCTCCTGGGCGAGCATTTTGCCGGTCACCTGGATCATCTGACCCACCTTTTCCTCCAGGGTCATCTGTCCCAGCAGCTTTTCCAGTTGCTTTTGTTCCATGGATACGCGCTCCTTCACAAAAATACCATAGTTTGATTACAGTATATTTCAAAATACCCCTAAAAGCAATAGTCGGCTTTGCACTTTTGTACCGCGATTTGTACATTTCCGCCTCTTGCAATGGTATGCACATCGGTGCTATAATTACCCTATCAATGATTTAGGAGTACCCTATGGATATTTTGCTGATTTTTCTGCTGCTGGCTGTTGTCGCTGTCTTGGGCACGGCTTTTGTATGCTTTCGTATGGCATTTTACAATCCCAAGCCCAAGCCCGCTGACCCGGAATTTATCGACCTTCCCCAGGGCAGCATCTACAAACCCTACCACGATCTGATGACCCAGTGGACCCGGGAAACCCGGCAGCTCCCCCACGAAAAGATGTCTATCAAAACCTTTGACGGTCTGACACTGCACGCAAAATACTATGAACATACCCCCGGCGCACCCATTGAACTGATGTTCCACGGCTACCGGGGCACTGCGGAAAGGGATCTTTCCGGCGCTGTCCAGCGTTGTTTTGCCTTGGGCAGGAGCGCACTGATTGTGGATCAGCGCGCTTGCAGTGCCAGTGAGGGCAGGGTCATTACTTTCGGCATCCGGGAGCATCGGGACTGTCTGCGTTGGGTGGACTTTGCGGTAAAACGCTTTGGCCCGGACTGCAAAATTTTACTTACCGGCATTTCCATGGGGGCAACCACGGTGCTGATGGCCGCAGGCAAGCCCCTGCCGCCCAATGTGGTGGGCGTGCTGGCTGACTGCGGATTTTCTTCCGCGAAGGAGATCATCCAACATGTGATCCGCAGAATGAAACTGCCGCCCCGGCTGGGCTATTTCTTCGTGCGATTGGGGGCAAGGCTCTACGGCGGCTTTGACCCGGAGAGCTACTCCGCCCTGGAGGCCGCGCCGAATATCCGCGTGCCCGTTCTGTTCTTCCACGGCCTGGACGACCGTTTTGTCCCCTGCTGCATGAGTCAACAAAATTACGATGCCTGTACTGCCCCCAAAAAGCTGGTCACCGTACCCGGTGCCGGCCACGGCCTTTCCTACCTTTTGGATACGGAGGGCTACTTTCAGGCCGTTCGGGAATTCTTCCCGGAATGATCCCTTTACAGATGCTTATGTCATTGCGAGGAGGCCCTTGCGGGCCGACGTGGCAATCTCCTGGTATGATTCACCGAAACTGCATGCAGCAATAAACGCCGTACCGGGAGATTCCCACGGTCGCTTCGCTCCCTCGGAATGACACGAAAAATGTGAGGGAGCCTCACGGACGAGCAATGCTCGCCCCTACGCATTTTGCCAATGGTAATATTCCTATGGCCATTTTGCATAATCACCCCTGGTTTATCCTGCATATTTGTGTATATTAAGCGGATATTTATGAATAATGTGAAATTTTATACATTAATCGTTGACAAACATTCTTTACGGATGTATAATTTCGGCAGACTATAAAACACCTTTTGGAGGAATTTATAATGAACAAGGAAAATATCAAAAAAGTCGTTCTGGCCTACTCCGGCGGCCTGGATACATCCATCATCATCCCCTGGCTGAAAGAGAACTACAATAACTGCGAAGTCATTGCCGTTTCCGGCAATGTGGGACAGGCTGACGAGCTGGAAGGCCTGGAAGAAAAGGCTCTGAAGACCGGCGCATCCAAGCTGTATGTGCTGGATCTGACCGACGAGTATGTGGACGAGTACATCATGCCCTGCCTGAAGGCCGGTGCCATCTACGAGGAGTACCTGCTGGGCACTTCCCACGCCCGTCCCTGCATCGCCAAGGGCCTGGTGGACATCGCCCTGAAAGAGGGCGCGGACGCCATCTGCCACGGCTGTACCGGCAAGGGCAACGACCAGGTGCGTTTTGAGCTGACCATCAAGCATTTCGCCCCCAATATGCCCATCATCGCCCCCTGGCGTGAGTGGGACATCAAGTCCCGTGAGGAAGAGATCGACTACGCCGAGGCGCATGATATTCCCTTGAAGATCAATCGTGAGACCAACTACTCCAAGGACAAGAACCTGTGGCATTTGAGCCATGAGGGTCTGGATCTGGAAGACACCGGCAACGAGCCTCTGTACGAGAAGCCCGGCTTCCTGGAAATGGGCGTTTCTCCCATCCAGGCTCCCGATGTGCCTACATACATTACTCTGGACTTTGTGCAGGGTGTTCCCGTTGCTCTGGACGGCGAGAAGATGAGCGCCAAGGACATCATTCTGAAACTGAACGAGATCGGCGGCGCCAACGGCATTGGCCTGCTGGATATCGTGGAAAACCGTCTGGTTGGCATGAAGTGCCGCGGCGTGTACGAGACCCCCGGCGGCGCAATTCTCTACAAGGCCCACAGCGTGCTGGAAAGCATCTGCTTGGACAAGATGACTCTGCATGAGAAGCAGAGACTGGCCATCACCTATGCAGAGCTGGTCTACAACGGACAGTGGTTCACCCCCCTGCGTGAGGCTCTTGCCGCATTTGTGGACAAGACCCAGGAGACCGTCACCGGCAAGGTGCGGCTGAAGCTGTACAAGGGCAACATGATCAATGCCGGTGTATGGAGTGACTACTCTCTGTATTCCGAGGAGATCGCAACCTTCGGCGAGAGCGACTACAACCAGGCTGATTCCGCCGGATTCATCAACCTCTACGGCCTGCCCATCAAGGTTAAGGCCATGGTGGATGCAAAGAACAAGAAGTAAAAAGGAGCATTTCTCATGGCAAAGATGTGGGCGGGCGTCACCGACGGTATGACCGCAAAAATTGCAGACGATTTCAATTCTTCCATCCATTTTGACAGCCGGATGTACCGTCAGGACATCACCGGCTCCATGGCCCATGCCGCTATGCTGGCGGCCAAGGGGATCATTTCCCCTGAGGACGCGGACTGTCTGGTGGCCGGATTGGAAGCGATCCTGGGCGATATTGAAAGCGGCGCGCTGCCCATCGACATGGAATGTGAAGATATTCATATGTTTGTGGAGCAGGTGCTGACCCAGCGTCTTGGGGATGTGGGCAAAAAGCTCCACACCGCCCGTTCCCGGAACGACCAGGTGGCCTTGGATATCCGGATGTATCTGCGCCAGGAAATTGACGACATCACCGATCTGGTGCGCAAGCTTTTGGCGGTCCTTGTGGACAAGGCCGAGGAGTATAAATCCGCCATCATGCCCGGCTACACCCATCTCCAGCGGGCCCAGCCCATCACCTTCGGGCATCATCTGATGGCCTATGCCATGATGCTTTTGCGGGATGTGGACCGGCTCAGCGACTGCCGCAAGCGGATGAACTTCTCGCCCATCGGCTGCTGCGCTCTGGCCGGCACCACCTACGACACAGATCGGTATTTTGAAGCGGAAAAGCTGGGCTTTGAGGGCATTTGCCTGAATTCTCTGGACGGCGTTTCCGACCGGGACTTCTGTGTGGAACTCATGAGTGCCATCAGCGTGCTGATGATGCACCTGTCCCGGTTCTCCGAGGAGATCATTCTGTGGTCCAGCTGGGAGTTTAAGTTCGTGGAGCTGTCCGACGCTTACACCACTGGCTCGTCCATCATGCCCCAAAAGAGAAATCCGGACATGGCGGAGCTGGTGCGGGGCAAAACGGGCCGGGTCTACGGCGACCTGATGGCTCTGCTGACCACCCTCAAAGGCCTGCCCCTTGCCTATAACAAGGATATGCAGGAGGATAAGGAAGCTGTTTTCGATGCCTGCGACACGGTGAAAATGTGTCTGGAGGTCTTCTGCGGTATGATCAAGACCATGTCCGCAAACACACAGAATATGAAACTGGCTGCCCAAAAAGGCTTCATCAACGCCACAGATCTTGCGGACTATCTGGTAAAAAAGGGACTCCCCTTCCGCAGCGCCTACAAAATCTCCGGTCAGCTGGTGGCTCTGTGCATCCAGACCGGTACGGTTCTGGAAGACCTGCCCCTGGATACCTACAAAACCTACAGCGACCTGTTCGACAGCGACCTGTTTGAAGCCATCGACCTTTCCAATTGCGTGGAAAAGCGGATCTCCGTGGGCGGCACATCCGTGGCATCCGTGGAGAGCCAAATTGCGTATGTAAAAGCGATTTTGTAAGGAGGATCTGCAATGATCGACCTGAAAGGAAGAAATTTTCTGAAGCTGCTGGACTTTTCCCCTGCGGAGATACGGTACCTTCTGGATCTGGCGGCGGATTTTAAGGCCAAGAAAAAGGCACGCATCCCCCACCGCCTCCACGAGGGTAAAAATATCGTGATCTTGTTTGCAAAGGACTCCACACGCACCCGTTGCGCCTTCGAGGTAGCCGCCCACGATCTGGGCATGGGTGTGACCTATCTGGGCCCCAGCGGCTCTCAGATGAGCAAGAAGGAGTCCATCGCCGACACCGCCCGGGTTCTGGGCCGGATGTACGACGGCATCGAGTACCGGGGCTTTGAGCAGGCTATCGTGGAAGATCTGGCGAAATATGCGGGTGTGCGTGTCTGGAACGGCCTGACCAACGAATTCCACCCCACCCAAATTCTTGCGGATTTTCTCACCATTCAGGAGCATTTCGGTGCTTTGAAGGGCAAAAAACTGGTCTACATGGGCGATGCCCGTTACAATATGGGCAATTCCCTCATGGTAGGCTGCGCCAAAATGGGCATGCATTTTGTGGCCTGCGCTCCGGAGAGCTACTTCCCCAACGCGGAGCTGATCGCCCAATGTCAGGCAATTGCCGCTGAGACCGGCGCAACGCTGGAATTCCTCGCCGATCCCATGGACGCAACCAAAAATGCGGATGTGATCTACACCGATGTTTGGGTGTCCATGGGCGAGCCGGACGAGGTTTGGAATGGCCGGATCAAGGATCTGACTCCCTACCGGGTGACCAAGGCTCTGATGGACAACGCCGGGGCGCAATGCCGGTTCATGCACTGCCTGCCTGCGTTCCACGACCTGAACACCGAGATCGGTAAGCAGATCCACGACAAATTCGGCATCGACTGCATGGAAGTAACCGACGAGGTGTTCGAGAGCGAGCAGTCCATCGTCTTTGACGAAGCAGAAAACCGGATGCATACCATCAAGGCGGTCATGGCCGCTACATTGGAATAAAAACCAAGCGGAGGCACCTGCCTTTTTCGAACGCACCATAAACCCTCTCCCGGGGAGAGGGTGGCTGCCCGTCAGGGCAGTCGGGAGAGGAATGGCGGCAGAACCGAAACGGGAATATGTCTATACATTCCCTAAACCGACAGATTGCCGCCCGCATTCCTCTTCCGCCCCAGTGTGCGCACTGGGGCACCTTTCCCCCGGGGGAAGGTATAAAACGACCGATTTCCCGTAGGAAATCGGTCGTTTGCTTATGTAGGGAATTTCTTAGAACATGCCGCTGCCCAGCATATCCAGAATGCCGCCGGCCTTTTCGATCAGCTCATTCAAGGTAACACCCTGAATGGACAGTTCGCCGATGCCCCAGCCGCCGACGGTAACCATCAGGTAAACGCCAACAGCCAGAACAGCAAAGATAACCAGGCCGTTCACGACCAGGGACTTGCCGGTTTCCAGAACCTGCACGCCTGCTACATCACGCAGATCAGCGCAGACATTGACAAACCACAGGACCAGGATCAGAGCCAGAACCAGGAAGTGCAATTCAGCAACCAGCAGGCCCAGCAGGATGCCCACGATCAGCAGAGCAGAGGGAACCACGGAACGGACGGTCTCAACAAGGATCAGCTTCTTGAAGTCGACAGCCTGCTTGTTGATCTTGGCAGCGATGAACACCACCAGAGCGCCCAGCAGAGTGCCCAGAATCACGATAGCCAGACCTGCCACCAGCATGGGAATGACGGGATATTCCAGATCCAGATATTCCATCACTTCGTCCAGATCAACGCCGCTATCGCCGATCATGCCGTCCAGGAGCAGACCGATGATACGCCACAGATAGAAGAACACAGCCAGCAGGTTGACGCTGGCAAAGATGCCTGCGATGGTGTTGCCCTTGGGATCCTCAGCAACCGCAACAGCGGTGGCCTTGGGAGCCTTCCAGAGGTTCTTCAAAGTCTCTACCAGCTTGTTGCCGAGACCAGGAGCTGCGGGTGCAGCTGCGGGAGCGGCGGTTGCTACGGGTGCAGCGGGTGCTGCGGGTGCTGCCTCGGGAGCAGCTTGGTTTGCCTGACAGGCGCAGACCTGACCCTCTTCCAGGGGAGATCCGCAGAATCTACAGAAATTAGCCATTATTGTTTCCTCCTTAATTTATGTTATTCACTGACATCAATGTTCAGATTATAACTGTCGATCAGTTCTGTGTACAGCGTATCGTAAGACGCATAGCCGCTGTATCTTGTGCTGTAATCACCTGCATACAGGCCGCCGTCCACATAAACCGCCACATCCTCATGGCGTACAGCAAAGTAGTAGGTAGTGGGGGTTGTGATCTCGTTATCGCTGATGGTAACGGAGTAGATCATCCACAGCACATTCTTGTTGTAGGAGCTGGAGCTCTTGGGCGTTGTCAGCACCATCTTGTACAGCTTCATATCGTCGCCGACGCTCTGCTTGCTGTAACTGCCGTACCAATGGTTGTGGACAGCAGCGCCCCAGTTTTCATTCAGATAATCGCTGACGAACTGCATATCCTCCGCCACGACATCCTCATAGGACAGGATCTCAGACAGAGCGGTGGCATAAGTGCCCAGGTTGGAAATGGTGAAGTTCTGCTCAGCGTTGATAAACTTCACACCCGCCTGACCGAAGGTGTACTCACTGTAACTGACATATGCCTTTACCGTATCGCCGTTGGACAAGCTGTAAGAATCATTCAGATATACGCTGGTATAGCCGACATATTCGCCGTTCTTGGTCCATTCGCCGTTTTGCAGATTGACGGTGTAGTTACCGAAGGTGGCAGTCTCCTGCTTGGGCGTGATCTGGCCGCGGCCGCTGCCGTTCAGGCCGGTGAACTCGATGTCGTAGTAGGAGAGCAGATCCACTTCCTGGCTTTCCTTCAAATTCTCAACGGTGTATTCCTTTTCCAGATTGATCAGCTTGACACCGGCACTTTCAACGAAAGTGTCCTCAGAATAGCCCAGACTTACCTCAATCTTGTCACCGTTGGACTTATTGTATGTATCGGTGTTGATGCTGGGATAGATGGAGCTGGTCCATTCCTCATCCTCGTAATGGTAGGAGATGTAGCTCTCGCCCTCTGTCATATCAAAGACCAGACCGCCGATATGCTTTGTGCCGGAGAAGTTACATTTCAGCTGGACTTTGCCGTAGCCGTCGTAACCCTCGCCCACCAGGTCAAAATAGGAAAGAACATCAAGCTCAACGATCTCGTCCAGACCTTCCACTGTGTACTCAAAGGTCAGATCCTGCAAGGTCAGGCCCAGATCCTCGGCATAGCTTTCCTTGCACTTGATCTCAACCTTGATCACATCGCCGTTGGACAGCTTGCCGTTGCTCTTATCCTCGGGATAGGTGATTTCCCATTCGATGCTGTCTACCAGTCTCTGGGCATCCTTGAAGTTGTCCCGATAGTCCTTGGACACATCGCTCTTTTCCATGTAGCGGAAATCGTCGTCTTCTTCCAGATCCTCATCGTAGCCCTTGACATCCTTGTCGCCAACGGCGCGCATACCAAAAGAGGTGTAGCCGAAGTCGAAGTCCACATAGCCGTAACCGTCGTAGCCTTCTGTGGTGATGTTCATGTAATCCTTCACGGATACCTGCTTGCCCAGAATACCGAACACGATGAGCAGAGCAATCGCCACCACGACCACACCGCCGGCGATGGGGAAGATCAGCTTGTTCTTCTGATGGATGGCTTTTGCCTTTGCCAGCAGTGTAGCAAAGAACGAGGGTTTTGCCGGTGCCGCAGGAGCAGCCTCTTGGGTCACCTTTGCGCCACAGCCGTCGCAGAAGGCAGAGCCGTCAGGAAGCTGTTTGCCGCATTTTTCACAAAACATGGTTCGTACCTCCAAAAAGTTTTTACACCGTGGATATTTGTGTACGGCTCATTATACCATAAGCCTCGACAAAAATCAACAGACTGTGAACAAATAATTAAGCAATTTCCACATTTGTACAGCATTTTCTTCTTTTGTGCTTTACTTTGCGTCCGGAAGGGTATACAATATGAGATATTATTCCAAGGAGAGAAAATATGCGTATCGTTGTAAAAATCGGCACTTCCACTTTGGCCCATCCCTCGGGGCATCTGAACATCCGTCGTGTGGAAGAGCTTTGCAAAATTATGAGTGACATTAAAAACGCCGGGCATGAGGTAATTTTGGTATCCTCCGGCGCAATCGGCATGGGCGTGGGCAAGCTGGGTTTGCGCCAGCGGCCTACGGACATTCCCTCCAAGCAGGCGGCTGCCGCTGTGGGCCAATGTGAGCTCATGTATACATATGATAAGCTGTTCAGCGAATATCACCACACAGTGGCGCAGCTGCTGATCACCCGGGATGACACCGCCAACGAAAAGCGGCACACCAATTTTATCAACACCCTGAACCGCCTGCTGGAATTGGACACCATTCCCATTATCAACGAAAACGACACCATCGCCACCGACGAGATCGTCATCGGTGACAACGACACCCTGGCCGCCATCGTGGCCCAGAGCGTCAAGGCGGATCTGTTGGTTCTGCTGTCGGATATCGACGGGCTGTACACCGCCGATCCCCACAAGGACGAAACCGCGGTGCTGATCAACCGGGTCAACAAGGTTGACGAAAAAATCATGGCTCTGGCCGGGGTCAGCTCCACCACCCAGGGCACCGGCGGCATGGTCACCAAGCTCCATGCGGCGGAAATTTGCCTGGGCTGCAGCTGTGATATGGTCATCGCCAACGGCGCGCGCCCGGAAAATCTCTACGACATTTTGGACGGCAAGGCTGTGGGTACCCGATTTACGGAGAAATGCTTATGTTAAACATGCTTGAAAATGCAAAGGCAGTCAAGGCGGACATCGCCCGGCTGACTACGGCACAGAAAAACGCGGCTCTGCACGCCATGGCGGATGCACTGGTTGCTGCAACCGATGCAATTTTAGCCGCCAATGCTTTGGATCTGGAAGCGGCCAAGGCTACCATTTCCACGGTCATGCTGGACCGCCTGCGCCTTTCCGCCGAGAGAATTAACGGCATGGCCCAGGGTATTCGGGATGTGGCAAACCTGCCCAACCCGGTAGGGCTTCTGTTGGATGAACACACCCGGGCGGACGGACTGAAAATTCAAAAGGTCTCTGTTCCCATGGGCGTCATCGCCATCATCTATGAAAGTCGGCCCAATGTCACCAGCGACGCCGCCGCTTTGGCCTTAAAAAGCGGCAATGTGTGCGTGCTCCGCGGCGGAAAGGAGGCTTTCCGCAGCGCAAACGCCATCGTCACCGCCCTGCGCGCCGGTTTGCGTTCTGTTGGCATCCCTGAGAATGCGGTGAATCTGGTGCAGGACACCTCCCGTGACAGCGCCACTGCCCTCATGACCGCAAACGGCTATGTGGATCTGCTGATTCCCCGTGGCGGTGCGGGACTGATCAACGCCTGTGTGCGCACAGCTACTGTCCCCTGTATCGCCACCGGCACCGGCATCTGCCATGTATATGTGGAGAAAACTGCCGACCTGGATGTGGCGCTGAAGATCGTGAAAAACGCAAAAACCAGCCGTCCCAGCGTGTGCAACGCGGAGGAGGTCTTACTGGTTGACCGGGCGATCGCTCCTGAATTTTTGCCCATGCTGCAAAAGGAAATTCCCCAGGTGGAGCTGCGACTGGACAAGGAAGCTGCCGGGATCATCCCAGGCACCCCGGCAAGCGACACAGATTTCGATACAGAATTTCTGGACTACATTTTGGCTGTCAAGTGCGTGGAGGATGTGCAGGAGGCCGTTCGCCACATTGCTGCCCACTCCACCGGTCACAGTGAAGCCATTGTTACCCGGGATGGGGAAGCGGAGGCTATCTTCACCGCCTGTGTGGACAGCGCGGCGGTGTATGTGAACGCTTCCACCCGTTTCACCGACGGCGGTGAGTTCGGCCTGGGCTGTGAAATGGGCATCTCCACCCAGAAGCTCCACGCCCGTGGCCCCATGGGCCTGCGGGAGCTGACCACATATAAGTATGTCATCCATGGCACCGGACACATCCGGTAAGGAGGTAAATATGAAATACGGTTTTATCGGCTGCGGCAACATGGGCTCCAGCCTGGCCCGCGCCCTTTGCAATTCCACCAAGGACATCGCCATTGCGGACTTTTCCGATGCATCCAAGGTGTTCGCCGCAGAAATGGGCATTGCCCACAGGGACAATGAGACCCTGGTCAAGGAGTGTGACCGGATCTTCCTGGCGGTCAAGCCCCACATTCTGGCACCCTGCCTTGCGCCTTTGAAGGAGCTGCTGGCGGAGAAAAAACCTCTGCTGATCTCCATGGCCGCCGGTGTGGAAATTCAGAAGATCGAAGCTATGGTTGGCGTGAAGTTGCCCATCATCCGCATCATGCCCAACACCCCCACCGCTGTGGGCAAGGGCGTGATCCTGTACTGCCGCAATGAGCTGGTGGACGATGCCACCCTTTCCGATTGGCTGGCTGACATGGCCCCCTGCGGCATCGTGGATGCCCTTGAGGAAAAGCTCATCGACGCCGCCAGCGCCCTGTCAGGCAGCGGCCCTGCTTATATGTATATGATGATCGAGGCTCTGGCCGACGGCGCTGTGGCCTGCGGCCTGCCCCGGGACAAAGCGATGACTTATGCCGCCGCCACCATGGAAGGCGCGGCCCGGATGTTCCTCTCCTCCGATCGCCACCCCGGCGCGCTGAAAGACGCGGTCTGCTCCCCCGGCGGAAGCACCATCGAAGGTGTCCGGGTTCTGGAACAGGGCGGCTTCCGCTCTGCGGCTACGGAATGCGTGGTCGCCGCATATAAGAAAAACAAAGAACTGGGTAAATAAGCAAACCCGCGGACACATTCGTGTCCGCGGGTTTATGCCCTCCGGGGAAGGTTTTACTCCCAATCTTCCTCTTGGGCCCGTTTGATCAGAATGAAATGCACTGTAACAGCGGCAATTGCCAAAACAGCCACCACCAGTACGGTGGGCAGTATCCAGTCAGTTTTGGGTTCTTCCTTGCCCCACACAGCAACTGCGGTGTGATCCCCATCAATCTCTACCAGGGTGTCGGCAGTAATCACCTGTCCGCCCAAGCGCCAGCCCTGGAACACATAGCCCTCCCGGGTAGGTGTGGGAAGCTTTCCGTAGGTCTCGCCGTAAAATACTTCGATCTGTGTCTCAGACAGCTCGCCGCCTTTGGGATCCAGCGTCAGCACATATCCCGCCATTTCCCATTGGGGATACAGAATCAGGTCGGAGGTAATAGGAGTGCTTCCTGTGATCTCTCTGCCCTCCGATGTGGCCCAACCTACCAGACGATAGCCCTCCTGGGTGTACTCCGGGAACTCCGTGATGAAACCGCCGTGGGGGATATACAGGATCTGCGTTTCAAAAGAAACAGTATAAACCGCCATTTCCCAACGGGGATACAGGGTAATATCTTCCGCAGGAACGGTTTCCTCCGTTACAAGCTCACCCTCCTCGGGATCCGTGTACCAGCCCAGGAAAGTGCCGCCCTCCCGCTGAGGAACTGGAAGCTCACCCAAAGCCTGTCCGGCAAACAGCGAAACTTGCTCTTCGGGATCCGTAGCATAAGTAACGGTGATCATATCCTCGGTGCCGTTGGCAATATAAAATGTACAGGAAATGACCTGGAATGCTTCCTGGCTTGTGGTGTCCGTTGCGGTTATGAGCAATGTATGCTTACCGGGAGCAAGCTTGCCAAAGCTGACATAAGTATTGATCTCGGTGTTGCGCAGCCACAGCTCCCGGGTCTTTCCGTCTCCGGACCAAGAGCCGCACCATTTTCCGTCCAGATAGCCGATCACCTTTTTCAGGGGATAGCGGGATGTGATCTTTCCGTCCAGCCGATGAGGATTGGGCTTTAACACCTGTCCCTCGGTCAGTGTGGTCAGCTCGCCGGTGATCTCGGACTCGAAGTAGCTCACAAAGGTCATGGCAGATTTGGGGACATACGCCACACTGCCGCTTGCAAATTCCACCTCATACCAGGCTTCCTTGGCCGCATTGGTCACCGTGCCATTGACTGCAATTTCTTCGCCGGCGCTCAGCACTTTGATGCTTTCTGCTGTCTTATAGGGCTGTTTGTAAATCTCCGTCGCATCCTGCGCAGAGTAATAGCCCTGCTTGCTCACATTTTTGGTGGATTCCCAGTCATAGGCTTCTCCGCACTCAGTGCACAAACCTTCCTCATTGTAGGTTTTGTGGGCGCAGCTGCCGTAAAATTCCTTGATGTAGGCCACATATTTCTGGCAGCAGCTGCCGGAGGTGGTGTAGATGCCAGCAGGCAGCTCCAACAGCTCATTGATGTACGGATCCACAGAATTGGAAGTCGATTCATACATAATATCGTAATCCAGATGAGAGCCGTCCCCGGTTGCAGTGCTCACCGAACCGGTTGCACCCACAGTGCCGATCTTCTGTCCGGCTGTGACGGTGTCGCCCACAGCGACCAAAACATCTTTCAGGTGAGCATAACGGCTGTATAATGTAACGGTACTGCCGCCTTTCAGGACATAGGCATGCTGCAAAAGCACATAATTGCCCCAGCCGGTACTGCCGTTGTCGGTGTTGATAGCATCTACTGTTCCTTTATAGGAAGCGACCACGGAATCGCCCATTTCGCCGTCCATATCCAGAGAATAATGTTCGCGGTTATCCAGATAGCAGCTGGTCAGATTGTAATTACCCGGCACGGGCCACAAAAAGTCCCGCTGGCCACCCTCTAACTCCCGCTCTCCTGCCTGGGACGGCGGATCGGACACGGCGAATGCCCCAACGGGCAGCATGCAGAGCAATAACGCCACGCTCAACAAGCAAAGCAGTAATTTTTTTATTTTCACGAGATCTCCTCCCGGTTCGACATTTTCTGCTATTTTATCACAAAAGATCCGGCATGGCAATATGCATTTTTCTGACTTTTTCCATTAAAAATTTGTTTTTTGCTTAAAACTTGCGTAATATTTATCGGTATTGCGATGAAAAATTGACCTTCCCGCAGATTTTGTTGTGCATAATTTCGACAAATTATATAAAAAAGAAAAAATTGCTTGTATCTTGAACCGAAATGTTGTACAATAGTATGACTGGTATTTTGCAATTTTCTGACTTGAATCAGATTTTGGAGGTAAAGATAAAGTATGAAAAAACCCATTGTTCTGGTTATTATGGACGGCGTCGGCAAGGGCGACGGCGGCACCGGCGATGCCGTTACCGTGGCAAAGACCCCCACTTTGGACAGTCTGCTGTCCAAGTGTCCTCACACATACATCAAGGCTCACGGCACCGCCGTTGGCCTGCCCTCTGACGAAGATATGGGCAACTCCGAGGTGGGTCACAACGCCCTCGGCTGTGGTCAGGTCTACTCCCAGGGCGCAAAGCTGGTTGGCGAATCCATTGAAAACGGCAGTCTGTATCAGTCCGCCACCTGGCAGGATCTGATCGCCAATGCCGTTTCCGGCAAGGCTCTGCATTTCATCGGTCTGCTGTCTGACGGCAATGTCCACTCCAACATTTCTCACCTCATCGCCCTGCTCCGTCAGGCCAAGGCCGAGGGTGTGAAGAAGGCTTACTGCCACATTCTGCTGGACGGACGGGATGTTCCCGCCACCTCCGCGCTGGAATACGTGAGTCAGCTGGAGAGTGTGCTTGCCGAGCTGAACACCGAGGGCTGCGACTACGCCATCGCCTCCGGCGGCGGCCGTATGCAGGTGACCATGGACCGTTACGAAGCCAACTGGGCTATGGTGGAGCTGGGTTGGAGAACCCATGTCCAGGCTCAGGGCCGGATGTTCGCATCCGCTACTGAGGCTATCGAGACCTACCGGGCTGAGACCGGTGTCATCGACCAGGATCTGCCTGCCTTTGTGATCGCTCGCAACGGCGAGCCCGTCGCCAAGATTGAAAACGGCGACAGTGTAATTTTGTTCAACTTCCGGGGCGACCGGGCGCAGGAGATCTCTCTTGCCTTCGACCGCAAGGATTTTGATAAATTTGACCGGGGCGACTACACCGGCGTGAAATTTGCCGGCATGCTCCAGTACGACGGCGACCTGAACATCCCCGAAAACTACCTGGTTCAGCCCCCCGTCATCAAGAACACTCTGACAGAAGTGCTGTGCGAGGCCAAATTGACCGAGTACGCTGTGTCCGAGACCCAGAAATACGGTCACGTGACCTACTTCTGGAACGGCAACCGTTCCGGCAAGGTCTGCGAGGAGCTGGAAACCTACGAGGAGATCCCCTCCGATGTGATCCCCTTCGAGCAGGCTCCTGCCATGAAGTCCAAGGAGATCACCGAGAAAATGGTGGATGCCATGGCTTCCGGAAAATACGACTTTATCCGCTGCAACTACCCCAACGGCGACATGGTGGGTCACACCGGCGTTATGGACGCAGTTGTGTACGCCATGGAGTGCGTGGACAATGGCCTGAAAGCCATTCTGGAGGCCGCTGACAAGTACGGCTACGCCGTTCTGATCACCGCCGACCACGGCAACGCCGACCAGATGACCGAAACCAAGAAGGGCAAGACCTCTGTCCGTACCGCCCACTCCCTGAACCCCGTTCCCTTCATCATCTACGATAAGGATACTGACTGGGTCATCAAGGAAGGTACTTACGGTCTGGCCAATGTGGCTCCCACCGTCGTGAAGATGATGGGTCTGACCGCTCCCGACTGCTGGGAAGAAAGCATGGTTTAATCCAACGAAATTTTTAAGGAGGTACGATCTATGATCCGCCAAACCAACGAACAAGGCTCTGTCAATGTCAGCAGCAATGTCTATTCCGACATCGCCGGCACCGCCGCTTCCAACTGCTTCGGCGTTAAGGGCATGGCCGCACGCTCCGTTTCCGACGGTGTGTACCACCTGCTGCGCAAAGAATCCATGTCCAAGGGTGTCCGTGTGGAATTCCACGAGGACGACACCATTTCCATCGACCTGCACATCATGGTTGACAACGGCGTGAACCTGAACGCCGTGGGCGCTTCCATCATTTCCGAAGTGCGTTATGTAGTCGCCAAGTGCACCGGCACCGAGGTTCGTGCCGTAAATGTATATGTCGATTCCATGATGATCGGCTGATAATTGGAGGTGCGAACACTTTGAAGCAAACCATCCACGGAGGCAGTTTCCGCAGAATGATTATCAATGCGGCCGCCTCTATCGAGATCAACAAGCAAGCGTTGAATGACTTGAATGTTTTCCCCGTGCCGGACGGCGATACGGGAACCAATATGTCCATGACCATCAATGCCGCAGCAAATGACCTGCGCAAGATGGAAGATCCCACATTGGAGCAGGCTACACATGCTGCTGCATCCGCTATGCTCCGGGGCGCCCGGGGCAACTCCGGCGTTATCCTTTCTCTGCTGTTCCGGGGTATTTCCAAGCGGCTGAAAGGCTGCACTGCCTGTGACGGTGTGCTGTGGGCAAAAGCATTGCAGGAGGGTGTGGACGCTGCATACAAGGCGGTCATGAAGCCCGCCGAGGGCACGATTCTGACCGTTGCCCGTCTGGCTGCCGCCAAGGCAGCTCAGGCATCCGAGGAAAATAACTATATCGAGTATGTCCATGAGGCCGCCATCGAGGAAGCTAAGGTTGCGCTGGCCAACACCGTCAACCAGAACCCTGTCCTGAAAAAGGCCGGCGTGGTGGATGCCGGCGGCAAGGGCTGGCTGTTCGTGCTGGAAGCCATGCTGCTGGCGCTCCGGGGCGAGGATATCGTGGTGCCCGAAAACTTAAGTGCAGGCGAAGTGCGGGAGCAGGCGGATTTCTCCGACTTTGACAATTCCGAGATTACCTTCACCTACTGTACCGAGTTCATCATCTCCCGGGAAAATGATATGGATCCGGAAAAGCTCCGGGACTTCCTGTCCAGCCTGGGCGACAGCCTGGTACTGGTGGACGACGAAGAGATCATCAAGGTCCATGTCCACACCAACGACCCCGGCAAGGCCCTCCATGAAGCCATGGACTACGGCTCTTTTGTGACTGTCAAGATCGAAAATATGCGCCTGCAACACACCGAAAAGGTGATGAGCGAGCAGGAAATGGCGCCCAAGATCGCTGAGCCCGAAAAGGCTCTGGGCGTGGTATCCGTTTGCGTTGGCGACGGCATCGGCGATGTGTTTATGAATCTGGGCGTGGACGGCCTCATTTCCGGCGGCCAGACCATGAACCCCAGCACCCAGGATATTCTGGAAGTGGTCAATCAGGTTCCTGCCGAAACGGTCTTTGTTCTGCCCAACAACAAGAACATCATCATGGCCGCCCAGCAGGTGGACGCGCTGACCCCCAAGAATGTGGTGGTCATCGAAAGCAAGACCATTCCTCAGGGCATTACCGCTATGCTCAGCTTCAATCCCGAGGGAACGGTTGAGGAAAACACCGAGGCTCTGACCGAGGCTCTGGGTATGGTGGAGACCATGCAGATCACCTACGCCGCCCGGAACTCCGATTTTGACGGTTTTATGATCCACGAGGGTGACTATCTGGCCATCTGGAACGGTTTGTTCGGCACCAGCCGGGATATCAAAGTGCTGCTCAAATCTCTGGCCGAAAAGGTACGGGATGAGGGCCGGGAATACATCACCATTTACTATGGTGCTGATATTTCCGAAAAGCAGGCGCAAAAAGCTGCTGACCTGTTCAGCGACATCTGCCCCGATGCGGATGTGAACTTGATCAACGGCGGTCAGCCGGTTTATTACTACCTGATCTCCGCAGAATAAATGCTGTTTAAAAAGCCTGCCGCTTTCGCGGCAGGCTTTTATTGCCTTTTCAAATCGCCAGATTGGTACTTTACACCATATAAAAACATTTTTTTACCGAGCAATCGGCTGATGTGCAATAGGTTGTTGATAACTAACTCAACATCCTGATCTTCCTGCACCCCCAATCGTACGCACAAACGCAAATTCGCGTCATAAACATCATTGTATAACTGTTCACAGGTTCGCCCCTCAGCAAACATATTCTCTACAACAGGATCCCCCATCTGCGGTGAGCATTCTCCCGTAAGCAAGTCGTATACAGTCTCTGCAAATTTTGTATTCATATCACCCTCCTTGTAGTGTTCGTATACGAACACTATTATTAATCCTATTTTATAGAGATAATAATAAAAAGTCAAGGATTAGGGGGGGATATGCAGTGATTAAATTCGACCGACTTTGGAAAACCATGGATAAAAAGGGTATCTCACAATATGACCTGTATACCCACCACAATGTAAACCGTTCCCAAATCAATCGGTTACGCCACAATCAAAATGTGGAAGTGAACACAATTGATAGATTATGCAATATTCTCCAATGCAATGTGGAAGATATCATGGAACACATTCCCGACAACAATCATTTTTAAACGCCTGCCGCGAAAGCGGCAGGCGTTTTGTTATGCTCTTTCAAAATCTTCTGCACCGTGCTTGCACAGGGGGCAGACGAAATCAGCGGGCAATTCCTCGCCCTCGTACACATATCCGCAGATCTTACAGACCCAACCGGCCTTTTTCTCGGCAGCAGCCGCCGGCTTGGGCTTCACATGGTCGAAGTAATACTGGTAGGTCATGCTGGGCACGTCATTGAGCACATGTGCCTCTGTAACATCCGCGATGAACAGGGTGTGGGTGCCCCAATCATAACTCTTTACCACCTTGCCGGACAGAACTGCGTTGCAGTTTTCCGGGATATAGCGCAGGCCGTTTTCCGTACGCTCGTCATAGGAAACAGACGCAAACTTGTCTGTATCCCGGCCGGAGCAGAAGCCGAACTGCTGGAAAGTAGCAAAGGGCGCATCCACATTCAGAACGGACACATTGAACATGCCGGTGCGTACGATCATATCGTGGGTGAAGTTTGCCTTGTTCACAGCAATCTGAATCCGCTTGGGATTGTCGGTGATCAGACCGGCGGTGTTGGTGATACAGCCATTGTCCCGTCCGTTTTCCCGGGCAGTGAGGACAAACAGACCGTAACTAAGTTTGAACACGGCGTTTTTGTCCAGTTTGGGTGCGGGTGCGTCATTGGGAGCGGGCAGAATGGATTCTGCCAAAGCGTCCGCAACAGCTTCCAGTTGGGACAACTGGTTTTCTTTCAAAGCGGAACGAATGGTCACGCCGGTGTCCAGAATGTTCATATTCTTGCACTTGGAGAGCATCTCCCGCATCAGCTTGCCGGAGGTGGGTGCCCAGGAGCCGTTTTCCAGCAGGGCCACGGTGCGGTTTTGCAGATTGTGGGCCACCAGATCGCTGAGCAGCGCCTCCATGCAGACGAAAATGCCGGCGTTGTAGGTGGTGGAAGCGAAGACCAGATGGCTATATCGGAATGCAGCTGCCACGATGTCGGAAGCCGGGGTGACGGACACATCAAAGATTCGGGTCTTGATGCCCTTTTCTCTCAGTTTGACTGCCAAAATTTCCACAGCATTTTCCGTATTGCCATAGACAGAAGCGTAGGCGATCATCACGCCGGTCTCCTCCGGGGTGTAGGATGCCCAATGCAGGTATTTGTCGATGAAATAGCCGATGTTTTTGCGCCACACGAAACCGTGCAAGGGGCAGACCATCTTGATATCCAGCATGGCGGCCTTGGTCAAAAGGGCGGTGACCTGCTGGCCGTATTTGCCCACGATGTTGGTGTAGTAACGACGGGCTTCGTCCAGATAATCCCGGTCGAAGTCCACTTCATCGGCGAACAACGCGCCGTTCAGGGCGCCGAAAGTGCCGAAAGCATCAGCGGAGAACAAAATGCCGTCGGTGGTGTCGTAGGACACCATGACCTCGGGCCAGTGGACCATGGGTGCCTTCACAAAGCAGAAGTTATGACGGCCGGTGGAGAGCACTTCCCCCTCCCTGGCCTCCACCCAGCGGCTGTCCACATCAAAGTCGAAAAACTGCTTGATCATGTTCCGGGTGGCGGTGTTGCAGACGATCTTCACTTCGGGATAGCGCAGGATCAGATCCTCCAAAACCGCGGAGTGATCCGGCTCCATGTGGTGAACGAATACATAGTCCAGCTTGCGGCCGTTCAGCACAGCCGCCACATTTTCAAAGAAAACCTTGGCAACCGCTTTGTCCACGGTATCGAACAGAACGGTCTTTTCGTCCAGCAGGACATAGGCGTTGTAGGAAACGCCGTCCGGCACAGAATAGACACCCTCGAACATAGCCAGCCGCCGGTCATTGGCGCCTACCCAAAAAAGATCATCTTGAATTTTGCGAATGTTATACATAGTTTTCTCCTTTAATAGATTTTGCTTACAAGGCTTCCCCTTGAGGGGAAGCTGGCGTTTGCGAGGAACGAGCAAATGACTGATGAGGTGTAGGCTGTGAAACAGCCGTAAACAATTCCTTGTCGCTTACGCGACACCACCACATCCGTCAAAAATCAGAGATTTTTGCCACCTTCTCCTCAAGGAGAAGGCTTTTCTTTATCCAAAATCAGCTTGAATGCGCCGTAGGCACCGGCATCATTGCCCAGAGAGGCCAGGGCAAAACGGGTGGACTTGGCTTCCGGGAAAATAAATTTGTCGAAATAGCGCTTTGCGCCATCCAGAAGGGGCTGACCGGCACGGCTCACGCCGCCGCCCAAAACCACCACTTCCGGATCGATGACACAGCACACCGCGGCCAAAAACTGGCCCATGTACACATACACCTGCTCCAGAATTTCCATAGCCAGGGCATCCTTTTGGTTAGCGGAATCGAACACATCCTTGCAGGTCAGGTTCCGGAAGCTGCGCAAAATGCTGTCCTCATCGCTGAGGGCCAGGCGTTTTTTCGCCAGCCGCACAATACCGGTAGCGGAGCAATACTGCTCCACACAGCCGTATTTGCCGCAGGAACACCGTTCGGTCTCATCCCGTTCCACGGTAATATGACCGATTTCCCCGGCCGTTCCGTGCACGCCGTTGATGGGCTTGCCGTTTATGACGATGCCGCCGCCAACGCCGGTACCGAAGGTAGCCATCACCATGCTGTCACAGCCGGAGCCGCCGCCTTTCCAGACTTCGCCCAGGGCAGCCATGTTGGCATCGTTGCCGGCCTTGACCGGCAGGCCGGTGAGCTGTCCCAAATCCCGGCGGATATTGAACAGACCCCAACCCAGGTTGTCACAGCCGTTCACATTTCCGTCGTCGTCCACCGGGCCGGGCACGCCAATGCCGATGCCCAGAAGGCTCTCTCTGGAAATATTCTTTTCATTCAGATAATTCAAAACCGACGCGGCAATATCCGGCAAGATCTGACTGCCGTTATTTTTTGTCACGGTGGGAATCTCCCACTTGTCCAAAAGCGTGCCGTTTTCGTCGAAATATGCGATCTTGACGGTGGTACCGCCCAGATCTACACCAAATCCGTATTTCATAGGTTTCTCCTTTTGGGGGAATTGCGAACCTATTATACAGGATAATCAGAGAAATTTCCAGTCCCCCGACTCATTTTTTCCGGGACTTTTTCAAATACAGCGGCAGAATTGTGTACGCCACGCACAGCAGCGCCACGCCGGAGTCGGCAAACACCGCCGCCCACATGGAAGCATAGCCCAAAATACCCAAAATCATGACACTCAGCTTCACCGCCAGGGCAAAAACAACCGTGTTCCGGGCGATTTTTCGGGTTTCCGTGGCGATGCGTATGGACTGGGAAATGGCGGATGTCCGTGCGTTCATAAACACGATGTCCGCTGCTTCGATGGCGGCATCCGTGCCGCTGCCCATAGCCGCGCCCACATCACTGCCGGATAGCACCGGCGCATCGTTGATGCCGTCGCCCACGAACATGGTAGGGCCCTGTTTTTCCCGGATGGTTTTCAAAATTTCCAGCTTTTCCTCCGGGAGCAGACGGGCATGAACTTCGTCGATTTTCAGAAGCTGCCCCACCTGCCGGGCGGTGGCTTCCCCGTCACCGGTGAGCATAGCGGTGTGGATGCCCATTTTCTGCAATTCCCGGACGGTCTGCGCCGCATCCGGCTTTACGGTGTCGCCCAAAACCAGCCAGCCCAAAACTACACCGTTTTCTGCCACATATACCCGGGTTCCGGACGCATTTGGTACATCAACCCCGAACCGGGCCAGGAGTTTTTCGTTGCCGCAGAGGATCTCTTTTCCGTCCACCACAGCGCGGATTCCATGGCCGGCGATCTCCTCCACCTGCCGGGGTTGGGGCAGAGAAAGTCCGTCTGCCGCGGCAACGATACTCACCGCAATGGGATGGGTGGAGTGCTGTTCGCAGGCGGCGCAAAGGCGCAGAACCTCCTCCCCGCCTACCACCTCCTGAACGGAAAAATCGCCTTTGGTGACCGTGCCGGTCTTATCCAGCACAACTGCTTTGATATTCGCCAGCGCTTCCAGGGTCAAGCCGCTTTTGAAGAGGATGCCCTGTTTTCCCCCAACGCCGATCCCGGCAAAAAAGGCCAGTGGCACGCTCAAAACCAGCGCGCAGGGGCAGCTCATGACCAAAAAGGACAAGGCCGTGTACACCCAGTAGCTCCACTGTCCGGTGAGTAAGGACGGAACAAAGGCAGCCAACGCCGCAGCACCCACCACAACGGGGGTGTAAATTCTTGCGAACCGGGTGATGAAGCGGTCCATTTTGGGCTTTCCGGCGGCGGCATTTTCCACGCTTTCCAAAATCCGGGTGACCATGGAGGTCTGCAAGGTCTTTTCGGCCCGGATGATCAGTTGTCCGGAAGTATTCACACAGCCGGAGGTCACGCAGTCCCCGGGTCTGACGGATGCGGGCACCGGCTCGCCGGTGATTGGGGCGGTGTCGATGCGGCTTTCTCCGCTGACCACCACGCCGTCCAAAGGGATCCGGTCACCGGGGCGCACCAACAGCAGATCGCCCACTCGGGCATCTGCGGCAGGGATGGTAACGGTTGCATCCCCCTCCATGCGCTGGACCGTTTCCGGGCGCAGATCCACCGCTTCCATGATCTGTTTGCGGCTCTTTTCCACGGCCCGATGCTCGAAAAATTCTCCGATCCGGAAGAAAAGCATCACGCCCACCGCTTCCGGGAATTCTCCGATGGCGAAGGCTCCCAAAGTGGCGATGCTCATGAGGAAATTTTCGTCGAAAACATGGCCTTTGATCACATTTTTTGCAGCATCGGCCAAGACTTCCCAGCCCAACAGCAAATAGGCGGCAATGAAAAGTCCCAAGCTGAGCCAAGGGATTCCGGCGGTAAGCAAACCCAGTACAAAAAGGCCCGCGCCAAGGAGCATCCCTATGGGCGATTCTTTTTCCTCGTGGTGATGGTGATCGTGATGACAGTGGTGGCAGCTGCAATTATGTGACATAACGCCCTCCTCAATTCTATGTATGAACAACTATTCATATGTATAATATGAGTATACACCCTATTGCGTGTCTTGTCAACAGGGTGTCCGTAAAAGAATATGTCATCGCGAAGGAGCATAGCGAAGCGATTGTAAATCGCTATGATTGCCTGTGGCAATCATTCAATCGCTTATGCGACTGTGGCGATCTCCTGGTATAATGCCGCAATACGGCAGATGCTACCGGGAGATTGCCACGTCACCCCTCCGGGGTTCCTCGCAATGACATATCAGATACGATAGCGTGTACGTTCGGCGATGGGGATTGCCACACCAGTGACATCGGTCACTGGTTCGCAATGACATGAATGAGAATATTAGGTTATGCATCCAATTTGGACTCCACCGTCATACTTTCACCGGTGATCGGGTGGGTAAATCCGATTTTCTTCGCGCAGAGCCGCTGGGTAAAGATCCCCATCTCTACGCTGATGGCTTGAGACTGCGCTGTGCCGTATTGGGGATCGCCCAGGATGGGAAAGCCCATATGGGCGCAATGAACGCGGAGCTGGTGGGTTCTGCCGGTGATGGGTTGCAATTCTAGTTTACATAACTTTTCGCTACGTTCCAACACCCGGTATTCCGTCACCGACGGTTTACCGTCCTCCCGCACTTCCCGGAGCAGACTGGGTAAGGGCTTCCGGGCGATAGGGGCATCGATGGTGCCCGCCTCCCCCTCTGGGCCGCCGAAGGTAACGGCGTGGTAGGTTTTCTGCATTTGCCCGGCCTGCAACAGCGCATTGATATGGCCGTTTTTCGCCAACAGCACCACCCCAAAGGTATCCCGATCCAGCCGGGTCAGGGGGTGAAAGGCGCAGCTCTGCCCGGTTTTTTCGTAGTAACCCATGACAAAATTCGCCAGCGTGCCTGTATTCCGGGAACGGGAGGGGTGGATGAGCATACCTGCCGGCTTGTCCACTGCCAGAACGTGGTCATCTTCATATAGGATTGTCAGATCTCCCTGCTCCGCAGGGTACTCCACTTGGGGAGCATCCAGCAAAACGGTGATGGTATCCCCCGTTTGCACGGCAAAGTCCGTATGCTCCGGTTTGCCGTTGACCAAGATCTTTTCATGCCATTTCAGCCGGTTGATCAGTCCGGCGGACATGGCCATTTCCTCCCGCAAAAAGGACGACAGCCGCCCATCCCGGATGGCGATATGAGTCAGTTGCATAAATGATTCCTCACCTATCCTCAAATGAATGTAGGGGGCGGCAATCTGCCGCCCGAAAGGCTTCCCCTTGAGGGGAAGCTGGCATTTGCGAGGTACGAGCAAATGACTGATGAGGTGTAGGCTGTGAAACAGCCGTAAAAATAGTCCTTGTCGCTTGCACGACACCACCACATCCGTCAAAAATCAAAGATTTTTGACACCTTCTCCTCAAGGAGAAGGCTCGGGCGGATATTATCCGCCCCTACCATTTCTGTTGATACATTTTCTAAACGCAAAAAGGTCTGCCGCGATGCAGCAGACCTTTCAGATGCTTAGTTCAGAGCAGCCTTTGCCTTCTCAACGATAGCAGCGAAAGCAGCGGTGTCGTTGATAGCCATTTCGGACAGGCTCTTGCGGTTCAGTTCGATGCCAGCCTTCTTCACGCCGTTCATGAACTTGGAGTAGTTCAGACCGTAAGGAGCGACAGCAGCGCTCAAACGGGCGATCCACATGGTACGGTAAGCACGCTTCTTCTGCTTGCGGCCTTCGAAAGCGTAGTTGCCGGACTTCATAACGGCCTGCTTGGCCATCTTGAAGTGCTTGGACTTGGAACCCCAGTAGCCCTTGGCCAGCTTCAGGGTAGCATTTCTTCTCTTGCGCGTCATCATTGCGCCTTTAACTCTTGCCATTTGTCTATCCTCCTATTCTTACTTGTAGGGAATCATCTTCTTGATTGCTTCTACGTTGGTAACATCAGCGTAGGCAGTTGCGCGAAGATGACGGGTCCGCTTGGTGGTCTTCTTAGTGAGGATGTGGCTCTTGTAAGCATGTGCTCTCTTAACCTTACCGCTCTTGGTCAGGTTGAATCTTTTCTTAGCACCGCTATGGGTTTTCAGCTTGGGCATAGTAGGTTCTCCTTCCGTATCTTTGGTTAATTTTATTTACTGTTCTTAGGTGTGAGGAACATCGCCATGAAGCGACCTTCCAGCTTGGGGTTCTTTTCCATGTTGGCCGTTTCGGCACAGCTTGCGGCAAAGTCCATCAACAGCTTTTCACCCAGATTGGTATGTGCCATCTCACGGCCGCGGAAGCGGACGCTGACCTTCACCCGGTTACCGTCTGCCAGGAATTTCTGAGCAGCCTTGATCTTGGTGTTCAGGTCATTGGTGTCGATGCTGGGACTCATGCGGATCTCCTTGATCTCCACGACCTTCTGGTTTTTCTTGGCTTCCTTCTCACGCTTCTTCTGGTCGAAGCAGAACTTGGAGTAATCCATGATCTTGCAGACCGGAGGAACGGCGTTGGGAGAGATCTTCACCAGATCCAAACCCTGCTCGTCGGCAAGGGCGTTGGCCTGCTCGGCAGACATGATACCCAGCTGGGCACCGTCTTCACCGATGACGCGAAGCTCCTTATCCCGGATCTCCTCATTGAGTTGATGATCTAACTTTGCGATGGTAAGCACCTCCATTATGCGCAAAAAAGCGGATGCCAAAGCATCCGCACATTCACACAGAAATCCCCTATGGAGAAAGTGGAATATAAACCGTTTCGCGTTCGCTTGCGGTGAGGCGGATGTTCAGCCTTCTTCATTACCTGAGCATTCTAGCACAGTTTTTTCCCCTTGTCAAGGGTATTTTATTGAAAAAATTGTGTTTTATACATGGCAAAAGCGGATAAAGTTATGGTAGAGCCGTCACCATCGTTCCCGGGCCTGGGCGAAAGGACGAAAGCACCTGGATTTTCACGTCATGCTCCTTCGCCAGCTCCACACAGCGGTCATGGAGCACCTGAGCGCCCTGCCGGGCGAGGCGGAGCATATCGTCATAGCCGATGGTATCCAGCCGCACCGCATCGGAAAATTTTCTGGGATCCCGGTCGTAGACACCGTCCACATCCGTGTAGATCTGGCATTTGTCCGCGCCCAAAAATGCCGCCAGAGCCACCGCAGTGGTGTCCGATCCGCCCCGTCCCAATGTAACAATATCCCCGGCGCTGCTCACTCCCTGAAATCCGGTGACCACCACGATCTTCCCTGCCGCCAATTCCCGTCCGATGCGGTCACCGGATAGCCGCAGCACCCGGGCATCGCCGTAGTTGCCGTCCGTCATGAGTCCTGCCTGCCAGCCGGTCAGGCTGATCGCCGGGTGTCCCATAGCCTGTATGGCCATAGCCATCAGACAGGCGGACATCTGCTCCCCCGTGGCCAAATAGCTGTCCAGCTCCCGCTTGGACGGCGCTGCCGAAATGTCCGAAGCAGCAGAAATCAGATGATCCGTGGTGTCCCCCTGGGCGGATACCACCACCACGACCTGATTTCCCTCCTGGGCCGCCCGGATGACCCTCTCTGCTGCCCGGTGGATCCGTTCTCCGTCCGCCAGGGAGCTTCCGCCGAATTTTTGCACGATTCGCATCTTGTTCACCTCCATGCTATTGTACGCAATGAGGCGAATAATGGTGCAAAACGAAAAAACAGGTCTGCAAAAGCAGACCTGTTAAAGATATCGCTTAACCGGCGATGATCTCCGCCTTGATAACACCAAAGGCGTTTCTCAACTCGCTGAGCAGTTCTTCCAGAGAGACCTCCATATCCGTTAGTTCCGCGGAAATGGTCACCAGGGCATGGCCATTGGTGGGGATAATGGAATTGATGGTCAGGACATTGGCATTGCGCTTGGCATAGACCATCAGCAAGGATGACAGAACACCGGGCTCGTCGTGGAGCATCAGCTGGAATGTGATGATCCGGCCCGTGGTCATATTCTGGAAGGGCAAAATGGCATCCCGATATTTATAAAAGGCGCTTCGGCTGATCTCCATGCGCTTGGCCGCCTCGTTGACCGTGGCAGCTTCGCCGGTTGCCAGCAGCCGCTTTGCCTCGGCCACTTTCAGAAAAATCTCCGGCAATGCGGATGCTTCAATAATGTAATACTTGGGTTGCTTGACCATAAAACAGCTTCCTCCATCCTGTTGTCGTCGAATGCGACGCATTTTCTATGAATGATTAAACCCATTGTACCATATTTTTTTCAAAAAGCAACCCCCAGTTGTGGACTTTTGTCTTGGAAAGGTGAACACATGGCCTCAAATTTTTCCCGCAAACTGTTTTATATTCCCCTGATACTGGCGCTCCTATGGCTCGCCCTGCGGTTTTTGCTGCCCATTGCCCTGCCCTTTCTTTTGGCGGCGCTGCTGGCCTTGGCGGCGGAGCCTTTGGTGGTCAGTCTGAACCGATATCTTCGTCTGCCCCGGGGCGCAGCCGCCGCGGTGGGTGTCACCGTGGTGCTGGTGCTGACGGTGCTTGCCCTGCTTGCCCTGTGCGCCTTTCTTGTGAAGGAACTGGGCACGCTGGCAGGCATCCTGCCGGATCTGGAGAGTGCCACCATGTCCGGACTGGACTCCCTGGAGCTTTGGCTGCTGAAGCTGGCGGAAAAAGCGCCGGACAAGATCAGCCCCATTCTGACCCATGGCGTGGAGGGGGTATTCTCCAACGGCAGCGCCCTGCTGGACGGCTTGACAAGCCGGCTTCTCAGCCTGGCCACTTCCCTCCTGAAAGCCTTGCCGGACAGCGCCCTGGGTCTGGGAACATGGGTTTTGGCTTCCTATATGATCTCCGCCCGGCTGCCCAAAATCCGGGTTTGGATCCAGAATCATCTGCCGAAAGCCTGGCACGAAAAATATGCCCCCTGGCTGCAGACTCTGAAAAGGACGGTCTGCGGCTGGCTTGTAGCCCAATCCAAGCTGGTGGCCATTACCTTCGGCATCCTCATCGCTGGATTTTTTCTTTTGCGGATCGAGCACCCCATTTTGTGGGCGGCGGCCACCTGTCTGGTGGATATTCTGCCCATTCTGGGCACGGGTACGGTGCTGATCCCCTGGAGCGTGGTCTGCTTTTTGCAGGACGACGGTCTTCGGGCTGTCGGACTGCTGGCGATCTACGCAGTCATCAGCCTGCTTCGCTCCATATTGGAGCCCCGGTTTGTGGGTAAGCAGCTGGGGCTGGATCCGCTGATCACCCTTCTTTCCATTTACGCCGGATATCGGCTGTGGGGACTGCCTGGAATGCTCCTGGCTCCCATTTTGGCAGTCACCGCCTCACAAATCTTTCTTCAAGCCAAAAAGTAACCACATTTCCGACAAAATTCCAAAGTCCCTATTGTGCAAACGGCATATTTTTGATATAATGTTAAGAAAAAGTTATATTGGATGTGTATTGCCTTGAAGTATGGAATTTGGAATGTATCGAACCCGGATGCGAATGCTGTCAACACCTTGGTAGGAGCGGGCTACGCCCCTCTGACCGCCATGATCCTCTCCGCCCGGGGAATCAAGGACGGACAGACCGCCCAAAAGCAGCTGTCCTGTGACACCGCCCTCCTCGACCCCTATCTGATGACGGATATGGATCTGGCCGCAGGCCGGGTGGGTCTTGCCATGACCCGGGGGGAAAAGATCGCCGTTTTCGGCGACTATGATGTGGACGGCATCACCGCCACCTGTCTGCTGACGGACTTTTTGCGCCGTCACGGAGCAGACTGCATCAGCTACATCCCCGGCAGACTGGAAGAGGGCTACGGCCTGAACCCCATTGCCATCGACTATCTGCATAAGCAGGGTGTCAAGCTCATTGTCACCGTGGACTGCGGCATCACCGCCGTGGAAGAAGCCCGGCTGTGCAAGCAGTTGGGAATCGATCTGGTCATCACCGACCATCACGAATGTAAAGAACAGCTTCCGGAAGCGGTTGCAGTGGTGGATCCCCACCGTCCCGACGGAGGCTATCCCCACATGACCCTTTCCGGCGTGGGCGTGGCCTTTAAGCTGGCCGCCGCCCTGACGGGAGATCAGGAGGCCGTCCTGCGGGACTATGCGGACATGGTCTGCCTGGGCACGGTTGCGGATGTCATGCCCCTGGTGGGAGAAAACCGGGTGTTTGTGTCCAAGGGTCTGGAATCCATCCGCCACACCCGCCGCCCCGGCATCGCCGCACTGATGAAGGAATGCGGCTGCACGGCGGACAATGTAAGTGCCACCACCATCGGCTACATGCTGGCCCCCCGGATCAACGCCGCCGGGCGCATGGGGCAGATCAACTGGGCGGTGGATCTGTTTTTGACCCACGATTCCGTGCAGGCCGAGCATTTGGCCCGGTCTCTGTGCGACCTGAACCGCCAGCGCCAGCAGGTGGAAAGCCAGATCTATAACGATGCGGTGTCCATGCTCCCCGCCGGTCAGCCCCCGGAAGCCATTGTTTTGGCGGACGAGACCTGGCATCAGGGCGTGGTGGGCATCGTTGCCAGCCGGATGGCGGAGGAATACTGCTGTCCCACCTTCCTCATCTGTTTGGACGGGGATCACGGCAAGGCCAGCTCCCGGAGCTTCGGCGGATTTAATCTGTTCGCTTCCCTGACTGCCCTTTCCGACCTTCTGGAAAGCTACGGCGGTCACGAGCTTGCCGCAGGCTTCACCATTTCCCGGCAGAACATTCCCCAATTCCGGGAGAAGATCTGTCAGCGCGCCGCGGATTACTACTGCACCTCCGGCCCCCGGACGGTGCTGGACATTGACTGCGCCATCACACCGGAGCTTCTGACCGTACGGGGCATCGACTCCCTGTCCGCTTTGGAGCCCTGCGGCAACGGCTGTCCCAAGCCGGTGCTGATGATGAAAAATCTCATTGCCGAGCGCATCAGTCTGGTGGGCAACGGACGGCATATGCGTCTGCGTCTGCGTTCCGGACATCACACCATCAACGCCATCTATTTCTCTGCCAATCCCCAGGCTGTTTCCATCGAACCCGGGGATCTGGTGGATGTGGCGTTCCACCCCCAGGTGAACGAATTCCGGGGCGAACGCTCCGTTCAGATGAATGTACTGGACATCCGTCCCAGCTGCAGCTATGAATGCAGCCCGGAAATGGGCGGCTATGCCCGCATCGCAACCGGCACACTGACTGCGGACGAAACCGCATTTTTGCTGCCGGAACGGGCCACCTTGGGGGCAGTCTGGCGTTATCTCGCCGGCTTGGAGCGCACCGTTCAGGAAGACCCCCTGTGCCTGTGCCGCAAGATCGTCCGCTGGGCAAACCAGCCTTTGAGCCTGGGACAGATGTTTACCTGCCTGGACATTTTCCGGGATGTGGGACTTCTGCGCTACACCCGGCAGCACAAGGATATTCTCATTGACCTGACCCCCGGCGACACCAAGGCCGATCTGAGTCAGAGTCAGACCATGCAGAAACTTCTGCACGCGAAAGAGAGCTGATCATTTTGGAAACCTTTGAATTTCATTACGGACAATTGCAAAGCACCGTTGCCAAGCACCTGCCCGGCGCAGATACTGCTCTGATCGATCAAGCGGTGGAGTATGCCCGGAACAAACATAAGGAGCAAAAGCGCAAGGACGGTTCCCCTTACATCATTCACCCCCTGGCCGTTGCCAAGGTGGTTGCGGAAATGGGTCTGGATCTGGATGCCGTTTTGGGCGCGCTGCTCCACGACTGCATTGAAGATACCGACGCATCCCATGAAGAGATCGAACGGCTCTTCGGTCAGACTGTTGCGGAATTGGTGGAGGGCGTTACCAAGCTGACCCGAGCCAATTTCTCCAGCACCGAACAGGCGCAGATGGAAAATCTGCGGAAAATGTTCATGGCTATGAGCAAGGACATCCGTGTGGTGCTGATCAAGATCGCCGACCGGCTGCACAACATGCGCACCATGCAGTATCAGACCCCTGCCAAGCAGGTATCCAAATGTCGGGAGACCATGGATATCTACGCCCCCCTGGCTCACCGTCTTGGTATGCAGAAGATCAAATGGGAGCTGGAAGACATCGCTTTGCGCTACCTGGAGCCGGAGGAATATGACGGCATCATGTCCTATCTCCGCGCCCACAAGGAGCAGGACGAGGCCTTTATGCACACCATTCAGGATACCATCGCCCAACGGTTAGACTCTGTGGATATCCACCACACCGCCTACGGCCGCATCAAGCATGTGTACTCCATCTTCCGGAAAATGCGCGCCCAGGACAAGAGTCTGGACGAGCTGTACGATGTGTACGCATTCCGGGTAATCGTGGATACCATTCCCGATTGCTACAACGTGCTGGGTCATATCCACGACCTGTTCAATCTGGTGCCGGGCCGTTTTAAGGACTATATTTCCACCCCCAAGCCCAATATGTATCAAAGTCTGCACACCACCGTCATCGGCACCCAGGGTATTCCCTTTGAGGTGCAGATCCGCACCTGGGAGATGCACGAAGTGGCGGAATACGGTGTTGCCGCCCACTGGAAATACAAGCAGGGCACCGGCGAGGGCAACGAAAAGGACTTCGAGTGGGTGCGCCGTCTGCTGGAAAGCCAGCAGGACACCGACGCAGAAGACTATGTGCAGTCCCTGAAGATCGATATGTTCGACGACGAAGTGTTCGTCTTCACCCCCAAGGGCCGGATCGTATCCCTGCCCGCAGGTTCGACGCCCATCGACTTTGCCTATGCTATTCACTCCGGCGTGGGCAACTCCATGATCGGCGCGAAAGTGAACAACCGGATCACCACCATCGATGCCACCTTGAAAAACGGCGACATCATCGAAGTTCTCACCTCCAAAAACGCCAAGGGTCCCAGCCGGGACTGGCTGAATATCTGCAAGAGCAACCAGGCCCGCACCAAGATCAAGCAGTGGTTTAAGAAGGAAAAGCGGGAAGAAAACGTGCTTCATGGCCGGGCTTCCTTTGAAGCGGAAATGCGCCGGATGGGTCTGCCCCTGAGCCTGACCATCGAGCCGGAGCTGGGCCCACAGCTGCTGAAAAAGCTGTCCTTCGACACTTGGGAGGATATGTACGCCGCCATCGGCTACGGCGGTCTGACTGCCGTCAAGGCGGTGGGACGCATCCGGGACGACATCAACCGGGCGCTGAAAAATCAGCAGAGCGACAAGCAGATGACCCCCTCCGTTTTGCGCAATGTGGGCGATCCGGAGGCCGGAAAGGCCAACCGCCACGCGGTCAACGGCATCATTGTGGAGGATATCGACTCCTGCATGATCAAGTTCGCCAAGTGCTGCACCCCCGTGCCGGGTGACGGCATCATCGGCTTTATCACCAAGGGCTTCGGCGTTTCCATTCACCGTATCGACTGCCCCAACACCGCAAACCGCCACGAGCCCATTCAGGCGGCCCGGTGGGTCAATGTGCGCTGGGCCAACCAGGATTCCCAACCCTTCGACACCACATTGGAGCTGGAATGTGTCACCCGGGACGGTCTGCTGCTGGATGTGGCGACCATCATGACTTCCAACCGCATCCGCACCAAGGAGCTCAACGGCAAGGATCTGCCCGGCGGCAAGAGTGTGTTTACTGTCCGCTTTGAGGTCAAGGATGTGGACGAATTGGAGTCCATCCGCAATAAGCTGATGGCCATTCCCGATGTGATCAGTTCCAGACGGGGGCAGAACTAAGGCCCTCAAAGCCTTCTCCTTGAGGAGAAGGTGCCGAGCACATGCGAGGCGGATGTGGTGGTGTCGCCGAAGGCGACAATTATAAGTATGCTGCTGACGCAGCAACACCACATCAGTCAAAAATCAAAGATTTTTGCCAGCTTCTCCTCAAGGAGAAGCCTTTGGCGACATCTCCCCTCAAAGGGAGCCTTGAAAGGACTATCTCCATGCGTGCTGTATTAACAAGAGTAAATTCCGCCTCCGTTGCCATTGACGGCGAGGTGGTTGGCAAAATTGGAAAGGGCTTTCTCATTTTGCTGGGCGTTGGCCCCAACGATACAGAAAAAGAGTGCCGCTATCTGGCAGAAAAGGCTCTTGGTCTGCGAGTTTTCGAGGACGAAAACGGCAAAATGAACCTAGGTCTGGATGCTGTGAACGGTCAGGTACTGGTGGTCAGCCAGTTCACCCTCTACGGCAACTGCCGCAAGGGCCGCCGGCCCAGCTTTGCCGAGGCCGCAGGCCCGGAATTGGGCAACGAGCTGTACGAGAAATTCCTTTCCATCTGCGAAGAGCTGGGTTACCCCCCTCAGCACGGCCGCTTCGGCGCGGATATGCAGGTGGAGTCCGTCAACGACGGCCCGGTGACCCTCATTCTGGACACCGAACAGCTGATGGACACCCCCAGACGAGGATAAATGATGCAAAATATTCACACCCTGACCCTTGGTCTGTACCAGGTCAACTGCTATATCGTGCATAACGAGGGTTCTGACCGCTGTGTGGTCATCGACCCCGGCTACGAGCCTAAGAAAATTGCCGCTTTTCTCGGTGAAAAGGGCCTGAAATTAGAGGCCATTCTGCTGACCCACGGTCATTTTGACCATGTGGGGGCAGTCAAGGATTTGGTCGACGCCACCGGATGCCGGGTGTTTCTCCGCCCGGAGGAGCACACCATGCCCCAAATGCTCACTGCCGGGAAGCTGTACGCCACGGACGAATATCCGGCGCAGTTTCAAATTGCCGGCATGACCTTTACCGTTCTGCACACCCCGGGGCATACCCCCGGCTCTGTATGTCTGATTTGTGAGGATACCATGTTCAGCGGCGACACCCTGTTTGCCGGCTCCTGCGGACGCACCGACCTGCCCGGGGGCGACTGGGCGACCATTCAGACCTCTCTCGGAAAACTGAGAGACCTGCCCGGGGATCACCGGGTATTCCCCGGCCACGGGGAAAGCACCACCCTTGCGCAGGAAAGGCAGTGCAATCCCTATTTGAGGTAACACTATGAAACTGACACTCATGGGTCACGATGACCGCTATGCCGTGGAGCAGCTGCAAATGGCTCTGTTTTCTATCAATGAAGACGGGGAGGCCGTATCTTCCCTGCACCGGGGCAAAACCTGGCTCACCGCCACTGCGAAGATCACCCTTGGCGGCAAGACTGCCACCGCATCCAAGCGGCTTAAAAAAGCGGACGAGACCGTCCGTCTGCGCCGGCGGATCTTACAGCAGAGCTACTATCTGGCGGCGGTGCAGCTGCTGGGGAAGCCCTCTGCCTGGGGCGCTCTGGCCGGCGTGCGACCCACCAAAATATCCACCAAACATCTTCTGGACGGCGGCACAGAAAAGTCCGCAGAAAAGCTGTTGGAGGATGTGTACTATGTCACGCCCCAGCGTAGAAAGCTGGCGGTGGACTGCTCCGTTTCCACAGTAAACGCCACCCGTCTGCTGGAAAATACGGACATTTCCCTCTATGTGGGCATCCCCTTCTGCCCCACCCGGTGCAGCTATTGTAGCTTTGTCAGCCGCACCATCGGCTCCCAGACAAATCTGATGGAGCCCTATCTTAACGCACTTTTGCAGGAAATTGCCGTCACCGGCAAACTGTTGGAAAACTCCGGACGATACGTGCGTACCCTTTACATAGGGGGCGGCACGCCCACCACCTTGTCTACGCCCCAAATGGTAAGGCTTCTGGATGCCATCCGGGAGTCCTTTGATCTGTCCCGGTGTATCGAGTTTACCGTTGAAGGCGGCAGGCCGGACACTTTGGACGCAGAAAAGCTGCTGGCCATCCGTCAGCATGGGGCGGATCGCATGAGCATCAATCCCCAGACTATGGTGGACAGCGTACTTGCCGCCTGCAAGCGGCCTCACACCGCTGACGATGTTCTTCGTGCCTATGAATGGGCGAAAAACGCCGGATTCAAGGCCATCAACATGGATCTGATCGCAGGCCTGCCCACGGATGATTTTGACGGATTCCGTCATTCCCTGGATACCGTCGCCGCATTGCGGCCTGCCAATATCACCGTCCACACCCTGGCGCTGAAAAAGGGCGCAGACCTGTTTGAAAGCCGGGAGAATCTCTCCCACGCCGACCAGGTATCCCGGATGGTGGACTACTCCGAGGACACGCTGCGCGCTCTGGGCTACAAGCCCTACTATCTCTACCGGCAAAAATATATGTCCGGCTCTTTTGAGAATGTGGGCTGGTCTCTGGACGGTCTGGACTGCCTGTATAACATCTACATGATGGAAGAAGTTCATACCATCCTCTCTCTTGGGGGCGGCGGCATGAACAAAGTCAATCTGCCGGACGGCACATTGCAGCGCTTCCACAACCCCAAATTCCCGGAGCAGTACATTGAAATGCTGCCCCAGGTACTGGAAGACAAAAGGCGTATTTTTGAGCTGATGAAAGGAAGTATTTAACTTGGATACTTTGATCGCCAATGTGACCGTTGTCACCATGAATGACAAAATGGATGTCTTGTTTGGGGCATACCTGGGCGTGGAAGCGGGTAAAATTTCTTACTTAGGAAAAACCGCCCCGGAGAAGCAGCCCAAGACCATCATTGACGGCACCGGTATGGTGCTGATGCCGGGTCTTGTGAACTGCCACACCCAGCTTGCCACCACCGTGCTGCGCAGCTATCTGGATGACCTGAGCAGCACCGAAGCTCTGGAAGAACAGCTGAAAAAAGAGGCGAAAATGGACGCCCGGGGTGCAAAGGCCGCGGCCCTGCTGGGCATTGCGGAGTGCCTGCGCTTTGGCGTGACCTCCGTTTCCGATCTGTATTACTACCCGGATGCCACCGCTGAGGCTATCGCAGAAAGCGGCATCAAGGGCAATGTGGCCCTGTCCGCTTATCGGTTCATCGACGAAAACGAGGAATTTGACTTCGATACCGATGAGCAATGTCAGGAGCTTGCCCGTATCACCGAAAAATGGCACGGTCATGACGAGGGTCGCATCAAGATCGATGCCGGTCTTCACGCCGAATACACCAGCAACTACAAGCTGTGGGAAGGTCTGGTGGGCTTTGCCGCGGAAAAGGGCTTGGGTTTGCAGCTGCATCTGGCTGAGACCCAAAACGAAGCCGACTCCTGCTTGGATCGCACCGGTCTCGGCCCGGCTGAGCTTCTGAACTGCCATGGCATTTTCAATGTGCCCGTCACCGCGGTGGGCTGCGCCTGTCTGTCGGAAACGGAGCAGAAGCTTTTGGGCAAGAAAAAGGCCACCGCTGTGGCCTGTCCCCTCACCGCCGCCAAAAAAGGCCAGCCGGTCACGCCCATCCTTTCCAGCGTCCGTGCCGGCATGAATGTGGCATTGGGCACAAGCGGCGCGTTGGATGCCGGAAATATGGATATGTTTGAGGTTCTGCGCGGTGCCGCCATGGCGACCCGTGCATCGGCAGAAAACGCCGCCGCACTCCCCGCCTCTGCCGCCCTGATGATGGCAACCTCCTGCGGCGCAAGAGCCCAGGGACGGGACGCAGAATGCGGCATGATCAAGGTGGGCATGGATGCCGACCTATGTCTGGTGGACTTCTCCGCGCCCCACCTGATGCCCTGTCACAATGTCCCCAACGCGCTGGTGTTCAGCGCCAAGGGCGGCGATGTGGCTATGACCATGGTCCGGGGCAAAATTCTGTATCAAAACGGCCAGTTCCCCACCATTGACCTGAAAAATATGGTGGAAGAGCTGACCACCTACGCCATTCCCCGTCTTTTCGCCGGGGAGAATTGAGGAAAGCCTTATGTCCGAAACACCGAAAAAGCAATCCTTCCTCCATGGCACAGCGCTGCTTGCCATGGCCACCGCCATCGTAAAGGTCATCGGCGCGCTGTATAAAATTCCGCTGAACGCCATCATCGGCGAGCAGGGCTTTGGTTATTACAGCACCGCCTATGAAATTTATACGGTGCTGTTGATGATCTCCACCGCCGGTCTGCCGGTGGCCATGAGCCGGATGATCGCCAAGTCAAGCTCCCTGGATCACTATCGCCAGGTGCGCAAAATTTACACCGTTTGCCGCACCATCTTCCTGACCCTGGGTTTGGTGGGCGCGCTGCTGATGACTCTGTTCTGCAAGCAGCTTGCCCAGTTCCAACAGCAGCCCGACGCATGGGCCGCCATTGGCGCCCTGGGCCCCTGCTGCTTCCTCATCTGCCTGATGAGCACCTACCGGGGCTTCTTCCAGGGGCAGGGCAATATGCTCCCCACCTCGGTGTCTCAGGTCATCGAGGCCATTACCAAGCTGGTGGTGGGTATTGCCGGCGCGCTGTTGGTGGTGCACTACTCCCAGAGCGTCTCCCTGGCCGCAGGCGCGGCCATTATGGGCGTGACCGTCAGCTGCCTGGTGTCCTCTTTCTATCTGAATTACTGCTTCCGCAAGGCTTTCAAGCAGATGCCCCAGTCCTGCGAGGAAACTGACTCCGGTAAGGACATTGCCAAGGGCCTGCTGTCCATCGCCATTCCCATTACCATCGGTTCTGCCGGTCTGCAGCTGCTGACGGTGCTGGAAACCAAGATCTACATGACCCAGCTGCTGAAAACCCTGACCCAAGATGTGGCTGACACCCAAAAAGGCATTTACAGCATGGCACTGACCATTTTCAATATGCCCTGTGCATTCATCACCCCCATCACCATTTCTATCATTCCCGCCATCACTTCCCAGCTGACTCTTGGCAACAACAAGGCCGCAAAAGCAACGGAGGAGTCCTCCGCCCGGGTCAGCGCCCTGATCTCCATGCCCTGTGCCTTCGGTCTTTTCCTGCTTGCTCAGCCGGTGACCCAGCTTCTGGGCGGTTACACCGGGGAAAAGCTGGAGCTGGCTACCCGGCTGATGTCGGTTTTGGGCGTGTGCATCGTTTTCAATTCCATGGTGCTGCTGACCACCGCCATCATGCAGGCCCACGGCCATGAAAAGCTGCCGGTGGTGAATATGTTCGTAGGCGGTTTTGTAAAGCTTGCCGCCGTATTCATCCTCACGGGAAATCCGGCAATCGGCATCGTGGGTACGCCCATCGGCAGTCTGCTATGCTACCTGTGCATTACGGTTCTGAACCTGTTTTCCATGCGTCGGGTGCTTTCCGAGCCCCCCGCCATCGTCAAGCAAATGTTCCGGGCATTTCTGGCCGCGGCCCTCATGGGCGCCTGCGCCTGGGGTTCCTGGAAGGGACTGCAAATGCTCCTGGGAACAGATATGAGCCGCTTGATTGCCTGCGCTGTTCCCGTTGCCGTGGGCGTGGTGGTTTATGTGATTGCCGCCGTAAAATTGCGGGCGATCACCCGGGAAGACTGCTTATTGCTGCCAAAGGGCGAAAAAATTGCGAATTTGTTGCATTTGTGATAAAAAAGCACTTGCATTTCCCTAAAAATTGTGATAATTTATTAGTGCTTTATTTTATAAGAAAGAGGTAATTTTATTATGAATAAGACCGAACTCATCGCCGCCGTCGCAGAGAAGGCTGGCCTGTCCAAGAAGGATGCAGAGCGTGCTCTGAACGCCACCATCGACGCTATCACCGCCAGCCTGGTTGCAGGCGACAAGGTCCAGGTTTCTGGCTTTGGCATCTTCGAGGCTAAGAAGCGCGAAGCTCGCACCGGCCGCAACCCCCGCACCAAGGAGACCATCCAGATTCCCGCTACCCGCCTGCCCGCTTTCAAGGCCAGCAAGACCTTGAAGGACGCTGTTGCAAAGTAAGAAATGCGTCTTGACAAGTATCTGAAGGTCTCCCGGCTGATCAAGCGGCGGACCGTTGCCAACGAAGCCTGCGACAATGGGCGCGTCAGCGTCAATGGCCGGGTGGTAAAGGCCAGTTACGAAGTGAAGATCGGTGACCGGTTAGAGATCACCATGGGCCCCCGTACGGTGGCCGTGGAGGTCTTGCAGGTAGCCGAGACCGTCCGCAAGGACGATGCAAGCGCCATGTATAAGGAAATCTAAAAAATGAGGGAAGCAAAAGCTTCCCTCATTTTTTAGTAATTGATCTTTTTGATAACCTTTGTGAGCGGGTGGAAAAGAAGTGACACCGTCACCGCTGTGCAGATGGTTTGGGGAATCACCGCCGCCAGAGACTGGTAAAAATAGACCTTCGCCGCATTTTCGCTGAACGCAAACATCAGCGGCGTGATCACATCATCCAGCAGGGTGAACAACACCGTAAAGATGACCGCAGATGCGGTGGCGATGACCGTTTTCAAAAGCGCATTTTTCCCAGTTAAACGCGCACCCAGCCATCCGAAAAAGATGGCAAACAGGTTGTAATACATCAAATACAGCACGATGACATTGATCTGGAAACCAAAAATGAAGCACCTCAGCAGCGAAAAGGTGGTTGCAATGGCAATGCCATGGCGCACGCCGTAGCACCAGCAAAAGCTGAGCAGCATCACTGTGACGATCTCAATGCCGCTGACGCTGCTGAGCGCCAGCTGTCCGGCGATCAGCAAGGCCACGCACATGGCCACCCGGACGACAAATTTCGTCTTGTTCATCAGCTAAAAGACTTGTAGACCCAGATATACAGCTGATCCGCCTTGATCACCAGGGTCTCAGCACCGGAAATGGCAGAGCCGTACTCGTTGCCTTCGTATTCTACTGTACCCCAGGCCTTGTTGGCATTGTCCTCATCGCTGGTGTAGAGCATCCAGCAGCTGCTGTAATCGGCAGGATTTTCAACGCCGTTGATGGATGTGATCATGCCGTCGCTGACGGTAAATTCCAGCTCGCCACCGGCTTTGAGGGTCTCCATGTAGTCCATCAGGGTCATATCGGTTGCGCCGTTCAGGGCTTCCTGGGTGATCTTGATGATCACATGATCCTCGGTGATGATCAGATTGGTTTCCGGATCGGCCTCCGGCGTTTCGATCACCAGCGGATCCTGCTGACAGCCGGGCAGAAGTAAAACGCAGGTCATAAGCAGGACAAGCAAAAGGGACAGGGATTTTTTCATTGTGTTTTTCATAATTTTTCCTCCTGAAAATGATGAGGCTGCGGCGTCAAGATCGACGCCGCAGCCGTTTTTCTGCGACAAACGCACATCCTCGTAGTCACGCGAAGATGGGGAGATCCATTCCGTAGGTCTTCTGACTTGTGGCTTTTGGGTGCGCTTAACACCCGCAATGCCCTCTGCCTTCCCGGGTCACCCCAGTGACTGGCTTTCGCCAAAAGAGAACATCATACCACTTACAGCGGCGGTACCGTCCGGGATTCACACCCGGTTATCTTGTTAAGCAGCAAGGGTTCGTCGCCCCCACCGCCACGGAACTTCTATCAAATTGTCAAAAGTATTTTAACACATTGCGAGGAACCTGTCAACAGCAGAAAGGACGTCCGCAGCAGAAGAAATTCATGAACCAGCACAGGAGCAGGTTGGCACAGGGCGAGCCGCGCATGGCAAAGCCCCGGAAATTCCCCGCCTGGCGGCGATAGACTGTGCCGCCGTCCTCTATGATCCGCAGCACCTGCAAATATTCGTAATTGTCCGGCTCCATGGACACCGCTTTTCGGATGTGCTCCAAAGCCGTCACCTGATTGCCCAGGCCGTTGTTGGCCAGAGCGCTGATGTAGTACCACCGGGCATCCTTGTCCTTTGCATTGCTCAGGATGTTCAGCGCTTCCTGGAACCGCCCCATCTGCACATACTGATAGGCTGCGCGCTGATAACGCTCCTCGTTATCCGGCTGGGTATAGGTGCGCTGACCGTAAAAGCCGCCAAAGGGATCGTAACCATAGCCGTAACCACCTTGATTGGGCTGGGCCTTTTCCGGATTTTTGATCTGCTCATAGGCGGCATTGACTTCCTGCATTTTCTGGGCCGCCTTTTCATCCCCCGGATTCAGGTCGGGATGGTATTTCTTCGCCAATTTTCTGTATGCTTTTTTGATCTCCTCATCCGAGGCGTCCCGGCTGACACCCAGGACTTCATAAGGATCACGCATTGCCATCCCTCCCCTCTTTTTTCTTTCTGCGGAAATTGCCCCACACGCCGCTGTACAGGATATTGTCCAGAATGGGCTTGTCCTGCACCAAGGGCAGCTTTTCAAACTCCGCGGTGCAGCGGCCCAGGGCCAGTATTAAGTATTCCTCCCAACGGGGCCAGTCCTCGCCGGTTTCCATGGCCAGATAGGGATTGTATTTCTTCTTCCGCTTGTCCCGGCGGTAATCCACCGCCGCGTCTGCCAGATAAATGAACCGTCCCAAAGCCATGCCCATACTTCTCAGCGTGGGCGCCCACATATCCTCCCGGTATACCAAAAGCTCGCCCATGAGCGTACCGAATGCCCCTGCCGGAAGATCGGCATTGGGGCAGTTTTCCTGTTCCAATGCATTGATTTTCTCGATACAGTCGGAAATGGCGGCGCATTGCCGGGGATAGCGGCTGGCGATCTCCTCGTAATTCTTGCCAAAAATGCCGGTTTTGATCCGGGCGGAAAGGGACTTGTCATCCTGCCAGTCGTCCCGGGCGTTGTAATAGGCCAGGGCCACATTCATATCCGCCGCATATCGGATGTATTCGTTGTCGATCCAGGGCTTGGGATGTACCGGATGCAGGGCACAGGCACGATTTCCGGAGGTTTCCTCCGGCTCGTACAGACTCATGAGCAACAGGGACAGGAACGCCATGTCATAGCTCAGCGCCAGACGGGCGGACTGGGATGCCCGGTCGCGGATCTGGCGGCAAATGCCGCAGTAGACCCCGTTGTAGCGGCTCTGCTGGTCCTTGGTCAGCTCTTTTAGGTTGGCGGTTACAAATCCAAACATTCCCATTCCTCCTCCGTCCATTGTATCATAAATTTCAGATATGAACAGAGGATAAACAAAAATTTTATTCTTTCATCAGCATTTTGTTCAGCGCACCGCCACAAAACAGCAAACACAAACAGAAATACAGCCACAGCATACTCAGGGCGATGGCGTACACCGAGCCGTAGATGCTGGCATAGTTTGAAAAATACTCCACATAAACGGAAAACAGATTGGAAAACAGCAGCCATCCGGCGGATGCCAGCACCGCCCCGGGAAAGCTGTCGGAAAATTTGTTTTTTCGGTTGGGAAGCGCCATAAACATGGCCGTAAACAGGCCGGTTTGCAGCAGAAGAAGCAAAATAAATCGAAAATCGATGATTTCCGACAGGAATTCCCACAGCGCGCCCCGGGCCGGGGGGATCATATCCAGCAAAGACTCCCCAAACACATTCAGCACCAAGGTCAACACCAGCACCACCAGAAACAGAAAGGTGTACAGCATACTGATGGAACGGGTGTACAGATATCCCCGGTCTTCCCGCACGCCGTAGATGGTATTCAGCCCCACCAGCAGGCCGTAGATCCCCCGGCTTGCCGACCACAGCGCGCCGATGGCCGACACGGACACCACCGCGGTGGAGGTGTAGGCGTAGGTAGAGATGATCAGCTTTTCCGCCGCGGGCAGCAGCACCTCAGGGATCACCCCGGAGAGCAGGCTCATCAAATTTCCTGCGTCCATGCCGGTGTAGCGGAGCAGTCCCAGCAGCAAAACCAATGTTGGAAAAACGGACAGGACGATGAAGTATCCCGCATTGGCGGCGTGCAGACCGATGCGCATACGGCTAAACTGCCGGAAATACTCCCATGCCTTTCCCAGTAAGCCGCCCTTCGGAAATTCCATGCCATCCCCTCCTTCCCATAGGCTCTTTTAGTTTATGCGCAAATGGGAAAAAATAGACAAAGTAACCTGCCGCCCGGAGAAACCGTCTCCTACGGTATGTCATTCCGAGGCCCATAGGGCCGTGGGAATCTCCCGGCACGATGTTTGTTACTGCGTGCAGTTTCGGTGAACCCTACCAGGAGATTGCCACGTCGCCGCCTTAGGGCGGCTCCTCGCAATGACAGGATAGATGGCACAATGCGACACAAAAGGGCCGCGCCCGAAGGCGCGGCCCATGTGAAAGAAAGGAAAATTAGTTTGCAGTATAAACGTCGATGCTGAGAATACGGGTCTGGGATGCCAGGTTTGTGGACTGGAACACATTGGTGGCGCTTGCAAAGACGATGGTAAGAATATCGCCATCGCGGGTGATGGTAGCACCGTCCACGACCATGCCGTCGAAGCCTGCCATGTAGGTCTTGCCACTCTGCTCATAAGTATCCAGATGGATAACAATAGCAGTCATGCCGGTGTACTCGATCTTAACGGTGGAGCCCTGGTATGCTCTTGCTGCATATTGGCTCTGGTTGGAGTAGTTGGCAGTGGTGCTGGAAGCCTTGTCGTTGGTGTACTTAATGCCGTTTGCAGTATGGATCGTCTGAGTGCCGGTGACGCTGGTCAGAGTAGTGGTACCCTTCATATCGATGCTTGCAGCCAGCTTGCCGTTCACATTAACGCTGCCGGAGTTGCTGCCGCTGTTGGAGCCGGAGTTGCTGCCGGAGTTGTTGTTGGAACCGGACTCAGCGGCAGTGATCTTGCCGTTGGCACCGGAGGTGTCCTTCAGCTCGAAGATGTACAGGTTCTTATCGCTGGTATCGTACATGCTATAGCAGGTCAGATAGCCGCTGTAAACTTCCAGATACTGAGCGTTGCCATTGTAGTTGGCAACAGCGCACTTGATGTAGTACTTGTCAGTGCCTGCGGATTCCAGAACGAACTTGGTGTAGTCGCTCTGAGAGGAGACGAACTTCACATCGGTAGCGTCGCAGAACAGGTACTTGCCCTCAGCGGTGAAGGAAACAGTGTTGTCAGAGTTCTTCTTGATGGTCAGAGCAATGGCGTCAGCCTTCTTGTCGGACAGAACCAGCTCGGTCTTGGTTGTCTTGCCGTTGTAAATATACTCAGTACCGGTGATGTACAGGCCGTCAGCGGTGTAGTACAGAGTTGCGCTGGTCTTGCTGGTATCGGTAGTGCTGCCACCGGAGGAAGAGCCGCCGGAGGAAGATCCACCGCTGGAGGAACCGCCGGAGGAAGAACCGCCGGAGCTGTTGCCGCCGGAGGAAGAACCGCCGGAGGAGCTGGCAGCAGTGATCTTGCCCTTAGCACCGGAGGTGTCCTTCAGCTCGAAGGTGTAAATGGAAGCGTCAGCGCCCATGCCGTAGCAGGTCAGGTAGCCCTTGTAGACTTCCAGATACTGAGGATTGCCGTTGTAGTTGGCAACAGCGCACTTGATGAAGTACTTGCCTTCTGCGCCTGCGGATTCCAGCACGAACTTGGTGTTGTCGCTCTGAGAAGAAACGAACTTCACGTCAGTGCCGTCGCAGAACAGGTACTTGCCGCTTGCGGTGAAGGAGATGGTCTTGTCGGAGTTGGTCTTGATGGTCAGGGCAATGGCGTCAGCCTTCTTGCTGGACAGAGTCAGCTCAATCTTGGTCTTGCCACTGGTACTGCTGGTGTAAGCATACTCAGTGCCGGTGACATACAGCTTCTCGCCTGCGTAGTACAGAGTTGCACTGGTCTTGTCGGTATCAACCACGTCGCCGCCGGTGCTGCCGGTGTTATTGTTGCCGGTGTTGCCAGTATTGCTGTCGCCGCCGGTGCTGCCACCCTCAACATTGACGGTGCCTGCTGCGACAGAGGATTCCTGCAGCTTGAAGATGTAGATGGAAGGATCGGAGCCCATGCCGTAGCTGCACAGGTTGTCGGAGTAGACCTCCAGGTACTGGGGCTTGCCGTTGTAGGTGGCAACCGCACACTTAACGAAGTAGCCGCCATCGGTATCAGCAGCTTCCAGAACGAACTTGGTGTTGTCGCCCTGCTCCTTGACGAAGGTAGCGTGGGTGCCGTCAGCGTACAGGTAGTACTCACCGGAAACGAAGGTAATGGTGCCGTCGGAGTTCTCAACGATCTGCAGAACAACAGCCTCAGCCTCGTTCTCGGTCATATCCAACTGATTCTTGGTAGAACCGCTGGAGCTGGTGTAAACATCACCATTACCGCTAACGAACTTGTTTTCCTTGGGGTAAGCCAGCACGATAGAGCCACCAACCTGAGCCTTGGCAGGAATGATCTTGTCGAAGGAAACGGAAGCTTCCTGGCCCTGTTCATTCTTCAAAGTACCGGTCAGGGTGTAGTTCACATCCTCAGCGGTAGCGTTGATGGTAACCAGTGCCATGCCGTTTTCGCCGGCAGTGATCTTAACGATGTTCTCGGACACATTGGTGGTCCAGGTGATGGGATAGGTAACATCCTCCACCATGACCTGGCTTACCAGGGTGTAGTTGTTGGAGGTAACCTGGTCGCCATCCTTGTAGATAGCGTACAGGTATTCCTTAGCAGCGGCCAGGCCGGCATCCTCGGTTGCAGCCTCGGGGGCGCAGCCGGCGAAGCAGCCGAGAACCATTGCCAGGAGCAGAAGGACGGAAATAATTTTCTTCATGATCTCTTCTCCTTATCAATTAGTGAACGGTAATGTAGTTGTCATCCATGACTTTGATCTGGTAATCGTTGCTGAAGAAGTCCACGATGCCCTTGACATCAATGGTCTTGCCGCGATATGCATCGGCGGTGATGATGTTGCCGTCATCGTCGGTCAAAACGATGGTGCGGACAGAGATCGTCACGCCGTCGACCTCACAGGTCAGGGTCATAGCGCCGTTGGAATTATCATTGTCGCTTTGGGTGGTGTAAACGCTCTTAACATACAGGTTCTTCATTTCCACAGAAGTACCCAGCGCCACTTCGGCGTATCTGTACTCCTTGTTGGTCACTTCCTCGGTCTCGGGATCGATGATCTCCACGTTTACCTTGCCGTTGGCGAAGGTGTTGGCATCCGTCAGGGTAAAGGCGGGCTCGTTGCCCTCGCTGAGCAGCTTCACATCGTCGGGATCGGGAAGGAAGTCGCTGTAAGACATACCGGAGATCTGCCAGGAACCGCTGAACTCGGAAACATTACCCGCAACACGGACTTCGCTGCCCACCTTGACCAGATGCATGCCGTTGAAGTTAAAGCCGTAGTAGCAGTACATACCGTAGTACAGGCCGGTTTCGGGATCCTGAGATTCCAGGTAGAAGCCGTTGTTGTAGTGCATGGTGATGACACCGGTAACTGCAACCTTTGCGCCGTTGTAGTTGGCCACATTGGTGCGCAGCTCCTTCAAGTCGATCTCGGTAGCCTGACCGTAGAAGAAGTTGGGGTCGGGCTTGCCGGAGTGCACATTCAGCTTCTGAGCCTTTGCCTGATCGATCGCGGCAGAACAAGTGGTGCCGTAACGGTTATTGAAGGAGCTGGACGCAATGGCCAGGCCGTTTTGCAGCAGCTCGATATTCAGATTCCGGTACTCGGTTGCGCCCTGGGGCTTGTACCAGATCCAGACCATATAACGGCCGCCGGTGGAGTCGGCATCCCAGTTGGCGGTATCGGACTCAACCACGATAGAAGTGGCGCTCAGCAGCTTTTCCTTGGTGAAGGCCGCTGCGGTCTTGCCGAATTCTTCGATCTTGCCGGTGGATTCGGGGGTGTTGACAGCCATGAAACGGGCTTTCAGCACGCCGCCGGGGATTTCTTTGCTGTAAAAATGGACAGTATCACCGTCAATATATTGCTTGACTGTGACCTCTTCCTGCTTGCAGCCGTTGTTGCGGTCCAGCGTCACAGATGCGGCATAGTCCACAACCTGTGTCTGGGCTTCGGTGGGGTTATCCACCGGAGCCTCGGGCGTACAGCCCGCAAACAGACAAAGGACTAAAAGCAGGGAAACAATTTTCAGAATGCCCTTACTCATTATTTGTTACAGTTGTTGATCGCGTCCTGGAATACCTTGTCGATCAAAGCATCCAGACCGCCGGAAGCATCGCCGATGAAGGCTGCCTGAATCAGGCTGCCCACCTCGTCACGGGCCTTGGCAGAGCCGTTGAATGCGGGAGAGGTGTAGTAGGCGTTAGCCTGCTCCATACAAACCTTGGCGGAGAGGTAGGTGATGTTGTTGAAGCCATCAGCCTGAGCCATCTTTGCAGCGTAGGTGGGATGATCAGCAACGGACTTCAGAACGGGAACGTAACCGGAAGCATCCGCAAATGCAGCCTGGAAGTTCACATTGGTGGTCAGGTACTTGACGAACAGCCAGGAAGCGACGACTTCCTGAGGATTGGCATCCTTGAAGATACACAGGCTGGGACCCTGGGAAATAACCTTGGGGTTAGCAGCGTCAACCTGAGGAATGGTGGTGATGCCAACTTCGAAAGCGTAGTTGCCGGATGCATCGGCAGCGGGACGCTGATGCTTAGCACCTGCGGAGGAGCCGATGGACATGTAGCTGCGCTGACCGGTGGTAGCGGTGAACAGACCGGAGGTGTATGCGCCGTAGATCTCCTGGGTGGTCACATATTCCTTCTGGTACCACTCGCGGAAACGCTTAACGAACTGCTTGTTGGTGTCGTTGTTGAACAGGTAGTGGTCGCCGGTAGCGCTGGTGTAGTCGCTGCCCAGCTGCTCACACATGGTGATGAACCAGTTAGCCTCGGAGTCGTAGCCCAGAGGAATGGAGGTGGGGTCGATTTCCTTGATCTGTGCGCAGAGGGTCTCCATTTCGTCCCAAGTGGTGGGAGGAGTCAGGCCGTTTGCGTCGAAGAAGGTCTTGTTGTAGTACAGAACCTCGGTGGACTTGGAGAAGGGCAGGGTGTACATCTTGCCGTCGCCGAATTCCTTGCCTTCTGCGTAGTAGCCTTCGATGAAGTCAGCCTGCTGCTCAGCAGTCAGACCCAGGATCTCGGTGGTGCCGTCGGCACGGGTGATCTCGATGTCGCTGGCGATCAGGTCGTCCAGAGTGACAACTGCACGGGCCACATTGTACAGAGCAACATGGTCGGGGTAGCAGTAAGCGATGTTGGGCTGGTTGCCCACGGTCAGCTCGGTCTTGATCTGGTCGCGGACGTCTTCATAGCCGCCAACCTGCTCGTGGACAACGGTGATGTTGGGGTACAGCTTGTTGAACTCGGGGATGAACTTATCCAGAACATCTCTCAGGTTCTGACCCATGGTGTGGTAGAAGGTGATGGTGACTGCACTGCCGTCATAGCCACCTTCGGGAATGACGAAGTCCTTTTTCAGGACCTCAGTTGCGCTGTTGCTGTTACAGCCGGACATCAGGCCAATGCCCAGCAGCATGGTTACCAACAGGAGCAATGCTACGATCTTTTTCATAACTCTTGATTTCCTTTCTTGCTTGTATATTTATGTGTTAAGACCTTTCGGCCGATTAACCCTTGATACCGCTGCGGCTGACGCCTGCCATGATATACTTTCTCAGGAACAGGAATACCATGAACAACGGAGCGGAAACGATGGCAACAGCGGCCATCTGCACGGGATAGTTGACATCGCCGGTGGTTGTGGTGAATGCGTTACGCAGACCGTTGGTGATCAGGCGGTGGGCATCGTCGTTGGCAACCAGGCGGGGCCACACATAGGAGTTCCATGCGCCCATCATTTTCAGAATGGTGATGGAGATCAAAGTGGGCATTGCCAGGGGGATCATAACCTTCCACAGATACTTGAGGTCGCCGCAGCCGTCTACCTTGGCAGCCAGATACAGCTCATTGGGGATCTGCAGGAAGTTCTGGCGTAGCAGGTAGATATAGAACACGCTGACCAGGAAGGGCACGATCAAAACCGTAAAGGTCTTCATCCAGCCGAATTCATTGATGGTTGCATAGTTGGTGATGGTGAACAGCTCGCCGGGGATCATCATGGTTGCCAGCAGGGCGGCAAACATGGCGTCCTTGCCCTTGAATTCCAGACGGGCAAAGGCAAAGGCGGACAGAACGGTGATCACCAGGGACAAAACAGTGGAAACGATACCAACATAGGCGGTATTCAGGAACAGCTGACCCAAATCAGCGGTGTCAAAAGCTTCCACATAGTTGAGCCAGACGATTTTCTGGGGCCACAGGGTGGGAACATTCAAGCGGTATTCAGCCAGGTCCTTCAAAGAGGAAATGATCATCCAGTAGAAGGGGAACAGCACGATCAGCGCCATGATACCCAAAAACAGATAGGTACCGGCCTTGACCACTGCCTGAAATACTCTCTGCTGTGCAGAGACCTGCTGCAGGTCCTGCTCTTGCATTACAACATTATCCTTTTTCTTAGCCATAATGCACCTCCTTAGAAATGGACCCGCTTCTTGCTGACGTAGAGGTTGATCATCGTCACAACAAGAATGATACCGAACAGAATCAAAGCAGCAGCGCTGGCGACACCGTAGTTCATTTCGGGCAGAGCCTCGTAAATGTAACCGACCATGGTGTTCAGCTTCAGGTCAGCGCCAACGGGGCCCATCTTTTCGCCGAAAATACCTACGATGCTGGAATATTCCTTAAAGCCGCCGATGAAGCTGGTGATGATAACATAGGCCAGCATGGGGCTCAGCAGAGGAACGGTGATCCGGGTCAGAACTCTCCAACGGGGAGTGCCGTCCACCCGGGCAGCGTCGTAATACTGCTTGTTGATGGATTGCAGGCCGCCCAGCAGGATCAGGATCTTGAAGGGCAGAGCGTTCCACACAATGTAAATGGTCATAACTGCAATGTTTGCAGCATAGGAAGACTGGGCATTGATCCAGTTGATGGGGTCACCGCCAAAGAACATGATCACATTGTTGATGATACCCCAGCTCTCTGCCCGGGTCTGGTCAGGGCTCAGACCGATGATGTTGAACATCGCGGCGAAAACCATGCCGATGGCGATGGAGTTGGTCACATAGGGCAGGAAGAAGATGGTCTGCAAGAACTTTTGCAGGGGCTTGATGGAATTCAGGGCAACTGCGATGAGCAGAGCCAAAATTGTGGAAATAGGAACTGTCAGAACTGTCAGCAGCAAGGTGTTTTTCAGACAGGTCATGAAATCGCTGTACTGCAAAACCTTCTCGAAGTTGCCAAAGCCCACCTCAAAATCAAGACCGAATGCGGCTTCCAGCGCGTTGTAGCCTTCCAGGAAGGCGATGCGCACGGTGTTGATAATGGGCCACACGGTGAAGACCAGCAACAAGGCGATGGCCGGTGACAGGTAGAGCCAGGCTTTCCATTGATGTTTGCTATCTACCATATTCGTTCACCTCAAAAATAGATTCTTTCTTCGGTTTCCTTGTTGAAGATGAATACCTTGTGTGCTTTCAGGCTGTACTTGACATTCTCAGCGGAGACATCCACCTTGTTGTCAGCATTGATGATGGAGCGAACCACGGGGTTCTGGGAAGCGGCATTCTCGGAAACGACGCTCACATCGCGGCCCATAACTTCCAGGCTGGTCAGCTTACAGGTCAGAGGACCGTTGTCATCCAGCACGAAGCCCTCGGGACGGATGCCCACGGTAACTTCCTGGTCGGCAACGCCGTTGATATCCAGAACAGCTTCCTCGCCGATGTACAGCTTGCCGTCCTTGACAGCGCCGTCAAACACATTGATGGGAGGAGTGCCCAGGAACTTGGCAACGAACAGGTTAATGGGATTGTCATAAACTTCCTGAGGCGCGCCAATCTGCTGCACAACGCCCAACTTCATAACCACGATCATATCGGAGATGGACATAGCCTCTTCCTGGTCGTGGGTAACGAAAATGGTGGTGATGCCGGTCTCACGCTGAATTCGGCGGATTTCCTCACGGGTCTGCAGTCTCAGACGGGCGTCCAGATTGGACAGGGGTTCGTCCAGCAGCAGAACGCGGGGCATTTTAACCAGAGCACGGGCGATGGCCACACGCTGCTGCTGACCGCCGGACATTTCGCCGGGCTTACGGTCCATCAGATCCTCGATCTGCACCAGCTTAGCAGCATGGTATGCCCGCTCCAGCATATCCTTCTTGGACATTTTGTCTGCGCCCTTCAGGTTCTGCAAGGGGAAGAGGATATTCTGCTTAACGGTCATGTGGGGATACAGGGCGTAGTTCTGGAACACCAGACCGACGCCGCGGCTTTCGGTGGGAAGATTGGTAACATCGTCATCACCGAAGAAGATTTGGCCGCCGGTGGGCTTCTGCAAGCCGCTGATCATGTACAGTGTTGTGGATTTGCCACAGCCGGAGGGGCCCAGCAGGCCGATCAACTTGCCATCCGGAATTTCGAAGGAGAAATCGTTGACAGCAACGACTTCCTTGCCTGCCTTCTTGTCCCGGCTGGGGAAGATCTTTGTCAGATTCTGCAAAACAACTTTCATTATGAATCCCTTCCTATATAAATTTTTTCTTTTTTATTTATTCATCCGCCTGAGCGGCATTTTCTGCATGCAATTGCTTGTAGTATTCCAGCTGTTCTTCCGGGGTATCGAAGATCATCTGGCTTGCCAGATCTACGGCGATGGTACAGGCCATCAGATCGTGGATCGCGGTTTTGTTCCGGGTGCACAATGCAACGAGCACCGGGATCAGCAGGGCGGCCGCGCACAGGACGAGTCCGCCAAGGCCGAGAATGCCGAAGAACGACGCCAGCAAAAGGAAGATCGGGATCATGGTCTCGATGGTGTATTTTCCCAGGATCGTCCGGGCGAACATCATAAAGGTGGTGACCTTTATGCCGTCTTTCCGCATCAGACCCACACCGAACACCTTTTTGCCCAAAGTCTGACCGTTTTTCAGCCACAGAGGGATCAAAAATTCCAGAATGAACAGCGCGCCCAAAAAGCCGCCGGACATGGTGGTCAAGGTCAGGTTGAGTACCATTTCGAAGATCTGCTGCGCTTCAGCATCCTTGGAAAGTGCCTCAGACGCCGCCTCATACCGGGCCAGATCCTCTTCACTCATTTCCTCATAGCTCTCGTCCGTTATATCAAACGAGATATCATACTCTTTTTCGTACCGGTCATAAATGACATCGATCTGGTCAATATGTGAATCCAGATCCAGCACATAGGACAGCCCGGCCATAAGGCCCGCAGCCAAAACCAGTACCAAAATTACATCCAGCAGCCAGGCCGGTACACGCCTGAGCATGGTTGCTCTTTGAATATCGTTATTCATATTTTCCCTCCGGGGGTATGCGCAGCGCGCAGGATCGTATTGCTTTTTCAGCACTACGTATTATAGCATATGTTTTTACAAAAATCCACAACAAATTACAGAAGTTTCTGCTTTTTTATGGATTATTTTACCCGTTTCGCCAGCGCGGCTGTCAGTTCGTTGGATATGGCCAGATTTCCCTGTCCGATTCCCATTTGAATATGGGGCTTGTTGCCCCCGTGATAGTCGCTTCCGCCGCTGTGGAGGATGCCGAATTCGTCCGCAATTTTCTTCGCCGTAGCGGTGGTTTCCTCGTCATAGGTGGAATAGAATGTCTCCATGGCATCCAGTCCACAGGGCACCGCTTCCGCAAGAAATTCTCTGAGTTCCTCTTCATTCAGATTCAGAAACGGATGAGCCAGCACCGCCACCGCACCCAGAGATTTGATGAATCGGATGGTCTCAAAGGGAGAAAAGCGCTCCGGGGGTGTGTAATAGCCGTGTTTGGGTTTCAGCAGCTGCTTAAAGGCAGCTTGGATGGATTCCGTGTAGCCCTGCCGGGTCAGCTCCGCGGCGATGAGCGCCCGGTTCACCTGCCCCTCCGGGGTGCTGTTTTTGATCGTTTCGTAATCGATCAGGTATCCGGCAGCCCGCAGCTTTTCCACCAGATCCCGGTTGCTCTGCTCTTTGCGCAGGCGATAGTCTTCCAGCAGCTCTGTAATGGGGGCAAAATGCTCCGGTTTCAGGAAAAGGCCCAGAATGTGCAGCTCCGTCCCCTTGTAATCCGTGGAAAACTCCGTGCCGGCAATAGCTTGGACGGTTTTCCCTTCTGCCGCTTTCAAAAATTCCGGCAGACCGGCCACCGTATTGTGGTCCGTCAGGGCGATGGCGGCCAGTCCCCGCTCCTGCGCCAGTTCCAGCAGCCGGGTGGGCGTGTCCGTTCCGTCGGAAAATGTGGAATGATTGTGCAGATCGCAAAATTCAGACATGGGAAAATCTCCTTACATCATACTATGTATCAGATAAGGTGTCATTGCGAGGAACCCCGTAGGGGTGACGTGGCAATCTCCCGGTAATACCTACCGAATTGCCACATTGTACCGGGAGATCGCCACAGGCCTGTTGATTATTGGATGATTGCCCCCGGCAATCATTTTGATTACGTAATTCGCTGCGCTCTGCAACACGGCCTTCGCGATGACATCTGCTTAAAACACTTTGTCTGTTCTTATTTTAGATGGTATCCATATTGCTGTCAAGTCCGGGAGTACAGGAATTGTCAGGGAGATATTTTTCCTAAAAAATAGAAAAAACCTCTTGACAAAGGAAATGATGCGTGGTATTCTTTTCACGGTTAGCAGTTGCTAACTGCAAAAATTTGCTTGACAGTAGGCATAAGCCGACTGATTACTCTGCTTTGGAAAGGAGAAACCCTATGAACACACTTCGTCAGGCAAAAGTAGGCCAGACCGTCACAGTGGTAAAGCTTCACGGCGAGGGTGCGGTCAAGCGCCGGATCATGGACATGGGCATCACCAAGGGTACGGAGATCTACATCCGCAAGGTTGCGCCTCTGGGCGACCCCATTGAGGTCACCGTCCGGGGCTACGAGCTGTCTTTGCGCAGAGAAGACGGCGAAATGGTGGAAATTCGGTAATCAAAATATTTTTTGCGTATCAGTTAGCATTCGCTAACAGGAAATGAGGTATTCTATGAGTTTAAAAATCGCCCTTGCCGGCAATCCCAACTGCGGCAAGACCACCTTGTTCAACGCCCTCACCGGCTCCAACCAGTATGTTGGTAACTGGCCCGGTGTTACCGTTGAAAAGAAAGAGGGTCATGTGAAACAGCATGACGACGTGGTCGTGGTGGACCTTCCCGGCATCTACTCCCTGTCCCCCTACACTTTGGAAGAAGTGGTTGCCCGGAAATATCTGGTGGACGAACGCCCCGATGTGATCCTGAACATCGTGGACGGCACCAATCTGGAACGCAATCTGTACTTAACCACCCAGATGATGGAGCTGGGCATTCCTGTGGTGGTGGCCATCAACATGATGGACATCGTCCGGAAAAACGGCGACAAGATCGATATCGCCGGTCTGTCCAAGGGCCTGGGTTGTCCCGTTGTGGAGATCTCTGCCCTGAAAAGTGACGGCATTTTCGATGCGGCACAGATTGCCATTGAAACCGCCCAAGCCGGCCCGGTAGTCCCCCGGCACATTTTCTCCGGCACCGTGGAGCACGCCCTTGCCCACATTGAGGAAGCGGCGGTCCACGGCCTGAGCGAAAATCAGCAGCGCTGGTACGCCATCAAGCTCTTCGAACGGGATGAACGGGTGCTGGAACGGCTGAAGATCTCCCCGGAGCTGCGTAAGCACATGGAATCCGACATCGCATCTGTGGAGCAGCTGCTGGATGACGATGCCGAGGCCATCATCACCAACGAACGCTACGATTATATCTGCAATCTTTTGAAGACCTGCTATAAGAAAAAATCCGCAGGTAAAATGACCCTTTCTGACAAGATCGACCTGGTGGTCACCAACCGGATCCTGGCTCTGCCTATTTTTGCGGTGATCATGTGGGTGGTGTACACCCTGTCCATCGGCACAATCGGCGACTGGACGGTGAACTTTATGAACGACGGTCTGTTCGGCTCCTTTGCGGAGCTGGCGGAAACCGGAAGCGTCCCCGCCTGGATGGGTTCCTGGCTCAGTATCCCCGAGCTTCTGGATCTGGCGCTTCTGAACGGGGAAGGCGTTCCCGTCATCGCCCCCTGGCTGTACAGTCTGATCATGGACGGCATCGTGGGCGGCGTTGGCGCAGTCCTCGGTTTTGTCCCCCAGATGCTTGTGCTGTTCCTGCTCCTTTCCATTCTGGAAGACTGCGGCTATATGTCCCGTGTGGCCTTTATCATGGACCGGCTTTTCCGCAAATTCGGCCTTTCCGGCAAGTCCTTTATCCCCATGCTGGTGGCCTCCGGCTGCGGCGTGCCCGGCATCATGGCGTCCCGTACCATTGACCAGGACCGTGACCGGAAAATGACCATCATGACCACCGCTTTCATCCCCTGCGGCGCAAAAATGCCCATCGTTGGCCTGATTGCCGGCGCGCTGTTCGGTGGAAACGGCCTCATCGCCACCTCTGCCTACTTCATCGGCATCGCCGCTGTGGTGGTCTCCGGAATCATCCTGAAAAAAACCAAGCCTTTCGCAGGCGATGCCGCCCCCTTTGTTATGGAGCTTCCTGCTTATCATGCGCCCATACCCGGCAACATTTTCCGGTCCACCTGGGATCGGGGCTGGGACTTCATTAAGCGGGCCGGTACGGTTATTTTGGCCGCCAGCATCATCATTTGGGTGATGAACAGCCTGTCCTTTGAGGGCGGCTTCCACTACATCACCGAGGAAAACGGCGGCGTGTCCATTCTGGAACTGATCGGAACAGGCCTGGCCTTCCTCTTTATGCCTTTGGGCTTCGGCACATGGCAGGCGGCGGTTGCCACCGTCCTGGGTCTGGTAGCCAAGGAAGAGGTCGTGGGCGTGTTCGGTACTCTGTCCCAAATGCTGGGCGAGGGTGTGGATCTCATGGGCGATGTGGATGAGGGCGTGTTTGAAAACGCCGTCATCATCGGCAAGGAATTCCTGTACGGAAGCAAGCTGTCCGGCATGTCCTTCCTGATCTTCAATCTGCTGTGCGCCCCCTGCTTTGCGGCTATGGGTGCCATCAAGCGGGAAATGAACAACGCCAAGTGGACCTGGTTCGCCATCGGCTATATGACCGTGTTTGCCTATGTGATCAGCCTGATGGTCTACCAGTTCGGCGCATGGTTCATCGGCGCAGGCAATATCTTCGGCACCATCGCCGCCGGGGTTTGCTTTGTCACGCTCGTGTACCTGCTGGTGCGCAAGAATAAATACGCAAATGCTCCCTTGAGCGTTAAGTAAGGAGGATCTCTATGGATTGGCCTACTGTTATCGTTGCCGCAATCGTCGGCGGGATCTTCGTGGCGATCGTGGTCACCCAGATCCGCAACCGGATGAACGGGAAATCTTCCTGCTCCTGCGGCGGAAACTGCGGCACCTGCGGCGGTTGCCCCCACAGCAATCAATAACGCCTTGTGTGTTACATTTTGGCCCACTGCCTGTGCAGTGGGCTGAAATTTTGTCAAACAAAGCAGAAAAGCCCTTGCTATTTTCTGGCAGATGGGGTAAAATAAACGGGTATATTGGAATGAAAAGAGGTTGCCCCGCCATGGAAAAACACGGTTTTGACAATGCAAAATATCTGCAAATGCAATCCCAGCACATCCGCCAGCGGCTGGATGCTTTCGGCGGCAAGCTGTATCTGGAATTCGGCGGCAAGCTCTTTGACGACCACCACGCCGCCCGGGTCCTGCCCGGCTTCGAGCCGGACGGTAAGCTGCAAATGCTGCTGCAGCTGAAAGACCAGGTGGAAATGGTCATCGTCATCAACGCGGGCGACATTGAAAAGAACAAGATCCGGGGCGACCTGGGCATCACCTACGACCGGGATGTCCTGCGCTTGCTGAACATTTTCCGGGATCTGGGGCTGTATGTATCCAGCGTGGTGCTCACCCGGTTCCAGGAGCAAAATGTGGCAAAGGCGTTCCAGGCCCGACTGGAAGGTCTGGGACTGAAGGTCTACCACCATTTTGATATTGACGGCTACCCCTCCGACACCGCCCGGGTGGTCAGCGAGGACGGCTTCGGCCGCAATGACTATATCGAAACCTCCCGTTCCCTGGTAGTGGTCACCGCCCCCGGCCCGGGAAGCGGCAAGCTGGCCACCTGCCTGAGCCAGCTCTATCACGAGCACAAACGGGGCGTCACCGCCGGCTATGCCAAATTTGAGACCTTTCCCATCTGGAATCTGCCCTTGAATCACCCGGTGAACCTGGCCTACGAGGCCGCCACCGCGGACTTGAACGATGTGAATATGCTGGACCCCTTCCATCTGGAAGCCTACGGCACCACCACCGTCAACTACAACCGGGATGTGGAAGCATTCCCCGTGCTGGTTGCCATGTTTGAGCAGATTTTGGGCGCATGCCCCTACAAATCCCCCACGGACATGGGTGTAAACATGGTGGGCAACTGCATCGTAGATGACGAGGCAGTGAAGGAAGCCTCCCGGCAGGAGATCATCCGCCGTTACTACACCGCCTTGTGCGACCACAAAAAGGGCAAGGTCAGCGACGAGGTGGTGCGCAAGCTGGAGCTGCTGCTGAAAAAGGCCAATGTGGACCTTTCCGCCCGGAAGGTGGTCACCGCGGCCCTCACAAAAGCCGAGGAAACCGGCCTGCCTGCCGCCGCCATGGAGCTGCCCAGCGGGCAGATCGTCACCGGCAAGACCTCTGATCTGCTGGGCGCATCCGCTGCGCTGCTGCTGAATGCTTTGAAGGCGCTGGGCGGCATCCGGGACAAGCTGCATCTGATCGCCCCCGTGGTCATTGACCCCATCCAGAAGCTGAAAGTGGACTATTTGGGCAACCGCAACCCCCGTCTGCATACGGACGAGGTGCTGATCGCCCTGTCCATCAGCGCCGCCACCAATCCCACGGCGGAGCTGGCCATGGAACAGCTGAGCAATCTCCGGGGCAGCGAAGTCCACTCCACGGTGATTTTGTCGGAGGTGGACGAAATGGTGTTCAAGCGTTTGGGCATCCGGGTCACCTGCGAGCCGAAATTTAAGGGATAAAAGCCTTCCACTGCAATACCATTTCGTGTCATTCCGAGGGCCGTAAGGCCCGTGGGAATCTCCCGGTACGATGTTCGTCACTGCACAATGGATCAATAGATAGAAGCAGGAGATTGCCACGTCGGGCTTGCGCCCTCCTCGCAATGACACAGTACGTTTCAAAATACAAGGCCGGTGCATGATGCACCGGCCTTTGCTTATTTCCTTGCAGGTTTTACATTTTCAACCGAAGCCAATTCCTCGGTAATGGTACCATGGGATGCTTCAAAAGCTCGAATGCTCTCTCGAACCAGCACCAAAATGTGACTATTTACACTACGCCCTTCATAATCAGCCACATATCCGATCTTTCGCAGCATTTCCTCCTCTATTCGGATGGATACACTTTTAACAGCCATAAAACACACTCCTTAAATATATTGTATGTTTATTTTATGTCTACGGTGTGTTATAATGTGCATTGTAGATATACTGTATATCTAATAAAATTAAGGAGGAAATTACATGAACAAAGACGAATTATGGGTCCACTTGGTTATGAAGATGGAACAAGACCCGGATTATCAGCAAGCCTTACAGCGTTTAAAGGAAGCCGAACCTGCTTACTTAGCTCTTTTAGAAACCATGACACCGGAAAATCAGGAGATTCTGAATCGGTACATTGCCGCAGCCGAAGCCCTGGACGATCCCTTGATCTTCCTTGCCTACCAAATTGGCAAAACCATGTAGGGCGACTATGCCGGAAGGCATAAAGCAACCCCCAAGGCGTTGGCCTTGGGGGTTATCGTTTTCAATTAGTCAGCAACGTAGGGCAGCAGAGCAATCTGACGGGCGCGCTTGATAGCGGTGGTCAGGTCACGCTGGTGAGCTGCGCAGGTACCGGTGGTACGGCGGGGCAGGATCTTGCCGCGCTCGGACAGGTAACGGCGGAGCTTCGCAGTGTCCTTGTAATCGATGCTGGTCACCTTATCCACGCAGAATGCGCAAACCTTCTTGCGCTTGCGGGGGCGAACACGCTGTTCGTTAGCCATAACGGATTACCTCCTTGTAAGTTTGAAGAAAAGTTCAATTTAGATTAGAACGGCAGTTGCGCATCGTCATCCTCCAGCATCGCGAAATCGGATGCGGGAGCAGCAGTGGGAGCGGAATATCCGCCGAAGCCGCCGGCAGGAGCGGCATAACCGCCTGCGGTGTCGCCGTCGCGCTTGCTGTCGCCGAAGTAGACATTGTCTGCCACGACCTCAGCAGTGCGGCGCTTGTTGCCGTCTTTGTCGGTCCAGGGTCTGATCTGGAGCCGGCCGGAAACCACAGCCATGCGGCCCTTGGTGAAATACTTGGAGACGAACTCTCCCGTCTGACGCCAAGCGACACAGTCGATGAAATCGGTTTCCTTTTCGCCGTTTTCGTTCTTGCCAAAGTCGCGGTCGACTGCAAGGGTGAAGCTGGCAACGGCCACGCCGCTGCCGGTCCGGCGAAGTTCGGGGTCACGGGTCAGGCGACCCATAATTGTGATGTGGTTGAGCATTTCTTAGCCCTCCACGACGGTGGTCAGGCAACGCATGATGCCTTCGGTGATCTTCATCACACGCTCCATCTCTGCGGGGAACGCAGGGTTGGACTCGAAGTTCATCAGAACGTAGTAACCCTCGGGCAGATCGTTGATGGGGTATGCCAGACGACGCTTGCCCCACTCATCGATGTTTGTGAGAGTACCCTCCGCTTCCACCATTGCCTTGAACTTTTCCACAAGTGCTGCGATGCCCTCTTCGCCCTGAGCGGGGTCGATAATGTAGAGCGCCTCATACTTACCGGTGATCTTAGCCATGTTGATTGCACCTCCTTTTGGACTTTTGGCCCACGGTCGCGCCGTGAGCAAGGATTGCCTGCGCACGCAGGCTCATGTATTATATCCGTTTCTTGCCGATTTGTCAAGGATTTTTTATAAAACAGCCGTATTGTCTTCGTAGGGGCCATTCACGAATGGCCCGCGGGCGAATCATGATTCGTCCCTACACTCCCTCCCCGGGAGGAAACAGCAATAACGACATTATGCCATACAATTTCATTGACATTTTCTCCCTCAGGGGGTAAAATATATACATTCTGTGAACAAAAGGAGATCTTACCATGTTTAAGCAAAAGAAACTCTCCCTGGGCGCCCGGTTTGGCCTGTCCGTGGCCTCTTTTTTCCTGGGCCTGCTTCTGTTCGTATCCATCCTCGCCACGGTATTGATCGCCAATGTGCAGGTCATCACCTCTCAGGACGGCCTCAGCGGTATTCTTCGCATCATAATGTCCACCCCTGTTGCGGCTTCCAATGATGACAGTCTGTATGTGGCTCCCAGTACCTATCGCACCTATCAGCTGTCCTTCCGGGAAGAAACCCCCGCTGGTGACACCAATGCCGACACCGACGCCGCCGGTGATGTCGCCGCTGACTTGACCGAGCAGGTGATCGGCATGTTCTACGAGGCCATGGGCGATATGTTCGGCGAGGATATGACCTTCACCCAAGAAGAATTCACCCAGATGGTCAACGACTCCACCGTCAAGGATTACATTGCCGATAAGACTGCCGCGCTGATCGTCGACTATTTGAACGATGAGGTCACCACCACCTTTGAAGTAGAGGAAGTTGTGGACCTGATCCACGAAAACTCCGAGATGATCGAATCCATCACCGGCGAGCCCATCCCCGATGATATTGCCGAGAGAATCGGCAAGGCTTTTGACGAAAACGAAATCATCGTCAAGGTGGAAGCTGAGGGTCTTGCCGGCTTTATGGCGATGATGGAGGACCCCGAAAATCCCGATAGCTCCTCCGGTAGCTCTATGCTGGAGCTTCTGAAAGCAGTTAAAGAATACTATGGCCCCGTGAGTGCCATCGCCTCCACTCAGAATCTGCTCATCGGCATTGCCGTATGTCTGGTACTGATGGCCGCCATCGCGCTCATCAATTGCCGTCAGCTGGGTAAGGGCCTGCGCCGTGTAGGTTATCCCTTGATTTTCGCAGGTTGTGTTTATTTCGCCTTGAATGCCGTACTGGGATTTGTATCCAGCTTCCTGGGTGAGCTGTTTGCCGAAGAACCCTCTTTGTCTGCGTTGGCAACAACCATTCCCGAATTGTTCCGCTACCTTCTGTCGCAAACCGCGGTGATCAACATCGTCATTTTCAGTGTTGGTTGTGCTTTGTTTGTTGCCGGTATCATTCTGCCCATTGTTCTGCGGACAAAGGACCTTGCTCCCGTGCGTGTTGCTGCTACTGAGGAGACCGAGGAGCTGGCTGCCGCCATCGTGGACGAAACCCCCGTGGAAATCACCGAAGATGTCGTTGAGGAAGAATCCGCCCCCATTGCGGAAGTCGTTGAGGAATCTCCCATTGCGGAATAAATATCATGCGAAGCGGTCAACATCCGACCGCTTCGCTTTTTTAATGGCCTTTTTTCTAAAAAGGATGTCATTCCGAGGCCCATAGGGCCGTGGGAATCTCCCGGTACAGTGTTTGTTGATGCAAAGCGTATCGGTGAACTGTACCAGGAGATTGCCACGTCGGCCCTGAAAGGGCCTCCTCGCAATGACATTACCTTAATGACATTGTTCCCCATAAGGGAGGGCCATTTGCCATTTTACCAAGGAACGACGGGCATTTTCCGGGAAATTTGTCACTTTTATTTTCCCCTGCGCCCTTGACCCTTTTTCCTTGCTGTGGTATATTTATAAAAATATTTTTCATTGAGGTGCACTATGAAAAATTACAGAAAACCGTTTACATATCTGGTTATCATTTTTTCATCCTTTCTGTGTGCATTGACCTATACCATTTTCGTTTTCCCCAACAAATTCGCCCCCGCCGGATTAAACGGCCTGTGTACGCTGTTCCAGTATGTCACCGGATGGAACATGGGTTATCTGAGCCTTCTGCTGAATCTCCCCCTGGCCATTGCCGTTTATCTCAAAGTAAGCAAAACCCTTTCCGTCCGTGCGCTTACCTACGTGGCTTTCTTCTCCCTGTTTTTGGTGGTTTTGGAGCAGGCAGACCTCTCCGCCTTCCAGTACAGCACGGAGACCGGAACCAGCACCATCATGGGCCCCCTGGTGGGCGGCATCCTCATCGGCGCGGTGATTTCCATGCTCCTGCGCGCGGGCGCGTACAGCGGCGGCACGGAATACATCGCATCCCTCATTCACAAAAAGCGTCCGGAATTTAATTTCTTCTGGGTTTCTTTTATTCTGAACTGCGTCGTTGCTGTCCTCTCCTTCTTCGTTTACGACTACAAGATCGAGCCGGTGCTGATGTCGATCCTGTACAGCTTCGCATCCAGCTCCGTCATGGACAAGCTGAACCGGGCAGGCCGCAGCGCCGTCCGCTTTGAGATCGTCACCAAGCATCCTGAGGAGCTTTCTCAGGCTATCATTGAAACCCTGCACCACAGCGCAACGCTGATCCCCGGTGAGGGCATCTACAAGGGAGAGCCCGTCAGCGTGCTGATCTGCGTGGTGAACAAAAACCAGGTTCCCCTGCTGTCCAACATCATCCGGCAAATTCCCCAGACCTTTGCTGTATCCGACCTTGTCTCCGATGTCATCGGCAATTTCAAACGGGTAGACACTCGGGGCAAACAGGAAGTCCCCTTCCTGGATCCCGGCGAAGGCACCGGTATTTAACAAAAAACACATTTACATACAGGAGGTAATTCCCATGGCCCACTACATGCAAGAGCCCAGTCGCACCTTCAGCGAGTATCTGCTGATCCCCGGCTACACATCCGAAAATTGCATCCCGGATAATGTCAGTCTGCGCACACCCCTGACCAAATACCGCAAGGGCGTGGAGGAACCGGCAATTTCCCTGAATATCCCCATGACCTCTGCCATTATGCAGTCCGTTTCCAACGATTCTCTGGCGATCGCATTGGCAAAGGAGGGCGGCATCAGCTTCATTTTCGGCTCTCAGAGCATTGAATCCCAGGCAGCGATGGTGGCTAAGGTCAAGGGCTACAAGGCCGGTTTTGTGGTCTCCGCCTCCAATCTCACCCCCGAAAACACCCTGGCTGACGTGCTGGCGCTGAAGGAAGCCAACGGCTTCTCCACCGTTGCCATCACCCACGACGGCACCGCCAGCGGAAAGCTCCTGGGCATCGTCACAGGCCGGGATTACCGTGTTTCCCGTATGGATCCCAGCGAAAAGGTCAAGGATTTCATGACTCCCATCGAAAAGATGGTCACCGCCCCGGCGGAGACCACTCTGAAGGAAGCCAACGACATCATTTGGGAGCATAAGCTGAACAGCCTGCCCATCGTGGACAAGGACGGCAATATGATGTACTTCGTCTTCCGGAAGGACTACTCCTCCCACAAGGCCCATCCTCTGGAGCTGCTGGACGACAAAAAGCGCTATCTGGTGGGTGCCGGCATCAACACCCGGGACTACGCGGAGCGTATCCCTGCCCTGCTGGAAGCCGGCGCGGATGTGCTGTGCATCGACTCCTCCGAGGGCTACACCTGCTGGCAGGCAAAGACCATCGCCTGGGTCCGTGAAAATTACGGCGACTCCGTAAAAATCGGCGCAGGCAACGTGGTAGACCGGGACGGCTTTTTGTTCCTTGCCAAGGCCGGCGCGGACTTCATCAAGGTTGGCATCGGCGGCGGCAGTATCTGCATCACCCGGGAGACCAAGGGCATCGGCCGCGGTCAGGCCACCGCGCTCATTGAGGTTGCCGCGGCCCGGGACGAGTACTTCCAGGAGACCGGCATTTACGTGCCCATCTGCTCTGACGGCGGTATCGTCCACGATTATCACATGACCCTGGCTCTGGCCATGGGTGCGGACTTCATGATGCTGGGCCGCTACTTCGCCCGTTTTGACGAATCCCCCACACCCAAGGTGCTGGTGAACGGCATCTACATGAAGGAATACTGGGGCGAGGGCAGCAACCGCGCCCGGAACTGGCAGCGCTACGACCTGGGCGGCAAGACCAAGCTGAGCTTTGAAGAGGGCGTGGACTCCTACGTCACCTACGCCGGCTCACTCCACGACAATGTGGAAGCTTCTCTGTACAAGGTCAAGTCCACCATGTGTAACTGCGGCGTGATCAACATTCCCGACCTGCAGAAAGATGCCAAGCTGACACTGGTTTCCGCAACCTCCATCGTGGAGGGCGGATATCATGATGTGCAGCTCAGATCCGGCCCATCTAAATAAATAATTTTGCCTTGTGTTTTCTGAACAGATGACACAAGGCTTTTTTTATGATATGATAAACAAAAAGGAGGAAATAGTCATATGCTACATACATCTCTATTTATGCCGATTTTCTGGACACTTTCAGCAGTGTGGAATACATATCGATGGTTTTCAAAAGATTTCCCCCGTATCAGTGAACGAGCACGTTGGATTACAATATGTGACATTATATGGTTATGTTTGGGTTTTATATTGGCAATTTGCTATTGGAGCATGTACATAAAAAGCAAAAAGACGCCCAGCGAAAAAAGCGAAAACACCGAAGCCGAAAACACTTAATGTTTGCAAAAAACGCCCACGCCGAAAGGCGTGGGCTGATTATTTTCTCCCGAAAAGAACATGTCATTGCGAGGAGCCGCCTCAAAGGCGGCGACGTGGCAATCTCCTGGTAGAGTTCACCGACACGCTGTGCAGTAACAAACCCGTACCGGGAGATTCCCACGGCCCTATGGGCCTCGGAATGACATGGAATCCTATTGCAGGGACGGCGATCTGCTGTTCTACATGGTTTTACCAATTTGGTAGGCCATGAAAATCAAAGGATCGTCCAGAGCTTCGCTGGCGGCAATGTACCGTTCCAGTATCTCCCGGTTTTCCGGTGTCATGGTTTCTAAAAGTGCCAAGTAAGCCGGTTCGGCATCCTTTAAATTTTGCAAGGCTTGCTGATAATCCGGGTCCAGTTCCATCCTGAGAACCAAGTGAATCCATAATTCGTCTCTGTCCATAATGCATCTCCCTTTCTTATAGTATATAACATTTTGTTATATAAGTCAATATAACAAAATGTTTTGTATATACTGGAAGCAAAGGGGTGGGAGAATGTATCAGAGAATTCGTGATCTGCGGGAAGACCGGGATCTAAAACAAGAAGACTTGGCTAAAATGCTCAATTGTACACAAGCCTGCTACTCCCACTATGAAAGCGGAAAGCGGGATATTCCCACGGATGTATTGCAAAAATTGGCAGATTTTTATGGTGTCAGTACGGATTATTTGCTGGGAAGAACGATGCAAAAGAAGCCATATCCTCCAAAATAATATAGTTTACCCCCAAGGCCAACGCCTTGGGGGTTGCTTTTTACAGATGTAGGGGAAGATTATTGCCAACTGCATTGGATAATGCCGTTTTCCAATTTCATCTTCACGCCATAGGGCTCGGACAATCTCGCCAGTCTTTCCGCAAAGGACGCATTTTCCGCCACCACCGGCAGGCCGGAAAGGCTCTTATTCCCGTTCTGATGGCAGGTCACCGGCAGCAATTCCAGCTTGGTCAGCTCGCCATTTTCCATCTCCCAGTAAGGGATCACCGCTTCGCTCATCACCGGGTCCTCCATCAGACCCCGGGTGAAGTTGTTGGAGCGCTTTTTCAGCAGTTCATGCACCGTTGCGTCGGAATTCAGGTCCTGCTTCGCAAAGAAATCCTCCGGCGCGGCTTCCACGCTGTACAGCTGCAGCAGAAAATCGCCCAAAGAGTAGAAAATAGGCCGATTTTTGTACACCTCAACGGGCCGCAGCAGATGGGGGCCGTGGCCGATCACGGCATGGGCGCCTGCATCGATGCAGAAGTGAGCAAATTCCTCCACGAAATCCGGGGGCAGCTCGTTGGAGCCGGGGCCCATCTGGTGATGGTGCAGGGAGATCAGGATGTAATTGGCCTGCAATTGCGCCTCAAAGATGGCCTTTTCCACACGGGCAAGGTCTTCTTTGTTGCATTTTTTCACCCGGGCGGCCTTTTCGCCCCGTTCAAAACGCAGCGTGCCCATCTGACAAATGCCCTCCGGGGCAGGCTTTTTGTAACCCTGGGCAATGTGCACCTTTTCCTCAAAATTGATGCCGGTTTTCTCCACGATCTCCTGAATTTTTTCGAAATCCTCGGCGTTTACCACCAGGGTTTCCGTATGCCGCAAACCGTTGATGCCGGGTCTGCCGGGGAAACGGCGGGACTGCTTACCGGCCATCATAGAGGGGTCAAATGAGGTGTTGACGCTGATCAGCGCAACCCGGCCGTTGGGGGTATCCAGATAACGGGGCGCGGCGGCCTCGTCCAGATTCCGGCCCACGCCGGCATTCACCACGCCGTAAGCATCCACATGATCCAAGGTTGCCAACATACCGTCATAGGAAAAATCCATGGTGTGGTTGTTGTTGAAGCTGGTCATGTTAAAGCCGTAGCGAAGCAGATCGCCAAAGCCCTCGGGATTGGTGCGCACATATGTACCGCCGGAAAACTGGGACGCAAAGCACTCCCCCTCATAGTTGAGGGTGGTTTCCAGATTGAAAAACCGGGCATCGCCCCGGGCGATATAATCTCTGACCTTGTCAAAGCCTTCGTAATTTTCCGGGATGCGCTGTTGAAGCAGGGCATCCCCCGCCGCTGTGAATTTCATAGAATGTCCTCCATTTCAGAGCCTCTTTTTTCTCAGTTTAGCACACAATACCAAAAATTGCAAGTTTCCTTGCAAAAACGGAAGCCTTTCGGCTTCCGTTTTGCGTTAGTTTCTTTCGGGTTCGACGGTGATCTTTATGATTGCATTATTCCTGTTCGAACATCCGTTTCTTGGTGAGCAGCAGCACGGCCACGCAAGCCACGCTGGACAGCATCAGCGCAAACATCAGCTGTACGGGGGTGTTGTCGCCGGTCTTGTCGGGATCCTCGGAAGGCGGGGTGATCTCCGTAGTGGTCTGATTCGTCCGGATGGTGTTTTGGCCTTCCAGCACCACAGCCTGATTGGTAACGGAAACATCGGAGCTTGTGACCTCTACCTGGAAGCTGACGGTAACCGTTCCGTCCGCGGGGATGTCTGTCAAAACCCAGGTCAGAACGCTGCCATCCAGGATGCCGCCGTGATCCGCAGAATCCGCAACATACTTGGTATACTGGGGAATCGTGTCGGTAATGGTCACATCCGCCTTTTTGCCGGTGTAGTTGGTGTAGGAGATCTTGTACAGCAGGACATCCCCCTCTTCCACAGCCCGGCCATCCACGCTGACGGTGGGCGCATGGACCTCGAACACCTCTTTTTGTGTGATGACATCGTGGTGTGCATTACGGAACACCAGATCCAGGCGCTCGTTTTCGCTTGTCACGGTGGTCTTGCTGTCGTTGACGAACAGCTCGCCCCGGCCGTCATCTTCCACATACAGGGTGACGGTGTAGACATTGGTATCCCATCTGATCAGCTCCCAAAGAGCATTTTCCTGCTCACGGATGGTCAGCGTGTAGGTGCCCACGACCTCAAAACGCACTTCGTCAAAGAGGATCTTGCCCGACTCGTCATTCTGCTTGATCTGAATATCGGTGCCGTTCAGCGCCAGCACGAAGTCGAATTCCTTCATGTCGCCGCCCTCGTAGACCTTCTGGGCAGAGGGGACATAGGTGGCAGCAGAAGCCTTGTACTTGTTGGTGAACACCATGTTCTCCACAGCCGCCACATTATCCACAGTGGTTGCGGTGACATTTGCGTCATCGGTGGTCACGGCGGGGATCAGCATGCCGTCGCCGTTGTCGGTCACCACCACAGTCACACGGATCTCCTTGGATGCGTAGGTGATGCCGTTGACGGTCTGGCCGTAGTTTTCCTCACGGATCACATAGTAGTAGGTTCCGGCGGTGGTGTAGCTGAGGGTGCCGAAGATGAAGCTGTCACCTGCATCGTTGGTGGCAACCAGCTTTGCTGTGCCGTTGACGGTGAAGGTGCTGTCGGTCTCGAAGAGCTCGAAATTGAACACCTTATTAGAAACCGCGCTCCAATCCCCTTCGTATTCCTTCTTGCCGGACAGATTTACCTGTGCGGTGCCGGGGGTGTAGGTGTTTACGAATGCGATGGATGTTGTGCCGTAGTCCGCAGTTGCGGTGAGTGTGCCGTTGCCGTTATCCACAACGGTCACGGTCACGGTAAAGGACTGCTTGGAGTACTCCACGCCGCCGGCAGCTCCTGCATCCTCCACCACGGTGTAGGTGTGTACGCCCGGGGCGGTATAGCGGATGGGCTGGAACGCAATGGTGCCGTCAGCCTTGCTCTCGCCGGTGGTTACCAGCGCATCCCCTTCCAGAACTGCGAAGGTGAAATCGCCGTCGTTCATCGCCTTGGGCAGGCCGGTGGAAGTGTTGATGAGGGACTTGGTGCCCTGCAAGGTAACGGTGGTGGGCTCTACGGAGTAGACATTGGTGAAGACTGCGGTAGTGGTGTTACCGGTGCCGGGACGGTACATGGTCACCGTCGCCGCCAGCTTGCCCTCGCCGGGGTCGGATACCCGCACAGTGATGTGATATTCACCTGCGTCATAGCCGATGCCACCTGCCCGGGCGGAAATGTTTTCTTTCAGGACATAGTAGTAATTGCCTTCCTGTCCGTCGGTGAAATTCAGCTCCATGGTGAACACGCCTGCGCCCTCCACATACTTGCTGCTCAGCGGTGTCTGATTGGTAATTGCGAACGCCCCGTCAGCCGTAAACAGGTCAAAACGGAAGGTCTTGTTGGGCACATTGGACCAGTCGCCGGAGAGAACTTTTCTGCCGTTCAGGGTCACCTTGACCGGCTCAGCCTTGTAGGTGTTCCGGATCTTCAGGGACAGGGCATCAGCAGAGGTCGCGGTCAGCACGCCGTCCTTGTGGTCGATGACCACGGTCACGGTGTAGGTGTTGTCATCATACTCCACGCCGCCTCTGGTGCCGGGAATTTCCTTTACATAGTAGATGACGGTGTTCTTGCCGTAATCTGCACTCAGATCCGCAACCGTGTAGGAAATGGCCGGGAAGCGGAAGGTGCCGTCCGCTCGGTTGGCAGCGGTGGCGATGGGGTTCTGGCAAGAGGTATCGGTGTACAGACCCATGGTGAATTCCCCTGCCACCATTGCGCGGCCGTCCAGAAGCTTCTCGCCGCCGATGACCACCTCCGCCGTACCGGTGACGGTATAGCGGTTGGTGAACTTCACCACATTGGTTGCCTGGGTATCGCCCAATCTGTGGATGACCACTGCCGCATCCAGGGTGCCGTTGCCCTTGTCGCTGACGGTGACGGTGATGTGATACTCGGAGGTATCGTAGATCACGCCATTACGCACATATTCGCCGGTGGCCGGATCCAGGGTCACATCAGCCGGCAGGATCTCGGTGAACTTGTAATGGTAGGAACCCACCTTGTCAAAGGTCAGCTTCACATCGCTGGTGACATTGTAAGGAAGTGTATATGTGGCATTCCACGCGGCGTTGCCGGTCAGCGGATTGAACGCGCCGTCGGTCTGCACCAACAGGCCCTGATAGATCTCGCCCTCAGCCGGGGCGCGGCCGGTCAGTTCCTTGGAGATGGGAATGGTGATCTCATCGGACTTCAAGTTGTAGTCGTTGACGAATTGGGCTGTGTAAACGCCGTTTTCGGAATTTACGGGAGTGTTGGTGCTCAAATTCACCAAGGTGCGCTCCACCACTTCCAGATTGGAAGTGCCGGGGTTGGTTTGCGCCACGATCTTGTAAAGATATGCGGTGGCATCGTAGGACATGCCGTTCAGCTCATATTTGCCGGTCCGGGCGTTGAAAACCGCGCCCTCCGGGATCGCCTCGGTGATCTTGTAGTAGTAAGTGCCTGCGGTGTGCAGGAAGATGTTGAATGTGGCATCTCCCAATGCAGAGGCGGTCACGGTTGTAACCTGGGCGCCGGGGATAACATTGCCGTCGGCATCGCTGGCGACCATATTGAAGCGGAAGCCGGTCAGGGGCTTCACCGCGCCGGTTTCGTTATTCAGGGTCTTGTGCACATTCAGTGTGGTGTTGGTAGAGCCCACTTCGTACTCGTTGGTGAAGGTGGCTTCCACTCCCACACCGGTGATCTTTTCCGGATCGCTGCCGTTGTAGGTGGCATTGACGGAAATGTTGGCTTCGGGAGAAACCGCGATCTCCAACACGCCGTCCATATCCGCATCGGTCACGACCACTTCAAACAGAGCCCGGGTGGTGGAGTAGGTCATGCCGGGGGTGTCCGTGCCGGCAGGTGTCTGCTCGGAGGGTTTCAGCTCCACAACACGGAAGAAGTAGGTGCCCATATCCTCAAAGGTCAGTTTGAAAGCGGCTTCGCCGGAAGCATTTTTGCTGACCTTCAGGTATTCCGCGCCGTTTGTGGCGGCGATATTGGGGTGGGTGTTGTCCGGGAGCAGCTGTTGCAGCACGAACACAAACGCCTCGTCTCCAGGATAGGGAGTCAGCTCGTTGAGGATCTTGTTGACATTAACTGTCAGCGGTACTTCCACAGGTTTGAAATCATCGGGATAGCGGTTGACAAACTGTGCCAGACTGGTGTCGTTGGCAGGGATCACGCCGCTGGCCTGGGATGCCGCTCTGTCACCGTTGATGCTGTCCAGCTGGAAGCCGGGCAGATCGCTTTCCGTGACGATGTAAGCCGTTCCCTCGGGGAGCTTCTGAATGGTGATGGACTCCTCGTCCTTCAAAACGATGGGACTGCCGTCCACGAAGGTGACCACGCCGTTTGCGCCCACCTTCACATCCACGCCGGCAGAGGTGTGGAAGGTCATATTTTCTGTGATCTTTGTGCCGGACAGGGTCAGCCGGAAGGTGAATTCCTTGGTGCTCATGGCCTCGGGATCGGCAGCCAGATCATGGACCACATCCTTGCTGATCACCAGATCGCCATAGGCGTTGGGGGCGTTGGTGATGACCACGCTGACCATCTGGGAAACACCTGTTTCATAGGCAGGAACGGTGGCAGTTGCGGGAGCGCTGACGCTCTGCTCCTTGCCGGCAACCTGAACGGAAACGATCTTATAATCGCCGTTGATCTCCTCTTCCACCTGTACCTGCGTACCCACGGGAATGCCGGAAATGTAGGCGGTAATATCAGCGGGCATGGTCACAAGGTAACTGTTCACGCCCATGGGGGACAGGGTCACACCGGACAGCGCGTCGCCGTTGGCATCCGTCAGCACGGGGATGACGGTCTCCCCTGCGGGGATACCCGAAAGGGTCACCCGGAAGGCAAATACGCTCTCATCGGTAATGGTTCCCTGAATTTCCTTGCGCAGGGTGATGCCGGTGGCAGGATAGACGGTAAAAGAGCCGTTGTTGCCCAGGAAGGTGTAAACATCCTGCTTGCCGTTTTCCTCGAATGCCACGGGGAAGAAGTAGTAGCTCAGAGAATCCGTCTGGGGATTCACTTTGTCTTCCCGGAAGCGTTCCAGACCCAGCATAGTGCCCTCGGGGATGATCCACTGACCGTCTTCGTACACAGCCTTAGCCAGGGTATCCTCGGCAATGGGACGGGTCAGGGTGGTGCGGCCGGTGGAGCTGTAAATATGGAATTCGTTGATGTAGCCGGTGCCGGTGGGTCTTGCTGTGGCCGTTACCGGGTTGCCGCCAGCATCCAGAACCGGGGTGTCATCAATGAAATAGTAGCGGCTGTTGTCCACAGCGGGATGGAAGTGGGACTCCGCCACCACAGCTGTGTCGATCTCGTCCTGATCGGGGATGCCGTTTTGATTCTTGTCGTTGCCGATGGAGAACTGGTTGGTGTAGAAGGTCACCGCGCCGGTGGTCTCATCCCGGTGGATATGACCGCCCGTGGCCAGGTGCTCTGCGATCTTCTCCTCCAGATTCACCGCGTTGACACCGGCACGCAGACCGGTTTCAAACACCAGCCGCATGGGAACGGCCTCTTCCCGGATGAATTCGTCCACAATGTTGGCGTCATTCTGATTCAGAGTGACCTTATACTGCACCGTGGGGAGCAGGGATGCGGGGATCTTGAAGAAAACAGTCTGATGTTGGGTGGCCAGCTCTGTGCGAACCATGACCACGACATGCATCATGTCTGTGTCTTCCAATGCGCCCAGATAACCGTAGGAACGGTTGGCATACACAGCGCCTTCGGGTGCATTCTCATAACCGGAATCCTTATCCCAGAAGCCCACATAATTGCCGTCTGCATCGGCATACCAGCCGATGTAGTTGCTCCAATTGTTGTCGTCTGTGTAATACAGCTGCCCATCCTGATAGGCATAGCTGATGAGCTGCTGCGCCTGGGTGGTGGTCGTGCCGGGGATCCGTTCCCTAACAGTGGCGACCAGCTCGTCGCCCCGTTCGGTGGGCTGATCCACGGTGCCCAAAACGCCCTCGTTCAGGCTCTTGGCAACGCCCTTGCCGGTATAGAGCACCGTGCCGCCGTTGCCGTCGTCCATGAGGATACCCTTCATGTCATAAACCTGCATCATTTCGCCCAGCTCATCCACAAAGGTGACATAGCCGGAGAAATTGGCGTTGCCGCCCTCAACCAGAGTGGCGTAGGACTCAGCCTTCAAGGAGATCTCCGTGAAGATCTGGGAGAAGGAATTTACCAGGCCCTGAGCATCGTTGGCGTAGAAATACTTATCCACATAGTTCATGGCGGTAACCGCCGCTTCCCTCTTTACGGTGAAGCCGTTGTAGATGGTGGCATTTGCGCCGGTGGCTCTCAGATAAGTCTCCCAGTATGTTTTCAGGGTATTGTTGGAGCCTGCGGGGTACAGGGTTTCGGTGGCCGCTGTGCTGTTTTCCGTACCGAGACCCAGGGTCATAAACAGAATATCGGCTTCGTCTGCGTCATTATCCCGGTAATGCTCCGCAACTTTGCCCCGCACATAGGCTGCGGTCAGCTGGGTCAGGAAGGTGATCCGGTCGTTGGTGGAGCTGCCGTCACCCACATTGGAAGACCCTATGCTGCTGTATGCCGTGGTGGCAATGGTGGGTGCGCCGTCGGTCATGAGAACCAGAACGGGCAAACGCTCCGTGCCTGCCTGAACATTGCCTTCCGGCACCACCGTGTCGGTGACAGAAAGGAACTGCTGCATTGCCTGATACAGACCGTTCTGCATATAAGTACCGCCGGTAGCGGTCTTACTTCTGTCCGTCACATTTGCGCCGGCCTCGGTTTTCAGACCGTTGGCAACGGAAACTGCCACGGAATTGCCGGAAGGAACATAGGTGGCAGTTTCGCCGGTAGCGCGCCACTGACGGTTTTGGTATTCATACAGCGCCGCGGTGGTGTAGGTAGCATCCACGCTCAGATATGCGCCGTTGACACCGGCATATCTGCCCAGGGGCAGCACCACGGTCGCGCTGCCGGTGGTAGCAGCGGAATTGGTGCTGGTGTTGCCGGAGTACAAAACCACACCTACCCGGTTGTTTGCATTGCTGTCCATCAGCTTTTGGATGGTGGCGTTGGTGGCATCCACCATGGCCTCGATCAGAGACATATCGATACCGGAGGCCTGCCGGTAGTTGTTGCCCTGGCGGACATAGCCCACTTGATAAGTATCGTCTACCATGGAGCCGGACATATCCAGCACCAGCATGGTATCCGTGGGGGAAGTGGCATGCCCGGTGATGGACAGGTTGGACGCGATGGCGGACAGGGCAACCAGGAAGTTATTGGGGTTGCCCAGCGTGACACCGGGGAGCTGGGGCGTTACATCGTCGAAGACAGACTTATCCGTCCAAACTGCACCGGCAAACTCGGTGTCCATTTTGTCGGGACCAAAATAGGACTGCCAGGTGTCCATGGTGCTGCCATCGGCCTTTTTCTCACCCCAGAGGGTATCGCTATCCACACCGGCCGCCATGCTCTTCAAAATGCCGCCGGGCAGATAAGAAAGGATCAGCGCCATGCAAAGCAGCACGCTCAAAAATCTTTTCATCATGGTGTTTTTCATAAGTTCTCCTCCTAAGATACGGTTTTGGGGGATCGTTGCGTAAGGTTTTACCCCTTCTGGCGGACTCGGATCAATTCTTCCAGCGCCGCTTCATTGGTTTCATCCAGAAAGTCCTTGAATTCTGTCAGCACTCTCCGGCCAATTCTCCGGTAATCCATTTTTAACACTTTTTCGATCTTTTTCTTGCGGTCTTCTTCCGGGATGTTGTACACACCCAGAATACAGTACAGCGCCCCGGCCATACGGATCTCCAGGGGTGCGGAATCCGGTGTGGTCATCAGCGTGGCATATTCAATACCGGATACGATGGTCTCTGCCTCCCGGAATTGCAGATCCGACCAATTGGGACAGAATTCCTTGTAGACCTGCCTGGAGCGTTCCGCATCATTTTTACGAATAATGGCCAGGCACATGGGACTGGTGTAGATCGCCAGATAAAAATCCCGGGCGATCTGACTTTCCTCGCACATGGCGGCCATCGCCATCACTTCCAGACAGATGGCCATCACAGAGCTGATGCCCTCCTCGGCCTCCTGCTCCATCATTTTCCATTGAAATTCACAAAGCATTTCCGCGAACTGGGCCAGAAGATGCTCCTTTGTGGGGAAATAATAGGTTAAGTTTCCGGTACTCAGGTCCAGCTCCTGACAGATATGCTTCGGGGCGGTTGCCGAATACCCCTGTTCAAAGAACAGCTTTGACGCACATCGGATGATATCCAATTTGGTGGTTTTCACTTTTCTGGCCATAGGGATGTTCTCTCCTTTCCTTGACGGAAAACTTGGATTGTTGCTAATTTGGATTGTTCCTATTTAGGAGTAATCCAAATTTATCATACAATGGCAAAAAATGCAAGTGCTTTTTCAAGAAATTTTCAAAAATTTTCAATAAAAAAGCAGGTGGCCGTTGGCCACCTGCTTCAAGGCTGTTTTATTTGGCTGTTCAGACCGGCGCATCCATGGTCAGCTGGCCGCTGAGGCGGTTTCGCTGCTCGTACAGGTCGTTGAAATAACCGGTGTATTCCACATAGTAGTTGCTGTTGGGGAACAGATACCGGTGCAGATCGATGAGGTAATCGTCGGTCATGCTGGCAATGTAGTCCACCACGATCCCGTTGGGCTCGCCCTTGCCGTAGCGGATCTCCCGGGGATACCGGGTCTGGTTTACATAATCCACATGGTGGAGCAAAATAGGCGAATTCTGCTTGTCCTGGATCAGGTCGTCCAAAAGCTGCTCGTAGATCTCCTGCATCATGGGCTTGACCACCCGGTTCAGGATCACACGGCCCGGCTCGTTGGCATAGATCATGGCGTAATTTTCCTTTTTGTAGGACTGCACCGCCTTGAAATGCTCCTCATCCAGCTTAATATAGGGATGGCCGTAGCTGTTTTCGATAATATTGACCACCAGATTGTTGATGATCTCCGAATTGACGCTGCCAATGATGGAATCGGAGAATTGGCGATCATCCACCATCTGGATGCTGGCGGCGTCCTGACGGTCCTTGCCCAGGTAAGCGATAATATCGGAAATACGCACCACATTGCCTTCCAGGGTGTTGGGTTGGATCTTGTTGGCGTAACCGGGGATGGTGTAGGCCTTTTCCAGCTCCGCTTCGAATTCCTCGAAGCTGTCCATGGGGACGGGATGGTACTCCGCCAGCTCGATCTCGCCGTTGTGACCGGCGATGCCGGACAGGGTCTGCAGAGTCAGGTTCAGGGGAAATATCTTGTCCAGCACCCGGGCGGAATGGATGTTGTGATTGAAAAACCTGCCGGTGTGGCTGTTGTACAGCTCGTTCAGATACACCTCACCGCAGTGAGCAAAGGGTGTGTGGCCGATGTCATGACCCAAGGCAATGGCCTCGATCAGATCCAGATTCAGATTCAGCGCGCGACCGATGGTACGGGCGATCCGGGACACCAGCTGCACGTGCAGGCTCCGACGGGTGATATCGTCGTTTTTCGTCAGGGAAAACACCTGGGTCTTGTCGGTGTAGCGGTTGTAATAGGGGCTGTACAGGATCCGGTCAATGTCCTTGGAGAAGCTGGGCCGCCAAACCTGATCCGCCTGATCGCCGGCGTGACGGCGGATCGCCATAGCATCATGGCAGCTTTGATCCGTGTAGGTGCGGTTTGCTTTCTCCTGCGCCATCAGCGCGGACAGAATTTCGGAAAGTTGTTCTTTTGCCATAAAAAGCCCTCCTTTTTTCTCTATCATACCATAAGTTCGTAAAATTGCAAGAAAAACCGGGCACTTGCAACTGGGCACAGCCCATGCTATAATAACAAAAATCTCAAAAAGGGGCGTGTATGTGTATGAACGCATCCTATGTACAACTGAAAAAGGATATGCAAAACCTGGGCATTTCCGCCGGCGATCTGCTGGTGGTCCACTCCTCCTTCAAGTCTCTGGGGCTCGTGGAGGGGGGCGCGGAATGCGTCATCGCCGCACTCAAGGATGTGCTTGGCCCGGAGGGCACCCTGGTCTTCCCTACCTTTACTTATTCCACATCCTACGCCAGCTCCTATTTTTCCAATCTGGAAACCCCGTCCTGCGTGGGCTACCTTTCCGAGTTTTTCCGCAAAACCGAGGGCGTGATCCGCACCAACCATCCCACCCATTCCGTGGCCATTTACGGCAAGCTGCAAAAGGAGCTGTGTGAGGGCGTGGAGCTGGACGACACCCCCATGGGCATCCACTCCCCCTATCGGAAATTCGCCAAATACGGGGGCAAGATCCTCATGCTGGGCTGTTCCCTGGCTCACAACTCCTTCATGCACGCCATGGAAGAGGTGGTGGATGCCCCCTATGCCCTGCGCGGTCATCAGGAGTATACCATCGTGGACGAACATGGAAATGAGTCCAAGCGCAAGATCCGTCGGCATAATTTCACCCGGCCGGACGGCCCGGGCATTGCCCAGCGTTACGAAAGAACACTGGATGTGCTGGACGAAGGGGATTATGCCATCGGGCAGATTCTGCAGGCCAAATGCGTGCTGATCAACTGTGCCGCTTTGGAAGCCAAGGCCGCCCGGAAAATGCAGCAGCAGCCTCTGTATTTCGTGGACGATCCCCACGGGTTGTATGCCCATTTACTGTAACAGATATCCACGCCAACCATGTCATTGCGAGGAGCCCCAAAGGGGCGACGTGGCAATCTCCTGGTAAAGCTCACCGATACTGCATACTGAACGAAACATCGTACCGGGAGATTCCCACGGGCCTGGCGGCCCTCGGAATGACACGTTCTTATCTTAATTCCTTTCCCTACAGGAAAACCGGAAGCGGACTGGTCCGCTTCCGGTTTTATTGTGTAATCAGAATTTTTTGCTTTTTGTTTCCTTGGGCGTTTCCCCGGTGATCTTTTTGTAATATCTGCAAAAATAGCCAACATTGTCAAAGCCGCTGGCGTAGGCCGCCTCCGCCACGGTGCAGCTGCCCTCCGCAAGCATGGCCGCCGCCCTGTCGATCCGCAGGCGGTTTCGGTACTGTACGGGTGACATGCCGTACTGCTTGCCAAACAGCGACCGGAACAGGCTGACACTGATGTTGCAGGCCTCCGCATATTGGGAAACCGGCAGGTTTTCCAGATAGCTCTGCTCCAACAGCAGCACACCGGCAAAAATCTGAGGATAGCCCCGGTATGTAAAGGAGGGTGCGGAACTGTTGTCATACACCGCGCCCAAGAGCTTATACACCAGCTCTTTTCTGCGAAAAACTGCCGCAAACCCTTGAGATCCGCTGCACATTTCCAGCTTGACCATGATCGCTGCGATCCGGTTGGACGCATCGTCCCTGACCAACACCGCAAGATCCTGGGCCAAGGGGGCTGCATCGCCGTTTTTATGGAATATTTCCATGTTCGCAAGCACAAAGGTGTTGCTGGGCGCGGTATACTCCATCTTGTACCGATGGCCCTTGGGAATGTACAGCAGATCGCCGTTTTTCACGGTGATATTCCGCCCGTCCCGCTGGGTAAAAACCGCTTCGCCGTCCCAGATGTACAGCAAGCCGTGGCGTCCGCGCCCACGCTCGGAATCCAGAAGATTGGTGTTTCTTCCTGCCGGGCGCACACCGGAAAGCACGGTTACATCACTTATGCAAATATCTTCAAAAGCATCCATTGCTACACTCCCATGGTGTTCAAAAGTACCTGATCAAATACTTTTTTGCAGTATCCGCATCTATGACACATTTTATCACACTCAGAGGTTTGTGTAAACCAATCTTTTGGGAAAGCATCGTTGTTGATCACATAGGGCGCGATGGCCTTGCTGAAACCCGGCTCGAACAGATCCAGTGTGTTGCCGAAAAAGCTTCTGCGCACATAGGCATCGATGACCATGCCGGGCAGGGAGTGCATCCGGGTGGCCAGCTTCACGGTGTCGAACAGATCCTCATAATGATGAAGATCCTCGGGCCGGATCCATGTATTTTGCAGGAGCATGTGCCAGTTTTCTCTCTTTTTCAGCGCGCCCCAGCATACATAGGGCATGAAATCCTTAAGATTCTGCACCTCGCAGATCTGGGACTCATGGGCCACCATGTTGTCGTGGAAGGTCTGGCCGGAGCAATGGGCAAAGCATCCGCTGTTGGCAAGCAAAATCAGCTTTTTGCCGTTGGCATCGGCCCACTCCTTCAGCATTTTCAGATAGGGCAGATTCCGGTTGTACTCACGCTGCACATGGAAAGAGTCGAACAGATGGGCCACATATTCCATGCCCTTGACCGTGCCGATCTTCATGTTCACGGAAGCACGCACCTCGACATTCGGAAAATGCTTCTTCACGGTGTGGGCGATGGCCGGGGATGCGGTGGTGACGATCTCCACGCCGCCCACCGTGTTCTGCAAATGCCGGATCACGGAGATCACAGAGTTTGCCAGCTTTTCCGAAAGGGCGTATTCGCCGTAGCAGTTGCCGTTGAACAGCAGATCCAGCTTGATGCCCATGGCTTTGATGGCACGCAGTTCCTCTTCCATCCGGCTCTGAGCCGACCAGTCGGTGAAGCCGTGACGGGTGGCAACGGCGCTTCTGCCTGACGGGGTGTCCTGCCAGGCAAAAAACACCTCAGAAATATGCGCTTTATATGTGTTTACAATGTGAGAGAAGGGCTCTTCGTTCCCTTCGTATAGCTGAAAACCTACCGCAAATTTCATATTGTTTTCCTTATATGTGCTTAGTCGGCGTCGTCCGGGTTGACCGGCTCTCTGGAGTTGGGAGAATTCATGCCTTCGTAGGGTGCCTTGTAGTCCACGGGGAATGGGTCAGCAGACCAGTCCACGCTCCAGGGCTTTTCCGTACGGAAGGGATTGACGAACTTGTTTTTCAGCAGGCCGCGCTTTTCCAGGCTGATCATGCAGGCCCGGGTACAGCCGGCGGAGCCGCCAACAGCCTGTCCGGTGTTGTACAAATTCTGGGGCTTTTTATTGAAGGGGGTGTTGAAGGCATTGGTGTAGCCATCCACATGGTCGAAATACTTGTCGTTTTCGCCCTCCTCCACAGGTCTTGCGCCACGGAACGCGACGGCGCATTTCTGCATGTCCACATCCGCCCATTCCAGCTCGTAGCCGCCAACATTAGCCTTGACGGTACGGTCCTTGGGGATACAGCCGCCGGGGCATTCCCGGACGCAAGCCATACAGCGGTTGCACAGAGTGCCGGGCTCCATAATAGGATCGGGCTCCAGCTCCATATCGGTGATGATAACGCCCACACGGACACGGGGGCCGAATTCCGGTGTCAGCAGCATCTTGGAATAACCGATCTCGCCCAGACCGCAGAGGAAACCGGCAATACGCAGATTGAGCATCACATCGGGAGCCGCCTTGCCGGGCGCGACGGGACGGGACCAGTCCTTGCGCATGTAACCGTAGTTGTCGATGCCGCGCCAGTCGCTCTGGTGACCCATGGGAACGGCCTCATAGCCTGCATCCTCGATCATTTTGCTCAGATTGATGACTGTCATGGGCATGTACAAATAGGTGATGCCGCCGTAGCCCATAGCGGAATAGTTGGAAAAATAGGTACCTTCTTCAATGCCCCGCAGAGAGCCGCGGAACACACGGAAACCCATACAGATGATGGATTTTGCATTGGGCATAATTTGCTTGGGGTCCATCTGGATGGGAGCTGTGCTCCAACGGTCGATGGAACCGATGCCCACAATATCCGCGCCCAGCCGTTTGGCGGCAGCTTTGATATCTTGTGAAGTGATCATAATGTTCCTCCTTGACAAATTTGCTTCCTGAAAAGCTGATTTTATTGTAACGCCAAACCGGATTTCCCATCAAGAAACAAAATGCGGTGTTTATTACACAAAACGACAAACCATGTAGGGGCGGACATTGGCCGTCCGTTCCGCAGTTCAATATTGCACGGGCGGACGAGCAATGCTCGCCCCTACAATCGCCCTTCGAAAACAGCTGTAAAATATTTACTTTTGATTTTCCATGTGCTATAATGCCTCTATCTGAAAATACTGCAAACAAGGAGAATATTATGCAAAAAGATAATTTTATGTGGGCCCATCTTCTGCATCTGGGTAGCAATATGTGGAACGAAGTGGGTAACACCCGGGGCCGGGAGCATCGGTCGACTCCCTGTGCATCCCAGGTTTTGCGCTTTGACCGTCCTCTGTGGGAGGCACACACTCTGGAGCTGAAAGAAGCCGGTGTGAACACGTTGATCATTGACGTCGCCGAGTCTTTGCTGTACAGATCCCATCCCGAAATTTCCGCAAAGGGCGCACTGACCCATGAAGAAATGTCCGCAGAAGTGGAACGCTTGAAGGCTCTGGGCTTTGAGGTCATCCCCAAGCTGAATTTCTCCACCGCCCACGACATCTGGCTGGGGGAATATTCTCGGATGATCTCCACCTCCGTTTATTACAACGTCTGCCGTGACCTGATCGAAGAGGTGTGCGCGGTCTTTAAACCCAAGCATTTCCATCTGGGAATGGACGAAGAAACACTGAAAAATCAGCGCAATCAGCAGATCGCAATCATCCGTCAGCACGAGCTTTGGTGGCATGATTTTTATTATTTGGTGGAGTGTGTGGAGCGTTGCGGCGCCCGAGCATGGATTTGGGCGGACTATTTCTGGGCCTATCCGGAGGAGTGCATCGAAAAAATGCCAAAATCCGTAGTCATGTGCGGCTGGTACTATTGGAAATGTCAGGGCGATTTCGGTGAAAAAACCGAATTCCGGCGGCAAATGCTCGCTTCCTTTGAAAAGCTCTCCGCGCTGGGCTATGACCAAGTACCCACGGCCAGCGTCTGGGCGGAGCTGGACAATATGCCTGAGCTGACCAAATACTGCATGGAAAACATCGCTCCGGAGCATTTCCTGGGCATGATGCAGACTACCTGGGAGCGAATCGACAAGGACTGGATGCACGTTCACGAAAACGCCATTCAGGCAATCAAAGCGTCGCAAGAAATTTATAATTCCTTGAAATAAAAAACCGGGCGGTCAATGACCGCCCGGTAAACTTTATGCCTGCTGTTTCCACAGTTGCAGAGCATCCCGAATGACCCAGTTGCTCTTTTCCAGCAAATCCACACAGGCCATCTCGTCATAGCCTGTGATTTGACTGACAATGCGGATGACTCTGCCGCGGAGTTTGATATTGGTTGGCTTTAAATTAATCATCAAGTTCTCATACACATAGCCGCTGCGCACCATAGCACCGGTGGAGAGCATATTCAAGATCATTTTTTGGGCATTGCCCGCTTTCAACCGGGTGGATCCGGTGAGTACCTCAGCACCTGTGTCCACAGCAATGGAAATATCGCTGATGGTATCCAGCTTACTGCCCGGGTTGGATGTGATGCCGATGGTAGTGCAGCCCAGAGACTGGGCGTATTTCAGTGCGTTGCATACAAACGCTGCACCGCCGGCAGCAGAAATTCCCACCACCACATCCAGTGCGGTCAGTTCTCGCTGTTTCAGTTCCCGAACGCCGTCATTAGGATCGTCCTCGGCGTTTTCACTGGCGTGGATCATAGCGTCCAGCCCGCCGGCAATGATGCCGACCACCTGTTCCCGGGGCACGCCAAAGGTGGGCGGGCACTCTGCGGAGTCCACCACGGCCAGCCGTCCGGATGTCCCCGCACCCATGTAAAATAGCCGCCCGCCCTGGGAAAAGGCCTCGGCGATTGCATCAATGGCCCGGGCGATTTGGGGAAGCGCCGGGGTCAGACAGGCCACGCTGTACGCATTTTCTTCATTCATCACCTGAACGATCTCCAAAGAGGTCATTTTGTCCAGATGTGTGGTTTTCGGATTGCGCTGTTCTGTTGTGAGCATTATACTTCCTCCTGATATGTTTCCATGAAAAGTTCAAAATTGGGGGCAGGTAAATGGATCATCCGTGCACACTGCAAGCATGCACCCCAGACAGCAGGCTTGGAGACCATCTGCGGGCAAAGCCCGGGCTTCAGCATCTCTGCCAGCTTTGTGCGGAAAGGTTCGCATTTCGTCAGCAGACTGCCGCCAAGCAGCACCTGTTTGGCCTTCGGCGCTCTGTCTGCCGCTGTATTGATCAGATGGGCAAGACGCTGGATACTGGCCGTTACGATTTCCGTTGCAACAGGATCTTGCTGCTGCCATGCACGGATCACCAGCGGCGCAAAGGAGGCGATGAAGGATGGATCTTCCCGATAGATCTGCTGGATATTGTCCCAGACCCTTCCCCCCAGCTTCTGCTCCACCGATTCTGTCAAAGTGGTAGCGGGTCCTGTGCCATCCCGATGCTCCAATGCCGCCAGCAAAGCCTGCCGGCCCAAATCGTAGCCACTTCCCGCCTGCTCCAACCGCCAACCACCGCCGCCGAATCGGTGAAGCTTTCCATCTTTGGTGGCAAAGACCACATTGCCGGTGCCGCAAATCACGGCAATGGCATTGTCCGGGGTATCCGCGTGGGCGAGAACATTATAGATATCCGTCATGCAGCGCAGGCGCAAATTGGGATACCAATCCCGCAGGATCGCTTCCACAGAAACTGCGTTGTTGGATGATATCATGCCCGCGCCGCCAATAAACAAGCCCATCACCTGACATTCGCATTGCATGAGCGAATCGATGCCCCGACGAAACAGATCGCAGGTCTGCTGTATTCCGCAGGTGTTGGGGTTCGCGCCGCCGAGCACCAGACGCTTGATCAGTCTGCCGCTATGGGAAATGAGGACAAACTCCGTTTTTGTGCCCCCGGCATCCACGGCAATGAGTGCAGGCTCCGCCGATGGGGTTACCCCCAACAAGGAATCTGTGGACACTTGCAGGATCTGTGCCAATTTACAAAGGCAAAGCAGGTCGGGCATAGAAGCTCCCTGTTCCCATTTTGACACCGCCTGTGTGGAAAGAAAAAGCTGTTCTGCCAGCTGACGCTGGGAAAGGCCTTTTCTTTTTCGCGCCATTCGTAAATTCGTGGCAAATACAGAAGAATCAAACATAAGATCACTTCCTTTGTATGTCTGCCATCAGTATAATCCCCTTGCGGTTGTTTTTCAAGCAACCATTTGTTGACTGACACAATAATTCAACCGCTGGTTGATTTTATCTGCAAGAAATAAAAAAACCAGTCGAGAAAACTCTCGACTGGTTTGCATGGATGCTTTTATGCATTATAAAATGCCTGGTTCCAAATAACTGTGAACACAACTCCGATGATAAGGAATACAAGTCCTGTCACAAGAATAGGTCTGTTGTTATTCTTTTTTGCGTTGGCCAGCTTACGCGCCCGGTAGTCGGCATATTTTTCGTGCTTTGCTCTGCCCATGGGGATAAAGGTGAGCACCACATTTCTCAGCACAAAACCGATACCAATGAGTGCGCCTTCGCTGCTGATATACATCATGCCCGCAAAAAGGGTCATCAAGATACCGGAGACGAAGAATGCGTCAGCCAAGATCTGGATATTCACCGCCAGGCTGTGTGCGAAAAAGCCCTTTGACCAGATCACAAGGAACGCGATCAGAGCCTCAATGCCAACACAAATCCCATAATTTCTCAATGCTGTCTTGGTTTCCTGATTCACTGCTTTCAACCACCCTGTTACTTGAGCTGCTGCTTGTACTTTTCAAATTCCGCGTCGTTACACTGCACGAAATGGCCGGGGGCGATCTCACGGAAGGAGGGCGCATCCACGGAATAATCGTGCTCCGCAATGGGATTGTAGTGAATTCTCACACGCTGCTTCTCATACACGGGGTCGGGCAGCGGAATTGCAGACAGCAAAGACTTGGTGTAGGGGTGCAGAGGATTCTTAAACAGCTCGTCGGAATCCGCCAGCTCCACCATCTTGCCGAAGTACATAACGCCGATGCGGTCAGAGAAGTACTTAACCACCGACAGGTCGTGGGCGATGAACATAATGGTAAGTCCCAGACGCTCCCGCAGGTCGTTAAGCAGGTTGATCACCTGTGCCTGAATGGAAACGTCCAGAGCAGAGATGGGTTCGTCGGCAATGATCATCTCGGGCTGCATGATAACGGCTCTTGCAATGCCGATACGCTGACGCTGACCGCCGGAGAATTCGTGGGGGTAGCGGTCTGCATGCTCACGCACAAGGCCCACCATTTCCAGAATCTCGTAGACCTTCTCGTTGATATACTTCTTGTCGGTGATGCCGTTGATCACCAGACCCTCAGCGATAATATCACGAACGGTCATACGGGGGTCAAGAGACGCGATGGGATCCTGGAAGATCATCTGGATTTGCGTAATGAGTTTGCTCTTTTTTGCCACACGGCAGCGATTTTGGTATTCCTTTTTCAGCTTTTTCAGCAACTCGTCGTCGCCTTCCGCCATCTGGAATTTCCGGGCGTACTCTTCTTCCAGGGCTTTGAGCAGGGTCTGGACATAATGCTTGTCAACTTCCTTGCTGTCGGATCTTGCATCCTTGATCAGAGCCCGGTTTTTGTCCACAACGGCGCCAAGCTCCGCGTTGATCTTCTTGATCTCCTCCTGGATCTCGGCCTTTCTTACATCGTCCACATCCTTTTCGGCGCGGAGAGCCTTGATCTTTTTGGCAGCATCCTTACGGGCGGCAGAGATGGCGTCCTTGTAGGCGCGGGTGCCTGCGCCGATGCGCTGGCCCTTGAAGTACACATTGCCGGAGGTGATATCGTACAGCTTGATGATGGAACGGCCGGTGGTGGTCTTACCGCAGCCGGACTCGCCCACGAGACCGAAGGATTCGCCTCTTTTGATCTCGAAGCTGACATCGTCAACCGCTTTCAGGTCCTTGCGGCCCAGGCGGAAATACTGGCAGAGGTGTTCTACTTTCAACAATACTTCGTTATTATTCGCCATTGTTGCCACCTCTTTCTTTCATTCTCCGGATACGCTCGGTGATGATCTTGGGAATTTCCACCTTAGGTGCGTTGGGATGGAGCAGCCAGGTTGCTGCAAAGTGGGTGGGAGAAACCTCGTACATGGGAGGCTCCATCTCGAAATCGATCTCCATTGCGTACTTATTTCTCTCCGCGAAGGCATCGCCAACGGGGGGATAGATCATATTCGGAGGTGTACCGGGGATCGCATCCAGCTTTTCGTTGGTATCCAGGTCAGGCATGGAGGACAGCAGGGCCCAGGTATAGGGATGCTGAGGGTTGTAGAACACCTCTTCCGCCGTGCCGTATTCCACAATTTTGCCGGCATACATAACGGCAATTCTGTCCGCCATGTTGGCAACCACACCCAGGTCGTGGGTGATGAAGATAATGGACAGATTGTGCTCCCGTTTCAGCTTGTTGATCAGCTCCAGGATCTGCGCCTGAATAGTAACGTCCAGGGCGGTGGTGGGCTCGTCACAGATGAGGATATCGGGGTTAGCAGACAGGGCAATTGCAATAACAATACGCTGACGCATACCGCCGGAGAACTCAAAGGGATACTGTCTGTAACGCATTCTGGCCTCGGGGATACCCACCTCTTCCATGAGCTTGATGGCCTTTTCCTTGGCGATCTGCTTGGTCAGGGTGTAAACCACCTGAGAAGCCTTTTCTTTCAGATAATCGATGAGATCCACACAGCGCTTATCTGCATCAAAGCTCTCCGCGGCGGCAACATCGGCCTTGAACTTGTTCATGACACGGAGGAGAACAGAAACGATGGTCTCGATCTGCACCTCGGGCTCAATAACCGACTTCGGAATGACCTTCCAGTCCACCTTCTTGCCCCGGGCGAGGAGTGCCTCTCTCTGGGCGGTCTGGCGGGCAAAACGGGCCTCTTCCTTGGGATTGTTCTTGATATAGAAGAAATACTTCTCCACTTCTCTGTGCAAAGCGCCGCCGAAGGTGTAGGCCACGCTGTCCTTGACGATGGCAAGGGGATCAATGGCAGCCAGAACGCTCTTGTTCACATGCTTGTAGGTCTCCTCCGCTGCCTGGGCGGAGAAATCCCCTGCCTCGAAGAAGGAAATAGCATTTTCCAGGTCTGCAATGGCAGCCTTTTTGTTTTCGATGGACTGGTCATAGGAATACTGCACCGCAATCTTGACCAGAACCATGAAGTCGTCCATGAAGTCCTCCATGAGGAACTTGATGGTCATCTCGTTGGCCTCTTCCGCGGACATCTGGCTCAGGTCGGTCTGGGGGTGCTTGTACACATAGTAACCGATTCTGAAGAAGTTGTACTGAGGACGGTCCAGCATCTCACGGGCCGTTTCTTCCAGCGCTTTCAGCACCTGGACGGTCTCAGCAGAAGCCTCGTTCTTGGATGCGGTTGCCGCAACCAGCTTCTTGGCCATATCAATAACGGTTACCTTTTTCTTCTCTGCACGAAGGACACCGTCGTACGCCTCAGCATGGGCTTTCAGCGCATCCTCGTAATGGGAAATGAAGTACTTGTCGTTGATCTCCTTCAGCTTGCGGCCGATGAGGCCCAGCATGGACACCACATCCACCTTCTGCCTGTTCTCAGTAAGGAACAGCAGATCCTCGATGGTGGCGATCATTTCCTCCGCGGCAGTACGGGCGGCGTTGTAGCTGTTTTCCAGCTTGATGGCCTGAATGTTGAAGTCATCAAAGGTTTTGATGAACTTATCCACATCCGCAGGGGAGACATTGGCATCGGGCTTCTCAGCCAGGGCCTTTTTGATGGTCTCGGACAGCTGGGCAAGGGTCTTGTTAAAGGTCTCACGACCCTCCTTGCGGTTTGCCTTGTTTTTCAGCAGCATGGCCTCGGTGATCTGCTTACCGATACGCATAATGGGGTTCAAAGAAGACAGGGGGTCCTGGAAGATCATTGCGATCTTGTCGCCCCGGAGCTTGTGCATCTCCTCCTCGGGGATACGCACCAGATCCTGGCCGTCATAAAGGATCTCGCCGCCCTCGTAAATGGAGTTGCCGGCAGAAATGCCCATGATTGCCTTGGAGGTAACGGACTTGCCGGAACCGGATTCGCCCACGATGGCCAGGGTCTCGCCCTTATAAAGATCGAAGGAGATATTGCGAACTGCCTGCACCTTGCCGGCATCTGTACGGAAGGAGATTTTCAGATTATTTACTGATAATTTAATTTCTTTATTCATCCTTAATCCTCCGTTCCTCTCAGCGACGGATTAAACGCATCGCGCAGACCGTTGCCGAACAAATTGAAGCTGAGCATCAAAAGAACCAAGAACAGACAGGGGAAGAGTGCCACGTGGCCGGCATTTGCCACGATGGACTGCTGTCCTGCTGCGATCAAAGTACCGACAGAGGTGGTATTGCCAGCTTCCAGATTAATGATGCCCAGATAGGAGAGGCTTGTCTCCGAGTAGATCATAGCAGGAATGACCAGGGCAACGCTGGTTACGATGGTGCCCAGACCGTTGGGGAAAATATGCTTGAACATAATTCTCAGGTCCCGTGCGCCCAGGGTTCTTGCCGCCAGAACGTATTCCTGGTTCTTGAAGCGGTAGAACTGCATACGGGTAGTGTGCGCCATGCCAATCCATCCTGTCGCAAAGAACGCTATGAATAGGACGAGAGCCTGGCTTGTGGCACCCATGTGATACTTCAAAAGGGTAATGACGATGATGGTAGGTACGGCGCCCAAAATTTCGGCAAATCTTTCCATAGCCAGATCGATCTTGCCGCCGTAATAACCGGAAATGGAGCCCCAGATAACACCGAAAATGAAGTTCGCCAGGGCAACGACTGTGGCAAAAATGAAGGAGAATCTTGCGCCGTAAGCGAGGCAGGCGAAGACGTCCTTACCGGTTTGGGTGGTACCGAACCAGAACACAGGCTCTCCGATGCCGTCCTTCTTGACCTGTGTATGCTGATAGGTATAGTATTCGTAGTATTCGGCTCGGACTTCAACACCGCCGTCAACCTTACGGCCGTAGGCGTAGAAGTACTGCTTGCCCTTCTCTGTAATGCCGTCCTCGCCCTCGATTCTGAGGGAGTTGTACTCCGGAATCAGACCATTGTCCTCACCGGCCTCATATTTCCAGTAATTCGGAACGATTTCACCCTTGCTGTTCAGCTTGGGACGGATCGCGGAAGCATTAGGATTTTCCATCTTATAGTAGATGTTTGCGTCGTACTTGTTCTTTTCCAGCTTGGGTCTGTCAGCAAACTTGACAACGGGATACAGCACCTGTCTGCCGGTTTCATTCTGGTATCTCTGAATATCCTTGAACTCTTCCGCAGAGATGATCTTATACTTACCGAAGCCCACACCGTAATAGGTGTCGTAACGGTAGGAATAAACAGAACCGTCTTCGCTTACTTCATACTCGCCGTTTTTGATGACATCTCTGCCGGTTTCCGTAGCGATCGCGAGGTCTTTGAGGTAACCGATATAGCTTGTTTCCTTCTGCTTGCAGCCGTCCCAGAAATCAATGCCGCTTTCGGCAAACAGAGGATTCTTGGGGCTTGCATATGCGTATACCATATCGTAATACGCGGGCTGGAAGGGGGTGAAGAAGGGGGCAATGATCGCAAAAAGCACCAGTATGGCAATCACCACAGCAGCCACGACAGCGCCCTTGTTCTTGGAAAAACGCTTGAACGCACCCTGAAAATAGCTTACGGGCTTGGTTTCAAATTTGCTGTCATGATACAAATCATTTCTCTTGGTGAATTGAAACTTCTCTATGGGAATGTTATTGAAATTATTATTCATACTTATTTCGCTCCCATTCTAATTCTCGGGTCAATGAAGCCGTAACTGATATCGATCACGATACCTGCTGTCAGACTTATCAGGGTGTAGAAGCCGGACAACAGCATAAAGAAGTCATAATCCTGGAAGGTGATGGTGTTGAGGTAGAGACCGCCCACACCGTTGACGGCGAACATTCTCTCAATGATCAGCGAGCCGGAAAGCACGGAGATAAACTCACTAAGAATGGAGGGGAAAATGACTACCATGGAGTTACGCATGGCATGACGATAGATGGCCTGTCTCTTGGTAAGGCCCTTGGTTCTGGCCAAAAGCATAAACTCGCCTGTGAGCACTTCGGACAGCTCGGCACGGGTGTAACGGGCATAGCCCGCAATGGAGCCCAGACACAGGGCAAAGACCGCCGGCAGCATGGAATGGAACACTTCCCAGGTGAAGTAATCGTCGCTCGTGGACATGATCAGTGGGAACCATCTCAGCTTAAAGCAGAACACATATTGGATCATCAAAGCCAATACGATGGAGGGAACCGAAATCAACAAAATAATGAAAATATTGATTACCTGGTCCTGCCATTTATTCTTTTTCAGCGCAGCCAAAATACCCAGACCGAGGCCGATGGGCACGCCGATCAGGGTGGAATAAATGTTGATCAGGATCGTGGGGGGCAGATGGCTGACAAAAACCTCCCAGATATTCATGTTGAGATATTCACCGTAGGTGGTAACAATACCGAAGTCGCCCTCAGTCACGATTCTCTTGATATAGGTTCCGAACTGTTGCAGGATCGGCACCCGGTCATATTCCCAGACGCCGTTGCTGCCCTCTCGGATATTGGTGATCCAGCCTCTGCCTTCCAGAGTTTTCATAACAATGACAGGGTCCTGTCCCGGAAGCACATTGGTCGGAATGGGCAGAAGCTTGATCAGCACAAAGCACATCGTAAAAATGATAAAGAATGTGAACAGCATCAAGCCCAAGCGCTTCGACACATATTTAAACATATACATAGGTATTACTCCTCTGTTTGATTGTTTTCCAATTCACAGTGTGAGCCAAAAAGCAGTTAATTGAGTGGCTCTGCGCGCACAAAGGCGGCGCGCCGCCAAAAATGACGATACATACCGTCTTATTTTGTCAATAAATAGCTTCTTTTAGCTATTATAAAACCCCATGCGCGGGATTATTCATCTTAGCAGAAGTCGAATTCTTTGCTTTTTTGCAATTTGTGGATTCACTAATTTCGCTTTTCGGGTGTCATAAAAATGGCAAACTAGCGGTGAGCACAGTGGCTCACCGCCGTTTGCGTTAGTTTAGTTCAGTCGTTCAGAACTCCGAAATTACTCGGACTTCTTGTACTCGGAGGACAGGTCGCCGTTGTTCTGAGAAACGAAGGTTTCCCACTCAGCATCGGTGTAGTTGACCTCGATGTATCTCAGACCGCCGAAGCCCATGAAGGTGTGCTCGTCTTCGGAGAAGTAGGAGAACTTAGCACCCAGGAAGGAACCGCCGCCGTTAGCGATCAGCATAACGGAACGGGACTCCTTGATAACCAGCTCTTCCAAAGCGGACAGAATGGTCAAACGAGCTTCCATAGGAGCCTTGCCTTCGTCCCAGTTGTAGGTCTTATCCGCGCCCTCGGACTCAGCCAGACCGTTCAGGCAGAAGAACCAGTTCTGCACATCCATGGTGATGGTCTCACCAGCGCCCTCGTAATCACCGGCGGGCATGGTCAGGGTCATGTCGATATTGGTGGTATCCCAGTACATGTGGTAGTTCAGATCATCGTCGGGATCGACGAATGCGCCCACCATGTCAAAGGGATCGAAAGCGGCACCGGAGAAGCCGTAGCCGAAGCCGATCTGCGTAGCGCCGGAGCGGAAAGCATCAGACCACTTGGAGCCTGCGGATGCGTCGAAGACAACCTTGATCTTGCCTTCCAGAGCAGTGCCCTCGGTCAGGCCGTCCAGGATGCCCTGCAGGTATTCTGCACGGAATCTCTGCTTGTCGGTGTCCACGGAAGCACCGTAAACCAGAGTGATGTCCTTGGAAGCATCGTAGCCGTACTTCTCGGGATCAGCAGTCAGGATAGCAATAGCTTCCTTCATCTTTTCCTTAGCCAGAGTGGGGTTGTAGCCGGTCAGAGCGTCGTAAGCGTCGTCAGTGGACAGATCCTTCAGATCGCCGCTGGACCACTTGCCGTCAGCATTCTGAGTGAAGCCGTAAGCGCGCAGGATGCCTTCCTTGGCGATGGTGCTGTTACGGTACTGACCGCCGTCTTCCAGGTCGGGAGAGTTTTCGATGTCGTAGTAGTAAGCAACGTTAACCAGGCCGAAGCAGGGAACTGCGGTGCCGGGCCAGATCTTCTCAACGATGTCACTTCTGTTCAGACCCAGGTTGAAAGCGTGACGGAACTCCTGGATAGCCAGGATACCGTTGTTGTTGTCGCTGGCCTTCAGGGTGTCCAGGTCGGAGTACAGCTGCATACCGAAGGTACCGGTGTCGTTGGAGGTGAAGTAAACGTACTTGGAGTCCAGATAGTCGGCAACATTGAAGTCCTGCAGAGCAGAATCGTCGTAGTCACCGGCCAGGAAGCCCTGCCACTGGGTGTTGGGATCTTCGACCTTACGGCAGTTGATGGCGGTGATGTTGTACTGGTTCTTGTACTGATCCAGATTCCATCCATACCAGTTTTCATTCTTCGCCAGCTTGTAGTGAGAGCCGGCCTCGAACTCAACGAGCTTGTAGGGGCCCCAGGAAGCGGTAGTAGCCAGAGAAGAGTTGTACTTGGAGGTCCACAGTGTTGCACCCTCAGCGGGTTCGATTCTGGCAGCATCGTACTTTTCCTTGTGTGCCAGAGGCAGGCTGGAGAAGTAGTAGGGAGCCCAAACGGACAGGCTGCCGTCTTCCTTCAGGAATTCGTAAGACTTATCCAGGCACAGAACGATGGCGTTCTCGCTTTCAATAGTATAGAAACCAACGGTATCCCATGCCACTTCGTCGCCGTAACCGGAGACATAGAACAGAGCTTCCATGAACAGCTCTTGCTGGGTAGCCTCGTCCATGCTGCTCCAGTCGAGGCCGAAGGGCTGCAGAGCATAGGCCAGCAGCTCTTTGGCTGCATCCATGTTGTCCTCAGTGATCAGGGTGTAGCCATATTCATTGGCTGCATCTGCGATGACCTTCAGGGCAGCAATAGCCTCTGCAGAGCCAACATAATTAGTGATAAGGTCGGTCAGAGAATAGCCGGCCAGAGTCATACCGGTGCTATTGACACCCATATAGACCTCGGCACCTTCCAGATTGAAGGAGTAGTCGGGTGTTTCATCGCTGCCATAAGCAGGAACGATGGGGGTATAGATGGGAGCGCCGGAGAAGAAGTACTCCTTGGAGTTCTTGATCATCAGGGTATCATAGTAAGTATTTGCGCGGAAGTTCATGAACTTGGGATCCAGCAGCTGCTGCATGGACCACTCGAAGTCAGCAGCGGTGATGGCAGTGCCATCGTCCCATTTCAGGTCGTCACGCAGGGTGATCTTCCAAGCGTAGCCACCTTCGGCCTTCTGGTCGTCGGTGTAGCCCCACTTTGCATCAACAGCGGAAGTAACGTCTTCCAGCTTGGTGGCTGCGGAGTAGTTGGTGGTGTAAGCACCGGGAACGATACCGGCCTTGTTGATGGAGCCATCATCATTAAACTTCTTGTCGCCTTCGAACTTGTAGTCATATTCGAAGAAAGAAGATGTAATGTAGCTCATGATCTGGGTGTCATTGTTGTCAGCATAGGTAAATTCGTTCCAGTTGCTGGGCATGACACTGGTGGTGGTGTTGTACTCAGCCTGCTTCAGGGAAACCTGAGCGATGGGAGTGTCGGTGGGAGCGCAGCCTGCGAACAGAGCAGCAACCATCACCAGGCACAGAGCCATGGCCAGTACGGACTTAAAAGTCTTGTTCATAATGTTTTCCTCCTCTTTACGGAAAATTTTTCTTGTTGCCCGCCAGACACTTTTCGACAAAGAGTCCAAAGGGCTTAAAGATAGACTACATTATATTACGATTGGGCCTCTATGTCAACCTTTTTTAATAATTTTTTAAAAATTTGTTTTCGTAGCAAAAACAAAAGACCGCGATTGAAGTATAAAACAGCATATATTGTGGTGTCCCCTACCGCCGAACACACTATGTAGAGGCGGCGCCCACAACGCCCCGTTAAAAGCACATCCCATTTGCGGGACGTCCGGGGGCCGTCCCCTACATGGTTCTTCCAAAAATGTATAGGGGCCGGAAAACCCGGCCCCTACAATATCAAATGTAAAATCAAATATCCTCGCAGTATTCGAACATTTCCAGAATTCTGTAAAGCTCGTTGGGCTGATTTTTCTGCATCCACTTTTCGGAGTATTTTTTCAGCCACTGCCGGGTGTCGGTCAGTCTGCTCACCGGACGGCCCAGCAGCTTTTCCCACAGTTCCGCGATCACGCACACGCCCTCCGCCGCCAGAATCATCTCCTGCCGGTATTCGTCGCGGAGCCATTGCTCGGCGGACAGCTTTTTGACCAATTCCGTATATCCCTTTTGCACCGCGGCCACATTCAGCCGAACCTCTCGCTGATCGCTTATGTAATCGTAGCGGTGATAAAAATAGGCTCTGCAAAAATCATTCCAATTGACATGCTCATGAAGCGCGCTCAGTTCCTTCAAATACTTCATGCCGTTTTCGTTTTCATACAGCAGCGCGTTCACCCGGCTGTAAAATGCCTCATCCACGGGCGTAGCCACCGACCAGGACATTTCCGCGCCCAGCACCAGGCCGTACATAGCCAGCTCCAGACTGCAGGGGTTGCCCCAGTCGCCCCAGTTGGTGTTCAGAACGCCCAGGGCGCCGTGCTGATGGCCGTAACGGGCCATGCGGCAGATGTTCGGCTCCTCCACGGCCACATTTTCGCACAGTCTGCTCCAAGTCGTTGTACCGGGACAGACGATCTGCTTTCTTCCGGACTGGGCAAAGCGGGTGATCTTTTCCTCCGGAGGCGCCGCGCTGTAATCCCAGTTCAGGAAACAGATGTCCTCAGGGATCTCTCCGATGGTCTGGGGGTACTTCAACAGGATATCCGCCCACATCATGACCTTTTTACCGTGCTTTTGCGTATGGGCGATGATCTTTTTCACAAAATCCACATAGAGCTTTCCGGAATCCACACCCAGAGCATCGTAGCTGTGCAGATCAAAGGTCTCGTCGCAGCAGATGTTGAACCATTCGCTTTCAAAACAGGGCACATACTGATCAATGAGGCTGCCCACCAGGGCGATGCTCTCAGGCTGTTCCGGATCCAGGGTGTGGTGCACCATTCTGTTGCGCCACAGATTCGGCTCTGCTTCATAATTCTTCAATACCCGTAAATGCCGGTATTGGGGTTGCTCCAACAGTTCGTACAGATGGCCGAAGGTGGACAACGACGGAACAAAATCAATGAAGTTTTCCCGGCAGTACGCGCCGATCTCCAAAAGGTCTTCCTTTGTAAGGTAACCGGTGCTGTCCCTTAGCTGCTTGTACTCCTCAAATTCAAAGGTATGCTCCACATACAGCTGCAAGGAATTGAGCTTGTAGTAAGCCATCTGATCGATCAGCTTTTTGATTCTTTCCACGGTGGGGATCTTGCCCCGGGTCACATCGTGGTAAAATCCTCTGTAGGGAAAATCCGGCTCGTCCTCAATAGACAGGCAGGGAATTTCCTTATGAGTAAACAGCTGTCTCAGGGTTTGTATTGCATAAAACGCGCCTGCCGGGCCGGCAGCTTCGATAGAGATCCGGTTTTCCTCCACCAAAAGGGTGTACGCTTCTCCCTCATCGCCGTTGATGCGGATATCCAACGGAGCGCCGGACGGGTCACAGGGAAGCTTTTCAAGGGCAGACAGCAGCCGGGCATCCAGACCGCTTTTCTCGCAGCAAACAGCTTTTGCCGCAAAAAAATTGCTGTGGATTTCCAGGTTCTTTACAGCAGGTATCAGGTTTATCACAGAGCAAGCACCTCACATCAGCATATTTTTGTTGCAAACAACACCCTAATTATATATAATAATTCCCAGAAATACGATAAGGAATATTGCGGATGAATAACAATATATTGCCCAACTTAAATAATACGACCTATGAGCCCCATTTTCTTGCGCAAAGAAGTCTTCCGTTCATTTTTCACGAAGACACTTTGCTGCGGGGCTGCAAGGAATGTCTCCCAAATCTGCACCTGAATGTAGAGCTCCTGTACTTTACCGAGGGCGTCGGCTGTGTGGTCTGCGACGGAAACACCTTCGCTGTGCAGCCGGGAGACCTGATCGTTATCAATTCTTATGCCGTCCACAGTGTTACAACACCGGATACGGTGAAGTATTATTGCTTGATCGTAGATAATGATTTCTGCGCAGCCAACTTAATGGATCTTTCCGGATTGCGGTTTGCTCCGCTGATCCAAAACGATCGGGCAAGGGAACTGTTCGGGCAAGTGGTGCGGGAATACAACGCTTCTGACGCCTTTCACAATGCGGCTGCCCTGTGCGCAGTCCAGCAGCTGATCCTTTTCCTCTGCCGCAATTACAGTACGCAAAAAGCACCTGTTAAAAGGCAGAACGAGGCCTTAAAAAGCGTATGGACCGCCGTGGATTATATGAAGCAGCACCTGGGCGAAAATCTGACAGTGGGACAGATCGCCGCCAGCGCAGGATTCAGCAAGTACTATTTCCTGCGTTTATTCAAGGATCGCACCGGCTACACCGTAATGCATTACCTGAATCTGCTGCGCTGCGATCGGGCGAAGCAGCTTCTTCTGTCCGGCAGTACGGTAAAAGAGGCGGCGACCCGGTGCGGATTTCAAAACTTTTCCTATTTTACAAAGGTATACAAGGACTATACCGGCTGTTTGCCCAGAGAAACTTTGAAGCAAAAATAAAGAGGCGGTTTCCGCCTCTTTTTTTACGCTGCTGCGTCCAGCATGTTTTCGATGAAGATTCCATATCCCGTCGTGGGGTCATTCACCAGCACATGAGTCACCGCGCCGATGAGCTTGCCGTTCTGGATGATTGGCGAGCCGCTCATCCCCTGCACGATGCCCCCGGTGGCTTCCAGCAGAACCGGATCCGTGACCTTAATGAGCATATTCCGGCCATTTCCCTTGCCTTTGGGATAAATTTTCAAAATTTTCACAGAATATTCCCGTACCGCATCACCGGAAACGGTGGATCGGATCACAGCATCCCCGGTTTTTACCTCTGACATGGACGCCACCTCAATGGCCTGCCCTTCCCAGCCGTCCCGGCAGGTGCCGAAAACGCCCTGCTGGGTGTTGGCGCTCAGCGTGCCCGCCGGTTCCGGCGACACGATCGAGCCATAAAGCTGCCCCGGTTCACCGGCCTTTCCCTTTTTGACCGTCATCACCTTTGCCCGGTACACCCATCCCTGGGCCATGGGCAGTAATTTGCCGCTGCTGTCATTGACTCCGTGACCCAGTGTGCCGAACTGATGGGTCTCCGGGTCATACCAGGTCACCGTGCCGATGCCCGTGATGCCCTGCCGCAGATACACACCCAGCCGCGGGCCGTCTTCTGTTATATAAGGTTGTATTTGAAATTGCTTGGTTTTTCCCTCCCGGGAAATCTCCACCGCCACCGTTCCGCTGGACGAACGCAGTGCTTCGCGTACATCCTCGGCGCAGGTGATGGCTGTATCGTCTATTTTTTTAATGACATCGCCGCTGAGAAGTCCTGCTGCCTTGGCTGCGCCGCCCTGCTTCTCATCGAAGCCCACGACCACCACCTGACGGTCCTGCAATTCCAGCCCCACGATCTGCCCTACGGGGATCAACTCCTTTGCGAAAGCCGTCCCGGCCAACATATATATAATGAGCGCCGCACCGGCGATGCGTCTGAACAAAATTTTCATTTCCAATCCTCCTTCACATCTGCCCTCTTAATATTCCATGGCGCGCCGATTGTAACCGCTGAAAAAGTCGAAAAATCTGGGAGAATTTTGAAATCAAAACGCTTTTACCTATTGACAAAGTAGGTAAGTAGTGCTATATTACCTATGAAAATACTAGGTAAATAAAACCCGTGTCATTGCGAGGAGGCCCTTTCAGGGCCGACGTGGCAATCTCCTGGTAAGGTTCATCGAAAATGCATGCAGTAACAAGCATCGTGCCGGGAGATTCCCACGGGCCTTACGGCCCTCGGAATGATACTTCCCCCAAGGAGGATTACACTATGCAAGTTTATGCCGACAACGCCGCTACAACAAAGATCAGTCAGGCGGCTTTACAGGCCATGATGCCGGCCTTTGAAACCTATTACGGCAATCCTTCCAGCCTGCACAGCGTGGGCCAGGAAGCCAAGGAAGTTTTGGAAAACGCCCGTGAGCGCATGGCCGCCTGCATCGGCTGCGAGCCCCGGGAAATTTACTTCACTTCCGGCGGAAGCGAAGCGGACAATCAAGCCATCCTTTCTGCCGCCCGACTGGGGGAAAAGAAGGGAAAAAAGCACATCATTTCCACCGCTTTTGAGCATCACGCAGTGCTCCATGTTCTGCAAAAGTTGGAAAAAGAGGGCTTTGAGGTCACCTATCTGGATGTGAAGACCAATCACAACATCACCGCCCAGGATGTAAAAAACGCCATCCGTCCCGAGACCTGCCTGGTCACCGTGATGTACGCCAACAACGAGATCGGTTCTATTTTGCCCATTTCTGAGATTGGCGCGGTCTGTAAGGAAGCAGGTATCTTGTTCCATACGGACGCGGTGCAGGCTGCTGGACACCTGGCTATCGATGTAAAAAAGCAAAATATCGATATGCTCAGCCTGTCGGCCCACAAATTTCACGGCCCCAAGGGCGTGGGCGTGCTGTATTGCCGCCGGGGCATCGCCCTGACCAATGTCATCGACGGCGGCGCTCAGGAGCGTGGCAAGCGGGCCGGTACGGAAAATCTGCCTGCCATTTGCGGCATGGTTGCGGCGCTGGAAGAAAGTCTGGCCCATTTGGAAGAAAACACGAAAAAAGTCACCGCCCTGCGGGACAAACTGATTTCCGGCCTTTCCCGGATCCCTCACTGCGCCCTGAACGGCGATCCCAAAAACCGTCTTTCCGGCAATGTGAGCTTCTGCTTTGAGGGTATTGAGGGCGAAAGTCTGTTGCTGCTGCTGGATATGAAGGGCGTGCAGGCCTCCTCCGGCTCTGCCTGTACCTCCGGCTCTCTGGATCCCAGCCATGTGCTGCTGGCCATTGGCCGTGTCCACGATGTGGCCCATGGCTCTCTGCGACTTTCCCTCAGCGAATACAATACCGAGGAAGAAATCGACCACATTCTGACCGTCGTCCCCGAGGTCGTGGCATATCTGCGGAGCATTTCCCCCGTCTGGCGGGATCTGCAAACCGGCAAGAGAACATATATTTTGTAAACAGGAGAAAGATTATGGCACTTTATAGCGAAAAAGTTATGGACCACTTCATGCACCCCCGCAATGTGGGCGTGATCGAAAACGCCGACGGCGTGGGCGAAGTGGGCAACGCCAAATGCGGCGATATTATGAAAATCTATCTGAAAATTGAAAACGACATCATCGTGGATGTAAAATTCGAGACCTTTGGCTGCGGAAGCGCCATCGCGTCCTCCTCCATGGCCACCGAGATGATCATGGGCAAATCCATTCACGAAGCTATGGCGCTGACCAACAAGGCCGTTGCCGAGGCATTGGACGGTCTGCCCCTGCACAAAATGCACTGCTCCGTTCTGGCGGAGGAAGCCATCAAAAGCGCATTGAAGGACTATTTCGACAAAAATAATATCCCTTATGATGCCAAGGACTTCCCCGACTGTGAGCACTGCGCCCATTGTGAGTAAGCCATGATCGTATCGACAAAAGGACGCTATGCGTTGCGGGTCATGGTGTGCCTGGCTCAGAAAGACCCGGGTGCATACATCCCCCTGAAAGAAATTGCTGAGGCCGAGCATATTTCTCAAAAATATCTGGAATCCATCATGACCACCCTTTCCAAGGCGGGTTTTGTGGATGCCGTCCACGGCAAGGGCGGCGGCTATCGGCTCAATCGCACGGCGGACTGCTACACCATCGGCAGTATTCTGAAGCTGACGGAGGGCTCTCTGGCGGTTGCATCCTGCTCCACCACCGGCCCGGCGGCCTGTTCCCGAACTACCTGCTGTGAAGCAAAACCCATGTGGGACAAGCTGGACAGCATGATCGACAGCTTCTTCGAGGGCATCACCCTTGCAGATCTGCTGAAAAAATGAGAAACAACTCCCTGCACGCAAATGTGCAGGGAGTTTTCTCGTGATTTGAACTATAATTGTAGGGGCTGGCGCCCACGACAGCCCGATGTTTGACAACAGAAAATGTTCTTTCGGGGCGTCGAAGGCGCCGCCCCCTACACGCATCGACATTTATGTCCGTAGGGGCGATTCACGAATCGCCCGGTAAAACACATAGCCTATCGATTATGTCATTCCGAGGGAGCCGGAGGCGACCGTGGGAATCCGTTTTCCCTGCGGCTCACAGAGCTGCGTGGCACCTTTGGTGCCACAAGATACGGATTGCCACACCAGTGACCCGAGGTCACTGGTTCGCAATGACATAATGTAAAGACATTCAGCAACGCCGGGTGTTTTCCTCGTCCAGCATGATATCCAAAATGGTCTTGTCCGTGGCGCGCATACCCTCACGGGCCAGGCGGCCCACGTTGCGTACCGTCTTGTCCACGCCCTTGGTGACGATGCCGTCACCGCCGTAGAACTGCTGCTTTTCGCAGTACATATCCCAGCCCAAAATGCCGGCATCCACCGCCGCAGCGATCTTCGCGGCACAGGACGGCTTCGCGCCGTCGCAGATCGTGCCGGACAAAATGGCGATGGCATTGACCACCGTGTGGGCCACTGCGTGCTCCTTGCCGCCCATGAGATAGGCGATACCGGCGCCTGCGCCGCAGCCTGCGCTGATGGCGCCGCAGTAGGCGGAAAGCCGTCCGATACCGGTCTTTTGGTGAATGGTCACCAGATCGCTCACCGCCACTGCACGGAGCAAGTCCTCTTCGCTTTTGCCCAATGCCTTGGCATACACCGCCACCGGCACACTGGATGTAATTCCCTGGTTTCCGCTGCCGGAGATGATGATCGCAGGCATTTCGCAGCCACTCATCCGAGCATCGGAGCCGGCCGCAGCATGGGCCGCCGCCTGCTTGCTCAGCAGATCGCCCTGACGCCGCAGCAGCACGCTGCCGATGTTCGCGCCCCAGTCGTTTTTCAGTCCCTCTTCCGCCAGAGCCAGGTTGCAGGCAATTTGCTGTCCGATGGTGGCGCGCACATCCTCCACATCCAGGCAGTCGGCAAAGGCCACAATGTCCCCAATGTTCAGGCAGCTCTTGTCTGTCAGATGATCCTCGGAGGCCTCCGTCACCGGCAAATTCAGCAGCACTTCCCCATTCTTCTCCAGATACACCAGATTGGTGTGGTGATTGATGAGCCGGATTCGCACCTGCTCCCGACCCCGTGTCAGGGTCAGGTCAATATCAAAGGACAGACCGCTGTCCGCGTGGAGGATCTCCACCGGCACACGGTCCATAAATTCCTGCAAGGCCGGGATCTGCTCCGGTGTCACCTGGGACAGCACCTGCAATTCCTTGTCCGCATCTCCCGCCACAATGCCCATGCAGATGGCCGGCGCAATGCCGTGAAGTCCGCCGGTATTGGGCACAATGACGCTTTTTACATTTTTGATGATCGCGCCGCTGATACGGGCGGTCACGCTTTCCGGAAGCCCGCCCAAAAGCTGCCGTCCCTTTGCGCCGGCATATGCAAGCGCAATGGGTTCTGTGCAGCCCATTGCCGGCCGCAGCTCCTCCCGTAGGATATTCAGATATTGCTGATAAAGCCCGTCGCCGCGTTTCATATGCGTTCGCCTCTCTCTTTTGCGTTTTATAAGGTCAGTTTATCACGCCTTGCAGGTAAACACAATCATCTTTTTACCTTTTTGTTGTATTTTTTTGCTTTTCACTTGATTTTCCCGGTACCGGATAGTACAATGCACTTATCACAGTAAAAATATGGAGGTATCCCCATGGCACAGAACAAAATGTGGACCCTTATGGTTGAGCTGTCCATGAATCAATGGACCATCGTGTACCCCGACCTGTACGATCAGTTCTCTGAAGAAATGTGGGACTGGATCCTGGAAAACTGCCAGAAGCAGGGCATCAATCACATTCTTTTGGATGTGGGCGACGGCATCGAGTATCACAGCCACCCCGAGCTGTCCATGAAAAACGCATGGAGCCACGCCAGAGTGCGCAAGGAGATCGCCCGTTGTAAGGAATTGGGCATCACCATCATTCCCAAGCTGAACTTCTCCGCCTTCCACTGCAACTGGCTGAAGCAGTACGCCCGTATGATCAGCTCCGACATTTATTATAAGGTCGCTGCCGATCTGATCAAGGAAGTCAGCGAAGTGTTCGAGCATCCCCAGTATATCCACCTGGGCATGGACGAAGAGGACATCAACATGGCCAAGAACCGTGAGTACGCCATCGCACGCCACGGTGAGCTGTACTGGCACGATGTGCGCTACCTGGTGGACTGTGTTGCCGACACCGGCGCAAAGGCCGTCATCTGGTACGACGCAGCCTTTGTGAATCCGGAAGAGTACCGCAAGCGTTTTGACATCAACGAAGTGCTCCTCTGCCCCTGGTACTATTGGAGTCTTGATCCAAAAAACTTCACCAAGATGGAGGATTTCCCCTTCCGCCACCTGAATCAGTTCAACCACCTGGGTCTGGAGTATATCGAGGATCTGCCCCGTCTGAAGAATTTCCGGGAGCAGGGCATTGACTACTGCAAGGCAGGTCAGCAGTACCTGCCCACCAGCTGGCCCAGCCGTCCCAAAAACACCTGGAATCTGGTGCAGTTCCTGGCAGATGCCCCGGACGAGAATATTCTGGGTCACATCATCGCCCCCTGGGTCAACACCACCCTGGAGCAAAAAGAGAAGTTCGAAAAGGCCTTCGCCGATCTGGCAGAAGCCCGCGCCCACTTCTACCCCGGCAAATAAGCCAATCAATATCATAAAAACCAGACCCGAAAGAGGTACAAAACCTTCTTTCGGGTCTGCTGTTTTGTTTCAAATGTATACAGGAACAGACGCGCCACCCGACTCATATAATAGGACGATGCCGTTAAGAAACAGGAACCGGCTACCCACCTGGCCCTGACTCGTTCAATTTGGCCGAAATCGGCACCTATCAGGTGCTGTTCCAGGTAAGCGCGACCGAGGCCGGACAGCTGATTCTGACCTAAAATGGCGAGGATCTGGCATATACCGTAGTAGGCCGTGCAACAGGCTCGTCCCAAATCGTAGGCATGGCCATTGTGGAAACAACGGTTATCAACTCCCTTTTGACTGTGCGTAATCCCGACGGCACTGCTGAGGCGCTGACGATCACACCGCTGGCAGGTGGAACCCGGCCGGTTTCCGCGCACTTGGTAATTACACGGATTCAATAATGCTCTAATGACAGCAGCACCATTCCAGGTCGGAATGGTGCTGCATTTATGCTTTATTTCTTTCTTTTTCCTTTGTTGGAACGCATCAGTGAAACCACCAATACAGTCCCACCCACACCAGCGACTGCCACAACGATCAGACCGACTGGCATTTTCTCCAAAGTATCCTCTTCGGATCCTGACCCGGTCTCATCCTTGGGGGGCTGGATCTGTGACTCTGTCGGTTTTGTTGCCGGCTCTGTCGTCTCTGTCGATGGCTTTGATGTCTCCGTTGACGGCTTCGAGGTTTCCGTTGACGGCTTCGATGTCTCCGTTGACGGCTTCGATGTCTCCGTTGACGGCTTCGATGTCTCCGTCGACGGCTTCGATGTCTCCGTCGACGGCTTCGATGTCTCCGTCGACGGCTTCGATGTCTCCGTCGACGGCTTTGATGTTTCCGTTGACGGCTTCGAGGTTTCCGTTGACGGCTTTGATGTTTCCGTCGACGGCTTTGATGTTTCCGTTGACGGCTTTGATGTCTCCGGATTGGCGGGCTGTTGATTCTTGGGAGTTATCGTAAGAACGATTTCTCCGCCCAAGAACTTGGCGCTATAACTATAACTGCCGGTGACGTTGACTTTCTTGGCAATCGCGGAGATATTGTTCTTCGCCCATTCCCAAAATGCAGAAGTATCCCCATCGGCGACATACAAATGGACGCTGAGACCATTGTTTTTCAACAGCTTGGCCACCTTGTCCACATCGTAGCTATCCAAATAAGTATCCTTGCCTGTAAAGTACATGGCGTCAGTAGCCGTACAGGAAGGCAGGGGATAGTTGGTTCCATCGATGGCATGATCCCTCTTTATGACCTTGTCTGTCTGATTGAAATAGGCATGGTACAGCGTTTTCCCCTGGTCATTCCAGGTCGCGTCCACATGATAGTATTTTCCGTCGATACGCACATAGTTCCATGCGTGGCTTTCCCTTTTCTGGGTTGCGGGATTCACGCTCTCTCCAAAGACGAGAAACGACTGGATCCCCGCCCGTTGCAACAGATACTGCAACGCCTTGGCATAGCCCTCACAAACCGCAGTTCCGTTCACAAGCGCGCCGTAGGCGTTGTGGGCATTGTCGCCGCTTTTATAGGTGACCACAGAAGCCAGTTTGTCGTGGAGATACAGTTCCCGTTCCAATTCGCTCATGCCGTTGTCCATGCCGTAAAGGATCTGCGCCACGGCGGCATCAAAGGCAGACCGGGCAAAAGCTATGTCAGTTTTGTCCATGGTATAGCTGGGTTTGAGTGAGACACAGGTGTTGCCCGATGTGGTGTATGTGTAGGAACCGCTCACCCAAAAATGCTCCACATGATCCCGTGTATAGGCACTCATGACGGTTTTCAGCTCGGTCGAGCTGAGGGCATTGGTTCCGTTATAGACCGAGATGCTCGCTGCGGCTTCTTCCACGCCGGCCACGATCTGGTCGTAGGCATACAAAAGGGCAGTAGCGTTGTTGAGCTGTGCCAGTTGCTCCCGTCCGTAATAGCTGATCTCCACCGCGGAGACGGGCTGGGCAGCGGGAATGATGCCGCACAGGAAGCTCAGCAGCAATACACAGCACAGAAATATACTGATCCATCTTTGTTTCATTTCTGTTTGCATAGATAATCCCCCTGAGGATGTTTTATTTCAAATCCCTACATCCTTAATTGCATTATACACCCCTTTTTTGGAATTAGCAACCCCACAGCATTTTGCCCCTACATGACACAAAGCAGCACAGCCGCCGACTTAATTGTCGGCGGCTGGCGTTATTTATACAGCAAACAGGGATGCAAATTTTAGTGAATTAAATAGAAGCTGCATCCATTTCAACATCAGGCATGATACCTTTTCCAATGAACTCTGTTCCGTCCAACAAACGATAGCCAACAGAAACAACTTGGGCCCGACCGCCGCAGCGAAGAGGAATCATGCACGGAGTACCAGTTGACCCATAGGTCGGTTCTCCAATTAACGTTCCTCGTTTATTGCCCTTGAACATAGCAGTAAAATCCTCTGCGGCGGACATAGTGTTTCGGGAAATCAAAATCTGCAATGGGCCATCATAGATTGCACATTGATTTTCTACACCGTGGGAGGATGTATATGTTTCGTATTTTGTGCGATTCATTACGCTTTTGGCATCGGAAATTGCTTCTTCCGTAAACATTCCATCTTTAATGCACCTTTGAATTTCTTCCTGGCTGTAACAGACAAGTTGACTTGCACCGGCAGTACCTACTGCGTTTCGCACCTGCGTCCATTTCTGGCAGCTCTGGAATGTTCCGGAAATGAAAAGCTCGGCCACCTTTGCTGCGTGGTAGGTATTTCCACCGATGTTGTTCCGTATATCCAATCGTACCAGCGAGATATTCGGTGTTGTCTCCAACAATTCTCTGACATAGGGTGCGTGATTTCTCATAAACTCGTTAAGCTTGATCGTTAAGACACCTTCATCCATTGTGAAAGAGGGCTCATCGGGGCGCACAAAAGGCTTTGATTTTCTATACGCAGCAGGTGGGAAGTATTTTGTATGACCATCTTTTAGGCTCTCCATGAACTCTGTCAAAAGACGATGGAACTCGCCCTCATCACTTACTTGGAGAATCTTTTCAAGATAAGTGCGATATTGCTCATCCCAATCGATCTGCAATCGGTCAAAGTATGGAAACACCTCTTTCACTGTCGACCATATGGAAGAAAGGTCAAAAACCATATCTGCTCTGTTCATTACTACTGTACCTCCATGATAAAGTTTCATTTTTCTACCAATATTTTATATGAAAATAAATGATTTACAAGTCTTTTCAAGCGGTGTTTTTTGTGCTATAATGTATTTGCAAAGAGAGACAGGCAAAAATCGTTCTCACGCTACCGTTATTATCGGTGGCGTAATTTTTTTGGTATTTGTCTTGTTGCTCAAAAGCCGTTTTTCCGGCTTCTGTGTTAATGGCGTAACACTTGCCGACGAAAAGCCTCTCTTGTGTAAAGGGAAGTGGCCGAGGAGGCAAATGCCGACGAGGTCGGAGGGATTGTTCAGTGTATAAGCACACTTCCTTTTATGCATAACAACCCCCCAGTCAGCCTAACGGCTGACAGCCCCCTTTACACAAGGGGGCCTTCCTGCTGCGGCGGGCTTTTTCATCGCTAAAGCTCTATCCAACCACGCGACTATCGCGTGGTTTTCGTTTACAAAAAAACACCCCCACGGTTTTCACCGTGGGGGTGTCGCTATAAATGGGTCTTACTGATTTGGCATCTTACGATTAATCGTTCAGAACGCCGTTGTAGGCAGCAGCCGTTTCCTCACCATAGACCACAATCTGCTCGCCGGCCTCATTCTCGTAGATGAAATACGGACGGGCGGCAATCACCGTGTCGAAATGAACCTCGGGGATATTCACAACACGGATGGCAAAGAAAGGAGCATCCTCGCCTTCCTTAACCACCTTCTCTGCCACAACGTTCATTACGTTAATGCCGTTCACGTTGTCCAAATAGGTGTCGCTGCCGTTGTTGGAAAGCACAGCACCCATGCTCACCAGTTTGTAAGTGCCGCTGGAGTCGGGTGTCACGGTACAGTTGTTGTAGTCGATGTACAGGTTAGAATCGGCGTTCCAATTCAAATCCGTGTACTCGGCGCTCACCAAGAAACGGAAAGCCAGACCGCGAACGTCCTCAGAGACGGAGTTGCCGCCGAAGGTGAGGATCGAATAGCAAACCTCGCGGACAGCGCCGCACTCGTTACAATCGACGTCGTAGTCGTTATCGTAGGTGTGATCGACCATAGGCAGCACAACAGCCATCAAGTTGGTGTTCAGGGTGCAAGCCTCGTCCAGCCAAGCCTGACCGCAATCGGCGCAGTACCAATACTCAATGTTACCCAGCTCGGTGCAAGTCGCATCCTTCGCGGCAACGTAGGATAACACATGGAATGGGTCGATGGGCAAATCAATGTCGTTCTTGGTGTTGGCCATCTCCTCCGGTTCGGACGAATAGGCAAAAACCAGAACAGAAGACCAACTCGAAGAAACTGTTTGCGCAAGCATAAGCAAACAAATCATAATGCTTATAGCCCTGTTTTTTTGTTGATTTCATATTCTATTCATCCTTTTATGATAAGTACGATCAACCGAAATAATCGATCGGCAGTTCTACGCCTCCCGAATCGTCAGTGTTAGTAGTGCCGGACTCTGCGGGATTCGTTCCCGTATGTTCACCCGACGGTTCTGTACCGCCCGAATTGTCTTTACCGCTGTTGGTCGTGCCGGGTTCGGCGGCACTTGTTTCGGGTGGATCCGTTTGCTGCCCGGAGACAGCAGATCCGGGCGTTTCCGTTTCCGTTTTCGTTTCCGATGGCGCATCCGGTACGGATTCTGTTTTACCGGCCGAGGAAGCTGACGTTTCGGTTTCATTCGTACTCTTGTCCTTGCCGTTACCTGTACAGCCGACAAACGTCAGAAGCAAAGCAAGGACAAGAGCAAATAACAGTATCCTCTTCATGACTCTACGGGTCAAACGGATCGAG